>JAFDXE010000021.1 GCA_018268085.1 Bacteroidota bacterium
AAGAAAAAGCCCCGTAACCGGAGCTATGCTTTCTGCGGAGAGAGAGGGATTCGAACCCCCGGACCTGTGACAGTCAACGGTTTTCAAGACCGCCGCATTCGACCGCTCTGCCATCTCTCCGCGGCAAAAGTAAGGGGAGAAATATTTAATGCAAAATTTTTCTGAAATATTTCTGTACAAAAATTATTATGAATTATAAAAGCCGCTCCCAGACTGCATTTCCTTCAAAACCAGATAAATATTCTGAAAGAATACACTACATATAAAAACGCTCAAACAATCATTTTCCCCATTTATAAACGCACAATCCTCGTGGTACAGTCTTGCCAAATGGCTATATTATTTATCATAACTGGAGCTATTAAAAGCAATTAACCATCGCCGTATTGGTTACTAGTAAGCAAACTATTAACCTGCCATTTTTTTGACGTTTGATGTACATTTTTTCATTGTTGATACTGTCAGAAATTTTTCATAACAGCTCAGTTTTATTTTACAACATCAATTTAATGTATCAAACGAATCGGCCATTAAAAGCACCCTTTTATGTTCATGAATTATACAAACACACCACACGCCATGTTTACATCAACATCATTAAACGAATACCTTCCAGATAAAATAAGTTACATGTACATTGGAAACGAATACTTACTTTATTAATTTTATGAATCGTATTTCGAAAAACAAAAATCAATTCATCTATCATGAAAAAAGTAACAGGCATCGGCGGAATCTTTTTCAAATGCAAAGATCCGAATCAAATAAAAGAATGGTACAACAAACACCTGGGATTAGATGCCGGACCTTATGGTGCAAGTTTTGAATGGCGTGACGCAGAAGACAATAGCAAAAAAGGATTAACGCAGTGGAACGTAAATACCGAAGCTGCAAAAATGTATGAACCTTCTGCAAAAGATTTTATGATCAATTACCGCGTTGAGAACCTGGAAGCATTGGTTGAGGAACTGAAAAAAGAAAATGTTACCATTCTCGATTCTATAGCCAGTTACGATTATGGCAAGTTCATTCACATCCTGGATCCGGAAGGAAATAAAATTCAGTTGTGGGAACCCGCTGCCGAATAGTTAAGTAATAATTTTTACCAGCAGACCTTACTTCGTAAAATACATTGGTTCGTGCCCATCGAGCCAATGTAACATTTTCAATTAATTCAGCGCAAAGAAAAAAATCAATTCTTTTTTCTTTCTATCCACCAGGCCCAAACAATAAATATCCACATCAAGTTTCCAGCCCAGGCAACCGCATTTACAGAAGGTGGAGGAGGCCCGAATACATTTGCCAGGTGAATCAATATAAAGAAAACGATCAATAGCCAATAGGAGATTTTTCTTTTGGGTTTAACCGAAGTATAATATAAAATACTGCCTCCTATAAATAAGCCAAGCTCAAGTATCATCTCAATTACCGGTGCATTCCACAATCCGAAACCAACCGTATAATTATTGAACGGCGTAAGCGGCAGGTCAGGCCGGTGAACCAGTAGATCCAATACCCAGTGACTTAAAACTAGTATAGCGAGGAAAATAGCAGATGATTTTCTTTTGGTAAATAAATAATAAATAAAGCCAAACACGATGCCCCATATAACGGCCATCAATAGACTATGTGAATAGGGATAATACGAAAAATTAATCGGCGTTAATGCAGTGTTTCCTTTATCAATTTCAAAACGCTCTATACCCAACAGGCAAAAAACCGGCCATAACAAATCGAGGAACTGAACCGCAATGAACATTACTGCCAGTGAAGGAAATGGATCTGCTTTTTTAGAGGCGAGTCCTAATCCAAAGTGACCGATAAACATAACTTTTTAGTTTAAGTAAATGAATGAAGTATCAGTTTTTATTTATCCTTAAAAGCTTTAATTGGGTAACGGCTCTATTTAATAAATATTCAATGGCACAATGCTATATCCATACAACCAGCCTTTCCTATTATTTTACAAACTCCTTTTCTATATCGGCGCTCGTAAAATTAAGTACTTCCATGTGTGGATCAGATCGTAAAAGAATAAATCTTCTGTCGGGCAATATTATTATTGAGCTACCACACAAACTTCTTTTTTTAAACAGCAAATGAAAAATTTTTTTATGAATATCAATTAAAATGGATCCATCCCGGGAAATTAATTTATTTATGCTGTTCCCTTTCTCCCGTAACCTGAAAATAGAAACGCCAGGTCTTTTAATGGAAGTTTCCTGTACCCTTTGTTGAGCAAACTGAATCATATCCCGTATGTATACATCGTCTTTTTGATCGGTCATATCCCAGCAGGTTTCCCTGTTAAAATCATACTTAATGAATAGGGTATCCTTAACAGGTAATTTTGAAAGATCAGACAATAGTTGTTTAAGATTGTTGAATTCAACCTCAGTAATTTCACCTGTGGAAATTTCTTTAACAGCATGTATATTCAGCATTCTTTGTGAGAAAGAATATTGAATTACCAAAAAGAAAAAACCAATGGTAATTAAGCGCTTCATTAGTGAACCCTGTTTACGATGATTGAAACAAAATCCAAAGATCAGACGAAAACTTTCTTTAACTATTTATTGAAATGGTACAATCCGTTTACGTTGTTGGAATCTGTTCTTCCAACATTGTGCTATTTGATCTGTCGTAATAGGTACAAGTCATTTCAATCATATCAACCGTCCATTTTTCTACACCTGTTTCTGCAGCCTGTTTGCAAAAAGTGGGATAATCAGTCAAACCGCTTTGGTGATCCCTTAAATAAACATTGAATTTTTCTGCATCACTGGTGCCTGATATATGTAAAGTGGCATAAACAGGAGCTGAGGTAACCTGGTAATCATTATCCCCGACATAAACGGTGTGCCCGTCTGCCACAAACGTATCATATTTCTTTACGCCCAACTTATACAGGTCCCCTACATACGCCGGAAAATCTGCTCCGCTTTTTACTTTTGCATGTGCTTCTTTGATTGCTGACAGATGGAACATATTATTGATCTTTTTGGTGTTGGTAAATTTGGGAATTTTAATTTAAAAAATATTGAGCATAAGTTACAAACAACGAAAACGCCGTGGCATTCCTTTGCAACTTTTTTTATTCGAATGATTACAATCAGATATTTTTTAATTGTTTTTCTATTAAATAAATCTCCTTGGTAAACAGCTTTACCGAATGAAAACAGTCATACACCATACAACCCTGCTAAATCCTTTTACTCTTCCACCCTATCCCTCACCACTACCAGATCTTTCAACTCAACGGTTATCGGAACCAGGCCCACCTGCAGCATTGCCTTTTTGCCACGGAGTTCTTTTACTATGCCTACCTGGCGATTTTGCCGCATCCGTACTTTGTCGCCGATCTTAATTTCGCCGCCAACTTCTTCAAACTTTTCATTCATTTTCTTTTGGCGCTTTTCGGCCTGCATCTTATCCTTCTGGTTAAATAACAATGCCTGTATCGTTTTTACAACAGCGTCTTTGTCTTCTGCCTTCCTCCATTCAATCACCATCGCTTTTAAACGGCGCTCCATATCTTTCAGGTAAGCTATCTTTTCTTCAGATATTTTATTCTGCAACTTCAGCTTCTCCGTTTCCTGACGGTGCTGTTCCTTGTCCAGCGTTTGCTGCATCTGCTTTTTCAGCACTTCATTCTCCTTTATTAAAATTGCTAACCTCGCTTTTTCCCTGTCTATCGCCTGCAGGTCCTGTTCAGTACTGTTCAGCATCTTATCCAACCTGAAATGATTTTCATCTACCAGCTTCCTGGCTCTGGCAATCAGTTTTTTATCCAGTCCAATCCGCTCAGCAATTGAAAATGTATATGAACTACCGGGCTGGCCTACCTGTAGTTTGTATAAGGGTAATAAATTCTTTTCGTCAAACTGCATGGCCCCGTTGATAATACCTTTTACTTTATTGGCCATTACTTTCAGGTTCAGGTAATGCGTGGTTACAATACCAAACGCATGCTTAAAAGCGAGTTCTTCCATGATCACTTCCGCAAATGCACCGCCCAGGTTGGGATCACTTCCGCTGCCCAGTTCATCTATAAAAAATAAAGTTTTCCCATTGGCATTTTCCATAAAATGCTTCATGTTCTTCAAATGCGATGAATAGGTGCTCAGTTCAAATTCCAGGCTTTGCGTGTCGCCGATATGGATCATCATCTGTTTAAAAATGCCCATCTCACTGTCTGGACTAGCCGAAACCAGCAATCCGCTCTGCATCATCACCTGCAATAGGGCAATTGTTTTTAAGGTTACCGTTTTACCGCCGGCATTCGGACCACTGATCACTAGTATCCGGTGCTCATCCGTTAACTGCAGGTTTACCGGTATCGTTGGCTTGCCGGCTTTTTTATTGTATAAGTAAAGTAAGGGATGATAGGCATTGATGAGTTTAACCAGCGCCCTGTCCTGCACCTGGGGGTAACTACCGTTCATATCTTCTGCAAGTTTCGCCTTTGCCCTGATGAAATCAAATTCACCGGCAACTTCAAAATAGCTTTTTAACAGTGGTGCATACACGCTTAATTTCTGTGTAAGCTCACGCAGTATCCTGAACACTTCTCTTGACTCTTCATATTCCAGTGAAAAAACCTGGTTGTTTAATTCTGTTGTTTCTTCGGGCTCAATAAAACTAGTACGGCGACTATCACTTTCTCCATGTAAAATTCCCTTCACCATTCTTTTTTGTTCGGCAAATACAGCCAGCACCCTTCTCCCGTTCATGAAACTTTCTTCAATATCTGCCAGGTAACCTTGTTTAGCCAGTTTGCTTACAATGCGGTCAAATGCTCTTCTCAATTCGTTCCGCTTACGAAACAGGTTCTGGCGTATGGCGAACAATGCTTCACTGGCATTGTCTTTTACCACACCTGTTTCATCGAGGATATCATCAATCATTTCCCGGATCACTTTCTCATAATACAGATCGGTTATCACTTGGGTAAGCGCCGGGTAGGCCGTTCTCCGTTCTGTATCAAACCACCTGAAAATATTTGACGTGTTCCCGGTTAACCGCCGGATGAGTAAAAACTGTTCCCCGCTCAGTGAAGCACCGGGAATGCCGAGTAATTTTATTTCCTTCGATATGTTTACCTGGAAATCATTGGGAAAATACAATCCCGCCTGCTGCAGTGATTTGTATTCATTGGTTTGCTGCAATTCTCTTTCGATGAATTCCTTCTTTGTATGAATGCGCAGGTTATTTGCCTTCAGCCGGGCAAATTCTGTTTTAGCATGAGCGGCGAGCAATTCTTTTATCTTATCAAACTCGATCTGGTATAAGGTAGATTCCGGAAAAAATTTCATTAAAAACGCTTTTCACAAAGATACAACCGGAGTAAGGCCATCCCCGCTCAAATTATGAACAGCCGTAAAATCGTATCCCGGAAATCATTTATCAGTTATCCGCTTTATCTGCAATTCTTCCCAGGGCGTGGTTCCGTCTTTTTCCCGGCTAAACTCATATTCGTTGGTGCTTTGTATCACAATCTCAACTGTTGTAAACACCGTACAGCCTTCCAGCAAATGACCGCCGGTTGTTTTGCCCGTACTATCGCTTACGCTTACATGTATATGCGATCCGTTTACCGAGAGCGTTCCGGTGAGGCTAACTATTTCAAAGTGGCCATCGCCGGTGCTTCCTCCGGGTTGATTGGCAAACCTGATATTGTACCGGGTTAAACTACCCACAGCCGTGCTGATCCATCCGGCTTTGATCTCCTGCTTTTCTACAAAAGCCTGGATAGATTTTCTCAGGTCTTCACCTGGCAACAGGCGAATCACGAAGGTTTTGGTTGATGACACGTTTGCTGATTTATTCTGTGCAAACAAAAATAGCACGGTCATTGTTAACAGAGCAGTGAGTAAACATTTTAATCGCATATATATATTAATGTAAATTGGCGGCAATATCAGATCCGTTCCGGCAAATTAATCGTAAATACATCAAATGGAAATGAATCAATCTCAAAAAACAGAAACAGCCACACTGGGAAACGGTTGTTTCTGGTGTACGGAAGCCGTATTTCAGCGTTTGAAAGGCGTTATGAGTGTAACCAGCGGCTACAGCGGCGGTGAAACCAAAAATCCGGATTATAAATCTGTTTGCACCGGCACTACCGGCCATGCCGAATGCCTGCAAATTGTGTACGATCCTAATATTATCAGTTTCGAAGAGCTGCTCGAGGTTTTTTGGAAAACCCATGATCCTACCACACTCAACCGACAGGGAAATGATGTGGGCACGCAGTACCGTAGTGTGGTTTTCTACCATAACGACCAACAGAAACAGGTGGCAGAACAATATAAGGAGCAATTAAACGGTTCGGGAATGTTTCCACGGCCAATTGTTACTACCCTGGAGCCGTTTACTGTTTTTTATCCTGCGGAAGATTATCACCAGAATTATTTCCTGTTGAACGGATCTGCGCCATATTGCCAGTTCGTGGTAAGGCCAAAAGTGGAAAAATTTATTAAAACCTTTGAAGAAAAGTTAAAATCCTAGGCATTTTTTCACCGGGAAATATTGCAATTCCGGGAGAAAACTTTATCTAAATTGTAGAATTTGTACTACAAAAACACAAATTTCATTTATTACCTAATCTATTGATTATTAAATCATAAGTATGATTTATTGATATATTTTACAAAGCATTCAAAAAATATTTTTTAAAAAATACTACAAAAACATTTGGATGTTAAATTTATTTTTCTACTTTTACAGAGTCATTTACCTCTTCTACTTCCTATACCACTGAAATTCCTCCAGGACTACGTCCTCACGTGTTTAGATTTCCGATTTTTTATAGTATTCACTATCCTCTTGTAAAATTCACATAACCTCCATTTTTTCCTGTGAGCCTTTTTCTAAACCTCAAAACTCAAGAAAATGCTTACAAATTTTACACAAAAAGTTGCTTACACAACAGCAATGCTCGGTTTGCTAACCACTGCAGCATTTGCACAAACAAGTATCAGACCTTACACACTTGCTTATTCAGAAAATTTAAAGGGTGGAACAGTAATGTTCGGTAACACTTCCATGCACATCGTTGACAATGGAAATGTTAACCTTACTAAGATGAACCAAACAGGAAATGCCAACAACGGCGTGGGTGGTTTAGGTTTTAGCCAGTATGGTAATGATAACTCTAACATGACTTTCATCGATGTTGATGGTACAACAGGCGACGGCGCAGCGACAAAGAATTCATCTTCCGCTGACCTGGTTTTACCTGCCGGTACTAATACAATCAGGTTTGCACGTTTATACTGGGGTGGTAGAATTGCCAACTCAACTGTAAATGCAACTCCTGATACTTTACGTAAGATCAAAATCCGTAAAGGAACTTCAGGTGCTTATACTTCAGCAATTACTGCTGCTTCAAACGTTGCTTCTTTTAATATTGCAAATACTACAGACAAAGTTTACCAATCTTTTGTTGATATTACCCAGTTTGTAAATACACTTGGTTCAGGAACGTACACAGTAGCTGATATTCCTTCAACCGCAGGAAGTATTGGAAGTGGTGGTGCGTATGCAGGTTGGACAATTGTTGTTGCTTACGAAAATACTGCAGTGGCTTATAACAGTGTTCGTGTGTACGATGGTTATGCACAGGTATTTAACACAGGTTCTGCTACCACTTTAAGTGTAACGCTTTCTGGTTTAAATGTTCCTAATAATCCATTGGCTGCTGATGAAGCTGTAATGGCTTCAATGGCTTGGGAAGGTGATGCTAACTTATATGGTTCTGTTACCAGCCCTGAAGGTGATTTCATTAAAGTAAACGGAATTGATGTTTCTAATGCAATGAACCCATCTACAAACTTCTGGAATGGTTCAATCACTAAGAACGGAACAAATGTAACTACTAAAAACCCGAACTATACCAACCAGATGGGTATCGATATTGATGAGGTAAATGTTGGTACAGGATTTAATATTCTTCCAAACGCTACTTCTGTTACTGTTCAGTTTGGTACAGAGCAGGATCAGTATTTCCCTAGCGTATTTACTTTCAACATCAGGATGAAAGATCCACTGGTTACTTTGGATAAAACAGTTACTGATGCAAGCGGAGATGGATATGTAGATGCCAATGAAGTATTAACTTATGTATTATCTGGTGCAAATTCAGGAAATGGTATCGCTTATAACACAGTTGTTGTAGATACTTTACCTACTAACGTTACTTATATTCCGAACACTTTGGAAGTTGTAAACGGTGCTGGTGTTTCTGCCGGAATTAAAACAGATGCGCAGGATAACGACGAAGCTTTCAAAGGAACTGCTAACGGTAAAACATACGTGAAATTCTTTTTAGGTCAAAACGCAACCGGATCAACAGGTGGTCAATTGCCTGCGGCGCCAAACGGTGCTTACAGTGTGAAATTTAAAGTTCAGGCTGGTGCGATCCCTGGTAGTGTTATCAACACAGCACGTATCACTGCAAATTCACAGGCTGGTGATGTGTTCACTGATGATGGTACTGCAGTTATCGGTGCAAACGGTGGTCCGGTGCCTGTTAAATTAACTACTTTCAAAGCTGTTTTGTTCAACAAGAATGGTTTGTTAACATGGTCTACTGAATCAGAATTAAACAGTGATTACTTTATCGTAGAAAGAAGTATTGATGGCGTTCATTTCGAAGCAAGAGGTAAAGTTGCTGGTAACGGTACTACTTCTTTCACACACAACTACTCTTATACTGATGTTTTGAACACAAACGCTTCAGTTGTTTACTATCGTTTGAAAATTGTTGATGTGGATGCTAAATACGGTTTCTCTAAAACAGTTGCGATCAAATTAAGTGGTTCTTTGGATATCAATGATTTCAATGTATATCCTAACCCATTCATCAGCGATATCAAAGTAACAGTAACGGCTACTGAAGATCAAATGGCTTCTTTCCGTGTGATTTCATTCGACGGTAAAGAAATGATCAACAGGAAAGTGTCTTTACAGTCTGGTACAAACATCGTTGTACTTACAGATTTCGGTAGAATTGCTAAAGGAAATTATATCCTGGAAGTTACTACCAGCACTGATAAGTTCATCAAGAAAATTATAAAGAACTAATTGTAATATATACTGACAAATTTCTTGGGGGTTTTATTTTACAAGCGGCTGCCTTTTGGCGGCTGCTTTTTTTTTGCAAAAAAGCAATAGCTATAAGCTTTGAGCTATGACCTCCATTTCTTTTTCACCATTCTCAACCTATCATTCATCATTCACAATTCCTAATTCAAAATTCATAATTCACAATTCATAATTCACAATTCATAATTCACAATTCATAATTCATCATTCATAATTCACAATTCATCATTCCTCATTCGCCTTCCCCACCTTCCTCAACTCCAGCATATTCAAACTATTCGATCTGAAATTACGGATGTTCGTATGCACCAGGTGAAGAACCATATCATACCATAAAGGAATAATGGGCGCTTCCTCGATAATGATCCTGTCCATAGCACGATACATTGTGTACCGGAGCGAGTCATTTGTTTCAGATAAGGATTGAGTATACAAAGAGTCATACCTGCTGTTTTTAAACCTTGTATAATTCGGAGGTGCCGGGTTGTTTCCATAAAACACACCCAGGTAATTTTCTGCATCCGGGTAATCGGCTATCCAGCTTCCCCTGAAAAACAATACCTGCGATTTACTGGTTTGCTCCAGCAACAAACTCTTTTGCACAGTTTCCACAACAACGTTTACGCCTAGTTGCTTTAATTCATTTACGATGTAAGTGCCCAACGCTGCATAGTTGGGTATCGTTAATAGTTTAATGGGAGGCGCATTGGCTGCATCATACCCAGCTTCTGCCAGCAATGCCTTTGCTTTTACCGGATCATAGGTATAACCCTTAACCAGCGAGTCGTTATGCGATGGCAAACCTGCCGGAACAAAACCGCTTTCAGCGGCAATGCCCAATGAATTACGCAGGTACAAGATCATCTTCCGCCTGTCTATTCCGTAATTGATTGCCTGCCGGATCTTTTGTAAACGAAGCGGCGAATTTTTCAGCAGTTCATTCAATGTATCCGATAATATTCCCAGGTATTCGATATTCAGGTATGGATGCTTATCCAGCAATAATTTTCCTTCCCATTGCTTACGCAGATTACCGGTTTTGGTAAGTATTTCATCTTTAAATGATGCATCAATGTCATTAATAAAATCCAGTCGCCCCTGCTGAAATTCCAAAAACTCGGTTGCCTTGCTGTCAAAAAAACTCACCTTAATCCCATCTAGATACGGCAACGGGTAGCCGCTGCTGTCGCGTTCAAAATAATGCGGATTCTTTTTTAGTATCAATGCCTGCCCTTCTTCCCATGCCGTAAAACAAAACGGCCCTGTTCCTACCGGGTGACGCCGGAAATCAGTACCATATTTTTCAACCGCCTCTTTGGGAACGATAGAACAATATTGCATACTGAGTATGCCGAGTATCGGTTGAAATGGCTGTTTTAATTTTAAGCGGAACGTTGAATCATCAATTGCGGTAAAAGGGGCTACACTGTCGATTCGGCTGTTAAAAATCCATGCACCCGGACTGGCAGTATGCTCATCCACAATTCTAGTAAAACTATAAACGATATCTGAGGCCTTCATTTTTCGGCCCTTACCACCAGCAAAACATTCATCATCATGAAAAAAAACATCCGTTCTCACATGAAAAATTATCACCCGGTTATCGTCGGTAAATTCCCAGCGCTTTGCCAGTGAGGGAACCAATTGCAAATTTTCATCTACCTCCGTTAGTGTATTATACAACTGGTGATCGGCCCACATCACAGATTGATTTTTGGCAAAAGCCGGATCCAGCGAGGCAATACCTTCAGCCTGGTTATAACGGAATATTTTTTTCCCGGGATGCTGGTGCGTGGTACAGCTACACAATACAAACATGCTCAGCAGTACTGTACCTACACGAGATATTGGTTTACTTAATAACATCATAACGTAGTTACTCTAAATTATGCAATCAACTCCATTTATCGGTTTCTGCATCGCCACTTATCATTTATGCCGGCTTATTTTGAGGATAACAGTTATTTTTATTGCCAAAACAGCATAACGTGTACAGCCGCTTTTTATACAGGTTTTTAATTTTGGGTTTTAGTTTTTTAACTACCGGCATGTCACTGTTTGCCCAAACCAACCCTGAACCAGTTTATACACGGCAGGATACTTTAAGAGGATCCAATGGCGCATACCGGCAACACTGGGATGTGTTGAAATATGACATTACGGTAAAGCCCGATTTCAATTCAAAAACCATCGAAGGAAAAAACTCCATGACCTTTTTCGACAATGGAGTAAAATTAATGCAGGTTGATCTCCAGGAACCCATGATACTCGATAGTGTTTCAGATGAACAACACGCTTTATCATTTAGCCGAGAAGGAAATGTGTATTGGGTTATGATAAGGGATACGGCTGCTATGTATAAGATCAAACCCGGACTAAAAACCATCAACCTGTACTTCCACGGAAAACCAAGAGAAGCCGTTCGCCCGCCCTGGGATGGCGGCTGGATCTGGAAAAAAGATGCAATGGGTAATCCCTGGATGAGTGTTGCCTGCCAGGGACTGGGCGCCAGCGTATGGTATCCCTGCAAAGACATTCAAAGTGACGAACCTGACAGTGGTGCCATTTTGCGCATAATCGTTCCAGATAGTTTAACTGCTGTAGGTAATGGCCGGCTGAAAGAAAAAAAATCATTCAATGATGGTTGTACTCAATATAGTTGGGAAGTAAAATCTCCCATTAATAATTATTGCATTGTTCCCTATATCGGTAAGTATGTTCACTTCGGTGAAATATACAATGGTGAAAAAGGAAAACTGGATATGGATTATTGGGTATTGGATTACAACCTGGAGAAAGCAAAAAAACAATTTGAAGATGCGCCCCGTATGATGAAAGCATTTGAATACTGGTTTGGCCCCTATCCTTTTTATGCGGATGGATATAAACTGGTTGAATCTCCACACCTGGGCATGGAACATCAAAGTGCCATTGCGTATGGCAATGGTTACCGGAATGGCTATATGGGAAAAGATCTATCCGGTTCGGGCTGGGGAATGAAATGGGATTTTATCATTGTTCATGAAAGTGGCCACGAGTGGTTTGCCAATAACATTACCAGTAAAGATATTGCTGATATGTGGATACATGAATCGTTTACCAACTACAGCGAAACATTATTCACCGATTATTATTATGGAAAAGAAGCAGGAAATGATTACGTGATCGGCACAAGGAAAAAGATTGCCAATGACATACCGATCATCGGCCCGTATGCAGTGAACAAAGAAGGCAGCGGCGACATGTATTACAAAGGTGGTAATATGATTCACATCATCCGGCAATTGATAAATGATGATCAGAAATTCAGGGAGATGCTGCATGGCCTGAATAAAACTTTTTATCATCAAACGGTTACTTCAAAACAAATAGAAGACTACATCAGCAAATTTGCTAAAAAAGATTTTTCAAAAATATTTGATCAATACCTCCGCACCATAAACATACCGGTTCTGGAATACAAAATAACCGGCCATACAGTTTCTTACCGATGGACCAATGTAGTGAGCGGTTTCAACATGCCCGTAAAAATTTCATTTGGGAAAAAAGACAGTACGGAAACCATGATTAAACCCACAACTGCATGGCAAAAAACAACTCCCGGTAACTGGTACAACGGCGAAACATTTATTCCCAACCGGAATTTTTATATACAAACAAAAAAAGTGCAATAAGTAGCAAAGAATTCAAAAATCAAAACTCAAAAATTTCTTCTGAACACTTTTTATCGCTCATCAATACATTTTCACTTCTAACATTCCTATATCAGCTATCCTTAATTCAGCATTCATAATTCAGCATTCACAATTCAGCATTCACAATTCAGCATTCACAATTCAGCATTCATAATTCATAATTTAACCTCCTTCCTCACCCTTCCCCCTCCCAAAAACCTTGCACTATAATAATCGTCATTCAAATTATTGATCACCACTCCATTGCTGGTACTTGCATGAACAAAATAGCCGTCTGCCAGGTAAACACCTACATGACTAACCCCGCCCCTCGTATTAAAAAAAACGAGATCTCCTTCCTTTAACTGATCCCTGTCTACTTTCTCACAAACACTGTATTGCTCTTTAGATGAACGCGGTAATGCTTCATGAAAAACATTTGAATACAACGTACAGGAAAAAGCACTGCAATCGATTCCCGATTTGGTTGTCCCTCCATATTGATAGGGTGTTTGCCACCAGTTGTCGATGAACGAAAATAAGGCTATATTATTAACCGATTCAACATCCTTATTCAGAACCTGTGCATATTTGAATTGAATGGAACTGCTGTTTTCAATATCGTTTCCCGGAACGGGTGAAGATGATGGAGATTGTTGCAATGGAACAGGTTCAGAAGTTGTTTGAACAGGGTCGTTCCTTTTTATTTCAATGCCTTCTATAAATTTCACGCTCACCTTTTTCTCCTGTTGCTGCTTTTTATGCCGCATGGGCTGAGCGATGGAACTTACCCCCATCGTGGAAAAAATGATAATATGAATCGAAGTAAGTAATAAGCTTTTCATACGTTAAATGAGTGGTTTATACGTATGTACGACTTTATCTTGTGGTAAATGATCGTCTGCTAAACCTTTGGTTACCTTTTTATTTTTTCCTTCCTGCTAGCCTGTCCTACAAACAAATGATGAATTTGATTAATCTGCGCCCCGTGCAAAGATACAGCACCATTACCGTAATAGCATCAGTAAATGCCCGTTTTTAACATCCGTTGTTTTGTGGAAAAAGCCTTTTTATCTCCGCGTTTAGTTAACGATATTTGCAGACTCAATCACACAATCATTCCAGCAAAAATCTAAGGAGAAGCCTATGAAGTTTTCCCATTTACATGTTCACACGCAGTATTCCTTACTGGATGGCGCCGCCTCCATAAAAGGACTATATAAAAAAGCAATTGCAGATGGGATGCCCGCCCTCGCTATCAGCGACCATGGAAATATGTTTGGTGTATTTGAATTTGTAAAAGAAGCCTACAATCACCTGGATGCAAATGGTAAACCCAAAGTGAAGCCGGTTGTTGGTTGTGAATTTTATATTACGCAGGATCGTAACAGGAAAAATTTCAGCAAAGAAGAAAAAGATCCGAGGCATCACCAGATATTACTCGCCAAAAATGAAGAAGGTTATCGCAACCTCGTAAAACTTACTTCACTGGGTTACATTGAAGGAATGTACAGCAAATATCCCCGTATTGATAAAGAACTTATTCATAAATACCACAAAGGACTCATCGCTACTACCTGTTGTTTGGGAGCGCTGGTTCCGCAAACCATTTTAAAGAAAGGAGAAGCAGAAGGCGAAAATGAATTTAAATGGTGGTTGAATATTTTCCAGGAAGATTATTATGTAGAATTACAACGGCATGGGATACCCGAACAGGAAAAAGTAAATGCCGTATTGCTGAAGTTTGCGAAGAAGTACAACGTTAAAGTAATTGCATCCAATGATTCTCACTATGTAGATCAGCAGGATTTTAATGCACATGATATTTTGCTGTGCATCAACACCGGTGAAAAACAAAGCACGCCGGCACTCAGGGAATTTACGGATGATGATGTACTCGCAAAAAACAAACGCTTTGCATTTCCCAACGATCAGTTCTTTCTGAAAACAACGGAACAGATGTCGAAAGTGTTTGAAGATCTGCCTGAAGCGATCGACAACACCAACCATGTTATTGATAAGATCGAATTACTCAATCTTAAAAAAGACATCCTGCTTCCCTACTTTGAAGTACCGGCAACCTACAAATCGCAGGACGAATACCTCGAACACCTCACCTGGTCGGGTGCAAAGGAAAGATACAAGATCATAACGCCAGAAGCCGAAGAACGATTGCAGTTTGAACTGGGTATTATCCGCAAGATGGGCTTTGCAGGTTATTTTCTTATTGTGAGCGATTTCATTAAAGCCGGCAGAGACTTAGGTGTATTCATTGGCCCCGGACGTGGTTCGGCTGCAGGAAGTGCCGTGGCGTATTGCATTGGCATTACCAATATTGATCCGATTAAATACAATTTATTGTTCGAGCGTTTCCTGAATCCAGAGCGTAAGTCGATGCCCGATATTGATACGGACTTCGATGATGAAGGCCGTCAGAAAGTGTTGAATTATGTAGTGCAGAAATATGGTAAGAACCAGGTAGCACAGATCATAACGTACGGTACCATGGCTGCTAAATCTAGCATTGCCGATGTGGCCCGTGTGATGGATCTTCCTATTGCCGAGAGCAGGGCTATTTCAAAACTGGTTCCCGAACGCCCGGGCATCAGTTTAAAACGATTGTTGCACGCACCATTTACAACAAAAGAAGCTAAGAACGGGGAGAAATCGCTGGAAGATAAAGAGCAACTCGCCGGTGAAGATATTGAAAGCGTTAAGCGGTTAAGAGAATTATACAATGCAGATGATCTCAACGGTAAAATTCTTCATGAAGCGGAAGTGCTTGAAGGTTCCGTTCGCAATACCGGTGTACACGCTTCGGCGATTATCATTGCACCAAAAGATCTTACTGAATTGCTCCCCGTAGCCACTTCAAAAGATTCTGATCTCTGGCTTACACAAATTGAAGGTGGCTCTATTGAAGAAGCCGGCGTAATCAAAATGGACTTTCTTGGATTGAAAACGCTGAGCATTATGAAAACGGCATTGCAACTCATCAAAGAAAATCATGGGATTTCTATTGACATAGACGGCATACCGTTAGATGATGAACTTACCTACAAATTGTACCAGCAGGGAGATACGAATGCCACGTTCCAGTTTGAAAGTCCGGGTATGCAAAAATACCTCCGTGAATTAAAACCCGATAAGTTTGATGATCTGATTGCGATGAACGCATTGTACAGGCCGGGACCGATGTCGTACATTCCGCAGTTCGTTGCACGTAAGCATGGCCGTGAGGTAATTGAATATGATCTCCCCGACATGGAAGAATACCTCAAAGAAACCTATGGTATTACGGTGTACCAGGAACAGGTGATGTTGCTGTCTCAGAAGCTGGCAGGATTCAGTAAAGGTGATGCCGACGTATTGCGTAAAGCAATGGGTAAAAAGCAGATTGCCGTTCTGGATAAAATGAAAGCGCAGTTCATAACCGGGGCTACCGGTAAGGGACACCCGAAAGATATGCTGGAGAAGATATGGAAAGACTGGGAAGCATTTGCCCAATACGCATTTAATAAATCACACTCCACCTGTTATGCATTTGTTGCTTACCAGACTGCATATTTAAAAGCCCACTACCCCAGTGAATATATGGCTGCGGTGTTGAATCATGCAGGCAGTATCGACAAGATCACTTTCTTCATGGAAGAATGCAAACGCATGGGCATAAAAGTGCTGGGTCCGGATATCAACGAATCGCAAAGAGGATTCGCTGTAAATAAAAACGGGGAAATCCGGTTTGGATTCAGTGGGTTGAAAGGTGTTGGCGATGCCGCGATAGATAATATCATCGAAGAAAAAAACAAGCATGGTCATTTCAGGGATATTTTTGATTTGGTAAAAAGAGTAAACCTTCGTTCTGTAAATAAAAAATCGCTGGAAAGTCTTATTTATAGTGGAGCATTCGATTGTTTCAAAGACATCCACCGGGCTCAATATTTTTTCCAGGCGCCCGGCGATGTGGTTACACTGGAGAAGATCATCAAATTCGGATCGATATTTCAATCACAATCGGCCAGTTCGAGTAATACCTTATTTGGAGATCTGCAAATGCCGGAGATCATGCCGCCTAAGATTGCCACCTGTGCACCCTGGCAACTGGTAGAAGAACTGGATTTTGAAAAGGAAGTTACAGGCATGTATATGAGCGGACATCCTCTTGATAATTTCCGTTTTGAACTCAGGCACTACAACATTACGCCGCTGAAAGAATTCAACGATGTTAAAGAAGCAGTTGGTGTAACTCCCACTTCCCGTCAATTCAGGCTGGCCGGATTGGTTATTGAATCGCAACACAGGCTTACGAAAGCCGGAAAAAGTTTTGGCGTATTGCACATAGAAGACTTCAGCGGAAAAGCGGAATTCATGTTGTGGAGTGAAGACTATGTTAAGTACAATCAATACATGGACAAAGGAACCGTAATATTGATTGAAGGTGCATTTAAGCAACGGTATAACAGCGACAATTACGAATTCAGGATATCCAAACTGCATTTGCTGGAAACCGTTAAATCTGCACTCACAAAACAGGTTATCATTGATGTACCTCCGCAATGTATAAATGAAGAATTTGTAACATTTATAGACAAGAATATACAATCGCACCCCGGTAAAACTTCCCTGCGGTTTAACATCAGCGATCCGTTTCAGAAAAATAAGATAAGCTTATATACACTGGATAAAGGCTTTACCATGAATGACGAAATGGCCATATTCCTCGATGACAATAAAAATGTAGAAGTGAGTGTGTTAACTGTATAGTGAAAGAAAGGCTTCTGCCGTTTTGGATGAATCCACATGCGGTTAAGTATTGTGGATATGTCAAAACAACAAGATTTACCGAATGGTTCTAAATTTGCACTTTGCTGCAGACAATTGAAATAACAATTAAAAAAATAAAATATGGCACTAGAATTCACAGACTCGAACTTCAAAACGGAAGTATTGGACTCAGATAAATTATCAGTAATAGATTTTTGGGCAGAATGGTGTGGACCCTGCCGTGCAATCGGACCGGTAATTGAAGAATTATCGAAAGAATATGATGGAAAGGTGAAGATTGGAAAAGTAAATGTTGATCACAATCCACAGGTATCCATGAACTATGGCATCACCAGTATTCCTGCTATTTTGTTTGTAAAAAACGGGCAGGTAGTTGACAAATTAGTAGGTGCTCAGCCAAAGGCAAATTTTGTAAAGAAGATAGAAGCGCATAAATAATTTCGCAACAATATTTCATAAAAAATCCTCCTGGTTCGGGAGGATTTTTTTATTGCTGTTTACATTATTATTCAGTGGGCAAAACAGGTTCGGGATGAACACTGCCGATTGCATTCGGATCGTGTTTATGTTTAAACATAACCATGAATAGAACTGCAATTACCAATGCATAACCGGCAAATGCGAGCCATATATTATGCCAGTCTTTTGTTCCGTTGGATAACATAAAATATTTGTCGATCAGGTAACCACTCACCCAGCTCCCGATAAATGCGCCAATACCATTTGTCATCATCATAAACAAACCCTGTGCACTCGAACGGATAGACGCATCCGTGGTTGTTTCAACAAACAGCGAACCGGATATATTGAAAAAGTCGAACGCCATTCCATATACAATGCAGGAAAGTACAATCATCCACAAACCATCAGCAGGATTTCCAAACGAAAACAAACCAAACCTAAGCACCCAGGCAAGCATGGATATAATCATCACATTTTTTATCCCGAATTTTTTAAGGAAGAAAGGAATGGCAAGAATAAACAGCGTTTCAGATATCTGTGAAATAGACATGATGATGGTTGAATATTTCACCACAAATGAATGAGCATACTCGGGCACATTTTTAAAATCGTCGAGGAAAGTATCTCCGTACATATTTGTAAGCTGTAAAGCAGCTCCAAGGAACATCGAAAATATAAAGAACAATGCCATTTTATAATTGGCGAAAAGTTTAAAGGCACTGAGCCCTAACTGCTCAATTAAAGATGCATCTTTTGCAATCGATTTTTGTGGCGGGCATTTGGGCAGTGTAAAGGAGAAAATACCTAAAGCAATGGCCGCAACGGCAGCTATGATAAACTGGTTACTATTGGCTTTGCTGCCGGTTAAATTGGTGATCCACATCGCTGCAATAAAACCGATGGTGCCCCAAACCCGAATGGGTGGAAATACTTTTACTACATCATATCCCTCTCTTTTTAAAATGGTATAGGCAATTGAATTAGACAAGGAGATCGTAGGCATATAACAAATCATGGCTGCAAAAATCACATAGTACAAAGTATCTGCGTCTTTCACCTGTGGCACATAAAATAAAACGGCTCCGTACAGAATATGTAATAACCCGTACAATTTTTCGGCATTCATCCATTTATCTGCTATAATCCCAGTTAATGCAGGCATAAAAATAGAAGAAAATGCCAGCGTTGAAAATATGGCACCGAACTGAACACCTGTGCCCATATTGTTTCCGAAAAAATAAGTTGCAATCGTAATCAACCATGCACCCCATACAAAAAATTGTAAGAAACTCAACAGTGTAAGCCGGAATTTAATATTCATAAAGGTTTTATTTAATAAAAGAACAGATCATTAACCGGAGATATGCATATCTGCAGTCAGCAATTTTTGATAACGGAAGTTATGACTTATAGATAAAACATATCAATATGTGTTGCTTTTTTTTAACAATGAAAAATTACATCTTGTTTACAACCCGATCGTTAATAACTTTGCAGCAAATTCCAATCATGACTTCGTCTATAGATATTTGTATTGAGGCTACCAGCGATCCATCACTTAAAGCAATTGCAGAAAAAGTAAAAAACGGAACACGCATAACGGATGAAGAATGTGTATTGCTGTTTGAAAAAGGAAGTCTTGCATTTGTAGGTGCACTGGCAAATTTTATCCGTGAAAAGTTACATGGAGACGTTACTTATTTCAACCGCAATTTTCATATTGAGCCAACAAATGTTTGCGTATTCAGTTGTAAGTTTTGTTCTTATTCGAGATTGTATGCACACAAGGAAGAAGGCTGGGAATTGTCGATTGACCAGATGCTCGACATTGTGAAAAGCTATGATGGAAAACCGGTAACGGAAGTGCACATTGTTGGCGGCGTTCATCCGAAAATGAACATGGAATATTTTATTGAACTGATTAAAAAGATACAGGCGCATCGCCCCGATCTGCACATAAAGGGATTTACGGCTGTAGAACTGGATTATATGTTCCGCAAAGCGAAGCTCACCATTCCTGAAGGGATGAAAGCACTTAAAGAAGCGGGCTTACAATCTTTACCTGGCGGAGGTGCAGAAATTTTTCATCCGGATATTCGAAACCAGATTTGTGCCGATAAAGTTGATGCCGATGGCTGGCTTGCCATTCACCAGGCCGCACATGAATTGGGGATGCACAGCAATGCAACAATGTTATATGGCCATATAGAAAAATTTGAACACCGGGTAGATCACATGAGTCGCTTGAGAGCGTTGCAGGATAAAACAAAAGGCTTTAATACATTCATCCCGCTTAAATTCAGGAATGCTAATAACGATATGAGTCATGTACCGGAATCATCTGTATCGGAAGATATGCGCATGTATGCCATAGCACGAATATACCTCGACAATTTTCCGCATCTTAAAGCGTACTGGCCGATGCTGGGAAGAAACAATGCACAACTCTCCCTGGCATTTGGTGTGAACGATATTGATGGCACCATTGATGATTCTACGAAAATTTATTCCATGGCCGGAAGTGAAGAACAAACACCCGCAATGAGCACCGAACAACTGGTTACGCTTATTAAACAGGTTAAACGCATACCGGTGGAAAGAGATACGTTGTATAACGAGATAAAAAATTACAGTGATGTACATTCATTTACGGAAACCATGAGTGAATGCTGAGTTATGAATGTTGAGTTATGAATTTTGAATGCTGAATTATGAATTATGAATTATGAAACTGAATACACGGGGTTGATCCGAGGAGCTGCAATACCGTTTGTTTGATCCCGGACTAAATGTTTACTCTTTACTTTTAAATTTTTACTTTTTAATTTCTTATTCCCATGTCATCCTGCACCTTTTCCATTCCTTTTGAAGGAACACCCGACAAAGTACTGATCAAAGCAAGATTCGCCGTAGAGAGCCAGGGCGGAACATTTACCGGTGATACCAATGCCGGTGAGTTCGCTGTAACGGCATTTGGTAACAGCATTGCCGGTTCTTATACTGTTGCTGGTCAGAATATGAACATCATCATTACAGACAAACCATTTATGATTCCCTGCAGTATGATTGAAGGCTTTTTGAAAAGCCAGCTAACCAAATAGGAATACTGTTTAGTTACTTTACCAGATTTATTTCAATTGCTTTACGAGCATAAAAAAACCCCGGAATTTCCGGGGTTTTACTATTGTAAGTGTTAACTATTAAAAGTTTCTAACAGTCATTTCAGTTCTCCTGTTTTTAGCACGACCAGCAGCTGTTTTGTTATCAGCGATTGGTTTAGAATCTCCGAAACCAGCAGTAGTAGCACGGTTTTCAGCCAATCCTTTGCTTACAAGATATTGTTTAACTGCAGCAGCACGTGCTTCAGACAATGTTTGATTTTTATCAGCTTTACCGGTGTTATCGGTATGACCACTGATATCGATCATCAAAGATTCGTCTTTTGCCAGCAGTGCAGCAACTTCATTCAGAGATTTGAATGATTTTGGTAACAATTTAGAACTACCTGTTGCGAAGAAAATATTCTTAGCGGCGAAGTTGATTTTTTCAATTACTTCTTTAGCAATTTCAGGACAACCCTGGTTGCTGGCAGGACCCGGACGGTTTGGACATTTATCTTCTTCATCGTTTACACCGTCTTTATCAGTATCAGGAATTGGACATCCCTGGTAGCGAGCTAATCCTTTTTCATTAGGACATTTATCCTGTTCGTCGTTTACACCATCTCCGTCAGTATCAGGAATTGGGCATCCGTTGTATTTTGCAAGACCTGCAACATCCGGGCATTTATCATCAGCGTCAGCGATTCCGTCGCCATCACGGTCAGGACAACCTTGTAAAGCAGCCAAACCAGCAACATCAGGACATTTATCCAAAGAATCAACAACACCGTCGCCGTCTCTGTCAACAACAACTGGTGGTGGCGGAGGAGGAACAACTTTTGGTTTTTGTTCTCCTGAACCAATTCTCTGAGCAATACCGATAGAATAGAAAATATTATCTTTCAATACATCTTTAGATAATGTCCAACGGTATTGACCTTGTAACATGATGTATGTTTCGTTGTTTAAGTTAGCCTGAACACCCAAACCTGCAGGAGCATACGCACCGAATTTACCAGAATAGTTTCCTATTCCAAGACCTGCAGTAATGAATGGATTTAAGAAATAACTATTGTTGAACAAAAATGCATTCAAAGCTGGTTCTAGTTCAACACCTGCTGAATTCCTGTTTTTGTTATAGTCATTTCTATCTATTCCGCTATAGTCGTGAAACATTAAACTTGCTTTTACAGACAGATCAAGATGAGAAGTAAGACCACGCCAGTAAGAAATAGAAAATCCAAAATCCTGGTCTCTCAATCCAGCCAGCGTTTTAGGGCCTGAATTATCTTTAAAAACCTGTGGTGATTTTACATCCAGAGCATTGAAGTGGGCTCCAATAAGACTTCCTTTCTTTTGAGCAAAACCAGCCGTAGCCAGTACTACAAAAGAAAAGATCAACGCAATTTTTTGTTTCATAAATGCTAATTTTTAGTTTAAAGGTTATCTCTTTATCGTTTTTCTGAGATAATTGTATCGGTTTTAACAAAACACAAAGTTAATGGCTAATACTATACGAATCAAGGTATTTTAACAATATTATAAAAATAATTTTTTTGTAAGAGGCCTTAATTAATGTAATTGTAATAGCGGAAAGGTATCCATTTAAGACAAAATAAAAAAATTAACGCTGCGTCCCTGAATGAAAAAAGCCCGCAGGAAACGGGCTTTATTTTGTGATCTGGATTGGATTCGAACCAATGACCCTCAGCTTAGAAGGCTGATGCTCTATCCAACTGAGCTACCAGACCAATCAGAATTTTGGGCTGCAAATATATCATTATACACTGAAAAAATGCGATTAATTTTATACCAACAGTAGGTGATTGTTACATTTTAATTATTTCACCTGAATTTTCCGCATTTTTGTCCGCAAATACTACATATGGATGTTCAGATTGAAGAGAGCTGGAAAGCATTACTTAAAGATGAATTTACAAAGCCCTATTTCCAGCAACTGGTTACCTTTCTCAAAACCGAGAAAGCACTGAACAAAACCATTTATCCGCCGGGTAAACTTATCTTCAATGCATTTGAGCAAACGCCATTGGATGAACTAAAAGTAGTGATCATCGGCCAGGATCCTTATCATGGCGAAGGCCAGGCACATGGTTTAAGCTTTTCCGTTCAACCCGGTGTAAAACCCCCGCCCTCGCTGGTAAATATTTTTAAGGAGATTCAGTCTGACCTGGGAATTGAAATGCCCGGAAATTTCGGCGACCTTACCAGTTGGGCAAAACAGGGCGTATTATTATTAAATGCAGCCCTTACCGTACGTGCAGGTGAACCGTTCAGTCATGCAAAGTTTGGTTGGGCCACATTTACCGATGAAGTGATCCGGAAAATATCTGATGAAAAGAACGGGATCATATTTTTATTATGGGGTAAATTTGCGCAGGAAAAACAAGCCCTGATAGATGAAACCAAACATTTTATTTTGAAGGCCGCTCATCCATCTCCTTTTTCTGCCGATAAGGGGTTTTTCGGATGCAAACATTTTTCAAAAACGAATACATTATTAATGCAACAGGGGCGGCAACCCATCGATTGGAAATTACATCCCGGTAAGTCATGAATATAATCAAAAACATTTTTGCCAGGATCTGGTGTTTGTGGGGCTTGATCAGTTTTGTGGCAACATTTATCCTCATATTTCTCCCTTCCATGCTTGCTTATGCCATGGATGATGTGAAAGGGCAACGTTATTTTATTGGGATATCCAGGATTTGGATGAGGGTTTGGCTATTCCTCATCGCCTGCCCGGTGAAAGTTTCAGGCAGGGAACATTTTGCAAAAGGGCGAAATTATATTGTTGTGTTTAATCACAATGCGTTGCTGGATGTTCCGCTTTCATCTCCATTTGTTCCCGGCGCCAATAAAACAATTGCAAAAGCTTCTTTCGCAAAAGTTCCCTTATTCGGATTGTTTTATAAAAGAGGATCAGTACTGGTAAACAGGAGCGATGATAAAAGCCGCTCAAAAAGTATGGATGCCATGAAAGCTGTGCTGAGTTCCGGGCTCCACATGTGCATCTATCCCGAAGGAACACGTAACAGAACCAAAGAACCGCTGAAGAAATTTTATGACGGTGCATTTATACTTTCCGTAAGCACCCGCAAAGACATCATTCCCTGCATCATCAGCGGCACCCGTAAAGCAACCCCGATCGACAAACCCTTTTACCTTATGCCTACCCGATTAAAAATGCAATTCCTCCCCCCCGTTCAACCGGGCAATGCTACCGTGGCTGAACTCAATCAAAAAGTTTATAGCCTGATGAAAGAAAATATAATCCGTGAAATGAATTCCTGAGCCTTAACAGCAAATTTTTTTTACAACCAACAACTAATACTAATAGCTAGTAACTATAAACTAACAACTATAAACTAATAACAATTAACCAATAACTTGCATCTAACTACTAACAACTTTCCTTACAAATCATAAAAATACCTTGTCCTGTTCACTTTAATATCTCTTAATATAGCAGACTTCGGACTTATATTAATAGTAAAGAATCGATACCGGCCTACGGGGGCTAAGTTGATGGTCATCTGCCAGCAATGCAGGTCACGGGAAACAAACATGGTAAGTACACCCAATTCTTTCTGAGTAATATTATAGGAACCCTGGATACCCAATTTCCATTTAGGTGTAAGATTAATAGAGTTATTAAAATTAATATCCTGGTTCAGTGTTTTTACAATTTTACTTGGTGCGGTGCTGGAGGCCAACGTCCGGCTCTGATTATAACGCAGTGAATACGAAAAATCAACACTCCAGGGGATAGCGAAGTCGGCGAACTCTCCTGGATTGTTTTGCATATACATTGCCTCCTGCTGGTATTCATCCAGTGTTAAGCCGCCTGGTATATTGTTAGGATCTACCATTGTTCTGTTGGCTGCTGCCGTGCCCGGGCCTACATTTTTTTTATCTCCTCCCTGGAACCTCGATGACAGGGAAATGCTGGCTGAACTTAACGTTCCGAGGGTAACGGCTTTTTTCGTCCAGATCAGTTTATCTATACGCCTGCCTGTGGCATCATAACGGTAAGGATCAAACGATGCATTGGCGGTGATATTCACTTTTTGAAATAAATTACTCCTTGCTGATACCGTTAGCGAACTTAACTTAAATGAATCGGCCAGGAAATTATAACTGCCGTTTATTCCAAGTCCATCTATCAGGGTAACTTTCTTAACTGCATCCTGTGCCGTGTCTTTCCGGTTCTTTACTTTCATCTGTATGTTATTGTCGATCCCGAAATTAAGACCGGCAAATTTTCCTCTTGAAAAACTTCCGTACACCGAACGTTCATAATAAGAATGCTGTGCTATATATTTTCCGGATGTATCGGTTTGCACATCATAATAATTCTGGCTGTTAAAATCAGGTTTATAATTCACAGAAACAACAGGTCTTATTTCATGCCGTATTGCCTGCACTTTTGATCGTTTCCCGAAAAGGTATGAACCGAATATCCTGGTAGTCATTGAAACGCCGTAATTCATATCACGTGCAGTATAAAATCCTTTTTTAATGGTGGTATCCAGTTTTTTATCTGCAGCATTCCAGGCGAGGTAAAATTTTTCGTGGTACCATCTCTCCTGGTAACTAACGGATGGGGATACCTGTAACGGCCCGAGTGATGGTAACGACAGCGTGATCGGCACAGAATGTGAAGCACCCCACTTATAATTTTTTGCGATCTGAGGCCATGCGTTGGCACTATCATAAAAAGACGACAGGCTGCGAACATTGGTATTCAGTGCTACGCCCAGGTTTTCGTACCACTTATAAGAACCGATTGCTTCTTTCCTGCGGAATGGATATAAAGTAGTTACGTTGAACGCAACATTCGGCAAACTAACATTGATCAATCCGGAAGTACTGTTCTGATCATGTCCTGCCGTTACCTGTACATTGTAGGGTTTATTCTTCCAAACTTTGCCATACGAAATGGTAGATTGCAGCAGGTTGGTATAATTGATCTGTGGATTGTTCGGCACATTCTGATTGAATTTTGTACTTCCTGCGTTTACACTTGCCTGGAAGGTTACGCCGGGCCTCGCTTTCGTATCTGCACTATGCGTCCATTGCACATTTATTCCTTTGGTTACCGAATAATCCGGGTCTCCTTTAAAACCAATTTTCGATCGCAGCATGTGCAGGTTGAAATTTCCCTGGTAACGGTATCGTTTATAATAACGTGGACTGATATTCGCCTGCCAGCCGCCATAAGAATACAAGGTTCCTCTTAGTACTACATCCCAAACCGGACCGAGAATTTTATAGTAACCTAAACCTTCCAGCGACAACCCATATTGTTCATTGGCAGCAAATGAAGGCGCAATAAACCCGGAGTGCCTGCCCTGCGTAAGCGGATAAATGCCAAACGGTAAAACGATCGGTAAAGGAACTCCTTCAAATTCAGGATGAACCGGGCCGCTGAATGCCATCTTCTTATTGATGAATTTGATCTTACTGCTTACAAATGCAAAATGCGGCGTATCGAGGTTACAGGTGGTGAACCTTCCATGTAATGCATAAAAAACATTCTCGTCAACTTTTTTAATCTTCTCTCCATATACATACATTTCTCCCTGCTGTGTATACGTGCCCTTTGTAAGCCCCTTGCCCGTTTTCATATTGAAACGAAGCGTATCACTTACAGATCTAAAATCCTTGTCATTGTAAGCTGGATAAGCAATAACTTTTCCATTACTGTCTTTCACCAGGAATGCCGAAACAATACTTGATTGCTGGTCAAATTCTATCACCGGCGCACTAAGGTCGCTCGATTTATAGGTTACATCCGAAGATTTCCCGTAGAGATATAATTTTTTAGCAGGAATATCCATCAACATCGAATCATCGGCATGATAAGATACCGGTGCATCCAATGAATCGCCAGATGATTTAAATGCAAAAGAATCCACAGTTGGAATTAAACTCGTGTCGCCCTTACCGGTAGGTTTAATTTCTTTTACGCCGGGAGTAGCTTTCAGCAGATCAAGTGTAGAATCGGCAGTTGAGGATATGCTGTCTTTTTTATTTTTTACAGGAATCGTATCTGTTGTTACAGCAAACTTCGTATCTGTAGTTAAACTAATGTGAAAGCGAAAATGATTTGTATCAAAGGCACGACTGCATAACGTTACTAGAACGAAAATGAAAGCAGCCAGCCAGGCCAATGTATATTTTGCCTTACCTTTGTAGTATTGGTTCATAACCGTAATTGACAAAAATAGCCATTATACTATAATGTAATTGTGAATTAATACATAATTACACAACCCATAAAAAAAACCTGATACAATGCCCGCAAAGAAAATTATTTTTATTTTTCTGGTTTCGTTCATTCAGCTTACTTTCTTTCACTATAGTTTTTCCCAGGCTCCGAAAAAATTAAGGACCATCATTGTTGATGCAGGACATGGCGGTTCCGACAATGGTGCAACAGGTCAGTATGAAAATTCAATGCGGTCGAAAGAAAAAGATGTAACGCTGGCCATCTCCATGAAATTGGTAGCGGAATTAAAAAAACGTTTACCTGAAGTGAACGTTGTTCCCACAAGAACAACAGATGTTTTTGATGACGTAAGACAAAAAGCAAAAATTGCAAATGAAAATAAAGGCGATTTGTTTTTATGTATCCATGCCGATTCCGGTCCGCTAAAAACAGGAAGAAGAAAAATAGGTTCAAGAGAAGTTACCAGGTATAAAGTAACCTACAAGGGTAAAGGAAAGAAAAAGAAAAAAATTTCTACCCCCTATACAGTTGTTGAACCTGTGTATGAGTACTATAAATTACCATTAACAAGAAGCGGAACCAGTGTTTGGATATTTGCTGCACATAAAACCAGTGATAAATTAAAAGCCATTATGCAGGACGAAGGCGAGTTTGATGTGGAAACAGGTGCAGCCAGTGACTCCACTACCAGCAATTTTGATTTTAACACACCTGAAGGCAGAGCGATCGCACAGATCTATGCAAAAAGATACCAGGAAAGAAGCGACCGCATCGCCACTTTTGTGAATGAAGAAATTGATAAAACAGGGCGTCCCGCTTTAGGGGTAAACCAACGCCAGAAAGGGATCTGGGTATTACAGGCCACAAATATGCCCGCCATACTTATTGAAACAGGTTTTATTAATAATCCTGAAGATGAACGCTATCTTAACAGCGAAAAGGGTCAGCAGGAACTGGCAGAAGTGATAACGGATGCCGTAATCCGTTATAAAGAGTGGTCGGAAAATCCACGTAAATCAGATGCAAACTAATTATTCCGTAGCTGTGGAATAATTTTTGGAATCAAAGCAAAAGGTTGATGTATTTTTAACTAAACTACCGGGCAGTAGCACATTGCAGCCAATCATCCTAACGGTACTTATATTTTTAATGTAAACTTTTTACAAAGGTGAAAATATCTAATGAATTAAAAGTGGGATTGATTGCTGTTATTTCAATTACCGTACTTATTCTCGGTTTTAATTTTCTGAAAGGAAAAACGTTTTTTAGTCACTCCACTACTCTCTTTGCAGTATATGGAAACGTGCAGAAATTATCTCCCTCAAACCCGGTAATCATTAACGGCCTCCAGGTGGGAAGCGTGTATAAAATCAGTACAGATAAAGACATGCGGCGATTGCTGGTAAACATGACCATCACCAAAGACATTCACATTCCAAAAAACTCAATCGCGATCATCAAACCGGATCTGCTGTCTACTCCCAGTATAGAAATTAAACTCGGTGACTCAAACGAATACCTGAACAGTAACGATACCCTCGCTACAGAATCTTCATCCGGAATATTTACAGATGTATTAAAAAGGGTTGACCCGGTTTTGTATGAAGTAACTAAAGCTGTTTCTTCCATCGATAGCATACTCATTAAAGTAAACGGTATTGTTGACCCCAACGCAAAAAATAATATAGGAGCAACATTGGCCAACCTGAATAAGATTTCTGCTGAGTTGCTTACTTCCAGTGCCTCACTGAATCAATTACTCAATACTCAAACCGGTGCATTGGCAAAAACCCTTAACAATGCCAGCGCCGTTACAGGCAACCTTGCGGCCAGCAACGATAAAATTACCAGTGTATTAAGTAACCTCGATAAAACAACCAGCAATCTCTCTCAACTCGATCTGCAGAAAACACTGGCATCGCTGGATGCTACCATCAATGAACTGAAAAATGCAATGAGCAAACTCGACAGTACCGGTGGCACTGCTGGTTTATTATTGAATGATCCAACCCTTTACAAAAATCTTGCGTCAACAGCCAATAAACTTAATTTACTGATTGATGATATCAGGGTAAATCCAAAACGTTATGTATCTATTTCTGTATTCGGAAAGAAAAACAAAACACAACCCCTTACTACTCCGCTGGTTGATACCATCAATGCTCCCTACATTATTGAAAAAGCGCCGAACCATTAATTTTGTGATAGCTTTAATGGATAATGATGCATATTGCAGCCGGCTTATTTTAAGTACTAATTGCAGATTAAATTCAATCGTTGGCCCCTTTTTATAAAATATCTTTCATCCTGGTAATGATATGTGTGGTGCAAAATTCCCTTGCACAGGTAAATGTTACCCCCGCAGCCGATACTTTAAGAACCATTGAAATTCTGCACGCCAGGAGCCAGCGCCAGATCACCATTAATGATACCACTGTTTTACAAACACTGGCTGGAGAAGCAGGCGTAGTACAGGGCGGCACAAAGTTATTCGGCGATAGTATTGTACTTAACCAACGTACAGGCATAGCCGAAGTTTTCGGAAATGTACATATAAACGACGGCGATACCATGCACACGTATGCACAATACCTTCGCTACGTAGGAAATGACCGCATGGCTTACCTCCAGAAATCTGTAAAATTAACTGATGGCAAAGCAATATTAACAACTGAAGATCTCGTGTACAATATTGCTACCGGTATTGCCACTTACAATAAAGGAGGAAAGGTTATCAATGATAAAACTGTGCTCACCAGCGAAAGCGCCACTTATTATTCTGATACAAAAGACGCAATATTCCGTAACAATGTTCATCTCGTAGATCCGAAATACAATATGTGGGCCGACAGCTTACGATACAATACGGTTTTCAAAACAGCTTATTTTATCTCTCCTACACATATAGTAAGTAAAGACGGCGTGATCGATACAAAATCCGGTTCCTATAACCTGGAAACAGGCAATGCCATTTTCGACAGCAGAAGTTCTTTCCGCGACAGCAGCAGGTTTATCAGTGGCGACAAGATTGCCTTTGAAGAAAAAACAGGTATTATACAAATTGAAGGTCATGGAAAATTTGTAGATAGCGTCAACAAGGTTATTGTATTCGGAGAACAACAACTCATAGACCGGAAGAACAACAGCTTCCTGGCCACCCGTAAACCAGTGATGATTTTATATACGGATAACGACAGTACGTATATCGCAGCCGATACTTTGTTTTCCGGTTTACGCCGCAACGATACCGTTCAGTTAAAAAAAGACAGCATATTGACTTTCGGGATCAGCCCGCCAGGAAATGATCCTGGTACTAAACAAAATTCCGACAGCAGTTCGTTTGCATTGCAGTTAGAAAATTCAATGGGAAATGCTGCCATTAAAAAAGCGGCAACCAGGTTGGATTCATTGCCGGCAGCCGATTCCTCTAAGGTTAAACAGGATCTGAAAATGGCAAGCCGGGCTGCCGATTCTCTTCGTGTACCCGTTTCCGTTGAAAATAATATTGACAGCCTGATGTTAACAGCACAGCTAAAACCAGTGGACACGATCCTTCAACCAACATCAGTAGATATTACTAAAGTATCAAAAGACAGCATTCGGTATTTCCTCGGGTTTCATCATGTTCGCATTTACAATGATTCGGCACAGGCAGTAAGCGACAGCCTGTACTACTCTACCGAAGATTCAACATTTAAATTATTCGGCAACCCGGTATTCTGGAAAGATTCCACACAGGTAAAAGGTGATACCATGCACCTGTACACTGAAAATCAGAAAGCGAAAAGATTATTTGTGTATTATAATGCCATTGTGATTAACAGGACTAAAGAAGGTTTTTTTAACCAGATGGGTGGCCGAACCATTAATGGATATTTTACCAATGGAGACATTGACTACATAAGGGTTAAGGGATCGCCGGCAGAAAGTATCTTTTATCCGCAGGATGATGATAGCGCTTATGTTGGAATGAACAGGAGTAAAGGAGATGTGATAGATATTTATTTTGTAAATAAGGAATTAAATAAAGTTAAGTTCATCAATGATGTGGATGGAACTTTATACCCGATGAAACAAATCCCGGCAGATCAGAAGGCATTGAGAAATTTCAAGTGGGAAAACAGCCGCAGGCCTAAAAATAAACTGGAACTTTTTGAATAGTAACGGACCAAAATCAATTGCCGAAACATATTTTAATGAAGCATTTTACATTTATAGTTTGTTGTTTCTTCATGGTTACCCTGAGTACCTATGCTCAAACAGATGCGTTTACCGGTGAATGGAAAATGGAAAATTACTTTCCGGGCGAAAGCAATCCGCTGCTGATAGAACTCAATATTGCTGCGCCGGAGAAAAACCTTTTGTACCCTGCGGCATTAAGACTCAGCTATGATAGTTTCTCTGCTGTATATCATTTGCTGCTTGTTAAAAGAAATGTTCGCCAGTTATCAATCGGGAAAAATAAAGTTCCGCAATCGGAAACAGGTTTCAGCCTTGGCAACTGCACGATCTTTATGAATGGTATATTTGATGCTAGCAAAGACCTGAAAGGAAACGCCTTTTTAACGATTGAAAGAATGTATGCCAAGAACTTTGGCTGGCCAATGCCTGATGTGGCTGATTACCCGGAACAATATAAAAAAGCATTTACCCGTTTACGTGATTTCCTGAAAGAGTCCGAAATAAGGTTGAAGAAAAACAACCCGGCTCCCTGGACAGATGCCTATACAGATTCTATTATTAACCCGGCTATATCTCCCGCCTATTTTGGCATACAGGATACCGTTGTGGTAAAAAACCGTGATGGTAACATTAACTTCAGCGGCAATAAAAAAAACAGTGGCATTGTATCAGTTATGCTGAATGGAAATATGGTTGTAGATCAAAATGATCTGTCGCTTAAAAAACCTTCTGAAGATATACGATTAGATACCGGCCTTAATATACTGGTACTATTTGCCGATAGCTATGGAAAAAACATATCTGCCACAGGAAGTATGAATGTAGATTTTGGCAAAAAGAAATTTTCAATGGATTTCGGTAATAAGAACAACCTGGCAGCAACATTTATCGTAACCAAAATTTATTACTTTCCAGAAGAAGACAGTACCACCGACTACGGTGCTAATTTGCTGAAAGGATTGTCGGAATCAGATATGAAGGAAGATATCAAAGTGTATCATTATCCCGATGCATCGGGGAATAACCTCTATAAAGATCCATTAGCCCGGGCTGAAGCAGAAAAATCACTCCTGAGAAATGTGAAGCCGGTAGGTGAAGTGAAAACTACTTCAAGAGAAATTGTACTGGCATTATGGGATGACGCAGTTGAAGACGGAGATACTATTTCATTAAGCATTAACGGGAACTGGATCGTGCAGGGATTCCCCGTAAAGAAAAAACCCCAGTTCATCTCTGTAACCATTGATCCGGGACCAAACAAAATTATTTTTATCGCCAACAACCTGGGCGCTATCGCACCGAACACTGCAGTATTAGAGATCATTGATAATAAACAACGTAAAGCTTTTATGCTGGAAACCGATCTCAACGAAAGCAACGCCATCAAAATAACTTACGAAGCCAAACCAAAATAGTTTGTTTACCCAACAGTTATGTTTCTGTTGCCTGTAACAGTTCCCAATAACCGAAGTTTTAATTTTGTAAGTTATACTATTCAACCCCGTATCACTATCGCTCTAAATCCTTATTGTGCCATTGTTTCCATGCTGCTTTTTTTAACCCGGGTTGTTCGAACAATGGGCACTATATTGATACAAAATTTTCCACGCAGCAGATCATAGTCGTTGATCTGTAGCTTTTTTCTTTTTATGTACATGAAATTTTCTGCATCGAAAGGAAAAATATCAGGGATACCAGATTCGGCAAGTTGTGAACAAAGAATATAAATGAAACTCCTGTTCTGCAAGGCCATCGTAATGATGTGAACTTCGCTATTGAACATCTTTACACCCGATACGCCGGTAAATTCAATATCGGCATTAAAACACACACCTACTCCCGGAAGTTCCAGTTTAAAATCTTTTATAAAATCAACAAGTACAGCTTCGGTGGCTTTCATACAGATCATTTAATGTACATCATGTAAAAAACACGAGCGGTATATATTTGCCCGAACATTTTTCACAGTAGAATTGAAGGCGGTTTTGCTAACTTTAGAAAATGAAAATTTTCAACGCTGAACAAATTAGCAAATGGGATGCCGATACAATCAGGGAACAACAAATTTTATCCATAGACCTGATGGAGCGTGCGGCAAAATGTTGCTATGACTGGTTGTTGACAAATGGATTTGCTCAAAACCAATTTCATATTTTCTGCGGCAAAGGAAATAACGGAGGTGATGGTTTAGCACTTGCTGCTTTATTGCTTCAAAATAAAATAAAGGTTACTGTTTACATTCTCGAAACCGGCAAAGCCGGAACATTAGATTTCCAGAAAAACCTGCAGCGGCTGCACAAATTAACCACCGCTATTCATTTTATACAGGAAGGTTTTACCATGCCCTCATTCGGTAATGATACCGTAATTGTTGATGCCGTTTTTGGCACAGGATTAAACAAACCTCCTGCAGGTATTGCCGGAAAACTGATAGAACAAATCAATTCATTGCATCATCCTGTGATTTCAATTGATATTCCGAGTGGCATGTTTGCTGACAAAAGCTCAAAGAATAATCCTGTGATTACAGCCAATTGCACACTTAGTTTTCAACAATATAAAATGGCGTTCCTCTTCCCGGAAAATGAAAAATATACCGGACAGGTTTATTTAATGGACATCGGCCTTAGCCGGAAATTTGAAGAAGCTTCTTCATCAGTTTACGAATTAATGGAACCGGGGTTAATTAAAGCGCTTATAAGACAAAGAAGCAAATTCTCGCATAAAGGAAATTTCGGGCACGCGGCACTGGTAGCCGGCAGTTATGGAATGATGGGTGCAGCAGTACTCTCGGCAAAAGCTTGTATGGCAAGTGGTGTTGGAAAGTTAACTGCAGTTATTCCTGCCTGCGGGTATGATATTTTACAAACTGCTATACCTGAAGCCATGTGCGCTGTAGCAGGTTCAACGCATATCAATGAAGCAATTCATCTGCAAGGTTTCACAGCGCTTGGAATAGGACCGGGTATCAACACAAATCCGGAAACACGGAATATGCTTTTCCATCTCTTATCCAATATTGATCGGCCATTATTAATGGATGCAGATGCTTTGAACCTTATCGCCATGGAAAATGCCTCAAACAAAATTCCAAAAGGCGCCGTTATTACACCGCACCCGAAAGAGTTTGATACACTATTTGGTAAAACAGCAAATGATTTTGACAGGTTACAACTTGCAATTAAAAAAGCTGCAAGCCTGCATATTTATATTGTTTTAAAAGGACATTATACGGCGATGATCACGCCATTTGGAAAAGTTTATTTCAACAATACCGGGAATGCAGGAATGGCAAAAGCCGGAATGGGTGATGTATTAACGGGCATTATCACCGGTTTACTGGCACAGGGATACGTTCTTCCCGAAGCAGCACTTATCGGCACCTGGCTCCATGGGCTTGCCGGTGATGTGGCTGCATCAAGGTTTTCCATGGAAGCAATGCAGGCCAGCGACCTGGTACAATGTATAAGTGAAGCCTGGACGCTTATTAAGAATTATAGCAGCGAATAGCATCTCTGCATCAATTGGCACCCACCACGAATGAAAGCGGGTATTCGTTATAGTTATTTTTGATACGCAGACTGTAAAGTCCGGCCGGCCATGTTTGTACAGGTATCCATAGTTGCTGTTCATCGTTCCCGGTTCCTGAATATTCTTTCACGAATACAACCCTACCCATTGCATCTGTAATGGTGATGTGCGTGGTGCCAACGATATACCTGTTCATTTGTACACAAAGCGCTGAACGAACCGGGTTGGGATAAACCGAAATAGAAACCTCCGGCGAAATATCCAGGGCAATAACTTTACTATACCGGAACTGGTTGTCGGAATCAATAATTTTTAACCGGTAAAATATCCTGGATTGAAATATTGTTGCACGATCATCATATCGGTAACTTTTTGCTCCTTTTGCTTTTACCGAACCTGCATAATCAAAATTATTACCGCTGAAGCTTCTTTCAACTTCATACCTATCCAGGTTTGATTCCTGTTCAACCTCCCATTGAAGTGTTGACATTGCCCTTGATCGTTTCCCGTAAAATGAAACCAGTTGAACGGGCAAAGTATGCGTGGGACCAAATTTCCAGAGATCATTCATATAGCCTCCAGTTCCTCCGGAAGCGGTCCCGGATCCGGCAAACAGGTAAAAATTGCCAACTGCGTCAGTCCACCCCCGTGCATATTGTTTTGTACCGGGGGTATTTAAGGTAGAAGCGACTCCCTGTACGCCAAAATTTCCCTGGGTATCTACGGTAGAGTCTCCTTTCACCCATGTCCATTGATCCAGATCTTTTTCATATTTCCAAAGATCGTTAACGTAACCCTGTATCGTTTGCGAAAAACCATATCCGCCAAATACCCAGAAATTGCCATCTATATCAGCCCATCCGACTGCTGAAGATTTTGCAGCAGGCCTGTTGGCAGGTGAAGGAAATCCCTTGTTTCCATATACGGCGTAGGCATTGATGAAAGTTTCTCCGGCTACCCAGGTCCATTCATTAGTAACGGGATCATACTTCCATAGATCATTCGATTCTCCTGGTGTTGAAGTAGCCTGGTCGTAAGTGTATCCGCCAAACAGCCAGAAATTTCCCTGGAAATCTTTGCAATACGCAGCCTGCGATTTGTAGGCTGGTCTGTTTGTAGCAGCAGCAATACCTCTTGTGCCGCGTATGGCCTGGCTGCTGAAAGCGTTGGTGCCATGTATCCAGGTCCATTGATTGGTTAATGTTGAATATTTCCAGAGATCGCTAAGGCCTCCAAGTGTTGCCGAAGTAGCAGCTCCTGCGCCTCCATACAAATACAGGTTACCAATATCATCCGACCAGCCGGCTCCATAAATTCTGCTGCCGGGCCGGTTAGCCGCAGATGTAATTCCCAGCGTACCGTACACCGAAGCTACGTTTGCAGAAATATTTTCCCCGTTCATCCAGGTCCATACATTCGCAACAGGATCATACATCCACAGATCACTGAACAACCAGGGCGTTGCATTCAGGGCTCCAGCATATATCCAGAATCTGCCATTGTTATCACACCAACCAGTACCTGCAGAACGGCCTCCGGGTTTATTGGCGGGATCTGCAATTGCTTTTGTTCCATATACACCGGTATTGTTAATGGTACTGTCGCCGCTGATCCATGTCCACTCATTTGCAGCAATGTTGTATCTCCATAAATCGTTCAAATTTCCAATCACGGTTTGTGCGAATCCCCAGCCACCAAAAACCCAGAAGTTACCGGAGTTATCTTTCCATGTAATGGGATTGATCCTTGCCCCCGGACAATTTTCGGGAGCTGCAATCCCTTTTACACCATACCGGCCCGGCCATGAACCTGCTACTGCCACATCACTTCCCTTTAACCATGTCCATGATTCCTGTTGAGCAAACACTACCGTATAATTCAGCAATATTATAATGGTAAATAACCGTTTCATTGCAACCTGTTTTGAGTGTGAAGAATAACCTACTGCAAAATAAAATGATGCAGAAAAGCAGGCCATGGTGAAAACACCATAAAATCGGCGTATTAAAACCCAAAGTTCGAGTTGGGAAAATGTTGGTGTATATATAGAAAAGGCCCGGCAAGCCGGACCTTTTCGTGAATAACCTCTTAATGTAAATGCACATTTTTATTCACTTCATAAATATCATCATTGCACTATTGCGGTACATTGATCCTTTCCCAAACCTCATTGGAAAAAGTAATGTATTTAATGATGCCATAATCTTCATGAATGAATATTAGTTTTATATCCTCAGGCTTTGATTTGTTTTGGGTAAGTTCTATTTCGTAGACTTTGTCTTTTTTATATTTTTCAAGACTGCCTGAATTAATATCTACTGATGTGAATCCGGAATACAAATAATCATAATTCATATAGGTTTCCTTCTTCGGCTTTTTTTTAATGATTGTTACTAATTTAGCGCCATTTGGATTGAAAGAGAGCGCCCGGTTGGTATACCAAACTTCGGCCCATTGCGGTAACCAGGTGCCATTCACTTCTATGTTATTTGGTTCCGGATAAAACAACTCCTTTTTAATTATCACGGAAGTATCCAAAACACCTTTGCCGGATCTAAAGATCAGTGTATCGTTTACATGATAGGCATCAATCCATTTTAATTCCGATTTGGTAAGCCTGGTTTTGATATTGCAACCGGCAAATCCAAACATCATCAGCGCTGCATACAGGTAACAGATTTTAATGTTCATGTTTTCTTTTTTAATGGGTTATTTAAAATTCACCGGCACGCCAATACTTATCCAAAAATTTAGCAGTTCGTTAAGCCAGGTTCCTATAAAATGACCACCCAGTCCGCCGTGAAACCGACTTCTCAAATGATAAATTGTAGTTCCTTTTATTTGTTCCAGATCTGAACCTCCATTAAACAAGTTAAGTAATTTTCCTAGAAGCCCACCGCGTGATGATACCCTGTCGCCAACAGTAGAAAACTGACGTCCTACGATACCAGCAGGATGTTCAAAATCACCAGGCTGATGGGGCGAAATATAATCTACAAATTCAACAAGCGATCCGTATTTTGAATTTTGCAAGGCCGCCGCTATTCCTGCCGCATAGGCTGCACCCTGGCTATGCCCTACTATTTTAATAGTTTCCCCGGTTGCCAGCTTTATCTTTCCTGATTCCAGTTGTTTTATTAAATCTCTACCCGCTCTCATCCCCTCCTGGTATCTTGTCGGAGCTTCCGATTTCGGTGTAAATGAACCATTGGTATAGTAAGTGTTTCTGTCATGGTAGGCGTCCATATAAGCCTTATCAACTCCTTCCCAATATTCAAATTCCTGCCCATTGTTATGAGGTCCATCGGTATAAAATCCCCGGTCCGGCGCATACAGGTTTGGGTTAGGAACCTGTTCCGTGCGATATGGATATGCACCACCCCTGCCATTTTTCCATTCCAGCACTTTTGTTATGGTTTTTTCCTGGCCATTCATGTACTGGTTAATCATAAACCCATTGGCGAAAATGAATAAGTTACCGTCTACATCTACCGTATTCACAGGATTGTTTCCCGAATAATTATACGGTGTTAGCCCGTAATACACTTCCGCACGATTATCGATGGCATGCCAGCGTCCAATCTGCTGATCATACATCCTTGCACCGTAATCGTGCCACTCAAGACCAGCACCATCCGCAAATTCCTTCGACTGCAATTCCTTGCCGTTGTATTTCATTTTATTTGCCGGGTCAGCGAACTGCATTGCCTTAACTGATATTCCACTCATGGTTAATCCAAAAGGATAATAATGATCCTCTTCAACAACGGGTCCACGGGTATGCACAACCTGGAGATTATCAAAGAACACGTCTACCGGGCTTTCATTGCTGCAATAGATATAAATGTATCCATTCTTATAGGCCTGCAGGTTTTGTAATTGCGCATGATGCTGCTTATACATATCAGGTGTGCTTTCTACCTTGCTGAATCCGCCACCGATGCATTTAAATTGTTCGTCGAAGAATAGATAATTAACGTAAGCTTTCGGAATTGTTGAATTTACCGGGCTGTTTGAATTCTGTAAAGAAAGAACACCTGCAATGATATCCGTACCACTGGCATTGTTTATATCGCCTTCGGTTACCAACCCGTGTGCCTGCGTTGCTCCGCCGGGTGTGCTTAAAAAACCGGTGAGTAACTGCGCTATGGTTAGCTGGTTATTTACAGGATTTCCGCCATTTGGATTTACATTATTGCTATGCCAGTAACTCTTCGCAAAAATATCAATCTTATCTCCCACCATTACTTTTAAGGTGATGCCCAATCCTGTTTTGGTGGCATCACTGTTTCCATTAAGTTTATACATGTAGTTGCTATTGACAGCTTCAAATGCGGCATCTGCAGGAAATTCGCCAATGCCGTTATCTCCATTCGTATATACAGAGGGCAAAGTATTCGGATTGGGAATTACCTGCGACGAATTGATTGCATAAAACGCCTGTTCCAGGTTTAACTTGGCTGGCTCCAGGCTGGCGATAGGATATTTATCTACTTTAATTTCATCAGTTAAAACTGTTCTCACATTGCCCAGGTGATCTTTGATAAAATAATCAAAGGCGAGTGAAGGTGGCGCATCAGGTCCGAAACCCAAGGAAGGATCAACATGTAATGGACGTATCCTTCCATTTTCAGATTCCACGAATTGTAATTCATCTGCATGATCATTGGCATCCGGGGTTCCGCTGATGGTTTGCCTTGATTCGAAAATACATTCGTCAAGATAAGTGGTAGTAGTTACTATTGTCTTCGCAGGGTTTGATTCATCTGTTACAATCTTTCTCATCTTATCCCCGTTGGCATCATACACATATTCAATCTTTCCCTTCCCGGGAATATCAATAGCATTAGGCTTATTCAGAATATTGTAGCTAACAGATGCAATATTTTTATTCTGGTCAGCCGTTACATTTCCGTTTTCATCATAAGTATAATCATTGTCAGACATGAAAGGTTCTTTGAAATCGCCCAGCCTTGAATCGGGATCGTTATTATTGTCGGTAACACCTTGTAGTTTATTTGATTCCTGCGACAGATACTTATAATGTATATCATCTATCTGCATGCTGCTATTTAATTTCAACCCCCATTGCTGCATCTGCAGAATATTACTGTTCTCATCATAGGCGGTGAAATAGTCGGTACCATTTCCCATCTTAGCAGAATAATCAACTACCGAATTGTCCCAGTTTGTACCGGCGTTGTTCTGAATGAAGTCTGCATTCAACAACCTGTTCATTTTATCGTACGTAAAATTATACCGGCGTTTAACGGCATCGCCCCTGCTCTTCCAGGTTATACCGGCAATATTTCCATTGAGTTGACGGAGAAGATAATCGGGATTGTTTCCGCCCTCTATATCATCGTATGATATCTCCATTCCGAAATACCTGTTATGATCAGCAAACTCATCATCAAGATATCCTTTGTTTATTGACAGCAGCCAACCCTGAAGATTATATTTAAATTTCAGTGATTCAACTTCAGCCGTATTGCCAACCGGCCCCAGCCTGCTGCGCTTCAATTGTCCTATTTCATCGTATTCATTTTCTATAATTACTTTTTCCATTCCATGCTGTTGCTGTGTGCCGTTAAAATCTTTCACAGCTTTTTTTATGCGCAATAGTCTTCCACTTTCATCATACTCACTGGTGGTTAGTATAAATACATATTTATTGCTTCCCCCGTCGGCAAATTCCTTGTGCCTGATCTCTGCCAGCGTTTGCCCGGTATGGTTATATTGAACAGTACTGATATCAAATCCATTGGTTAGATTATCAGATTTTGTTTGAATTACCCGGCCATCTTTATCATAAAACATAACATGAATGTACCTGCTGTTCATATCTGTTACATCTGCTTTCAGTTTATACGTAATGGTTCCGGTAACCAGGCCTTTCGAGGATGCGATATGGGTAAGCGGTTGTGCAAATGGGAAATTACCAGGATCAGGTGCTAATAAATAATTGTATTGTGATTCATCCATCAACTGGTATTTTACATCATAATGCTGCGTCCATTCATAATCATCGTAGTGGGTTATCGATAATATGCCAGTAACACGGGAAGAAAGTGGAAATGTAAAATCGGTAGTATAACCGATATCCGAATTGTTATCTGTTACTTCATAGCGCTGGTTATCGGAATAAAAATTATTTACCATTGTTTGCATCTCATCTCTTGATTCTCCATCTGTATCCAGCAAGCCTGTGTATATTGGCCTGTTCAGGATATCATATTTTGTAAATACCCATCTTCGGTTGAGCCGCTGATTTCCGTCCTGCGTTAATACCAGCCTGTTCCATGGATCATACACCATATTTACAACTACTGCTCCCGGCAATTTTTTGCTTATCATCCTGTTTTTTTCATCATACTCATATTGATAAGCCTGTTCATCTACAATGGCCGTTGTAGTTTCCCAATTATTATCTATTGTAAGTTTGAATCCTTTTGGCTGAATCACATAGATAAGGTTGCCATAACGATCATATACAAAGTAGGTGTTCAGCCATCCTTCGTAGGTATTTGGATTATCTGCTACCTGTGCTTTTTTCAGGATCACTCTTCCATCCTTGTCTTTAAACTCGATTAGTGAGTTGCCGTTTTCATCTGTTGTAATCTGCTTAAACAATGTGCCTGGTGCATACGGCTGGTTGAAATATATGGTGCCGTAAAAACGTGGCTCAGCAATCCTAACGTCATCATCTGCCGTATTGGTAGAATAAGCAATTGAAATTCCTGTATGATTGCCTGCCCAGTTGTTTCCTGGAGGCATAGTTAATACCGGCCTTGCCAGCGGTGATGATTCGGGTTCGGTTAAACTATAAAATACATGTTGCCCGGTGTACTGGTTGTTATTTAATGAAGGATCGCTATAGTACTGTTGCTGATTGTAAAACGGGTTGAATTTAAAATTTCCGTCTGAAGAGGGATCAGGATATGTAAGGTATCCCTGTATTTCCCTGCCATAATCATCAACTGTTTTACAGGTTACCAGGTCATGCCCTGATGCGGATCCTTGTTTAACTACTGTTTGAATACCTTTTCCAAGACCATTTACATAATTGGTAGTTTGTTTAACCGCTGATACCGGGAGATTGGGCACTACGTTAATATCCGTTTCAGCTTTTTTAGGTTCCCAGCAACGTACATAGTTGATCGTTGAAGGATAGTAACTATGTGGTATCGGAATTTGTGCATGCACTACCGATGATAGTAATAAAAATAAAATGACTATATATTTCATAAACAAAATTTTATTCGATGATAATTTGAGTACAAGCTGTGGTATTGAATTCATGAAATTCAATACTCTGGAATCCATCGCTCCATTCATAGCGATAAATACAATCATAACCATTGAGTACGGATGTTGAACCGGTGTAAATTTTATTTCCTGTTTCACATACACCGTTAACCATTCTTTTATCCGGTCCAACACAATTGATAGGCGTACAATTTAAAACCGGGATGGTTGCGGTTACCCAACGGGATTGTCCGTATGTAGGACTCATATTGTTTTCGTCTTTTTCTTCTTCCTCTTCCACGCCGGTATAATCGTAATTATTGGGTCCATGGTTAGTAGCGCATCTATGCGTTCCCGTTGGCACCCACCTGGGAGTGATATCCCCGGTTACTGCAATCTGTTCTCCGTACCTGTACTGGTATTGTTTAATGATGTTGAGATCAATATCACGTATAAGCCAAAGACGGTTAAACCCATCATAGCTGTAGTAAAGAATATTGTTGTTTGCATCACTAACAGTAGTTACGCCAACAAATGGTGAATAGGTGTAAGTAGTGATGTTCGCATCTTTGGGTGTGAGTCGAACTTCGTCGATTGTATTTCCTGTAACAGAAACTGTAGAAACACCGTGTATGGTCCATTGATAGAGCGTCCATCCCCGTTTGCTGTTCACAACAGTTCCCTGCAAACCATTTACAAGCGCTTCATATTTTGCCCATAAACTAACAATATAAGTTTGATCCGTATTTACATCCTTCTGCAGGTTACCACTGTAACTGTAGGAACCGGTCATGGCTTCCGAATAATTATAATTGCTGTTGGATAATGTCCAGTTACCAGCATTATGCGTTTCGAAACTGGTAAAAGCAACGTCACGTGGTACTGCATTTACAACTTCAGCAATGGGGAAATTATTATTGTAATCCCACAGGTAAACGTAGGACAGCCCATCGGCTTTAACGATATGCACCGGATTCCCGTTTTTATCAAGCTCTTTATAACTGATGGCGGTTTCAGTTGTATTTGCCTGCCCTGCTACAATTTCCGCCGGTTTAAAATAGGGTATTGCAGTAGTGTTAGTCCAACGCTGAAAATTATTTTGAATCCTATTCATAAAATTTCCATCATTGTAATTTACCTGCTGCACCACCGGAGTGATAATATGACGATCTACCATATCAGGATAAGGATCTGTTCCCGGAAAATCATTCGGATACTTAATCATCTGTACCAGGTTTTCGCCTTTGCTGTTAGTGGTGATGATTTTTGTGGGAAGACAATTATCTGTATTGCCATATACATAAGTCAATTCCTGCTCAACCGGGTTTTCTCCATTTTCATTAAAGTCGCGGTTGATGGATCTGCTCAGGTATTTCCAACCGGTGTACATCGGGTATCCACCAATGTCATATCCACGAAGTTTGTCATAGTATGTCCACGAGGATGAACCCGGCGCTTCCCATCTTTTGCGTACCACATGATTATATACAATATGATAGTAGCTATCAGCATCTTCATACACATTTTCCTGTTCTTTTTGAACAACAAAACGATCATCCTGCTTTTTTAAATAGCGTGTAAGCGTTTCCGTTCCATTGTAGTCTGCTTTCATAGCACCTGGCGCATAGGAAGGTGGCGTGTTATGATACGGACCTACAGTGATCGGATCATATACAGCCCTGAATTCGTGTTGAACTGCACCATGTTTGAAATCCGGATCATCACTTTCCAGGACTGAACTATACGCTATGGGGGAACCTCCAAAAAGGTAACCTGTAATAATGCTCGATGAACCTATCTCCCACATATTCGTACACTCTTCAATCATTTCTATTCCGGGAATACCTGATGTTTGCAAATGACAAACGCCTCCTGCCGGGTAAAATTCTGCATTCATCGTTGCAAGCCTGCCCACGCCCGATGATAAATTACCGATACTCGTACGATCTGCCGTAACATAAGAATAATACTTGCTGAATGTTTTATTGGCAACCGGGTCGAAACTGTTGATTTGTTTTACCCTGATCCCGCAACCAGCCGTATTCACCGCTGAAGTAGTAGTTACAGGATTATACCGAACCATTGCATTGGCCTTGTACGTAATACCTTTAACGGTGAGGAATAGCCGATAATTATGATTGGCCTGGAATGTTGGATGTGCTCCAGTTAAAGTGAGTTCTGTATGGGAGGCATCATAAATAATCTGCTGCGTAGCCTGGTCTACAATCTTCAACTTTGAAATAATCTTTCCATCACCGGCAGGCCAGTAGTTGGGTGAATTTTGCGGTGGCCCCAGTGGGTTAAGATAGGTTGTCAATTCAACCCTGTCGGTAGCACCGGGAGTGGTTATGTGAAAATCAAAGGTGAGGGTATTTTCGGCACTGTAGCCTTGCCCGATTGTTGAAATAGTATGTTCTGAGGTTGATGTTGTGCTCACATTCTGAACAACCGTATGTGGTTCATAAATGAACGTTTCCGATCCTCCGGTTGGATAAGTAACCTTCTGTAATGAACCAAACACGGCGTAATCAAATGACGGCTCCCTGTTAGCGCATAAACTTCCATTGATATACGACTGGAAGTCCGGCATCCTTGGTACAAGATTGGCATTCGCTCTTCCGTTATAATATCCGAAATAGTCGAGCGCACAGGATAATTGTGACGGGAGATGCTGATCATAATAACTGAAATTGTATCGCTGATCAGGCTGTGCGTCTCCCATTGATTTCATAATAATGTGTTTCAGATAAAATCGCTGATTGGGATCATAGTAATCGCCACTGGTGAAAAAGAAGTCGTCATATACAAAATCAAAGAACTTAAACGAAAGCGGTTCGCCGCTTCTTTTAACTGCTATAGAAGTTACCCGGTTGTCGTGACTGGCTTCGGGCGCCGGACGGGGTGCATATTGAAAATTTACGGATACACCCGAGCTACTGTTTATTTGCGTTAAATACCAGGTATCGTAATTTCCAAAATTTGGTGATGGGTTTGGAAATGATCCTTCGGTACAATGAGCACAGGTTGTATTGGGAATGCCATTGTAGGGAGCTGTAGTTCTTAAAATAACATGCTGGCTTTGACCGAACAAACAATAAATTGAAATTGGCTGGTAAACAAAATCAATATAGTTTTCATTGTTTGCAGAAATGATCTTTGTTAAAAACCAGGATGTTGTTTTAGTACCGTTGTCGCTGTTGATACCATTAAACTTATGTTGATGTGTTTTCTCCACGATTCCGCCGCTACCGAAAATATATTGAGTTCCATCGCCGGTAGTTAACCTGAACTCAGATCCAAATCGCCGGATTTTGTAACTGGTATGCTCTGTTTGCCAGGCATCGCCATTATCATCAATAAAGAATTTACCCGACATCCCATTTACATTAAATGAATATTCATCATACTGCGTGTCGTGATTCTGCAACAATGCATCATTAGCAAATTGAAAGAGGCTTTGATAGTCGGTATTCGCCGGCCAGGGAACACGTACGGTGGAAAAATCATCATCATCCTGGTCGTGGATCGTTTTCGTTATTACGCCGCCGGCAATAAGGTTCCAGCCGAGCCCCACCCTACTTGGGATATCATTTACCCGAATCCCATTAGAACTGTAGTTTACTGAGATGGGAAGTTTAATATCCCCCGCCTGTATTTCATACAAAGGAATACGAACCGAGGCCGCACCGGTAAACAGGCTGGTGCTGATGGCTGCGGAATTAGCCAGTGCTCCTGCCTCCGGGGAAGGCGGAATAATTTTAGGCATTTCAGGTAACGTCGACGGCAATTGCCCCAACGTACCAAGATAAATGGTGAGAACACAAATAACACATAGGAGTACTTTTCCTGTTTTCATAAAAAATGTTTTAGACTTAAAAATTGTAACCGATCCTGTAGATCACAGAGGGAGTTGCCGGTGTATGCGTACGGCTTAGAAAATCATATAGTAATTGGATTTTTCCTTTGAGCTTTTTATTGATACTGTAATGTTTACTGATCCCAATTAAACCGCTTTGTTGCCAGTTATCAATTTGTTTCAATTGACTGCTGTTGCTGAATGAGGTGAAGTAATTTTGTTCGTAACCGCCGGTGATGAAATAGTTCTTTTTAATTTTCCAGTCGACAAAACTTCTTAATCCGATGCCCTGGTTACTGATCCGTATGCGTTCGACAGAACCCCATCCTATTTTATAAGATGCACCGATACCGATTTTGCTTTTATCATTAATCTTGTAGGAAATTGTTAAGGCGATATCACTTGTTACAGGAAAATATTTCCCTGCTTTTTGTGATTGCATGGTTGCACCATACTCCAATCGCTGGCGAAATGTTCTGGTTTTTTGCTCATTGGGTTTGAAATCGGGAATTTCTTTATCACCGTTACTGGTATTGTTCAATGCTTTTTCTTTCAGCGTGGCAAGGAAATTTTTTGCTTCCTTCATAGATTGCTGAAGTACCTGCGAAGCATTAGGGCCACCCGAAGTTATTCGACCTTGTACGATAGTATTGATTGCAGTTCTCGTTTGCAAACCCGAAACCGCCTGTTGAATATCTGCTGCAGTTGAGGTTCCGAACAAAGAAGCCAACTGGCCATTCCGCTGCATAAATTCCTTAAATGCAGGAATCGTATTAAGCACATGCAATACTGTTTCTTCTGTTTTCTTTTTATCAGAAAATATCTCCTTGTAATTCTTGAGTGTTTCAACGTAATAGTAACTTTCTTTGTTTATGCGCAGGAGGTATTTCGATTTACCAATGTATTTTACAGATTCAGTGATCAGCAGTTTTTTTCTTTCTTTAATAAATTGTTCAGTTGCTTCAGCTTGGGCAATCTCTTTATCGAGCGTGTTCATTTTTCCTGCTACAGCATCGAGTTTTTGAATCACTGCACTGTCTAACTTTTCTTTTTGTGTTTGTATATACTTTATGCTGCAGGTTAATTTATCTGTGTAAGCATCGTAGGCAGATTTTTTTTCAGCCACCAATTGTTCACCAGACTTTACTTTCTGTAAAAGCGAATTAAAAGTGAGTTGTTCCTTACTAAAAAGTTCTGCAGCCGTTTGCGGACTTGCCTTTTCAAGCAATTGCCTGATTTTATTTTCCCATGAAGCCAGGCGTGTAAGCGTTTTAATTGTTTTGGCACTGACACGTTTACTATACGTATAGATTTTCGCTCCCAACTGCGTAAAATATTTCTGTGGAATTTCCTCCACTGAAAGAATCAGGCTATCCGATTTGCCGGATAATTTATTTACGCTGTTGTTTATTTTTGATTGGGCAGGATATGCAGTTTGACAATAAACAGTTTTGAAGACGAGGAACTGCAAAACTGAAATAACCAGGATAATCGTTCTCATAATGGTTGCTGATTTTATTACAGCAAACCTCCACCAGTTGTAAAAAAATTAAAAGCTGTTTTCAGCAGTATTACAGGGTATTTTACAATAAGCGTTTTGATGAATAAACGGAAGAATGATGTATAATTAAACAGCAATGCTGAGGTTAACTACAAGATGTTTTGTGTACAGTTTGATTCAAAATCAATGATAGAATTATTGGGTAGATCATTTTGTAAAAAGATTTCTCCGGCAGTATTAAACGGATCCTTATATATATAATAAGGTTTCTTTTATTTTATGATGGCCATTTTAACCTGTGCATCAGCATGGATAAGGCTTAATTTCGAACGTGAAAGGAATGCATTGTAACCTTAAGAAGCATTTGTTTTAGAAATGTGGAGGACAGGTCATACTACCGGACTTGCGGTTAGTTTTACTTCAACATCGAATCGGTCTTACCACCTGTTTACTCCAATCAAATTGTACTTAATTATATATAGAACTGTTCTTTTTTATAGGTTGATACATCAATATGGTCAAATAACCGGGCGTCACAATCATGATTTTCAACAGTTTTACCCTATTTTTGCCCACCAAAATTATTAGAACTACATTATGGAAAAATTGATTTATGCAGTCCCGGCAATGGGAATCATTGGCCTGATCTACACATTTCTGAAATATTCGTGGGTTTCTAAGCAGGATGCCGGAACGCCCCGCATGAAGGAAATCAGTGATTATATTGCTGAAGGTGCCATGGCATTCTTAAAAGCAGAATGGAAAGTATTGGGTTATTTCGTTGTAATTGTAGCCATACTCCTGGCAGTAATGGCACAGGCAAATCCTGCATCGCACTGGTCTATTTCCATTGCATTTATTGCAGGTGCAGTACTAAGCGCACTTGCCGGATATATCGGTATGAAAGCTGCAACCAAAGCCAATGTACGTACAGCCCAGGCTGCCCGTACCAGCTTATCCAGGGCGCTGAATGTGTCTTTCACCGGGGGATCTGTAATGGGAGTTGGTGTTGCCGGCCTGGCAGTGCTTGGTCTCGGAGGCTTATATATAATATTAAAACATTTTTTTGCTCCCGATGCAGCTATCAATTCTGAAGAAATGGTTAGAACCATTGAAGTGCTTACGGGCTTTTCATTAGGTGCTGAATCCATTGCATTGTTTGCCCGTGTGGGTGGCGGTATATATACCAAAGCTGCCGATGTTGGTGCCGACCTGGTGGGTAAAGTAGAAGCCGGCATTCCTGAAGACGATCCGCGTAATCCTGCAACGATTGCGGATAACGTAGGAGATAATGTGGGTGATGTGGCAGGTATGGGAGCCGATCTTTTCGGATCTTATGTTGCAACTGTATTGGCAACTATTGTGTTAGGACAGCAAACCAAAATTGTAGAAGGCAGCCAAGATTTCCTAAATGGATTCTCTCCGATCGTTTTGCCGATGTTGATCGCTGGTGTAGGTATTCTCTTTTCAATCGTAGGAACTTTATTTGTACGCATAGGCGACAGCGCTGGCATTAATACAGGCGTTGTACAAAAAGCATTGAATATGGGTAACTGGGGTTCTATGATTCTTACTGCCATCGTTGCCGGCTTTTTGGTGAACTGGTTGTTACCTGAACAAATGGAACTCCGTGGTTTTGTATTTTCAAAATGGGGTGTTATGGGCGCTATCGGTGTAGGATTGCTGGTAGGTGCATTAATGAGTATCATCACAGAATATTATACGGCAATGGGTAAACGCCCGGTGCTGAGCATTATCCGTCAATCATCCACTGGTCATGCTACCAACGTTATTGGCGGACTGGCAATTGGAATGGAATCTACATTCTTACCAATTTTAGTATTGGCTGGCGGTATCTGGGGTTCCTACGAATGTGCCGGATTATACGGAGTGGCCATTGCGGCTGCCGGTATGATGGCCACTACAGCTATGCAATTGGCAATCGATGCTTTCGGTCCGATTGCCGACAATGCTGGTGGAATTGCAGAAATGAGTGAATTGCCACCGGATGTTCGTGAAAAAACAGACGTGCTGGATGCTGTAGGTAATACAACCGCCGCTTCAGGAAAAGGATTTGCCATTGCTTCGGCAGCCCTTACAGCTTTGGCGCTGTTTGCTGCTTTTGTTGGCGTAGCAGGTATCTCCGGAATTGATATTTATAAAGCAAATGTACTTGCCTGCTTGTTTGTAGGCTGTATGATTCCATTTATATTTTCATCACTGGCCATTCGTGCAGTGGGTGAAGCGGCAATGGCAATGGTGGAAGAAGTTCGCCGCCAGTTCCGCTCAATCCCTGGTATCATGGAAGGAACAGGCAAGCCTGAATATGATAAATGTGTGGCAATTTCTACGCAGGCATCTATTCGCAAGATGATGTTACCTGGTGCGATCGCAATTATCTCACCATTGATAATTGGGTTTATTCCGGGATTAGGAGCCGAAGCCCTTGGAGGTTTTCTGGCAGGCGCTACCGTTAGTGGTGTATTGATGGGAATGTTTCAAAACAACGCCGGTGGTGCATGGGATAATGCAAAAAAATCTTTTGAAAAAGGCGTTGAAATTAATGGCCAGACATACTACAAAAAATCAGAGCCGCATAAAGCTTCTGTTACCGGTGATACTGTAGGTGATCCGTTTAAAGATACTTCAGGACCTTCCATGAACATCCTTATTAAACTGATGAGCATTGTTTCGCTTGTTATCGCCCCTACCTTGGCGAAGATAGAAAACAATAAAACAGGTCATGAAGCAAAAGTGATTGAAGCGAAAGCAAAACAAGCAATAACAGCCGCAGAAAAAAATGTGGTAAATTATTTAGAAAACAAATAATTATTGCTTATTTTTAAAACGGAAGGAAATTATTTTTTGGTAAAAGCCCCTTTTTTTTATCGTAGAAATACGTTTCCCGTATGAGTAAAGTTACGATACCCGTTCATTTTACTCATTATTGCGAAGAATCTAATAATCAATGTAATCCATAAAAATCATTACCATTTCCTGTAAAAAACCGGCTTAATTGCCGGTTTTTTTATGTGTCGATGAAAATGATTAAATAAAAAGTGAATTGGCATTCTTTTAGTAATATTAAAGTACGAAACCTATTAAAATTAAATTCTTTCCCGTTGATTAAACACTTACTCTGGATATTGCTTATTGCGCTGTCGCTACCGGTTACCGGGCAAACCACAGACTTTACCTTCTCAGGTAATAATGGGGTATGTTTGCCAGCCAATATCCAGTTTACGCAAACATCAAGTGGAACGCCAAAAGGTTTTCTCTGGGATTTTGGAAACGGAACCAAAAGCAACCAACCAAACCCGATTGCTACTTACACCTCTCCCGGCGCATATACAGTACGGCTAATTACAGTGTACGAAAACAATACTGCCCAAAGAACCCGAACTATAATTGTTCATCCATCCATCACGGCAGCTTTTACTTCAGACATGAACTTCGTGTGTCAACCGGGCACAGCAAATTTTACAGCCACCAGTACAGGAAATCTTGGTTTTTATACCTGGGATTTCGGTGATGGTAGCCCAATGATCAATGGAAATGCTAATAATATTTCACATACTTATAGCGGTTATGGCGACTTCACGGTTACCTTAAAAGCAACCAGTAATACAGGTTGTGTTGTTACATCAACCCGTAATATTAAAATTGCGAGACCGGAAATAACAGGATCAATTTTAACGCCGATGAAAGGTTGTGTACCGATGAATACTGTTTTCAGGGCGCAGGTTACCGTTCCTCCGGGAACCAACGTAACTAATTATTCCTGGGAATTTGGCGACGGTAACACTATCAATACAAGTACTTCGCAGGTGAGCCATGTGTTTACAGGAGCTGGAGCCTATTCTGCAAAACTTACAGTTACTACCGGTGAGGGTTGTTCGAATATTTACAATTACGATACGTTATATTTCGGCATACCCCCTTCAAACGAATCAGCATTCCCCGTTCAGCTTGAATATTGCGGATCAGAAACGCCCCAGTTTATCAGTCATGCCACAAATGCCAACCAGTACGATTGGGATTTTGGGGGCGGCGGAATTGTTTCTGTTCATGATACACTCGCCGAACACAGGTATAGCAATCTCGGACCTAAAAATATTACGGTAACGCCGGTGTACAACGGATGCGCAGGAACACCGGTGCAGTTTACTATTAATATTATTGGTGTAATTGCGAGGTTTAATTATCATAATACGTGTGAAGACAAAAAGACTTTCCTGTTCCAGAATAACAGCCAGGGTAATATGTCTACGATTCATTGGAGCCTTGGTAACCAGGCCTATTCTTCAAATCCGGATACGGTATCTCATACTTATCCTCAATCAGGTACATTTGGCGTAAAACTGTTGATTACAGATAACATTACCGGATGTGTTGACTCATTTAAAACAAGAATTTTCACTGCCAATCCCAGAATGAAAAACGATGCACAGTCAATTTGTATCAACAGCGATACGAAATTTACCATGCAGAACAATTATGCAAATCCATCTTTATTATACACCTGGAATGTATTAGGCGACCTGGTTGGGCCGGGTGCAGAAGCTGCTCCCATTATTCATGCTGATAGTCTTGGACAATTCGGTAACAGCGTAATCCTGGATAATGGTCCGCAATACTGTGCAGATACCATACAGCTTGATCATATCATCACTGTAAGAGGACCAAAACTTGATTTTTCAGCGCCTGTAAGCTTGTGCGTTAATACAGCATTAAATGTGGTTAACCTGTCACATCCATATCAACCGGCAGATACCATACAGCAATGGACATGGAATTTCGGATTCCCTTCTGCCATCTCAAATGAATTTCAACCTCAACCATTCCAATACAGTGTTCCGAAAATTTATACTGTTCAACTAACGGCAACGGATATAACCGGATGTACAGATTCATTGTCTAAAAAAGTATATGTGCGACCGATGCCTTTCTTGTGGATCATTCCCCGGCAGGCAACAATTTGTTCAGGACAGGGAGCTGATGTAGTTGGATATACGAGCGATGATATACTCTGGACGCCAGGCAATACAACTACCTGCAGCACCTGCGATACCACTTCCCTCAGGCCAGTACAGTCAACCGTTTATTACGCAACATCTACAAATAGTTTCAACTGCGTTTCCTCAGACAGTGTATCCGTAAATGTATTTGCACCCTTTACTGCCAGACCAAATATTCCTGATACAGCTTTCTGCAGTGGTAAATCCGTTCAATTAGATGTACAACCAAACGATAAATTAATATCATGGAGCCCTACAACCGGGCTTTCTGATCCACATAGTTTTTCGCCCGTAGCATCGCCTGCTCAAAGTACAGTGTACACAGCAACGGTAACCGATGCGGCAGGATGTTTCAGCAGCGTAGCAAATATTAATATTAAAGTGAAGTCTATACCGGAAGTAGATGCCGGTCCGGATAAAGCATACCCATATCACTCCCAGTTTAGTTTTGCGCCAACGTATAGCCCGAATGTTATTGGTTGGTTCTGGAGTCCGGCTGATTCTTTGAATTGTGTGAATTGCCCCAACCCCATTACATATGCAACATCTACCAAAACCTATACACTAAAGGTTGTTTCCGATAGTGGCTGTGTGTCGCAGGACAGGGTAACCATTTTTGTAGAATGTAACGGGGCCAGCCTGTTATGTCCGAAAGCATTTACGCCTAACAACGATGGGCGAAACGATGTGTACCGCCCTATAACCAGGGGTATAAATATGATTAAGCGTTTTGCCATTTTTAATCGCCAGGGTCAATTATTGTTTGAACTCCACAATTATGTTCCAGGTGAAAAAGACAATATTGGTTGGGATGGTAAATACTTCGGCCAACCTGCAGCACCCGCTGCCTATGTTTATTTCATAGAAGCCGTTTGCGACATGGGACAAACGATCACCGATAAAGGAAGCTTCGTCCTTATCCGCTAACCCCGATGCTCCCCGATTATTAAAAAAATGATAAATGGTATTTCACAATACGAATAATTTCTTACATTGCTATACGAAATAAATCGTATTATGATAAAAACTAAATCTTTAAAGCCAACCGAAAGCGAACTGGAGATACTTTCTGTACTCTGGGATAAAAAGAATGCAACTGTAAGAGAAGTGCATGAGCAATTGTGCAAAACAAAAGAAGCAGGTTATACTACTACCCTCAAATTGATGCAAATAATGTTTGAGAAGAAACTGGTTACACGAGATGATAGCAGTAAAACACATATTTATACTGCAGCGGTTTCAAAAGAAAATACACAAAAACAATTTTTAAACAGGATGATCGACAGCCTTTTTGCCGGTTCTTCTACTGAATTGGTATTGCATGCTTTGGGTGATTCAAAAACAACAAATGCTGAACTCGAAAAAATTCAGCACCTGATTGAAGAACTCAAACACAAGAAATAATTTCGTGTAAATAACTGTTTTCATGAGTACGTTTTATTATAGTTTCAGTTTAACCTTATTGCATAGTCTTTGGCAAACTATGTTGTTGTTGCTATTATATAAAATAATGCAACCACTGATAAAAAAACAACTCCCTGGTTTAAAAAGAAACATTTTGTATGGATTGCTATTGGTACAGGTTATTGTTTCAGTGTTTACATTCTTTGCCAGTTACAACAATTCACTTGGATTGATAGGAAGGTTCATTGAAACAGAATTTGCATCCGTATCCTTACGGCAACTGATACCCGAAAAAATGTCGCCTTATATTATTGCAACCTATGCAACCATTCTTTGTATAAAATCTTTATTACTTAGTTATAACTGGTATCGTTTCAAAAAATATTGTTTTTCATCTCTTGTAAAACCTTCCATAGATTTAAAACTATTTACGCTTCAGAAAGCTGTGGCGTTTGGCATAAAAAGAAAAGTTACACTGTGGTTCAGTAATTCGGTAACTACCCCGCTAACCTTTGGATTTTTTAAACCGGTGATATTGATGCCGGTTGCATTATTAAATCAGCTACCACTAAAAGATGCTGAGTCGTTGATTATTCACGAATTAACGCATATCAAAAACAACGATTACCTGCTCAACTGGTTTTTAGTGATTATGGAAACCGTTTTCTTCTTTAACCCGTTCATTAAAATTATTGCCGGGAATATAAAACTGGAAAGAGAAAAGAATTGTGATGTGCAGGTTTTACATTTCAAATACCCGATGGTTGACTATGCTGAAACACTTTTACTAACGGCCAGGCATAGATCAGACATCAGTTATTTTCCGCTGGCCGCCGTTTTTAATCAAAACCAGTTGCTCCAACGAATTCGGTTTTTTTCTGTCGGATCGAATCTCCGGTTCAATGAAAAAAAATACAACAGGTTGCCCGTTATCACAGTATTGCTGGCTATTATGATAAACCTGGGAATCGTAACACAATTGAATAATAACTCCACCAGGCAGGAAGTAGCAACTGCTGCATTTGCAGTTGTTGATAATTCAGATAATATAAAAGATGAATTTCCTTCAACAGTAATAGCTAATAAAAACATCGCTGCTATGCAACAGGCGGTATCACTTGCACAACAGGAGCTTACTGTTCACGAAGCGCAATTGAATGAACAAGTGAAAGCTATCCAGGAAGCTGCCGAAAACAGGGCTTACCAGGAAGTTGCGTTGCAGGAGCAATCATTGCAAATACCTGCAGAAAAATCCATGGTAAAATTTCATACAATAGCCGATGTACAAACGGATGAGCACGTGGTATTGATAACTGAAGAAACATCCGGCAACCCGGCCATTGTAACAAAAGCATATAAATTAACCTGGAAAAACAATCAATGGAATAAAGAATTAAAGTATGTATTGAGAGAGAACAATAACGTTAAAGACAGTATCCCGGTTATCACAGATTCTGTTGTTCGTTATATTCCACCGATGCAATAAGGATGATTACCAGATGTTTTTCGGGCAGCTATCTCCGTATTTATTTCCCAATAAAAAGCCGATCATAATTTCGTGGGTATTGCCTGTATATGTTCTCAGGCGATTGGTTGTTGCAACTTCATACGCATAACTCACATTGATATTCGCAATATTCAAACCTAACATTGCCGAGTAGCCGCCTACAAGATTTGAATAACGATAACTACCGCCAATCCATAACAAATCGGTGTACATCAGTTTTGCATTCACATGCAAACCGCTCAATTGCGGTTGCCAGTATTGAAACATCACTGATGGTATCAGGTTCCAATCGTTTCCAACAAGGATACGATATCCTGTCGTTAAAAAATAGTTGGGCGTAAATGTTTCTCCATACCGGTTATTCTTCACAAAACTCTGTTTAGCAGGTATAATATTTAATACAGAAAGACCCGCAAAATATTTATCAGAATATAACCAAAGACCTGCTGCGATTTCAGGTTTTATTTTTTTGAGTTCATTATTTGCGTAACCGATCGCCGGGTCGTTCGGATCGGTGCTGGCAAAATCTATTTTCGACCTGTCGAGGCTAACACTCGATATTCCCAGGTTTATGCCAGCCGACAAGGTTGTACGGTTACTGAGTGGTTTATGGTATGCATACGTTGCATATATCGACCAGCGGTCGAGATAACCTGCCCTGTCATTTAATACTACCGCTCCTATTCCATGGTGTGGAGCCGGTGCTGAATACTGATCCCAGTAATCCTTTCCTCTCGGATTCACACCTCGTACCGGCATAGACGTAGCGCTCGTACGCAAATCTGATTTACCAATTGGGGCATGAATACTGAAGTACGCCGTAACCGGCGCTCCCTCAATGCCCGTCCATTGGTTGCGATAACTGAGCTTAACATCTGTATAATTTTCTATTCCTGCTACCGCAGGATTCAATATATAGTTATTCAGAATGTACTGGGTATATGACGGCTTTGCCTGGCCATTTACCAGCAATGTTATCGCTGCAAAAAATACTATTAAAAAGATTCTCTTCATAAATCACCTTTTCTACTGCTCCTCCAATGTAAAAACGCAAGGGGTTATTTTCTGTTTTTCATTTGATGATAGCCGTTAAATTATTTTAATATAGTAACATAACCTGTAACCGGTTTCCTGCCACTTTCCGGTTCTATGATATAATAATAAGTATCAATCGGCAATTTCTTTCCACTCATAGTACCATCCCATGGCGTATATACACCTCTTGATTCAAACACCTGCTGACCTGTTCTTGTAAATATTTGCACTTTTGCTGTTGGATAATCCCTCAGGTATTCAATTACCCACTTGTCGTTAATACCATCTCCATTAGGTGAGAATGTATTTGGTATTCTTGGCTTCTTCAGTACTTTCACCTTTACCCTGTCGGTGGTTGGACAACCGCCACTACCCGTTACAGTGAGTGTGTACAATATTTCATCTACTGGTGTTGAAACCGGGTTAAGGATAGTATTATTACTTAGATAAGTTTGTGCATTGATATTATTGCTCACTGTCCATTGATACTGAAGGTTATTTCCGCTGGCTGTAGCCTGCATAGTAACTGACTCGCCCTCCAGAACCAACAAATCCTCTCCTGCATCAATTACCGGGTAAGGATACACCGTAAAATATTTTATAGCAGTATCACTGTGGCAACCGAAACTATTTACAATTGCATGCTGTACGGCATACGAATTATCTTCAGCATAAGTGTACACCGGGGTAGCCTGTGTTGAGGTATGACTGTCACCAAAATCCCAATACCATGATGAAACAGTTCCGTCTTTCGGATCACTGTTGTCTGTAAGTTTTACATCATTACCCAGGCAAACACTCGATTTATTAAAACTAAAATCTGCATCCGGCCTTGGGTGAATGGTGTTCAGTGTTTTAATCTTCGTTCCTACGCAATGAGCGTTACTGGTAACCTGCAGGGCTACACTAAATGGCCCCACAGATGTATAGGTGTGATCCGGGTGCATGGCATGACTCGCTACAGTTCCGTCTCCAAATCCCCAGGTATAGAAAAATGCATTCTCACTTCCGTCAGAAATGGTAGATTGATTTGTGAATTGTATATGGGCATTGGGTAAACAGGCAGTATCTGTAAAAGTAAAATCTACATTGGGTAAGGGGGAAATCAATACCGGTTTATGCTTTATGATACTGTTACAACCGTAGGCTGTAGTTACCATCAAAGTAACATCGTATGTTCCTGCCGCTGCAAAGGTATGTGTGAATACAGCACCTGTATTGCGAATAACAGGCGGCGTTCCATCACCAAAATCCCATGTCCAGGTAGCAATGGTTCCTGCTGTACTCACTGAAGAATCAGAGAATGAAATGGCTTGCGCTTCACAACCCGGAATGGTGAAACCGAAATTTGCAACAGGCGGCGCTAATACTTTAATTGTTTTTTGTCCTGAATCTGCGCAACCTGCAGTGGACGTAAATGTATAGTGAATCGTATAGATTCCCGGACCAACACTTGCCGGATCAAATAAGCCGGTTGCCGATACTCCCGGTCCCGTATAAACGAAAGTACCCGGCACTCCACTCACTTCACTTACCGATGTGATCTGGAATGGATTTACATATAAACAGGTATCGGGTATGGTATTAAATACAACTTTAGGTGCAGCATGAATAGTTATGTCTTTGAACTTATCATTTACGCAGGATATTCCCGAGTACGCCCTGAAGCGGATCTGGTAATTTTTTGTAGCCGGAGGCGCCTGGAAATTCGGATACAGATGCGCATATATTTTTCCGGGATATGGATAATCATCTACTTCAAAAACTCCTGGTGCATTTACATTGTCCCAATAAATTTCAACTTTTACAATATTACCAAGATCAACTGTTGAACTACCCTGGATGCGTACAGAATCATTTGCACACAATCCGTTTTCATTCTGAACCTGTAACCCTGCTAATGGAATAGTGCCATTGATATAAAATTGTTGTACCACCGTGTCTTTACAACCACTATTGCTTGTTACGATGAGTGTTGTTGTTTTTATACCCGTGGTACTATAAGAATGCTGAGGATTCTGAATAATTGAAGCATTCAATGCTCCACTACCAGGATCACCAAAATCCCATAACCATTGCGCAATCGTACCGCCGGCAACATGACTGGTATCTGTAAACGGCGCAAAAATATCCGACAGGCAAACTTCAGGATCAATAAACCCGGCAATGGGTTTAGGATTTACAACAACGTTTTTAGTGAGCAATAAACTCTGACAGCCATTAGAAGTGACTACATATAATTTTACCGGGTAGGTACCAGGAGCTGAAAATACGTGAACCGGGTTTTGTAAGGTGGATGTATTATTTGGTGTACTCAACGGATCTGCAAAATCCCAATGCCATTCAGTAAGTGCGCCTACATTAGGAGAAGAAGCATCTGTAAAATTGATGGACTTACTTTCACATGCCGGAAGACTTGTAGTGAAATCAGCTACCGGTAACGGATACACGGTAACAACCACTGATCCGTTTTGTAACTGGCTGCAGGCTGTTCCGCCAGACTCCTGCACGCTTACCAATGAATACGTAAACGTACCTGCTGTTGAAGTTGGAACGGTTACAGTTACACTATTCCCGCTGGATGTAGTAACCAGTTGATTGGGGCCGCCGTTAATTGTATAAGTGAACTTGTAAGGCGCTGTTCCGTTAGCACCGGTAAAAGTTATTGAAGGAGAAGTTGTATTTAAACATACCGAAGTTGCTCCGGAAATGGTAGCAGTTGGCAGGTTATTTACTGTTATAGTTGCAGAACCAGTTTGAGCTTGCACACAAGCAGTAGAACTACCATCCTGTACGCTGATAAGGTTGTAAATAAAAGTTCCGGGGGTTCCGGTAGGAGCAGCTACTGTAACACTATTGCCTGCTGTGGTTGTTACTACCTGGCTTGCACCGCCGTTTATATTGTAAGTGAATTTATAGGGCGGTGTAGATCCGGCACCAGTGAAAGTAATTAGCGGTGAAACTGCATTCTTACAAACTGCGGTTGTGCCACTAATCGTTGCCGTTGGTAATGGATTAACATTTACCGTTATCGGCGACAAAGTTTGTGATTGATAGCAGTTCTCCCCCTGCACTCCAACAATATTATAGGTAAACGTTCCAACTGTACCGGTAGGTACGGCAACCGTTGCAGTATGCGTATTGGTGGTAACCGTTTGATTGCCTCCTCCGTTCACTGTATAGGTAAATGTATAAGGTGGTGTTCCCAAAATCCCGGTAAAAGTAATGTTTGGTGGTGGCGCATTCTGGCAAACCGTTGTATTACCGCTCATGCTGGCAGTAGGCAACGGACTGATCACAATTACCTGGTCGGCAGTATCACTAAGGCAACCCACATTACTGATCATTGCAAATTTTACATGGTAGGTTCCCGGAGTAGTGTAAAGGTGTACTGGATTTCTTACCGTATCAGTATGTCCGTCTCCGAAATTCCAATACCATTTATAAGAATACGTTCCGGGAACGTACACCGTGGCATCGGTGAAGCGCACACTATCCGTTATACATCCGTTGTTTGTCCAGGTATATGCTGCTGTTGGCGGATCATATACAGCAAGGTCAAAGTCCCTGTCGTAACTATTTCCGCATCCTTCGGGGTTAGTAGTTCCGGCAGTAATGGTAACAGGATAACCAGGTGTATAATTGGTTGGAATATACCAGTACAGTGATGGAAGTTTATACCTCCACACTTGCTTTGTTCCGATGAAATAAGTGCTTTCCAGTATGAGTGCCGGGTTTGGCGTAACAACTGTAGTTGAATTAGGGAACAGGTTTACACTGTTGTGAAAATTCCAGGTGATGGATGTTGGTTGAAAAGGAAAGGTTACGCTGAAATAAAATGGGGAACCAGTACATGCAACAGGATCAGGTGAAATACTTAATGGATTAATAGGCTCAAGGCGGTTATACAGATCCCTTACATTGGTTCCGGCATTGTAACCATAAGATTCAAAATTGCCATAGCCATATGCAATTGCATTAAATCCGGAATCGGATTGAATTTTATGCTGCCCCTGCGACACAGGTTGAATCAGGTAAGCGTAACCAGGATCCTGGGGATGTACTGTAAACGAAGATGCCGGCACGGAAACTCCATCCAGTTTAAAACTGCTGATGGCAGATCCTGTATTGGGAATAACAACATTATAATAATGTGCGGTAATAGAAAAATTCGGAGTGGCATTCCATAGTACGGTAGAGATATTTTGTTCAACCGGGCTCAGATAAATTACTTCCGGATCTCCAAGGCTACCTCCTGCAGTGTTGTTACAGGCGCTTTGAGAAGTAATGTATTGAGCAACTGTGATCGGAAGATCTGCTTCAATTTTGAGGTGGGCGCTGGTAGCTGCAATTTCGTAGTAAAAATTATTTTGTAAAGGAACCGCAATTGGTGAGCCGTTAACCGTAACCTGTGCAGCCGGATCGCTTACACATACCCGGTAGATGTTATTGGTTAAGGTATTGGTGTGTACAGTAAGGAATTTCTTTCCCCAGGCTGCTTTCGGGAATGCCTGTACCATATAATTGTCAGATGAAGGGACAGAGCCATCGCAACTGATGGCGATTCTTCCACTGCCGGAAAACACGGCAATCTTTTTACAACTTCCCGAACCTGAAGCGATACTCTTGATCCTGGAACCGGTAAGATCAACGCCGGTATTAGGAGATCCTGGTCCACCGCCACCTGTGAGTTCTCCCATTATATTGTAAACCTGGCCCTGGGTTAAGTTAACAGTAAAAGGCACACCTGCAGCGTGATTAATGGTATTGGCACTGGGTGTAATTTCTATGGTTGTTGTACCTGTATCAGTGGCCAGCGCATAAAACCAGCAATTAGCATTTTGTGTATTAGAGTTGTTTGTATAGTTGATGGAGTAATATTCCTTTCCCAATGTATTAGTGGGGAATAAAATACAGGCTCCCGATACGTTTTGATTGTAGATATGTGCGTAAGCAACAACCGGTTTGTCGGCAACGATATGAATCCCTTTGTTTTCGGGAGCGGAAGATTCTGCCGTTAGTCGTACATCCTGCGCTCCTGCTTTTGGAATCGGGTTGGATGTTAGCACCGTAGGCGTTGCTCCGCTGGTAAGGGTTTGTGTATAACCATTAGATGGTATCGTGATCGTTATGGTGGTAGCCTGGTCTGTAGCAAAATACAATACCATTTCCTGGTTGTTTCCATTAGTCATTATCTGGTGATAACCATAACCAACCCAGAAATCTTTTCCTTTATTGGAGAAATCTTGAGAGAAAACCTGCAGGCATAGGAATACCGGAAGAATGGATAGTAAATATTTCTTCATTTGGATGTATTGAAGTCAGTCTTGTTTGATTAATGAAAGAAAGGTATGGGTCAGATTATCATAGGGTGAAAAATGCTGCTCAAATTTATTAAAGAAAATCCACATTTCTCTAACAGGATGAAGATATTCGGCAGAATGACCGTTGGTATGGATAGATAAAAAAAAGCCACATAGACATGCGGCTTTTGTTAAGAATCTTTCGATTCTGTAACCCCCAAAGAAAACATCTTTAATCACTGCAAACCGGGGATGGATTTTGCAGATTTATGTAAAGTCAATTTGTGTCTACCTGATCATTTTTTTTGGCTCCCTCCTTTCCGGAACTACCGGTATCAGGGCCCAGTAGTGTGGAAACTTATCAATCGGCTTCCCTCGCATGAATTGCTGCTTGCAGGCTGAAATGATCTTTCTGAACAGATCCATATTTTTTGCGTACGATTGTAAATTCTTTATCATTCCGATTGATTTTTGATTTATAGTGAGCTCAATGCTCATTCAGCCTTCTTATCTCTCCAGCGTTGCAACCGAAGATCCCATACAGTTTACTTCCAGAATTTCACTGTGCATTGCGCTTCCATCATTGGCCACTTCTTCGAGCCTGTAGTACAGCACGGGGCTGCCGGTTAATAAGGATGCGCTTTCACGGAACAAATAAGTCTTATTTCCAGATTGATTATGAATACCATCAAGCACAAGTCCTACCGTTTTAAAATCCTTATTATTGAACGACCGCTGAACCGCAAAGTGATGCATATCATTTGTTGACGGGGTAATCCATTTCAGTTCAATATTCTTTCCGTTTGTTGTTGCACTAAGTGTTATATCTTTTTTTGAATCTGAACCTGCCGTAGTTGTTGACTTATTAATATTGCCTGGATGCTGAGAATCTGTTTGAGCACCGGCCATCAGGAAAACAATGAGCTGAAAAAGACACAAGCCGATTGTAGTGAAATATTTTTTCATATATCTGCGGTTAGAGGTGTTAATCGTTTCGGCTACACAGGCAGATCACTCAAAAGTAGAATGGTCAAAAATTGGAAGGTTAGCTTAGTCGTAAGAAGTTGGAAACAGTTAGTCGGAGAATCTGGAGTAGGGTGGAAATTAAGGATAACAGAGGTAGTCATTTCTTATTCCGCCACAAACATAGAAAACGTTTTTTTTAAATCAAAGCATTTTCCAGGATTATTTTTTGCAGCCAATATGGCACTCCAATTTTAGGCCTGAAATAAAATCGAAAACCAGTTAGTGAAGTTGATCTGGTTTTGCAATGAGCCGCTACCCACCTTTACCTCCTTAAAATCATTGTTAAAACCACATGCACCTCCGAATTTTATGCGATCTCGGCGCATAAATTATTTTTAATTACAGGTATAAAATATAATTAAATGACATTCAAGATTATAATTTACTACAATCAAAAATAATATCGATTAATTTCCATTGAGAAGAAATTCCAATAAAAAACAAAAAAGACTGATTATATTTTGTTTTTAAATAACCGCACATTAATATTTTTAATTGTAAACCAATAACTCACAAAATAATAATATTGATCAATTTTTTAGTTTTTAAAAACCCTATTCAAATTTATTGTTTGCTAATAAATTTGTCGGGATTTTTCGAAATTCCTATTCTCCAAATGCAAACCAATTCAGGGATTTCCTAAATTGTTGTCTCAATTTTTTTTATGACCTCTCCCCTTCGATTCATTTTTGTAGCCTGCATATCTCTTGTTGCTTTTATGTCATCGTGTCGTGAACCGAAAGATCTTGAATTCCGGGAGTTTAGGAATATGACGGTTGAAAATATAGGCTTTGCCGGTGCTAACCTTAACGTAGATGTGATCTTTTACAACCCGAATAATTTTAGCCTTGAACTGAAAAGAACCGATCTGAATATTTATCTCGACAGTACCTACCTCGGCCATTCCCTGCAGGAACTACAGGTGAAAGTCCCCAACCGCCAGGAATTTACGATACCCCTGAAAGTTGAACTCGATATGCGAAACCTGCTCAAAAACGGGTTAATATCTTACCTAAACAAACAAGTAATGATAAAGGTGATCGGGAAAGTTAAGGTTGGCAAAGCTGGCGTATTTAAAAATTTCGATGTTAATTACCAGACGTTGCAAGAGGTAAAATTATAGCAATTGAGAGGGTTTACCGGGGTTTTACCATCACCGCCCTCGAAAAGCTTGTCCCCCACTTTATTAAAATTTCTCAAAAACAGGAACTTTCCCGCTTCTACATACAATTGAGTCGTACACCAGGCTCATAAAAATAAAGGGGCGATATCAATTCAGTTTACACGTATTGTGTTCCCTTCATTTATCAAAATACCTACATGCATTCATTGCCATGAAACGAAGGGTGATGACCGGTGAAAAAATCTTTTCCGGCCTTTATTGAAAGAAAAATAAATTCTAATTATGCTTCAGCGTATCAGCAGCGATGATTGCACCCGGTTTCTTGCATTCACGGGGTAAACGCTTATAGGCCGTTTCTTCGGCTTCCACATCATCTGCATCAAAGCCGCAATTTGCAATAGCTGTCTTCACTTCTTCAATATTGGTACGGGCGGTTAGCCAATCTACGGTGGTTGTCCTTTTCTTCGTATCTACTTTCACTTTAAGCACACCATCAAGCCGGCCAAGATAAGTTTCTATCCTGTTTTTGCACATGTCGCAACTCGCCTCCGGTGTTTTAATTTCAGCCCTGGCGGTAGTTTGCTGGGCAAAGGTTTGAAGACTGAATCCCAGGCACAAAGCCAGTAAAAATTTTATTTTGTTCATATAATCAGATTTATCGTACGATTGATTCAGGCACCTGTCCATGCAAATGGTTGCGCCCTCCAATTGAGCAGGGTTTGTAACTGTGCTTCTCCTACAATCCCTTTGTCTATAGCAAGTTTAATCAATACTTCATAATTGGTTAACGAATGAAGTTTAATTCCTGCGCCTTTAAATGCATCGTCGGCAACGTCAAATCCATAGTTAAAAATAGAAACCATTCCAACAACATTCAGCCCGGCGGCTGTTAACACATCGCAAACCTGCAGACTGCTTTTCCCGGTAGACACCAGGTCTTCAATCACCAATACTTTTTGCCCCGGTTTCCATGCACCTTCTATCTGGTTTCCCATCCCGTGTTCCTTAGGTTTGGGGCGTACATACATATACGGTAGTTTCAATTGATCGGCTGCCATGGCGCCCCAGGCAATGCCTGCTGTTGCAACGCCGGCGAGTACTTCCACATCGGGATAGTTCTCAAATATCACACTGCACAATTCACTTTTAATAAAATCGCGGATATAGGGAAACGATAACACTTTCCTGTTATCGCAATAGATCGGACTTTTCCATCCGCTGGCCCAGGTGTAAGGTTTACCGGGATTTAACTGTACTGCCTGCACCTGAAGCAACTTGTCTGCAACTGCTGATTCGTTCGTCATGCAGCAAATATAGTTGGGAATCAGAAATAAATAATAGCTATAGCGCATTCCCATTAAACTGTAATAAGCGCTTTAAAAATATCAGCCCCGCCGTCTTACTCTTTTCAACTAATTTTGTATTCCAAAACGGTGCTATGCAGATTAAAATTTATTTCGGGGAAAAGCCTATTTATCTATGTGATAGTTTAAGTAAAGAACTGAAAGTATTATTGCAGCACCCGGATGTTGTTTTTATTGATGAATTATCTGCACATGCCATCAATGCATTGATGCATGAAATAAAAAAAGAAACGTTTCATGCGGGCATTATTTTCAACGAAGATTTTGAAAAATTGAAAAAGCTATTCTTCAAACACTTTACGGTAATTGAAGCAGCAGGCGGTATTGTGCAGAATGAAAATAAAGACGTGTTATTTATTTTCAGGCGGGGAAAATGGGATCTGCCCAAAGGAAAAATGGAAGAAGATGAAGTACCGGAAGTTTGTGCACAAAGAGAAGTGGAAGAAGAAACCGGCGTAAATAATTTACAGCTTAAAAAGTTTATCGGGGATACCTACCACGTTTATGATGAGTTTGGCAAACATTACCTGAAGATTAGTCACTGGTTTTATTTTAACTGTAATGGTAAACAGGAAACCCGCCCGCAAACAGAAGAAGATATTACGGAGATAAAATGGTTTAAGACCAAAGACATAAAAAAGCCGGTATCTAATACCTATGGCACTATCAAAGATATTTTATCTGTATTTTTTGATACGCCCTGACATAAAGATTAAACTTTCAACTAAACCTTTGCATCACTTCAATAATGCATTTTTTCAAAGCTATTGACGCAAAAGCTTCCTAATCTTTTCTTTTTAAAATAGCTACAGTAAGTCTGCTAACGCATACCAGTTTACCGGCATCATCATGAATTTTAATGTCCCAAACATGGGTGGTAGCGCCGATATGAATGGGTGTTGCCGTACCGGTAACGTATCCGCTTCTCACACTTCTGATATGATTGGCATTGATCTCTAAGCCAACACAGTAATTTTTCGATGGATCAATCATGCAATGTGATGCCACACTACCGATTGTTTCTGCCAGCACACAACTGGCACCGCCATGCAACAGTCCGTATGGTTGTTTGGTACGCCCGTCTACCGGCATGCTCATCTTCAGGTAATTTGTGCCGATCTCAACCCATTTCATACCAAGATGTGCCGCCATAGTATCTGGAGACATGGCTTCCATATCTTCCAGTTTCAATTGTTTATTAAACCAAATGGGTATTCCGGTATTCATTTTTTTGCAAGGATCGTTTTGGTTACTGCTTCCGGGAGAAATTTTGAAACGTCGCCGCCATTTTTTAATACATCACGTACAAGGGTAGACGCAACTGAAGTATATTGAGGCAAACAGGTAAGAAAAATCGTTTCGATATTATCGGCGATACTCCTGTTCATATCAGCAATCGCTTTCTCGTATTCAAAATCGTTCACATAACGGATGCCTCGTAAAATAAAATTTGCACCTACGGCTTTGCAACAGTTTACGGTTAACCCATCATAAGCCACTGCTTCCACTTTTGGGTTGTTTTTATAAATTTCATTCAGCCAATCCAGCCGCTGTTGTTCGCTGAACATGGGTTGTTTGTTTACATTCCGGCCGATTCCAATGATCAGCTTATCAAAGAGGGGTAAAGCCCGGTTGATAATGTCGGTATGTCCCAGCGTAACGGGATCAAAAGTTCCCGGGAATAAGCAAATGCGACTCATGTTTAATAATTGGTTAAGTAGTATATCAATTCATTAACTGATTGGCTCATTAACAAATAAGCTGATCATTACTCCATTTTCTTTCCTGCCAGCAAATACAGAACGGCCATTCTTACCGCCACGCCGTTTTCTACCTGTTGTAATATGATTGATTGATTGCTGTCTGCAACATCACTGTCAATTTCCACCCCCCGGTTAATGGGGCCGGGATGCATGATCACAATTTCCTTTTGTAAGTTGTTGAGTAATTTTCGGGTAAGCCCGTACGATAGGTTGTATTCTCTCAACGAAGAAAACAATACCTGGTTCTGTCGTTCAAGCTGGATGCGTAATACATTTGCCACGTCGCACCAACGCAGTGCTTTCAGCAGGTTGTATTCTACCTGCACACCCAAAGCTTCTTTAATATAAGTTGGGATTAGTGTAGGCGGACCGGAAAGCATTACCTCAGCTCCCATTTTTTTCAGTAGCCAGATATTACTCAGCGCCACACGGGAATGCATAATATCACCGATAAGCAGAATTTTTTTCCCCTCCAGTGAACCTATACGTTCTATAATTGAGAATGCATCCAATAAAGCCTGCGTTGGATGTTCGTTGATACCATCTCCGGCATTTACGATTGCCGTACCGGGAAGGTGTTTTGCAAGGAAATGGGGTGCTCCGCTGGCACTGTGCCGCATCACCACCATATCTACTTTCATGCTTAAGATATTGTTTACCGTATCCAGTAAAGTTTCTCCTTTTGATACAGATGAACCCGATGCTGCAAAGTTTATCGTATCAGCGCTTAGTCTTTTTTCAGCAAGTTCAAATGATATCCTTGTACGGGTAGAATTTTCGTAGAACAAGTTAACAATGGTTACATCTCTTAATGAAGGAACCTTTTTTATCGGGCGCTGCAAAACTTCTTTGAATTGTTGTGCGGTAGATAAAATAAGGGAAATGTCGTCTTTGGTAAGTTCTTTAATGCCCAGCAGATGGTTGGTAGATAGTTGCATTAAGCAGCGAAGCTAAAATAATTTGTGGAAGGAGCAAAATCCGTCATAAATGAAGGTTTGTTTTCAGTAGATCACCACTTCTTCCCTGTCCCACTCTACTTTTACCTTCTGCGACATCATCGAATCAATCGTTTTGCCACAATAATCCGGTTGAATGGGCAGTTCCCGGTTAAAGCGCCTGTCGACCAGCACACAGAGTTCTACTTTTTGCGGGCGGCCAAAATCCTGGAGGGCATCTAATGCTGCTCTTGTTGTTCTGCCGGTGTACAACACATCGTCGATCAGTACAACGTTCTTTCCTTCTATCGAAAAAGGCATATCGGTTTTAGTGGCTTTATGCAATTCTTCCCTGATATCATCCCGGTAAAAAGTAATGTCCATGATCCCATAAGAAATTTTTTCGCCGGTACGAATGGTTTGTATTGCCTGTATTAACCGGTCGCTGAATTTTACACCCCTTGGCTGAATGCCTACAAAAACTACATTATCCAGGCTTTTATGATTTTCTGTAAGATGATGCGCCAGCCGGAGAATGGTAAGGTGTAATTGCTGTGGGTTAAGTAAAGTTTGCATAGTGCTAAGATATTGTAAAATACAGCATGAAAGATGACTATTGATAAAACGATAACGATCGGTGAAAGCCTGCTTTACGAAAGAATGGAAATTGATGTGAAGCCCGTTAAAACAAAATTAGCTGACGAAAAAAATTAATTTTCTCATCAGCCAATTTTACTATTCTGTTCTTTCCATTTTACTTTTCTAACATAAACGGATACCTGTAATCTGTTGGCGGATTAAAGGTTTCCTTGATGGTACGGGCGCTCAGCCAGCGATATAAATTCAGGAAAGATCCTGCTTTATCGTTGGTACCGCTTCCCCGTGCGCCTCCGAATGGCTGTTGCCCCACTACTGCACCGGTTGGTTTATCATTGATGTAGAAATTACCTGCACTGTTACGTAGTTTATTGGTGGCCAGTTCAACGGCGAAACGATCCTGTGCAATGATAGAACCTGTTAATGCGTAGTTCGATGTACTGTCAACAAGTTTTAGCGTTTCATCGAATTTATTTTCATCGTAAATGTATATGGTGAGTACGGGTCCGAACAATTCTTCGCACATGGTTACATATTTCGGATCAGTTGCTTCTATAATGGTTGGCTCAATAAAATAGCCATCTGTTTTATCACATTTTCCTCCTACCCACACTTTCGCACCGCTATCTCTTTTTCTTGCATCTTTTATATAACGTTCCAGTTTATCGAAACTTTTTTCGTCGATCACTGCATTAATAAAATTTGTAAAATCTTCCACGGTTCCCATTTTCATGGTTTTAACCTGCTCTACCAGTTTCTTTTTTACTTCGGCTGCCATGTTGGAAGGAATATAGGCTCTTGATGCCGCAGAACATTTTTGTCCCTGGTATTCAAAAGCACCGCGTGCCAATGCAGTAACCACTACATCTACATCAGCAGATTTGTGTGCAATCACAAAATCTTTTCCGCCTGTTTCGCCAACGATGCGTGGGTACGAACGATAAATATTCATGTTCTTACCGATCGTGTGCCACATATTGTTGAATACAGCCGTGCTTCCGGTAAAATGCAGCCCGGCAAAATCAGGATGATTAAAAATTACTTCGCCAATGGTTGGGCCGTCGATAAATACCAGGTTGATAACTCCATCGGGTAAGCCTGCTTCTTTCAACACACGCATAAACATTTGTGCGCTGTACACTTGTGTGTTTGCACATTTCCATACCACCACATTTCCGCACATGGCTGCACTCGTTGGTAAATTACCGCCAATGGCAGTGAAGTTGAAAGGCGTAAGTGCAAATACAAATCCTTCCAGCGGGCGATATTCCATCCTGTTATAAATTCCAGGGTTGCTATTGGGTTGCTGACGATAAATATCACTGAGGAAATGAACATTGAAGCGTAAAAAATCTATGAGCTCACACGCCGCATCTATTTCCGCCTGGAATGCATTTTTACTTTGCCCGAGCATAGTAGTTCCATTAATGTAAGCCCTGTATTTTCCGGCAAGCAGATCGGCAGCTTTTAAAAATATATTTGCACGGTTTTCCCAACTCATCGATGCCCATTTATCTTTTACTTTCATTGCAGCATTGATGGCTTTGGTAACATGTTTTGCTTCACCTACGTGAAAAGTACCAAGTACATGTTTACGTTCATGCGGCGGGCGAATTTCCATCGTTTTACCTGTACGCACTTCTTCGCTGCCGATGTACATGGGTACATCAACTTTTGTTGATTTTAATGCTTTAATGGCTGCTTTTAAAGCAAGTTTTTCCGGACTGCCCGGTGCATAATTTAGCACTGGTTCGTTAGAAGGCATTGGGTAATAGAAATCTCCGAATTGCATGTTGCTGAATTTTATTATTAAAGATCAGCAAAGGTATGCCGTACAAGTGAGTGACACAACTATGTTGAGGAGAAATTCCGTGGCTGGTAAAATAGGTATTAGCAGATTTAGTTACTATCAAACTGTTACCTGTCTTAATCTATTCAATAATGATAAAAGAAAGAATCAGTGAATCAGTGGCGAAAGTAGGGCCACTGATTCACTGATCTCTGTAAAAATCTTTGTGATTACTGCGAAAAATTATGATGCTGATTCTTTTTCAGACATCAGGTAAGCTTTGATAAAGCCATCAAGATCTCCATCCATTACCGGGCCTACATTGCCCACTTCGTAATCGGTACGGTGATCTTTGATCATTTTATAAGGATGAAAAACATAGGAACGGATCTGTGATCCCCATTCTATCTTTTTCTTTTTACTGTTATTGGCGTCTCGCAGTTCATTGCGCTTTTGCAATTCAATTTCGTACAAACGGCTTTTCAGCATTTGCATGGCAAGTTCCCTATTTCCGAGCTGGCTTCGGTCTTGCTGGCAAACCACTACTATACCGGTTGGAATGTGTGTGAGCTGTACTTTTGTTTCTACTTTGTTTACGTTTTGTCCGCCTGCACCACCACTCCTGGATGTTTCCATTTTTACGTCGGCAGGATTTACCTCAATATTAATGGTATCGTCAACCAGCGGATACACATTTACGGATGCAAATGAAGTGTGCCTGCGTGCGTTGCTATCGAAAGGAGAAATTCTCACCAGGCGATGAACCCCATTTTCAGATTTCAGAAATCCGTAGGCAAATTCGCCTTCAATCTGGTAAGTACAGGTTTTGATGCCTGCGCCATCGCCCCATTGCCAATCGATTTCGGTTACTTTCCATCCCTGCTTTTCCGCATACATGCGATACATACGGGCGAGCATTTCTGCCCAATCCTGGCTTTCGGTTCCGCCGGCGCCACTGTTTATTTGCAGTACGGCCGGCAGTTCGTCTTCCGGTTCGTTGAGTGTACTTTTGAATTCGGCTTCTTCTATCTTATTGATGGCGTCGTCATAGGCATGTCGTACATCATCCTCTGTTGTTTCCCCTTCTTTCCAGAAATCGAACAATACGGCAAAATCTTCCACGGCGGTATTTACCGAATGGTATAGATTTATCCAGTATTCGTTTACTTTGATTTCTTTCAGGATGGAAGTTGCACGGGCGTTATCGTCCCAGAATCCCGGAGAAAGAGAAAGTTGTTTATCGTTTGCTATTTTAGATTCTCTGTTAGCGACGTCAAAGAAACCTCCCCAAAACCAGTACACGGTCTCTCATACTTTTTAATTGCTCTGTTGTCATGGGCGCAAAGATATATGACAATTAACAATTGTTTTGTGGAATTAATGAATACGGGAAGATAATTTTTCAGGTATTGGCCATCAATGGGGAGATATCGATGCCATTCAGATAACGATCGAGTTGCGACAAGGCGGTAAAAGCACGGGTTCCGCAAAGTGTTCCATCAATCTTAGAAATAACTTCCACATAAAAAGTATTTACCTGGTAAAGATTGAATACGTAATATTTATTGTGGGAGGAAGCGATGTGCACTCCTGCTTTTTCCAGTATGAATGCCCGTTTCTCCTCAGCCAGGCTGTTGTATTGATTTAGGGTCATGGTCTGGTAGATTGGTTGTTTTGGTAATTAGGTATGTAAACTTAGGTGTATCTGTGTAGATAATAAATACTCAAAAAAGAGTAGCTATTATTTTTTTAATTAATGCTTTAGGATATAGGCTTTTAGGGCAAATGTTTAAAGTGTAAATATATTACCTGTACTTTTTTTGGCAGTGGGTGTTTTAACGGTATTTTTTGTAGTAACGAGTTTTTAGTTTTTAGTTTTTAGTTTTTAGTTTTTAGTTTTTAGTTTTTAGTTTT
>JAFDXE010000022.1 GCA_018268085.1 Bacteroidota bacterium
GAATGGAATTAAATCCCGAAGGGATGATACCAACCTTTTTATACTACCAACAGAACATCATATTATTATGAAAATTTAAGAATATTCCCAAAAGCATACAGTAAAATAAAAAGCTATAAATGAAATTTTCAATAAACCACATTAAAGCATATTTCACTTTTTTATTGTACCTTTTAAATCCGTACACTAATAATAAAAACTATGGCTGGCACATTTTCCCAAATCTACATCCAATATGTATTCGCCGTTAAAGGCAGAGAGAATCTTCTTCATAAAGAATGGCGTAACGAAGTTTTTAAATACATATCCGGTATCATAAAAGGCAAAAATCAAAAGAGCATTATTGTAAACGGTGTTGCAGATCATGTGCATGTTTTTGTTGGATTAAGACCTGCTATGGCTATTGCAGATCTTGTTCGGGATATTAAAAACAATTCATCAAATTTTATTAATGATAGCAAGTTCTTAAAACAAAAATTTTCATGACAGGAAGGATATGGTGCTTTTTCTTATGCTCATTCACAAATTGATCATGTATATAAATAAATTGCCAACCAGGAAGAACATCATCGTAGTAAAAGTTTTAGAGAAGAATACATAGATTTTCTTGACAAGTTTAATATAGGATTTGAGGAAAAATATTTGTTTGACTGGTTAGATTGATTTTTTAAAATTCCATTAAATTTTAATTTATCTGACAACTCAGTAAAGTAGATGAAACAATTTCATCCTTAGGGATTTGATTTAATGGCTTTGATCTTCATTTAGAATATTTACATCCCTTCGGGATTTAATTCCATTCCTTTAAGCATTACTTAATAAGCATAGCATCCCTTTGGGAATGAGATCTTTTTAGCCCGCAGTATGTTATAAATTTTACATCCTTTTGAGATTTGATTTATTGGCTTTGATCTTCATTTAGAATATTTTCATCCCCTTCGGGATTTAATTCTATTCATCTCAGCATTACTTTATAAGCATAGCATACCTTCGGGATTGAAATCCGTTTAGCCTGGCAGTATGTTATAAATTTTACATCCCTTTGAGATTTGATTTATTGGTATTGATTTTTATTTAGAATATTTTCATCCCTTCGGGATTTAATTAAATTCATTTCAGCATTACTTTATAAGCATAGCATCCCTTTGGGGTTGAGATCTTTTTAGCTCGTAGTATGTTATAAATTTTACATCCCTTTGAGATTTGATTTATTGGTATTGATTTTCATTTAGAATATTTACATCACTTCGGGATTTAATTCGAGCTTTCACTGCAGTGTATTATAAATGTAACATCTCTTCGGGATTCGAGTCATTTTACATTTCGTTACTGTTATAAATATTGCATCCCTACGGATTAATTTCCAGTTAACTCCGCATAAAAAATCCCGTTACCTAACGATAACGGGATTCAAAAAATATACAGAATGATTATTTACTAATCAGTAGTTTCTTTGTCACTTTTTGTGCATTCACAACATAACTAACCATATAAATACCATTGGCTAATTTATCGGAAAGTTTCAAATCAATCATACCATTGCTGGTTTGATGATTGCCCTGGTAAACAACCTGTCCAAACTGGTTAATTATTTCAACCTTTGCAGTTGTTGTAACCGTTACATTTCCACCAATATTCAATTTAAAATTACCGTTGGAGGGATTCGGGAATACACTCTCAACATCTGTGTATTCTGTTGAAGGAATCGTACTTACGTTTCCTTTACAGGTAAATGCTACAGTTAGTGATGCAACGCCTCCTGAAGCACAAGCATTATTTCCCTTCACTCTAACTTGTCCGGCTGTAGTTCCAAAGTTCACAGTAACATTTGTTGCTGTTGTAGTGAGGTTACTGCTGGCTGAAGTAGTTGTTCCATCAGATATATGAGATCCGCTTGGACCATACCATGTGTACGTTGCAGCATTTGGTACCGGTGCAATAGAATAAGGTAAGCCCGACTGGTTTGCACACGCAGTAGTACTACCTGTAATTGTGCCCGGCACTGCGGGCCTTGCATATACCGTTAATGCCCTTGCTGATGAAGATCCGCAGGCATTAGTAGCAACAACCGATAATTTACCGGTTACAAACGCGCTAAGGAAATTTGAAGTAATTGCATTTGTTCCCTGGCCCGAAGCAATTGAAGCGTTAGCAACGCTCCATGTCCATGCATAAGACACACCCGATACCGGCGTAACTGTATAGGCAACATTGCTACTGTTACAAACGCCAAATGCCGAACCTGTGATAGCCGAAGGAGTTGATGCATTTGCATTCCTGTTAATTTTTAAAGCTCTTGCCACACTGCTGCCGCAGGTATTGTTAGCCGTTACCCTCAATGAATCTCCTGCTGTAAATCCGGTAGTATAAGTTATTGTCGCAGCAGTAGTGCCTTGACCTCCCGTTACAACAGCTCCCGCAGGGGCCGACCATGTATAAGATGTAGCACCAGAAACAGCCACAATCGTATATGTTTTAACATCACCCGGACAAACTTTAGCAGAACCACCAACGGTAGTTATTGTTCCTGGCCGTGCTGGTATGGTACAAGTACCAGTAACCGTTGTTTGCTGAGTATTGCTATTCGTACATCCATTTGCGTTAGTATAGGTATATATAATGTTGTAAGGACCGCCTGCACCTGCTGCTGCGGGGCTGAAAGTATTTCCGCTAATGCCAGGGCCGCTAAAAGTTCCTCCCGCCGGTGAACCGGTTAAAGTAACACTCGCTGCATTCACTGCATAAGTTGATGCCAGTCCACTGAACGAAACTGTTGGCAATGGATTTACAGTCATTACAACACTATTGGATGTTGCCGGGTTATTTACCACACAGCCACCCAGGTTGGATAACATCGAGCAATTAACAACATCTCCATTCACTAATGTTGTACTTCCGAATACGGGGTTTGTACCACTTGAAATGGTTGACCCATTTACCGACCATGAATAAATCGGGTTTGCTCCGCCACTAACCGGAGTAGCAGTGAATACAACATTTGTATTCTGACAAATTGCTCCTGCCGGACTTGCCGCAATACTTACCGATGCGATAGAATTACTCTGTACACTTACAACTGTTGCAAGAGATGTAGCAGAACAACCATTGGCATTTGTTACAACTACGGTGTAACTGCCGGCTGTAGTTGCAGTATAAGACGAAGCAGTAGCACCACTGATATTAGAAGTATTCTGTTTCCATTGATAAGTAAGTCCGCTTCCTGTATTTGCATTCAATACTACGCTGCCACCTGTACAGAATGTTACAGGGCCTGCTGCTGTTATTGTTGCAGTGGGAAGTGGATTTACTGTTACACTGATTACGTTAGAATTTGCTGAACATCCGTTAGCATTCGTAACAGTGGCAGAATATGTCCCGGTAGTTACCGCCGGAATACTTGAAGAAGCGGCACCTGAAATAAGACTGCCATTTACAAACCACTGATAGGTTAATCCTACACCGGTGTTTGCACTTAGCGTTACGCTTCCACCCTGGCAGAAAGTAGTAGCACCTGATGCAGTAATAACGGCTGCTGGTAAAGAATTTACGGTTACAGCAATATGGTTAGAAGTGATGCTTCCGCATCCGTTGGTAGTTGTAGTATAATAATCTCCACTAGCCGTAGCCGTTAGAGATGTTGTGGTTCCTCCCCCTACACTCCATGTTCCTCCTGAAGTATTTCCATTGATTACAACGTTTCCGCCCTGGCAGAATGTTGTGGAACCAATAGCCGTTAATACTGAGGCTACAGGTTGTGCATTGATGGTAATGTTCGCACCGTTATCTGAACCTGTAACTACAGGATTTGAACTTACAACCCTGATACGATAGCCCGTTCCTGCAGTTGCATTGGCAGGGATTGTAGCTGAAATCGTTCCGGCTGCGGTAGACGTTAAAGTACCGATAGAAACAGGACTTGCAAAAGATCCCGCTGCATTCGACAACTGAGCTGTGAATACATTTCCGGCATTAGCTGCGGCATTTGTGGTAAATGGAACGCTTACAGCCGTACCCGTACAATAAGTAACTGGCGAAACTGCCGATGTTGTAATTGTAGTTAAACCACTGGCTGCTGCAGTGATGGTAAAATTCGTATTTGAAATATCGAAGAAAATATTTCCTACCGCTTCAACTTTAATCCTGGCGGTAGTTGTTGGCGTATTTGGAATAGTTACAACTTCTGAACCGTCATTTGTTGTACTAGCAATCAATACCGTAGGGAATGTTTGACCTCCATCAGTAGACAAAGATATTTTTACATTCGCACAACTTACAGGTGCTCCTGTTGTACTTGCCACATTCCACGTGATTGTTTGTGAAGAATTGCCTGCCCAGGATACTGCCGTATTTGGAGATGTAACCTGGAATGGTCCTGAGGTATTCGTTACCGTTACCACCATATCTGTAAATTGTGTTTGTCCAACAGAAACTGGTGCCGTTGAACTATATGGAGCATTGTCTCTTACAGTCAGCCTGAAATTCAATGTTCTTGAAACAGAACTTAACGCTTCTGTGTTTGCACCTGCATCTCCACCGGTTAAAGGGCCTGAAATCAATCCTCCGGCAAGAATAGTAGCGAGTTTTGGAAAATATCTTGTTGGGGAAGTTGTTGGACTAAATGAAATCCAGTTCGGACCAGAAGCTTTGGTTGCACTGGCAACGCTGCTTGCACCGGAAACTGATGAGTTATCATTTTGCTCCCAGCAATACGTTAATACATCTGTAGCATTGGCATCCGTTGCAGATCCTGTTAACGCAAAAGGTGTACTGATAGGAATGGTATAGTTGCTCACTGCGGCAACTACCGGTGTTGCGTTAGTTGCACTGATGCTTGTTGTAACCGGGCAACTTTTTGAGGCCAGGTTTGATTGGATCTGTGCGATTGAAGCTTCATGATAAATATCGATAGAGTGAGGCGCCACATCCTGTGAAGTAATTCCGGCATATCCCATGATGGTAATTCCTGAACCCACTTCTTTGTTTACACCTGTTCCTTCAAGACTAAAAGAAAATGTATGATTAGCCCCTAACTGGTGGCCAACTTCATGTACTACATAGTCGATATCAAAATTATCACCTGATGGTATTCCATCTGCAGGAGAAGTGAAGCCACTACCTTTCGATCCATTGGTACAAACACATCCGATACATCCTGCATTTCCACCGCCTCCGGATGCCCCGAACAAGTGACCGATATCGTAGTTTGCATCACCAATAACTGAAGTAAGTGTACTCTGCAATTCGGAATTCCACGCACCATTTGCCCCTGTAGCGGCTGCAGAATATGGATCTGATGAAGCATTATAATAGAATACATTGGTAGTAGAGACAATCAGATTGAGATGCAATGCAAGGTCTTTTTCATACACTCCATTGCAACGGGTTAAGGTATTGTTTACCGCTGCCAGTACCAGGCTAACCTGGGATGCACTCGTTGCACCGAAATAATTGGAATACTCTGCGGTAACGGATTGGGCTAAACGCATTGTTTTCAAATCGCCACCTGATCTTGCTGTAATTCCCGTTTTACCAATTTCATTATTTAATCCATTGGCCATTTTTGTTTCTACTGTAGAACAGGTCCAGGGCAATTGTCCCGGATTTCTATGTGATTTAAAAACTGCGTACGTAAGATGATCGTCGGAATAAACTTCTATGAATTCATTTTCTTTACCTGTTCTGAAGATCATGGTTTGAATACCCTCGGGAGAAATACTGAGCTTTAACATCGCCGTTTTGTCGGTTAAACCTCTGCCCGAGAAAGCCCTGATATCCGGGAAACGTTCCTGCAATGCAGGTTCAAAGTTGGATGCTTCCACTATTTCGAATTCTTCCATTTGTCCATCTACATTAGGAAGTGTAATAACAGTTGTATGCCTTAACCTGTTATCGGCAACAGTAAACAATTCCTGTTTCATTGCAGCCAGGTTGAGGTTAAACAACTTAAATTCTTTGGGAAAAGAAAGTCTTTCAACAGTCTTGTACTTTTTAATAGCAGACGGGCTTTCATAGTTTGCCGTCCAAAATCTGTTTGTTTGAGTAAAACCTGCAATCGAGATCAACACAAACAAATGCGTTAGCAGTAGCGTTTTTTTCATTGTAAATGTTAGTTGATAAATGTAATAATTGCGAAACATGGTTACCCGGGGAAGGTAGTGTTTTTGCATAGTATATATTGTTTAAGCGGTGCCGAATATAGGGATGTTTTGCGAATTTCTACTTAAAAAATAGATGAACCAGGCTTTACAATCTGTAGTTTGATATTATCAGGTTTACAGATGATTTCCTCATTAACATCGACCAATTGGTATTTACGTTTTACATAAATCAGTATTTTCATTTTCTTAAAACTAACCAATCCATGAGAGTATTTAAAACCACGCTTGCCATCCTTTTCTCCATTGCATTTTTTTCCTGTAGCAAAATCAGTCCGGTTGCAGAACCATCACAAAAAGAAACAGCACAATCATTGGATAATTCGTTGCAATCCCGGGCAACAACTACCACTTCAGCTATTGCTGCCAATGAAAATTTTGAATCCGGAACAAAAACTTCTTACACAACTGCTAATGTTACGTTAGCTACCGGTGTATGGAATTTGAACGATGCACTCCTCGGCAACAGTTCATCTGATCGCAAAAACGGAACACAGTCTGCACGGGTGCGCAACAGTGGCAAACTAACCATGCAATTTGATATTGCCACAGGCGCTTCTGCTGTTTCCATTGCACATGCTTTGTATGGAACCGATGCTGCATGCACCTGGCAATTGTGGTATAGCACTAACGGAGGCTCCTCTTATACCCAGGCAGGCGCTACCATTACCACAAATTCTACTTCACTTACTACCTCAGTTTTTACCTTATCAATAACGGGATCTGTACGATTTGAAATCAGAAAAACAGATGGCAGCACCAACAGGATTAATTTTGATGACATCACCATAACAGACAATACAGGTGGTTCAGGAGGCGGCGGTACCGGCGTAAAAAAATTCCTTTTTGATGCTTCACAGGGAGAAACTGCCGGAAATGCCGATTGGGTAATTGATGAAGACAACAGCAATCCGCAGCGCATTCCTACTCCACTCCAAACTACCATTACTTCCGGAACCAGCAGTAACTATTGGACAGGAGCTTTATCGTCCTGGGGTATTGCATTAGTGAAATCTGGTCATACCGTTGAAACGCTCCCTACTACCGGAAGTATTACGTATGGGAATACCTCCAACACACAGGATCTTTCCAAATATGATGTGTTTGTTATTGATGAACCAAATATTCGCTTTACAACAGCAGAAAAAACAGCTATCCTGAATTTCGTACAAAACGGTGGCGGATTATTTATGGTAGCTGATCATACAATTTCCGACAGGAACAATGATGGATGGGACTCTCCCGACATCTGGAATGACCTGATGAATAACAACGGAACAATAAACAATCCTTTTGGATTTACTGTTGACCTTACAGATATCAGCGGCATCAGTACCAATGTACTTACCGGCAATGTTACCAATAGCATTTTACATGGATCACAGGGAAATGTTGGAAAAATAGAATTCAACAATGGGGCTACCCTAACACTTAACCCCGTTGCAAATGCGAGTGTACAGGGATTGATATGGCAAAGCGGTTTTACTCAAAACAATACACATGTACTCTCAGCATCATCACAATATGGTACAGGAAGAGTATATATGGTAACAGACAGTTCTCCAATGGACGATGGTACCGGCGCACCTAACAATACTTTGTTTGCAAGCTGGGCATTATACAGTCACACTGCATTATTTATGAACGCATCTTTGTGGCTGGCCAGACTGCAATAAATCATACAACTGTTTTTACAAAATCTTGTTTCACTGAGATAAGCGCTAAAAGTAAGGAACCTGTTTCTAACATGTGAAACCAGAATGCATAGCTGCAATAAAAATCGGGCCGCCGAAAGACAGCCCGGTTCTTTGTTAAACCTTAACCCTATGAAACTTACTTATTAATAAAACGCATTTTTTTGAAAGCGGTTCTTTATAATGCATTCATTTGTTTTAAATATTTTTCAGAATTTGCTTTGGTACCTGCGTTTGGATTCATACTAAGCGATTTTTTAAAATTGATGATCGCATTCTTTTTATCGCCTTTGGTAAAATAAGCTTCTCCCAAACTATCAAAAGTATTGGCATCTTTAGGATTCTTCTTTGTGTTCAGAATAAATACCTCGATGGCCTTATCCTGCTGACCGCTATTGAGTAACTGGTAACCATAAGCATTCAGCTCGCTGTTGCTGGCAAGATCATAAGCCTGGTTCATCATTTTATCCGCTTCTTCATTTTTCCCCATAGCTTTCAGCACATTTGATTTTGTAGAATACGTGGTAAAACCCGGGTTTTGAGCAACTGCCTGGTTTGCCCATTTCAAACCCTGTTCAAGATTAATTTTATTTTGTAACGAATAATTTGCAGCGCTGTTAAATCCCATCCAGGTAAATCCGGTTGTGCTTTTTAATTCTTCTGCTGCATTATCCATTACGATTTTATCTACATCAAATTCAATTTTTACAGGGAATTGCTTTTTTTCCCAGTTCAATACCAACTCTGCAGAATTTTTATTAAGATTGATAAAATCATACGTAAGTAATTCATAGAAACTATTTTCTCTTATGTTGATTTTACTTCTTTGCTGATCATGTGCTGCATCATAAAAAAAGCTGCCCCATGAACGGCTGTCTTTCGATAGAATCACTTCCCCACTATTGTCGTTATTAATAACAAAAAACAATCCGTATGTTCCCTTCGGCACACGTTGTCCTTCCACCGTAGCGTCATCAGATAACGTGATCGTAGTATTTTCATTTGCACCGGCACGCCAGGGCGCTGAATTTCCCAATCCGAATGCTTGAACATTCCATCCATAAGGCACCAGGCTGCCCCAGATTTTTCTTCCTTTAACTGAAGGTCTGGAATAGCTAACGGTAACAGTTGATATACCTATTTTTTGAGACAGTTCGGCGGCAGGGCTTGGGGTTCTGGGTGTAGTGATTCCCTGGCTTTTTGCAGAAAGCGAAACAACGCTTAGCATAAAAATACAAATCCGGGAAAAGTATAATTTTCGCATAAAAGAAACTTTAAGTGATAGGAAATGGTTGGCATCAAAAATTATTTAATTGTTGCTTAACATCGTGCCTGTTTTTGCTGAACACGCAAATTCTACGGATGAAAGGCTTCCTGGGCTGATTGAAATGAAAAATATTTTTTTACAGGTGATGGTTAAATTGCCTCTGCGGATTAAACCGGTGTTTCTATAATAGTTCTTATTTTCACAGGATGCCGGTTACAGATACACACCTGAAGAAATTAATACAATGCATAGACCTGGAAGAAAAAGAACAGGTTAAAAAATATAGTCTTGATCAACAGCATAGTTTAAAATCGCTTAAGGCGGAAGGACTTGCCATTCATCCCCTGATTGTAACCCGTAAGAATTTTGGTTATGCAGATTACCCGGAAATAAGTTTCAGGCTGGCATTTCCGGCAGAAACAACTTTATTCCGGGACGGAGCTGCAATTGAATGTTTCTGTGCTGGCGAATCTGCGATCAAAGGAACATTATTACATCTTGATGGCAGATCCGGCGAGTTCAGGTTATATGCACCCGATTTTCCCGATTGGATTGAAGACGATGGCGTAGGCATAAAACTGGCACCCGACCAGCATACCCACGCTATCATGAAACAGGTGTTAAATGACCTGGAGAACAACAAAAATCTTTTTGAATTATTCAGGCAGTTGCATGGCGAAATTCCATTTAAAGAAATGGAATCACTAAAAAACAGCGATCTAACGTTTAGTAATACACGATTAAACGAAAGCCAGCGAAAAGCTGTTATTGCCGTTGCGGAAAACGAACACCTGGTAGTGCTTCACGGCCCCCCGGGCACCGGCAAAACAACAACACTCATCGAAGCCATTATTCAGTTAATAAAAAAAGGCGAAAAAGTATTGGTGACTGCACCCAGCAATACAGCAGTAGATAACATCGCATCAGGTCTTGCAAAACAATCCGTTAAAATATTACGAGTAGGAAATACAACAAAGGTGAATGATACTATTTTCCCCTTTACTCCCGAAGGCAAACTTCAAAACAGCAGGCAGCAAAAAGAAATAAAACAATTGAAGATACAGGCTGAAGAGTACAGGAAAATGGCGTTGAAGTATAAACGTAATTTCGGAAAGGCAGAAAAAGAACAAAGAAATTTATTATTCAAAGAGGTAAAAAATATACGTAGTGAAATAAAAAAATTACAGGCTTACAACGAGGAAAAATTATTTGCGGAAGCGGATGTAATAGCAGGAACACCGGTTGGCATTTATGATGCAGGAATTAACAACATTCGTTTTCATACGCTCATCATTGATGAAGCCGGGCAATGCCTGGAACCACTCGCCTGGTGTGTAATTCCTTTTGCAGATAAATTTGTATTGGCTGGGGACCATTTACAATTACCGCCCACTGTGTTGAGCCAGGAAGCAAAACAAATGAATTTCGACAGATCCATTCTCGAAATCGCCATTGGCAGTTGCAAAAACATTTACCTGCTCGATACGCAATACCGGATGCGTTCAGCCATTGCCGGTTTTTCAGGAAACTATTTTTATAATGGATTATTAAAAACGGCTGCAGGTTTGGATAATAACGGCATTCACATCAGCTTCATCGATACTGCAGGTTCAGGTTATAATGAAATGCATGGTAATGACGGCATGAGCTTACAAAACGAAGGAGAATTAAAAATTGCACGTGTACTTATAGCAGAAGAAAAACTCCTACCCGAACAAACGGCATTTATTTCGCCATATAACGGACAGGTAACTGCGGCTAAAGAACAATTACAATCATCCATTCGCATCAGCACCATTGATAGTTTCCAGGGACAGGAACACGGGAATATTTTATTGTCGTTGGTTAGGAGTAATGATGAAGGCGAGATCGGTTTTCTGAAAGATTACCGAAGGATGAATGTAGCCATAACCAGGGCAAAAGATAGGTTGTTTGTTATTGGCGACAGTGCTACCATTGGCGCCGATCCTTTTTTTAATGCATTTCTTACGTATGTAGAACAGCATGGAAACTACAGAACTGTTTGGGAGTTCGACATGAATCAATAATGGAATATTCCTGGCAGTATCCCTTCGGTTGAAGAGCTGCGGTTATTATTGATCAAAAGATTTTGGAGTTAAATTATTGTAGGGAGATGTCATCCTGATGACATCAAGATAACATCAAGATGGAGACTGGATGACATCTAGATGTCATCTCCATAATAAATGACAATCAATTAATTACGTATTTTTTTCTCACGCAACATATAATTCCTGGTATTCTTCCTCAGAAAAACAAATAACACCTGAACGCTTATTTCGGATAAAGTTGCAGAAGTTCTGCAAACTATAATCGGCAGATCTTTTATACCATTCTGCAAAGATTGATTCCAGTGAAAACCCAAACTGCTCTACATTGGTAAGTACGGCAAATCTTTGAGGCGACTTGTCCACGTCAAACTCCAGTCTGTACAAGGTTAGCTCCATACACGATTGATTACACAAATGATTACAAAATACAGGAATAGAAATTGGAAATGCCGATTGGCGTAGTGTCTTTGGGGAGACAGAAAAGTAATGGGCAACAAGATAAATAATGTTTTTTATAAATGCAAACCATCATTCGCAACAAAAGTTTAAAACAAGTTCATTACATAGAACGGGTAATTTCCTAAACTTCTACTACCGAAAAGCAAGTACCAGAAAATTCCAATGGCAACCCTAACCATATATAACAGAAAATTGCCGCTTTTCTAAATGATTTTGTGTAGCAGTACAGATCATTGTATTATTGAATCATGAATAAAACTGTCCTACTCTCTTTGCTATCCCTTCTTTTTATTTCACAAATTACCGCACAAAAACAGGATACGATTATTCAAAAGAAAAAGTATTTCACAAGGCACCTGCAGGCAGCCGTTACACTGGATGGTATTCCCAACGAAGCTGCATGGAATGATGTTGACTGGGGTGGCGACTTCATTCAATCCCAGCCCTACGAGGAACGCCTTCCCTCCCATCCTACACAGTTTAAAATTCTGTATGACGACAGGTACCTTTACATTGCTTACAACTGCCTGGACGCATCGCCTGATTCGATCAGCAGGCGAATGGGCAGAAGAGACGAATTTCCCGGAGATTGGATTGAAGTTAATATCGATAGCTATCACGATCTCCGAACCGCCTTTTCCTTTACTTTATCGGTTTCAGGTGTGCGTGGCGATGAATTCGTTTCCAACAATGGCAATAACTGGGATGACAACTGGAATCCCATCTGGTTTGCTAAAACACATATCAATAAAACCGGCTGGACTGCAGAAGTGAAAATTCCTCTAAGCCAGTTGCGTTACAACAACGATCCTGAAAAAATATGGGGCATCCAGTTTACGAGACGGATTTTCAGAAAAGAAGAACGTTCCATCTGGCAATTCATTCCACAAGGTTCCGGGGTATGGGTTAGTAGTTTCGGAGAGTTGCATGGATTGAAAAATATTCCACTACACCGGCAAATTGAAATTGCTCCTTACCTAACCACCCAGGTTGATGCATACAGAAAAGAACCGGGCAACCCATTTGCTAAAGGAACCGATGCTAAAGTTTCTGCAGGATTGGATGGAAAAGTAGCCATTACAAATGACCTGATTATGGACTTCACGATTAACCCGGATTTCGGACAGGTAGAAGCCGATCCTTCACAGGTACGCATCGATGGTTTCCAGACTTATCTTGATGAAAAACGACCTTTCTTTATCGAAAGCAATAATATTTTTGAATACCAGCTTACCGGTTCAGAAGCCGGAGGTGATTATGATGCAGACTTATTGTTCTACTCCAGGAGAATTGGCAGCTCTCCTCACGGTTACCCACACACGAATTCGGGTGAATATGTAAAATATCCCCAGAATACATCTATCCTGGGCGCCGCAAAATTCAGTGGTAAAACACGAAAAGGCTGGAGCATCGGAATCCTGGAATCTTTAACCGGCAGGGAAAATGCCACTATCGACAACAATGGAAAACGTAGAAAAGAACTCGTTGAACCATTAACCAATTATGCCATTGCCCGAATTCAAAAAGATATTAATGGCGGTAACACAATTATCGGAGGTATATTCACTGCAGTAAACCGCGATAAAGGATTGGATGATATCCTTCACAAAAGTGCTTATTCGGGGGGACTGGATTTTATTCATTTCTGGAAGAACCGCTCCTGGTTTATAAAAGCAAACGCTGTATTCAGCAATGTGAATGGTACCAAAGCTGCCATCTTAAACACACAAACATCATTCGAACATTTGTTTCAAAGAATTGGAGCGAAAGAGGTATCCGTTGATACAAATCGTACTTCGTTATCCGGTACCGGGGGCACTTTCAAATTTGGTAAAATTGGCGGGAAGACCGGTAAGTATGGCCAGATCTTCAAATTTGAAACCGGTATCACCTTCCGTAGTCCTGAACTGGAGATGAATGACATCGGCTTCATGCTCACGGCAAATGAAATCAACCATTTTACCTGGGCCGCTATTCAATGGCAAAAGGCATTTTCAATTTTCCGAAATGCAAGGATCAACTACAATCACTGGTTCAGGTGGGATTTCAGCGGACAACTCTTATACCAGCAATTTAACGTTAACGCACACACGACATTTAAAAATAACTGGCAAACTGGTTCCGGAGTAACCTGGAACCCCTACGATGTTTCCAACACTTCATTAAGGGGCGATGGTTCGGTAAGACGTCCGGCAGGCATCGGCTGGAACTGGTATGTAAATACAGATTCAAGGAAAAAAGTATCTGCCAGTTTCAATATATTTAAATTCTGGGGAGAAGACCATACACTCAATTTTTTCAGTCCTGCGATCGGGATCTACTACGTGCCAGTCAATACATTCAATATCAACCTTAGCTTTTCTTATGATAAATACTGGAGAAAACAAGACCAGTTTGTGGAAAGCGTTATGTATAATAATACGGTGCGAACAATTGTTGCAAGGGTAAATCAAAATACCTTACGCTTTACCGGTAGATTAACGTATAATATTACTCCTGATCTGACAATACAATACTATGGTCAACCATTCATCACCAGGCCTGTATATTCAAATTTCGGATATGTTGTAAATGGACTGGCCAAAAATTTTGCCGACAGGTTTACTGCATTCAAACCGAACCAGGTTGAATATAACAATCTGAACGGAACCTATTCTATTGATGAAAACAATGATGGAATAACAGATTATAGTTTCAGCAGTCCGGATTTTAACTTTGTACAATTTCGCTCAAACCTCATCGTACGATGGGAATATAAACCCGGCTCCGAACTTTATTTTGTATGGTCTGATGGAAATACACCGGATGTTGCCAGCGATTTGCAATCAAATATTTTCAACAGTTTACTTAACAATGCTTTTTCCGGTGGCAAAGCAAGAAATATTTTCCTGGTGAAATGGACCTATCGCTTCGTTCGTTAACAGCGATAATGATTAACAATAAAAATCCGGGAATAGTTAAATAGTGCTCTGCCCTTTAACCATTCCCGGATCTCAACTTTAATCAGTACTAATAAGCATTATAGGTGAATTTTTGTCCGCCTAAAGATGCCTCATACATCAAACCCCCTTTTTCCTGTGTAAACACCATCACCCCATCACGATATTTGATGTTAGCAGACACACCTGCTTTTACCGCCACTGCAGAAACCTGGCCGGTAAATTCAAACTTACCGTCTTTTAAACTTTTCAACGCATCATTATTTTCAAAAAAAATCACTTCACTGTACACTTTACCTCCTGCCTGAGCACCGATTGTAACCTGCGTCATATTTGCCTTACCAACCGCCTTTCCTTTTTCAAACAAAATACCATTACCGGTAGCACCGCCTACGCCCATTGCACCTTTACCAATATTTGGAAATATCACATAGGCAGTGGCATTCTCAAATAAACTCTTCATCATCGGATCTTTCCGGAGAAAATCTCTTTTTGCTTCAAGGCAATTTTCTATATCCTTATCTTTTTTTTCAGCCTGGGCAAATACCGAAGAACCTAGAAAAAAAGAAAGTAAGAAAAGAGAAAGTGTGGCAATAAAAATTTTTGTGATCTTTTTCATATAAATTATTTTAAGTGATTAAACCTTCTTTAGTAAGAATATATTCCGATTAAGTGTTTACAAAGATGTTGCCAATGCATTAATTCTTTGAATCAATTCTTACAAAACGCTTCCCTGAGGAAAATTCTGCACAAATAATTTACCGGGCCTCTTTTTGCAAAGTCATTTCTTTATCAGCCGAGGTTGATGACAGGATTAGTGCATTTTGCTCCAGCTTGATAACCTTCCAATGATCACTGATATTTCTCCACGCGTCTATGGAAACATTGTCCATATTCAAATCAAATTGAAGAAATAGTGTACGATCTTCGGCCTGTTCAAAATTCCAGGTGCCATTTGTAGCCATTACATCATTAGAAACAGAGAGCGTATTGTTTGGATTAATAACCAGCAGAACATTTAAATAATTAGCTGTTTCATCGTTTCCATTATTTCTGAAATCAGCTACTTTCCAGTTTCCTGTAGTTGTAAACGGATTAATGAATGAATCGTTCCCCTGAGGATTTTCCGTTTTATCTTTTTTGCAGGAAACAAAAAACATACTACTCAAAACAATAACAGATAAAATAAACTTTTTCATAACAAATAATTTTAAGGTTAATAAAACTTTTGCCGGCCGGGTAAATGCGAATTAATTCATGATAATATCTGTCTTATAAAAACAAACATTATTCCAGTTAAGCCGGGGAACTGATGTGTAAATATTTGCGCAGTTGTTGAGAAAACAATCGAATTAGATAAGTACCTTTAACCTATTCATTAAATAAATCAATTACGATGGAACAACATAAAGATTTTTCAGAAATCCATAAGCAAACCCTGGAGAAAGTTGAAAAATACATCAAAGACAAAGACAAAGCTCCGGCTGGAGAATACGAGAAAATACATGCTGCAAAAGACAAATGGCAAACGGCCTGGAATGAATTTCTTGAAACATTAATGGTTTTGGAGAAACTGGAAATTTGAGGATGATTACAGATCGATTGCAGCCTTACAAAATTTCTGTAGATACAGAAGTTTCCAGTAAATATCTACCGATAACCAAACAGATTTTTTCCACCAACTAAACATCGTTGCCGGTCGATTTCATGCATGCTATTTTGAAATATATCGCGGTATTCCTGCTGATGATTTTTTCAATTCAATGTACTGCACAACAAACAGATGTTGATTCTGCTTATGTTTCCAGGTTTCAACAAAGGAACGTAATTGAAATCTATCCGGGTATTTCCAGCACTAAGTTTAATTTCAGAGACCGTGGAGCGTTTAAAAACAATTACAGGCTTGTTGCCAACAGCAGTGGATATGTTGGTATATACGGTTCGTACAAATGGGTGTCTTTGAAATATTCATGGACTATTCCCGGTACATATTTAGATAAAAACGTAAAGCTGCAATACACTTCACTGAACCTGAATTTCAGTTTAAGGAAATGGGCAATCCGTCCATTCTACAATGCCTATAACGGCTTACTCATTCCTGAAAATCCGCGGCAAAGAGATTTCAGACCTGTAAGAGATATCCTTTTTAAAGATGCCGGGATAGATGTATACTATTTTATACATACCCGGCGTTTTTCCATTAAAGCAGCAAATAGTTTTACTGAGATGCAGGTAAAAACAGCCGGATCTCTATTTATTAAATGCTCTCCCATGTGGCAAAAGATCAGTTGGCGTGATCCATCACGTGATGTAATTATAGATTCTACAACCTTTAAGCTTCTTTCTTATAACCCCGAATGGTTTTCTTTTATTGTCAGAACCGGTTACACGTACAGCATAAGCCTGAAAAAAGGTAAGTGGATTATTGCACCAACCGTTATATTAGGCGCCGGCGCTTTAAAGGAGATCAACACTGGCATTAACCACCTGCAACTCGTTACAGATATGCAGGCTTCATTGAGAGCAGGGCGTAATGGAAAAACTTATTATTATTATATCAATGCCCGTTGGGGTAATTTATTAACCAACCTGTTTATTAAAAACATGTCACAGGAGAATTCGAATATCTCCATAACCTTTGGCCGTCGTTTCGGTAACCTGAAAAATAAAATTTTCGGAATACTCTGATTCTTTACTTCTTGATTCATTTGCTGTTCTTTCCTTCTGTGTACTTACAAAAATTATCCAGTATCGCCTGCCAACCGGAGCGTTGCAAATCCGTAGAATGTATTGTTTCTGCTTCGAAGCTTTCGGTTACGGTTGTACGCTCTCCATCTGCTTCAAAATTTACGGTTACTTTTCTGCCGTCATCAATTGTATAAGACAGTTGCTTATGTTCAAGTACCTGCTGGTATGTTCCGCCAAAATCAAATCCCATGCTTCCATCCCTTGCTTCCATCCTTGAAGTAAATCTACCCCCCACCCGGAGATCATTCGTTGCATAAGGCGTATGCCAATCGGCTGATGCATGGTTCCATTGAACAATGTGATCGGGATTCGTCCAGCATTCCCACACCAATTCAACTGGTGCGTTTACTTTTCCTGAAACTGTGATAATAATACTGCTATGGGTTTCCATTTTTGTTTTTTTAATTGAACAATGATATGCAATGCAAACATCGCAACAGATAAGTGGTGTGCAACTGGGTAAATACGACAATCTACGGGGCGATTCCGTCAGTTACTCCATCAAAATAGCAATCAAATTTAATTGCATATTAAACTCATTCATTTTTTTAAGGTAATAAATGAATTCATTGCAATCTCGTTTGCTGCGAATCCGGGAAGTTGTATCTATCCTGCTGTAATGGCTCAACGCCTGATTTCAGTTTTAAAGATCCGGTATTGGTTGCCGTTTCTTTCTAAATCAAGTCCGATCTTAATTACCTGGTTGGCCGACCTGATTTTACTGAGTTTAACATACACATGCTTTTTATTGATGTATTCCACTTCCGTAAAACGTACGATTATCTTGTCTAACACACGAGAACGGCTTAAACTATTATTTGCAAGAACAATCAATGAATCTTCATAAGCTTTATTTAATCCATTATTTTTTAAAAAGAAAAAACTATCCACTGCGGTTTCTTTTAGTTCAGGTATTTTTTTCAAATCCAGCAGGTATTTATCTGTATTGAATTCCGCATGAATGTCAAGTGTTTTATTCACACAGGTTTCAATCAGGTTATAAGCCAGTGCATCCGAAGTAGAATAGTCTGCTTCCGGATCATGTACAGTACATTGAGAAAAATTTACCACTATAACTAAAAGTGATAATAAGCTACGCATCCTTTTTCTATTATTGAATTTCTGACTCCCGGAGTTCGATGGTATCATGTGTTCCGTTTAATGGTATCAGCAGATTTTTTTTACCTGATGAATGAAATATGAAATTACGCTTGTTGCTGATCGCCAATGTATCTGAGTTCAATTCCCATTTTTCATCTGCAGCAATCAGCAATCGTTCAACAATGCCCTTTTCATTTTTTTTGCAGGTATATTTTTTTAATGTTCCATCTACACCAAAATACCAGGCTTCTTTGCTTTCGGCAAAACTGTGTTGATTTATCTTTACCACATCCCAATACGTTCCTTTATTGCTTTTAATCCTGTTGCTGTACTTATCATAGTTACACGAAAACTGTGCAACGCATATTAACAGTAATATCGGTAGCTTAAAATACTTCATCTTTAAGATTGCATTTTCAAATTGTAATTTATTGCTGCATGAAATTTTCTTTATTGATAGCTCTTTATAAAAGTACCCCATATTCCACAAATAAAATTTTCAAATTAACTCCACTCTCCCTTTCATTAAGCCATTAGCATAAACATTTTCCCGTTCATAGTACTATAATACAGTAATAACATTGTAATATATAGGTTGCAGTCCTAAATTAATTTTTAAGCCATGAAAAAAATTATCTTATCACTGCTGTTAGGCAGTACAATTGGCATGCACAGCTATGCCCAATGCAACCAACGGGTTACATTCAACTCTTCTAAAACAGATTACATCGATGCCAAAGGAAGTGTTCAGCAATCGAAGGATGAACAAACTGTTGTTAACTACGACAATGAAGATCTCAGCATCCTGAACAATGGTGAACAATGGACAGGTACGATTGTTTCATCTTCCTGCGACTGGAAGAAAAATTATGCCGAAGGAAAAACGGTATTAAGAGCAAATCTTTCTGCTAATAAAGGAGATGCGCATAATGCTGTTGTTACAGTAGAAGGAAAAGACGGAAACGTAAGTGTTGTTCTTGAAATGGACAATATGCCCTTACGTAAATTTCAGATGACTGCTGATGCGTTCAGGGAAATTCAGTAGAACTATTCCCTGTTACATTATTTACATTAAAAAAGATCAAAAGTACAGATGTTGTGAACTGTACTTTTGATCTTTTTAACTATAGGTCTTATAAAAACTATTTCAATCTTTCTTTTATATCCAGCCTGAATTTTCTTGCATAGTCTTTAGCAATATCGTAGCCTGCATCTGCATGCCTGATCACGCCCATGCCCGGGTCATTGCGCAATACACGGCTTAATCTGGCAGCCGCATCTGAGGTACCATCTGCAACGATTACCATACCTGCATGGATACTATATCCCATTCCAACGCCACCGCCATGGTGCAAAGAAACCCAACTGGCGCCTCCCGCTGTGTTTACCAATGCATTTAAAATCGGCCAGTCGGCCACAGCATCACTTCCGTCCAGCATCGATTCTGTTTCCCGGTTTGGTGACGCAACAGATCCGGTATCCAGGTGATCCCTACCAATCACGATAGGCGCTTTTACCTTTCCGGTACGAACCAGTTCATTAAACGCAAGACCTGCTTTTTCCCTGTCGCCCTGACCAATCCAGCAAATTCTGGCCGGCAAACCCTGGAACGCAATTTTCTCCTGCGCCATTTTCATCCAACGCAACATACCGGTATTTTCAGGAAACAATTCCATCATAACCTGGTCGGTTACACGAATATCTTCCGGATCACCACTCAATGCAGCCCAACGGAATGGCCCTTTTCCTTCACAAAACAACGGACGAATATAAGCCGGAACAAATCCCGGGAAATCAAAAGCATTTTTTAACCCCCATTCGAAAGCACGGGCACGAATATTATTTCCATAATCAAAAGTGATCGCTCCTTTTTTCTGCAATTGCAACATGTACTCTACATGCATTTTCATCGTGTCATAACTGTGTTTGATGTATTCTTCGGGATTGGATTCACGCAAAACATTTGCTTGTTGCAGCGTCATGTTATAAGGTATATAACCAATTAACGGATCATGTGCTGAAGTCTGGTCTGTTAATGTATCCGGAATAATATTGAGAGAGATCAGTCTTTCCAATAATGCTACCGCATTACATTCAACGCCTATACTTTTTGAGATCCCCTGCTTTTTGTATTCGAGGGCTTTCTCAATGGCAAGGTCAATGCTGGTATATTTTTCATCAAGGTATTTTGTCTCTAAACGTTTGTCGATACGCCAGCCTTCCACTTCCGCAATCAATGCCACACCTTCATTCATGGTAATGGCCAGAGGCTGAGCGCCACCCATGCCGCCCAAACCTGCAGTAACATTTAATGTACCTCTTAATGAACCGCCAAAATGTTTATTGGCAATAGCAGCATACGTTTCATAAGTTCCCTGCACAATTCCCTGTGAACCGATATAAATCCATGAACCAGCAGTCATCTGGCCATACATCATCAGTCCCTTTTTTTCCAGTTCATCAAAGTGTTCCCAGGTTGCCCATTTAGGAACAAGTTGTGAGTTAGACAATAACACCCGTGGTGCATCCTTATGCGTTTTCAACATCGCCACAGGTTTACCACTCTGTATGAGCAGCGTTTCATCTTCTTCCAGGTCTTTCAATGCTTTTATGATCAGATCGAGCGACTCAATATTACGTGCTGCTTTTCCCCTGCCGCCATATACAATAAGCTCTTCCGGGCGTTCAGCCACTGCAGGATCAAGGTTGTTTAACAACATGCGCAATGCGGCTTCCTGTATCCATCCTTTGCAGGAAAGTTTGTTGCCGGTTGGTGTTTTGTATTTTGCAAAATCGTAGTTGGTTACTGTTGACATAGTTAATTTTTTCTGTTACAAATTTACCCTGAAAATCGCTTATATAACAAACGATTTACCGGGTTAGTTCATGAATAACGGATGAATATTGTGGATAGCGTGCAGTAAGTTTTGCGCTGTCGGCCAGTTCGAAATCGGCAAAATCAAACCCCGGGGAAACGGTACAACCAACAAAACTGAATTCAGTTCCATTTGCAGGCCTGCTGGCAAACCATCTTCCTGCTTTTACCACGTATTGAAAAATGGAACCGTTCTTCAGATCAGCGCCCAAGGGGGTAATTATTAACTGGCCCGACTCTGTAAATTCATATATATCTAAAGGCCCGCCTGCGTAAAAATGCCAGCATTCATCAGACCTGATTCGGTGGAATGCGGAAAAATTACCGCTCTCCAGGAGAAAATAAATAGCGGTTGAACAATTTCGTTCAGCGTTGCTTCCATGTTCAGATGATACAACAGGTATCCTTAGATCACTCCGGTAGGTTTCTGCATACCAGCCCCCTTCAGGATGCGGCTGCAATGAATACCTATCAATCAGTTGCTGTACTGTAATCATCGTTTACACGTTATTGTTATTTCAAATCATATTGTTGGATGAATTCAATAGCTTTGATCATATCGGTATGCAACACCCTGTCGGCATCATTGAAACTTACTTTCTCCCTGAAAGCAGTTACTACAGCTTCCAGTTTCGGAGATGATTTTAATGGCCGCCTGAAATCAATTGCCTGTGCAGCATTGATCAGTTCAATAGCCAGTATTTTTTCTACATTATCAACAACTCGCTTACATTTTGTTGCCGCATTGGCTCCCATACTTACGTGATCTTCCTGGTTGTTACTGGATGGAATTGAATCTACAGATGATGGCGTACACAATTGTTTATTTTCACTGGCTATACCGGCTGCGGTATATTGAGGGATCATCATTCCCGAATGAAGCCCGGGATTTTTTACCAGGAACAACGGCAGCCCCCGCTGGCCGCTGATGAGTTGATACGCCCTTCGTTCAGAAATATTCCCCAGTTCACTCATAGCTATGGAAAGAAAATCCAATCCTAACGCTAACGGCTGGCCGTGGAAATTACCACCGCTTACAATAATATCTTCATCAGGAAAAACATTCGGATTGTCGGTAACAGAATTAATTTCCTTTATAAAAATTTCCTGCACATAGCGCATCGTATCCAGCGTTGCCCCATGAACCTGTGGTATACACCTGAATGAATAGGCATCCTGCACCTGCGATTTTTTTTGAATAGCAATTTCACTTCCACTCAATAATGTTCGCATTGTTTCCGCAACGGTTACCTGCCCTGCATGTGGCCGAACCCTGTGAATATGTTCATTGAAAGGATCCAGTACACAGTCAAATCCGTCGAAGCTGATCGCTGCAATGGTATTGGCCCAATTCATTAATCTTTCTGCTTTCACCAAACAATATAATCCGTACGAACTCATGAATTGTGTTCCGTTAATCAACGCCAACCCTTCTTTACTTTGTAGCGAGATGGGTTGCCAGTTCATTTTCTGAAGTGCCGTTGCTGCGTCCATTTTTTGTCCTTCAAAATATACTTCTCCGATACCAATCAATGGCAGGCAAAGATGACTGAGCGGCGCAAGGTCGCCGGAAGCACCTAACGAACCCTGCGTGTACACAACCGGTATCATATCATTATTGTGCATGTCCATCAACCGGTTCACCGTATCTACCTGCACACCTGAATGACCATAGCTCAATGATTTTATTTTCAAGGCCATCATCAGCTTTACTATATCACGGGGCACTTCTTCACCCAGTCCACAGGCATGCGACTTTAAAAGATTTACCTGTAATTCCTCCAATTGTTCTTTGTTAACCCGTACGTTTTGCAAAAAACCAAAGCCAGTGTTGATCCCGTAAATCAATGAATCTGATTCCTGCATTTTTTTATCGAGGTAATTGCGGCATTTCAGGATACGATCGTGTGCATCAAAACTGATAGACACCATTTGTTTGTACCCAAGCAGGTTTTTTATTTGTTGAAAATCTGTAAAGTTTCTGTCTAATGGCAGATAGTTATAACTCATGCAATCTTATTTTTTCAGGGCCAAAAGTAAGGGAAATCACTTGAGTAGCTGCGTATAAAACCCGGAAATTGCATAGGGCTTATTGAAGAACAAGGCTATCTTTAATGCTAACTTTGAGATAGTAACTTTTCATGAATGCTTATTAAATCAGAACAGTATGAAAAAGCACTTAGCTGTTGTTTCGCTCATGATCTTTTGCCTGCAGGCCCAGACACAAACGGTGAAAATGCTCACCTCCGGTACGAAAACATCCATGCGTGGTTTGAGCGTGGTTGATGACAAAACAGTGTGGGTTAGCGGTAGCAACGGTATGGTGGGATTATCAGTAGACAGTGGTAATACCTGGAAATGGATGACAGTAAAGGGATTTGAAAAGACAGAGTTCAGGGACATAGAAGCATTTGATGAGAAAACGGCCATCATCATGGCAATAGATTCACCTGCATACCTGCTGAAAACAGTTGATGCCGGAGAAAACTGGAAGATCATTTTTGAAGATCATACGAAAGGAATGTTTTTGGATGCGATGGAATTCTGGAATGAACAAAGCGGTATTGTAATAGGCGACCCTATCGATGGGAAATTTTTCATTGCACGAACATTTAATGAAGGTAAAGGCTGGAGAACGGTGCCGGAAGCAAACAGGCCTGTTGCTGATTCAGGCGAAGCATGTTTTGCCAGCAGCGGTACCAACGTAAGAAAACTGAATAAGACTGAAGCCATATTTATAAGCGGAGGCAGATCCTCTAACCTGTTTATAAGAGATAAAAAGATCAACATACCTGTGATACAGGGAACTGAATCTACCGGGGCAAATTCAATAGCCGTAAAAAACAATAAAATGATGATGATCGTGGGAGGCGATTTTAATACGAAAGACGCAACAGAAAAAAACTGTGTGTACACAACCAATGGAGGTTTATCCTGGAATTATCCCGAGATTCCGCCACATGGTTACCGGAGTTGTGTTGAATGGATTGGCAAAAGCACGTGGATAACCTGCGGCCTCAATGGCACAGACATTACTAACGACAACGGTAAAACGTTTTCATGGATCAGCAAAGACGGTTATCATGTATGCAGGAAAGCAAAAAAAGGAAAAGCAGTTTTTTTCGCCGGCGGTGGTGGCAGAATCGGGAAACTGAGTTTGTAGTGCAAGAAATTATCCGATAAAAATTTTAATGGCAAAGAATAAAGTCGCAATCAGATTAACCAATCCGTATAATCCCTTAAATCCTTTAAATCCGTGTTCCTATAACTATAGCCATTCTTACATTGCTACCTATTTCCTGAACATCACATACACCGCACCTAACAATAACCCGAAACTCACCAGGTATTTCCACTGAAACGGCTCCTTCAGATACAACACGGCAAATAAACTAAACACTACCAGTGTAATTACTTCCTGAGTTATTTTCAACTGGAATCCATTCATACCACTCTGGTAACCTACCCTGTTCGCAGGAATCATAAAACAATATTCTAAAAACGCAATCAGCCAACTGATCAAAATAGCCTTCCACAATGGCATCGAAGTATCTTTTAAATTACCGTACCAGGCGAAAGTCATAAACGTATTAGAGATCGTAAGGAGAAGGATGGTTCGAAACATACAGGTATTTTGAAATCTACATTATGAATTATGAATAGCTGCTGTTACGGTTAACAATTCATGGATCTACCAACATTTGTAACCGTTTACATTTCCAGCTATGAGCATACAATTAATCTTCCAAAATTAAAACAGATCAGTAAACATAAAAAAAAAGCCCGGGAATGCCGGGCAATTATTTATTTATTGAGAAATGATTAGTTGCTTAGACTTCTGAAATCTACAGGTACCAGTTTACTTACACCTGCTTCCTGCATGGTAACACCATAGATCACATCCACTGCACTCATCGTCATTTTGTTGTGAGTAACAATGATGAACTGTGAATTCTCACTGAACTGTTTGATCATATTTGTAAACTTACCCACGTTAGCATCATCCAAAGGAGCATCCACCTCATCGAGGATACAGAATGGAGCTGGCTTTATCAGGTAGATAGCAAACAGCAATGCAGTTGCCGTTAACGTTTTTTCTCCCCCGCTTAACTGCCCGATGCTGCTAGGTCTTTTTCCTTTTGGCTTCGCAATGATATCGATTCCTGTTTCTGCAAGGTTTTCGGGATCTACCAATACCATATCGGCCGTATCTTCTTCCGTAAACAACGCTTTAAATACACGCTGGAAATTCTCACGGGTACGGTTAAACGTATCCAGGAATTGCTGGTTGGCCGTTGCTTCCACTTCCTGTATGGTTTGCATGAGGCTATCCTTTGCCGTTACCAGGTCGTTTTTCTGTTCCAGGATAAACTCGTAGCGTTTCTTCATTTCAGTAAATGCCTCAATGGCTGTTGGATTTACTTCTCCCATATTTTCCAAACGCTTGCGCATGCGTTCATTCTTCTCCTGCAATTCTTCCAGCGGTGTTTCTGAAGTTCTGGGTTCGTCAATGATGGCATCAAGATCAACTTTAAACTCCACGCTCAGTCTTTCTTTCATTCCTGCAAGCTGCAGTTTCAGATCAGTGAGTTTATCTTTAATTTCATTAAGTAAATGGTCGATACCTTCTTTGGAACGCTGCTTCAAACGTAAGGCACTTTCTTTTTCCTGCAACTGGTTACGAATATTATAATATTCCTGGTCGGCTTCGTTCAGTTTCTTTTCTTCATCTTCTTTACCATGCAACATTTCCACCAGTAATGCTTCTACTTCTGTAAGTATCGTGGCCGTTTGCTCCAGGTTTTCCAATACATCCTTTTGCTGAACACTGCTTGCTTCTATTTGTGTTCTGAGATCGGTTATCTGGTTCGATTTAAATTCCAATTCCTGTTTAATGGAAGCAATTTTACTTTGCTGCCGTGTAAACTGAAGGTTACCTTCATTATACAGTTTATTCGCCGTATTGTATTCCAGTTCTGCCGAAGTATAATCCATTTCACTTAACTGCAACCTGTTGGCCAGTTCTTCCATTTGTGCATTGCACTGCTCCAGTTCAATTCTTGTTGCGGCAATGGCATCGTGGTTGGTTTGGAGTTGTATTTGCAGATCTTCCAGCCTGTTGCTGCTGGTAGATTCGAGATGGTGCAGGTTTTCAATTTTATTTCTCAGTGAAAAAACAAGATTCGTAAGCTGGTTAATCTCCTGTTGTGTTTGCCTGATCGCATTTTCTTTCAACTGGTTGTTATAAGCGATCACTTCGTTATGGCGTTCCTGGATTTCCTGTTTTAAAGCAGTTACAATTTTATCCTGCGCCGCAATTTCTTTACTCAACTTTTCCAGGTTCTTTGCCCTTCCGATTTTCTTTCCTTCAAACAATCCCACACTTCCACCGGTAAGTGAATATTTTCCTTTAACGTATTTACCTGTTTTCTCCAGGATTACAGAACCGTTACTGTCTTTCAACGCTTCTTCATCTTCTGCGATAAAAACATTGCCCAATAAATGCTGGGCCAGTTTTGCATATTGCGGATCTATTTCCACCACTTCCAGAGCAGGCAATGTGCCTGTTGGCTGGTGCTGCGTTTCTACACCGTTGAATTTATCGAGCAGGAAAAAATTAGCTTTTCCTTTCTTATTATTATCGAGCAAATGCACTGCCTGTAAACCTTCTTCGAGGTTGTTTACCACATAGTAATTCAGGTAAGGTTCCAACACATTTTCTACTGCTGCCCGGTATTGCTCTTTTACGTAGATGATATCTGAAAGCAATGGTGCCGCGTGGTTCCAGCCGGTATTCTTATGCAGGAATTTTACACTCTCCGGATACCCTTCCATAGAATCAACAAGACTCTTTAACAGATCGTGTTCATTCTTTTTTGCATCCAGCTTCCTGTTTTCCTCTGCCAGTTTATTGCGCAATCCTTCCATCATATTCTGCGTCTGGAGAATTTGTTCTTTGGCAAATTCATGTTCCTGCTGCAATTGTTCAATATCAGCCTGCTTTTGCGCCAGTTCTGTTTCTTTCAGTTTCTTCTCTTCTTCCAGTTTTAATAGTTGTTCCTGGCGTTGCGCCTTTTCTTCCTGTATCTGGTGAATGGTGCGTTGCAGGTTCATGATCGATGTATCTGCAACCGCTACTTTTTTCTCTGCCTCAAACTGGTTGCGTTGTATGGCCTGGTTTTCTTTCCGGAGGGTATCGATACTGCTTCTTTTGTCATCGAATATTTTGCGTTTATCCTCTACCGTATGTTGCAGTTCCAGGAGTTTGGCCTCCAGTTGCACGAGTTTCTGTTCCTCATCTGTTATTTGTGAACCTGTAAATTCAATGCTTTCTTCCAACCCTTTTAACTGGCCCGATGATTTCTGTAAAAAATCCTGCAGGTTTTGCTGGCGTTCTTTCAGGTGTTGTAATTTCTGAGCCGTTAAGCTTTTTTCATTCTCCTTACTGCGTACACGGTCGAGCATTTCGTTGTATGCATGTTGCATTTGTTGCAACGCTTTCTCTTTTTCCACGAAAGATAATTTCTCCTGTTCCAGTGCGGCGTCTTCTTTCGCTATTTCCGTTTCAAGTTCAATCCGCTTATCTACTTCCTGTTGCTGTTGCTGGTTCAGATCCCGGTAGGTAATATTAAAACCTTCCAGAGCGGCCTTTGCCAGTTCAATGCTCACTTCCTTGTAATCTTTTTTTATCTCGAAATACTTCTCTGCTTTTTTCGCCTGGCTTTCGAGGCTTTTTACCTGGTTGTTGATCTCGAATAACAGATCTTCTATACGGGCAAGATCCTGTTCGGTAGCATCCAGTTTTAATTTAGCTTCTTTCTTACGGGTTTTGTAAATGGTGATACCGGCTGCCTGTTCCAGCATTTTACGCCTGCTGTTTTCCTTGTCTTTGATGATATCATCTACCATTCCCAATTCAATGATCGCATAACTGTCGGTACTTACACCTGTATCCATGAAGAGGTTATGAATATCCTTTAACCTGCAGGCCACATCATTGAGGCGGTATTCGCTTTCGCCGCTCTTATAATATTTTCGGGTAACCGTTACCGTATTAAATTCTGTCGGTAACAGGTTCTTGGTATTTTCAAAAGTGAGGCTAACTTCAGCCAGTCCGCTTGCACTGCGTGTTTTGCTACCGTTAAACACCAGGCTTTCCAGGTTCTCACTGCGGAGGTTGCTGATCTTGTGTTCACCGATCACCCAACGAATACTGTCGATGATATTGCTTTTTCCACAGCCGTTAGGCCCGATCACACCTGTGATGCCTTCATCGAAGTTCAACACAGTTTTATCAGCAAAACTCTTAAATCCTTTAATTTCTAAACTCTTTAAACGCACGGTAATTAAATTTTAATAAGGCGGCAAACCTACGTTAAATTGATTGATTATAATAGCTTGTTGAAAATCCGGTGTTATCCCCATATTCAAGAAAATATGCATGTAAGAAATAATGGGACTATTGCGATTTTTCCGAACAGTAAAAATAACGGAATCCCTGCTAAGAAGCAGGTTCACCTGAATGACGATAACCTAAATTATACACAGTTTTTTCACAGTTTTTCTATGGCTTTTATATTTGGATACCTTTAAAAAAAAGCTTTCACAAAAAATATTAAACAGATGGAAAAAGAAAAATGGATCATTGATACGGCACATAGCGAAATTGGATTTAAAGTAAAACACCTGATGATCAGCAATATCAAGGGCAGATTTACGCAATACGATGCCAGTATTTATACAACAGGAGACGACTTTATGACGGCGGAAATTGATTGCTGGATTGATGTTTCGTCTGTTGACACTAACGACCAGGGAAGGGATAAACACCTTCGCAGCGCCGATTTTTTTGATGCAGACAACTTTCCGCAAATTTCGTTTGTTAAGAATTCGGTAGAAAATGTAGATGGTGATGGCAGTTATGAATTGTGGGGCGATCTCACCATCAAAGGCATCAGTAAAAAAATTAAACTGGATGTTGAATTCGGAGGCATCGTAAAAGACCCCTGGGGAAATGAGAAAGCCGTTTTTACCATAAATGGAAAAGTGAACAGGAAAGACTGGGGACTAAACTGGAACGCTGCCCTTGAAACCGGCGGTATTCTCGTTGGCGAAGAAGTAAGGATCAATTGTGAATTGCAGTTGATGAGAAGTTTGTAAGCGGAAGCTGATGGTATGATGAATCCCTCTCCTGCCTTGGAACAAATGATTTTAGTACACACGAATTATACGAACTTAGCCAACTAAAAACCTTAACAACTAACAACTAACAACTAACAACTAACAACTCCCCGCTCAACCCTCTCCAATATGAAAATTTCCATTTTAACGATCGCATTGCTCACCGGCACTTTGAGTTATGCCCAGCCAAAACTCATTGAGCAGGCGGTGATTTCTACCACAACAAATGTAATTGCCCCGGAAGATGAAGAACAAAGCAATGATGGACGAATGAATTTCAGGAATATGATGGATGGTGAAACAAAATCCACTACTTATGTAAAAAACGATCTTGTTAAAACCATGCTTCGATCAGAAGTGGGCAAATCAACCATCATTCGTAATAACACTTCTAAAATTACCACAACGCTGATCGAAATGATGGGTATGAAACGCGGCTTTTTCGTTTCAGATTCTGAACAAGTGGCCATGCGTGACAGTATGATGAAGCAAAGAAGAAAAGATACCAGTGCTTCAACCGTTGAAAGAAAAGAACCACAAACAGAAATCAGTTATTCCGACGAAACAAAAAAAATTGCCGGATACCAATGTAAAAAAGCATTTATCATCAGCACAAGCATTTTTGGCTCAAGAGACAGTATAACGGTATGGTACACCCCCGAAATTAAATTCCGGTATTTTACTTCAACCGGTGGACTGAGTGCCATTGGAAATATGGGCGCCGTAAACGGTTTGGATAAAATAGATGGCTTTGTACTCCGCTATGAAATGAACATGCGCCGCAACAGGCGAATGGAAGTAGAAGTTACTAAGATCGACACGGGGATAGAAATAGCCGATAAAGAATTTGACATTCCCAAAGACTTCGACGTTCAACCCATGAAAGACATGCAGAAAATGTTTGGCGGAATGGGCGGACCTCCACCGATGATGAGGGGAAATCAGTAGGTATTAGCGGTGAGATATGAGCTATGAGCTATGAGCTATGAGCGGTGAGCGGTGAGCTTTGAGCGGTGAAAAGGGATTTGGTACATTGATGGAGCTGCCACTAAAACACTACAACAGAAAGCAACACACAATTTTCAGCTTTTGAATTTTTACTGCTACACATAGTGCTCTTCATTCGCTCATTTTATTAATTAAAACATCCTTACATAAAAAATCCCGGTAAATTATACCGGGATTAATTTTTATACGAATAAAGTAGTCTTACATTTTATCTGCCGCCTTGTCTTTTGCATTGTACTCTGCTGCCTTCTTCGCATCATTCTTTACGCCGTACATTTCAGCCAGGTGGCTCAGCATGATTTTATAGTTGGCTTTATTAAATGGAGTGAGCTTAGGCAAACCTTCATAATATTTTACTGCTGCTTCTGCATAAGGTATGGTTTTATCCATAAGCTGAATTGATTGTGCTTTCAATTCATTTTTCTTTTTTACATCTTCAGGTTTGTTTCCTTTTGTAAGGTTTGATGCATTTAAAAGATCTGCAGCTTTATTAAACAAATGATTCACCATTAACAACGTTGCATCAATACCGGTATCCGCAGCAATAGCCATTTTTAACAGCTCCTGTAATTTTTCACTCTTCACCAATACATCTGCATCTCTTGAATCACGCTTCAGAATGCTGTTATAAATTTCAGCAGCATAACCGTATGCCAAATCAAAATTCTTAGGATTTTTTGCCAGCATCTCATCATACTTCGCATACAAAGCAACCGTATCTTTTTTATCTGCCAGTTCTTTTAACTGAATGTTTGTCCAGTACGCATTATCAGGATATAATTTTTTCCCTTTCTCCAGCATCAAATCCATATTCACCTTGTCGTTTTTCTTGCTGTAATATTCAACCAGGTATTCATAAATAGATTCGTAGTCTTTTCCGGCAACATTCGCATCGGCCAGCTTCCTGTAATAAGTAACGCCTTCATCAATTTTATTGGCCTGCGTAGCTGAAATGGCTGTGTTCAGTGTTAACGCAGTATCCAACGGATAAAAAGTGATTTGTTCGTACGTGTATTTTTTTGCGAGGCAATAATCTTTTACATCGATGGCTTTTTTAAAAGCATTATAAGCGCCTTCAAAATTTTTAGCATTGAATTGTTTAGCGCCTAAATCGTAAAATCCTGCATACAAATCGAGGTAAGATCCATAGGCTTCCAGTTTTAACCAAAGGTCTTTTGAATCGAGCGACTGATTTTTCCTGAATGCATCATACGCCTGCATCTTCAAACTATAGGCGCTATCCGCTACTGCTGAATTTCCCGATAAGCCATTGTAAATTCTTCCTTTATAATACCAGGCTTCTGCATCATTTGAATTACGGGAAGAAGACAGGAACTTATCTATTGCTGTTCTGGCTTCGGTAAACTGCGACTTATTAATCATCTCTTTTATATCATCCAGACTTTGAGCACGCATCATCAGGCTACTGAAAACCAGGAAAGCCATCAAAAAGAATCTTTTCATATTATATCAATTTTAAGGGGGCAAATATATCTGATTCCGCCCACTTATCTTCCATTTCAGGTTGGTTTTTAAGTGGGCAGCATCGTATTTAGTGTATCATTTACTGTAAATTTGGCGTCCGCAATTCGGAACACAAATTTGATCAGCCAGCATTCCATACAACAAATTCAAAGCAGGATCGATATTATCGAAATCATCGGTTCGTATGTGAAATTAAAAAAGAGAGGCGCCAACTACCTGGGGCTTTGTCCGTTTCACAACGAGAAGTCACCTTCTTTCACCGTTTCGCCCGTAAAAGAAATATACAAGTGTTTCGGGTGCGGCAAGAGTGGGAATACCATCGGATTTTTAATGGATCACGATAAACTGAGTTATACGGAAGCACTGCGCTGGCTGGCCAATAAATACAATATTGAACTGGAAGAAACGGAAACGAGCCCCGAATTTAAAGCGCAGCAGCAGGTTTCCGACAGCCTCTATATTATTAATAATTTCGCCCGTGATTTTTTCAGCAATGCTTTATTTAATACAGAAGAAGGAACCGATGTTGGGTTAAGTTACCTGAAGGAACGGGGCTTCAGGGAAGAAATTATAAAGAAATTTCAATTGGGTTATAACCCTTCTGCAAGAGATGAATTTACCAAAGCTGCCCTTAATGCGCAATACAATAAAGAATTGCTATTGAAAACAGGACTGGTGGTTCAGCGGGATGATAGAATGGCTGATAATTACCGGGGCCGTATCATTTTCCCGATCCACAACCAGAGTGGTAAGGTGTTGGGTTTTGGCGCAAGAATTATCCAGTCGAATAACAAAGCGCCGAAATACATCAATACGCCGGAAAATGAAATTTATGTAAAAAGTAAAATCCTTTATGGTTCCTATTTTGCCCGGCTGGCCATTGATAAAGCAGATGAGTGTTTACTGGTAGAAGGTTATACTGATGTGGTAAGCCTGCACCAGGCGGGAATTGAAAATGTGGTGGCGAGTGGAGGAACATCACTTACAACAGATCAACTCAGGCTGATAAAAAAATACACCAACAACCTTACGATCATTTACGATGGCGATAATGCCGGTATAAAAGCCGCATTGCGTGGGTTGGATCTGGCGCTGGAAGAAAGCCTGAATGTACGTTTGGTATTGATTCCTGATAAAGAAGATCCAGACAGTTATGTGAATAAGATTGGCGCTGAAGCATTCAGGCAGTTTATACAATCAGAAAAGAAGGACTTTATCCTTTTTCAACTGGAGATTGCATTGAAAGATGCCGGCACCGACAGTACCAAAAAGGCGGCGATAGTAAACCAGGTGGCGGAAACAATTTCTAAAATCAATAAAACAACTGAATTCACCCGCAGGCAGGATTATGTGAAACAGGTAGCCGAAATTTTAAGGATAGAAGAATCGGGCATGAATGCGCTGGTAAATAAGTTTATCAGGGAAAGAATTGCGAAAGACGTTCCTCCATCTCCGGTAAATGAAAATATTGCACAAAGCGAAGGACAGCAAACAACGCCTGCAACAGACGAGGCATTTAACCTTTTCAACCAGGATGAATTGCATGAGCAGGCATTTGTAAGAAGCCTGGTAGAATTCGGACTTAAAAGATGGGATGATGAACATTCGGTGGCGCAATTTCTTTTTTCGCAGGTAGATGAAAATGACCTGGAAAATATGATAGACAATAAGATGCTGGTAAAGATCATTGAAACGTACCGTACATGGTTTAAGGAAGGATTGGAACCTACAGCTAAAAGTTTTTTATATGGAGAAGACCAGCAGATGAATTCAACCATCATACAATTGATGGATGTGAATGCAGAGATCAGTCCGAACTGGAATCAACACTACGATGGACATATCCCAACCCGTGAGGAATTGTTCCGGGAGGAAGTAATATCAACGCTCAATTACCTCAAACTACGTAAAATTAAAAGGCTCATTATCGAAAACCAGGCCGACCTGGAAAAGGCTACAGACCCGGAAGAACAACTCATCTTTATGCAAACCCATCAGCATTTAAAAGAAATGGAAATTGCCATTACAAAAAAAGTGGGAACAGTGATCTATAAATAAACCAGTAAGCCCGGGATATACGCTAAACACTATTTAATGCTGCAGTAAGAAAAAGCTGATGAGAGAATATATCGGTTTAAAAAAGGTGATTCCCGGAACACCAGGTGTTTGCCTTCTTTACATTTCAACAGGAATATAAAAGTCAACCATATATTTTTTTTCAGGATGATCCGATGGATTGTTCAGGTAAATTTCAAACGGATTTTGTTCCGCCTTTTTATAACCATTTGTATTCATCCAGATAAACAAACTATTCCAGGCTGTTTCAAACGCTGAAAGATCAATGATAAAATGGCCAACAATACACTTTAAAGGAGAAATTACACTCAACTGAACTTCGCTATCGTCGGGAAGTGCTGCTGTTGAAATAATGCCGATACTCATGCGTACTTTTTCAGCATCGGTTATTTTAAAACTATCATGAAATATCCTGCAAACATGAGTATCCGGCCGATTCAACAATCCTTTAGGTGTGGCCCACCTGATCATTTTAAGAAAAGCGTCTTCCACTTTGCTGACCCCTATTGTTGAAACGGAAGCAACATACATGGAAGTTGTGTTAACGATCTCAATTTTTGCATTCATACTAATCCATTGTTTAAGGTGATTAATATTGCAAAAATATTCTTCGGCTATTACCGGTTGTTGATCATTATTGCTATCTGTTTTACCAATCTTGCTTAATGTGTTGTTATGATTTTTGCGGAAAGTAGTAGGACTTTGACCGTAAATTTTTCTGAATGTCCGTGAAAAAACAGCATCCGATTTAAATCCATACTTTGCTGCTATTTGAGAAATGGTTAATGCTCTATTGTTAGCGAGGTTTATAGCGGAGCGTTCTATTCGTTTCCTGGTAACATACACATTAAGGGTTTCGTTGGTAAGCGCCTTAAACAACCGGTGAAAATGAAAAGGAGAATAACAGGCAATGCCGGCAACAGTTTCCAGCGACAGATCATTGTCAAGATTTTCTTCTATAAATGTTAGCGCATCACTTAACCTGCCGATATAATCATCTTCCATAAACCAGGTTCGTAATTTATTTTTTGTTAGGTAACTGGCTTTTATCGATTACCATGTAAATTGTATCAATGATTCTTCCCTGCCTTTGCTCTTCAGCTTTTTGCTCCGGCATTACCGGGCTTTTGGATAAAATCTCAATTTTATTTATAAAGTAATCCGTTTCTCCCCTGTTTTTAAACCAGTTTTTACCGAAGGTTTCGTGGTACGTTAATTTCACTTTCCATCCATTTGTAACGGCGGAATCTATCAAAGCGATCAGTTTCGGATCTTCGCTATCGTTATCAACAGAAAATTCAAACAAAGAACTCGTGTTCATTCCGGTTTGGGTTAAATTCAGCTCCCCCTCCCATGATTTCCAGAATCTTCCCTTTTTTGAAAACTTTGTAAGGAATCCAATTCTTTCCCCTTCAGAATAATTTTCTGTAGCAAATACACCTACCAGTCCGGCTATAGCCGCAAAAAGAACGATCATGGAAATGATACCAAACTTTGCCCGTCTTTTAGAAAATTTCATTTGTTGTTGATGTTGCGAATACATACGTATAAGATTTACCAGTGTTTTGCAATATTAGCAGTTATTTATTTTCCGTTGATGTAATGTGTTACTCAAAATTTGTAAGATTGGTTCTGATGCGCAAGCCATTTAAAAAAGCCAATCTTAAGAATTCCGTTAATAATCTGCAGACCGATAGCGTAATTGCAATTTGCCGATTCCCCATAACAAAAATGCCCTCTGAAAAGGGCATCATTGATTGTATTTTTAAGCGGTTGTTACCTGGCTGTTGGCGTGCGTTTACCTGTTGACAGTTTTTCAACTACAGCATCAAGTCGCTTCGATTTTGTATCCGATCTTTTGGCGCCGATTACCCATTCAACATATTCTTTACGATTGTTCATCGGGAGGCTTTCAAAAAATGTTTCAGCCGGTTTGTTCTTTTTAAACAATACTTTCAATTCCTCCGGCACATCAATATCAAGGCTACGACCATTGTAATCTGTACTTGCGAGTACGGTAGCTGAATTAAAATTTGTTTTTTTAACCGGTGCTGATTGTTGTTTTTTAAACATCACTGCAGTCCAGGTATTATCGATTGCTATCTGTTCATCCGCTACAAATCCATACTTATCCAGTACTTCCCAATGGCAATCGCGGTTCAGGTCACTTGCAATTTTTGATGTTATTTTCGGATAAGCAATCCATACTTTTGCCCCGGGCTGCAATATGGGAAAAACTTCCGTGATGATATCGCACAATTGCTTTTTACTTACTGCAAATACGAGGGCAAATTCAATCTTCTTTATTTTAAGCAGCGGCGTTACACATTTTGCGAACGAAAGCTTAATGAACTGCTTTTCTATTGTTGAAGGAATCCCCTGGATTAGTAAATTTTTTTCGTCTTTTAACTGGAGTTTCTCGAATAAAGTTTGATCAGACATGTTGGACAAATAAAGGTTAATGATAGATTCATTAAATTGTTTATAAGAAAATCAAAACTTCAGGAAACATCATGATTTTTTTACAAGCAACTCACCTTGGGGACACGAATTTACCATTTTTTTCCCGCAGTTTCAAGTTTTTTCTAATAAAAAACCCCATTCAATAATGGGGTTAATGTTATAAACTACTCATTTATATTATTTTACCGGCTGATAATAACTTAAAGCTTCATCCATATAACTCTCTAATTGCTGGATCCTGTTTTCATCAGAAGGGTGAGTTGCCAGGAATTCCGGTGGCTTATTGGAACCTGCTGCGGCCGACATTCTTTGCCAGAAGGGAACAGCCTCCCTGGGATTGTATCCGGCCATAGCACAGAACAGTAAACCGTAATGATCTGCTTCATATTCCTGTTTACGTGAGTTTGGTAACAACACTCCTACCTGGGCAGCCGGTGCAAAAACATTATTGAAAATGCTATTCGCCTGTTGCTTATTTTTTGTAAAAAAATCTCCGGCAACCTGGAGCCCCTGTGCCAAAGCAACCTGGCTCATTCTTTCATTACCATGATGGGCTATTGCATGCGTGATCTCATGACCAAGAACAACAGCCAACGCTGCTTCATTTTGCGTAATGGGCAACAAGCCGGTATATACAACAACCTTACCTCCGGGCATACACCATGCATTCACCTCTTTACTGTCTACCAGGTTAAATTCCCATTTATAGGTTTTCAAATCTGCACTTACAGACGGGTTATTCGCATAATAAGTATTAATGGCAGCAGCAATTCTTGATCCTACTCTTTTCACCATTTCAGCATCTTTGTTGCCATTGGCATTTACAACTTTGTTCTGACTGAGAAATGACTGGTATTGACTAACGGCTTCCTGTTGCAGGGTTGATTCAGGAAACAGGATAAATTGCTGGCGATTGGTTACCGCATTTCGGGTGCAGGCTATAACGATTGATACAACGGTTATAACCGCAATGATTTTTTTCATGATAAATAGTTTAAAAGAAAGCACCTGAACAATTGCTATACCAATATTGAAGGAGCAAAACAGATTAGTCGATACGCTTGCGTGTTTTACGCCTGTCGCGGTATTTTAAAATTGGAATACGTGTTTCAACACCTCTGAGAATACGACCGATATTTTTCTGGTGTGTTAGTATAACCATAAAGGCTACCAGAAGCGCAAACACCCTGTACATTGTTTCATGTTCATTCCAAATCCATAATACGGAAACAGGCAACATGATGGCACCAAGAATAGAACTTAAGGATACATAACGAGTAAGATATAATACGATCACAAAAACACCAACGCAACTAACCGCTACTACCGGTTGAACCGCCAGTATCATTCCAAATAACGTAGCAACACCTTTACCACCTTTGAATCCTGCGAATATCGGGAACACATGCCCAAGCACTGCAGCTAGGCCAAGGCCGATCATAAAATTTGTGCGATCTACTTCATTGTGTAAATAATAAGGAAGAAAATAAAACAACCCAACAGCGGCCATTCCTTTCAGTATATCCACTATCATAACAATGGTTCCGTATTTTGAACCCAAAACCCTGAAAGTATTGGTAGCGCCCATATTGCCACTACCATAATCACGAATATCTATTCCGAAAAATTTTTTACTGATGATAAGTGCTGTAGGAATCGAACCCAATAAATAAGCAACAATGATAAGAAGCAATTCTTTCATCTATGTTTCTTTAGTTGTTTGAAGATCACAAAGATAGCTAAAAAAACTGATTGAATTAATCGTAAATTAATATTGTGGAAAAATGCAATCTTAGCCGGCTATACGTTTAAGCTGCGTACCTATTACCAGCCAATTGTCTTTCTCCAAACAGGAATCAATGGTGAAGCCTGCACTTTCAAGCTCACTGGTGATTTTATTTTTATCCTGCCCCATGATGCCGCTGAACAAAACCCTGCATCCGGGTTTGCAGGCTGCAATAATTGCTTCCAGGTTGCCAAGAATAATATTCAGGTTAATATTGGCAAGTATAATATCAGCTTGATAACCCATCTCAATCGTTTCTGCTTTCACAAGTGTAATGGCAGAACAATGATTTGCTTCTGTATTTTCAAGTGCATTGCTGATGCTCCAGTCGTCGTAATCAATAGCAACTATATGTTTAGCGCCCATTTTTTCGGCCAGGATAGCCAATACTGCGGTGCCTGTTCCAAAATCAATCACATCTTTTCCGGAAAAGTCCAACAGGCTCATTTGCTGGATCATTTGATAGGTTGTGGCATGATGCCCCGTACCGAAACTCATCTTCGGGGTAATTACCAGTTCCAGGTCAACACCCGCTACAGGTTCATGAAATCCGGCACGAAGTAACACAAATGGCTGTTGCGTATCCGGCTTTAATACCACTACCGGTTCAAAATTCGACTCCCAATCGCTATTCCAATTTCTTTCCTTTATAATTGATTTTGAATACTTAATATGATTATTTGAAAATAAATTATCAAACATGTCAGGTTGAAATTTATCCACCTCAACAAAAGCTTTCAACACCATACCCTCTTCCTCATAACCTTCGAAACCAATTGCATCTAGCTGCGCAATTAACACAGCTCGCTGCGCTTCATTTACCTGTTCAAATAAGAATTGATAATGTTCCATTGTATAAAAAAAGCTGCAAGTTGATTACCTGCAGCTTATAATTTTTGTAGAAAATATTATTGATTTGACTCAGGTGATTGCTGAGGCTGTTGCTTTGCAGCTTCAGGCTTTTCCGGTTTGGGCATCAGCACTTTGCGGCTAAGCTTAAATTTACCGGTACGCGGATCTATTTCCAGCAATTTCACTTTCACCTTATCTCCTTCCTTAAAAATTCCATCCATTGTTTCAAGGCGCTTCCAGCTAATTTCACTGATATGCAATAAACCCTCTTTTTTTGGCAGGAATTCAACAAAAGCTCCGAATTCTTTAATGCTTTTCACTGTTCCTTCATAGGTTTCACCTACTACCGGTACGGCTACAAGACCATTAACCCAGGCAACAGCCCGATCCAATCCTGCTTTTTCTTTAGAGAATATACTTACCTCACCCCTGTTTTCAACTTCTTCAATATTGATGGTAGTTCCTGTTTCACGCTGAATTTCCTGGATCACTTTTCCACCCGGCCCGATTACCGCCCCGATGAATTCTTTATCGATCATCAGTTTTACCATCCTTGGTGCATGAGGCTTAACTTCCGGCCTTGCTGCAGGTGTACAGGCATACATCGCATCTAAAATATGCAGACGTCCTTTTTTGGCCTGTGCCAGCGCCTGGCGCATTACATCCATACTCAAGCCATCTACTTTAATATCCATCTGTACGCCACAAATTCCATCACGGGTACCAGTAACTTTAAAATCCATATCTCCCAGGTGATCTTCATCACCTAAAATATCAGTTAAAACAGCGTACTTATCTCCCTTGGTAATCAAGCCCATAGCAACTCCGCTAACATGCTTTGGAACAGGTACACCTGCATCCATCAACGCCAAAGAACCGGCGCAAACAGTAGCCATTGATGATGACCCGTTACTTTCCAGGATATCACTTACCACCCTTACGGTGTATGGATATTCAGAACCAGGCATCATCTTTTTAAGCGAACGCATGGCAAGGTTTCCGTGACCAACTTCGCGGCGACCAACACCACGCATCATTTTAACTTCACCGGTTGAAAAAGGAGGAAAATTATAGTGGAGGATGAACTTAGCGTAATGAGATTCAAAAGCATCTTCTGTTAATAATTCGTCTAAAGGAGTTCCTAAAGTAACAGTTGTAAGTGACTGTGTTTCACCTCTTGTAAATAAAGCTGAACCGTGAGGGGTTGGTAGCGGACTGATTTCCATAGCGAGTGGCCGAATGTCTTCTGTTCCCCTGCCATCGAGACGCTTGCGATCATTCAGGATCATGTCTCTAACCACATGATACTGCAATTCACCAAAATAATGACCGATAAGTGCTTTATCTTCATCCGGTAATTCTTCACCCAAATGAGCGACAACTTCTTCTTTCAATGCAGCATAGGCATCGCTTCTTTCATGTTTAGCAGAAGCCGATGAAGAAATCGCATACATTTTATCTTTCGCAAACGCTATAATCTTTTCGTTCAGTTCCTCATTGCGATACGGTTTCGTATAGTCTCTTTTTGGCTGATTCCCGAGCAATGCTCTCAACTCCTCCTGTGCTTTTACCTGTATGCGTATTGCATCATGCGCAATTTCCAGTGCTTTTACAAGGTCTTCTTCCTGGCATTCGTTACTCTCACCTTCCACCATCATAATATTTTTGCTGGTAGCGGCAACCACAAATTCAAGATCGGATTGCTCCATTTGTTTACGGGTAGGATTAACGATGAATTCGCCTTCGATCCTTCCGATACGAACTTCAGAAATGATCTCCTGGATAGGAATATCGGAAACGGCAAGTGCTGCAGAGGCTGCAAGACAAGCAAGTGAATCCGGAAGCACATTTTCGTCTGAAGAAATCAACGACACCAAAACCTGCACATCGCAGAGATAATCTTCAGGGAACAACGGACGAAGCGCCCTGTCGATCAACCTGGAAGTTAGAATTTCATAATCATTTAAGCGGGCTTCTCTTTTGAAGAATGAACCTGGTATACGTCCGGCAGATGCAAATTTTTCCTGGTAATCTACTGATAATGGAAAAAAGTTTTGTCCGGCTTTAGGTTCTTTATTAGCCACAACGGTTGCCAAAAGGATGCAATCGCCCTGGCGAACGGTTACAGCGCCATCAGCCTGGCGGGCAAGTTTACCGGTTTCGATGGTAACCATACGGCCACCACCCATATCGAAGGTTACTGATTTAGGGTTGAAAAGTGACATGTAGTTTGAATTTGCGAAAACAAATTGTTTTCTTTTTAAAGTAGGTATGTAAAAAGAAATATTCCCAACGGCAGTTTACTGTTGGGAATAAATCAATATTGCATACATTGATATTTTTTATTTACGGAGACCTAATTTTTCGATCAACGCCCTGTATCCTGTTAGATCATGTTTGCTCAGGTAAGTCAATAAACGCTTACGCTGACCAACCATCATCATCAGTCCACGTTGTGATGAAAAATCTTTTTTGTTACCTCTCAGGTGATTAGAGATGTGATTGATACGCTCTGTCAGCAGTGCAATCTGACCTTCGATAGAACCGGTGTTAGTAGCTTTACCACCATAAGTTTGGAAGATAGTGGCTTTTTTTTCTGTTGTTAAATGCGACATTTCTTTGTTTTTTTAAAACGGTATGTTTTACTTCTTGTTATAATCGGCTGCAAAATTAAAGGAAATAAATGAATAAAAGTGAAGATTTGGCAAGTTTTATGGGAAATAAAAGCTATTAAACCGGGAACCTGCCCCATAGAAATTGTTTTTAGCGAAAATGGATTTTCAATTCCATATTCGCAGCCGCAAAGATCCCAAACATTGTATTTAAAACCTCAACTTTGCAACATGAAACCAAATTTTGCCATAATTGGGTGTGGCCGGATTGCCCGCAGGCATGCCGAACAAATCACTAAAGCAGGCTATCTGCTGGCTGTTTGTGATATTATTCCCGAGCGGGCTTCAGAACTGGCACAGGAATTCGGTGCAAGGGCGTATTTTTCATTGGATGAATTGTTGCAAAAAGAACCGGCAGTAGATACAATGGTAATTTGTACACCCAATGGCTTACACGCCCAACATTCTATACTATCATTGAAGTATGGAAAACAGGTACTCTGTGAAAAACCACTTTGCATTAACAGCAAAGACGCAAAAAAAATGCTGGATACTGCGGCAAATGCTGCCAAACAATTATTCGTGGTGAAACAAAACCGGTATAATCCGCCGGTGGAAGCTGTGAAGAAATTACTTGAGGAGGACAAGCTGGGAAAGATTTTTTCCTTCCAGGTAAATTGTTTCTGGAACAGACCCCCACAGTATTACTCCAATAGCTGGAAGGGAACCAAAGACATGGATGGCGGTACTTTGTACACCCAGTTCAGTCATTTTATTGACCTCCTGTACTGGTTGCTGGGAGATGTAAAAGATGTAAAGGCAATTGTGAAGAATGTTGATCATCCTTTAAATGAAATTGATGACAGCGGCGTTGTATTGATTGAAATGCTGAACGGTTCAATTGGCACAATGAATTATACCGTTAACAGCTATGGAAAAAATATGGAAGGCTCCTTTACCATTTTTGGTGAAAAAGGAACAGTAAAGATTGGTGGACAATACCTCAATACGATCGAATATCAATGCATCGAAACTGAAGAACTACAAAACATACCGCCGGGGAATACGGCAAATAACTATGGCTTTTACCAGGGAAGCATGAGTAACCACGGCAAAGTATATGAGCATTTGATCAAGGCTTTGGAAGATCCGGCTTACGAATTTGCCAGCGCATTAGATGGAATGAAAACGGTTGAAATTATCGAGAAAATTTATACTGCCGCTGCCTTCCGGTAAAAAGCATTTTATTTGCGTTAAATAATAAGCATTTGCCCCGGATATATTTTACCGTTACAACCGATCTCAGTTACGACCAGCGCATGATTCGCATCTGCACTTCGCTTGCCCGTTCGGGTTATGATGTAATTCTGGTGGGCAGAAAATTACCAGACTCCAAACCATTACTGAAACAACCATTCCGTCAAAAAAGGATACGGTGTTTTTTTGATAAAGGGAAACTGTTTTATGCAGAATACAACATCCGGCTATTTATTTACCTGCTATTTAAAAAAATGGATGGTATTTGTGCTATAGACCTGGATACCATTCTCCCCTGCTTTTATATATCCTCTATAAAAAAAATTAAAAGAATTTACGATGCACATGAATTGTTTTGTGAAATGAAAGAAATTGTTACCCGACCAGGTATTTACAAATTCTGGAAAAAAACAGAACAGAAAACAGTACCGCATTTCCCCCTTGGTTATACGGTAAACCAACCCATTGCGGATGAATTTTTTAACATGTATGGTGTGAAGTATGAAGTAATCAGGAGCATTGCCCTATACAACGAATCACTGCAACAACATAACAGGGAAAAATTTATCCTCTACCAGGGAGCGGTAAACGAAGGGCGATGTTTTGAACAACTGATCCCTGCCATGCAACAGGTAAATGCAGCATTGATCATATGCGGAGACGGTAATTTTATGCAGCAGGCAAAACAACTGGTACACACTTATTCACTCGAAAATAAAGTGATATTTAAAGGGATGATTGAACCATCTGAATTGAAAAAAATTACATCAAAGGCTTACATAGGCGTTACCCTTTTTGAAAAAGAAAGCAGGAGTAATTATTATTCACTGGCAAACCGCTTTTTTGATTATATACATGCAGCTACTCCTCAATTGTGCGTTAATTACCCCGTGTATGCAGAAATCAATGATCAATTCGAGATTGGCGTTTTAATTAACGAACCAACCGTAAACATGATTGCATCTTCGTTAAACAGGATGTTGAACGATGCTGAATTATGGAATAAGTTACATCATAATTGTATTGAAGCCGCGAGGCACCTGAACTGGCAAAACGAAGAAAAGAAACTCATCGCTTTTTATAAAAATATTTTTGGATAAACAACTTCATATTGTAACCCATGATGTTCCGTGGCCGGTTGATTTCGGCGGCGTGGTAGACCTGTTTTATAAAATAAAAGCGTTACACGGTTATGGAATAAAAATACATCTACATTGTTTCACGGCAGGAAAACCCCGGCAAAAAGTTCTTGAAAAATATTGCGAAGCCGTTCACTATTATCATCGCAAAACAGGATTAAAAGGCATCGCTTACGGTATTCCTTATATCGTACAAAGCAGATCCGATTCCAGGCTTTTAGAGAATTTAAACAAAGACAATTATCCTGTTTTGCTTGAAGGCATTCATTGCACGTATTTTTTACAACAAAATAAATTGCAGCACAGAAAAGTTTTTGTTCGCCTGCACAATGTTGAATTTAAATACTATCATCAGCTTGCAGTTCATGAAACCAACCTGTTAAGGAAATTTTATTTTAAAAGAGAAAGCAGGTTATTAAAAAAATATGAAGCGCAACTGGCAGCGAAAGCAAAATTCCTGGCGGTTAGCAAAGAAGATGAAGCCTGTTATAAAAATGAATTGCAGGCGAAAGATGTACAGTTCCTTCCCGTATTTCTTCCCTGGGATGAATCTGATTGCAAAACGGGCCGTGGAGAATATTGTCTCTACCATGGCAATCTATCCATCAATGAGAATGAAAATGCAGTACACTGGTTGTTAACGGAAGTATTTAATCAGTCGGCGGTTCCATTGATCATAGCCGGCAAAGATCCTTCGCCTGCACTTACTGCCGTTATTGCAAAAGCCAGAAACGCAAAACTTATTGCCAATCCATCTGAAGCAGTAATACAGCAACTGATCCGGGAGGCGCACATTAATGTATTGCCCTCTTTCAATATTACCGGTGTAAAACTAAAATTATTAAATGCATTGTTTAATGGAAGACATTGCCTGGTAAATAACAAAGCTGCCGAGGGTTCTGAAGTAGAACAGCTTTGTACAATAGCCGAAACCTCCGCTGAGTGGAAGCATGCAATTACAAACTTGTTTAATGAAGCATTCACAGAAGAAAAAATCCGGCAACGAATCACCGGATTAAAAGAGATATATAACACAGATAAAAATACACAGAAGCTTATTGCATGGATATACTAACGTTATCCCACACCTTGCCACTCTCTGTTTTAATCGTTCGGGCAGGAAATTTATTGATCACCATATAGTCATGCGTAGCCATTACAATAGATGTGTTGTAATCCTTACTGATGTGAAATAACAGTTGCATAATCTCATCACTTGTTTCAGGATCGAGGTTACCTGTAGGTTCATCTGCTAAAATCAGTTTGGGAGAATTAAGTAAAGCCCTTGCAATATCCACACGCTGCTGTTCTCCCCCGCTTAATTCAAACGGCATTTTAAATCCTTTTGTTTTTAAACCCACTTTATCCAAAACATCAGCAATTTTTTCGTCCATTAGTTTTTCATCTTTCCACCCGGTTGCTTTTAAAACAAATTTCAGGTTATCATTCACATTCCTGTCTGTCAGCAATTGAAATTCCTGGAACACAACGCCAAGGTTACGGCGCAGGAAAGGAACAGATTTCCAGGTGAGTTCCCTGAGATTGTGCCCTGCAACCCAACCTTCACCATCTTTTAATTCAAGATCGCCATATAAAGTTTTTAAAAGGCTGCTCTTACCCGTACCGGTTTTTCCTACGAGGTACACAAACTCCCCTTTATCAACTGATATATCTACATTACTCAAAATGAGATTACCGCTCTGGTAAATATTTACATTCTTTAATTCTATGATGGATTGCGACATAATTTTTTGATTCTTGAACTGTTGTTATATCAACCCGGCAAAAATAAATAATTGAATAAGAGTGGAGCAAAGTTTTTTTTACAGCTATGTTAAAATCAGCAGGAAAATAGTTTTTATGCATTTCATCCGAAGATCAGAAAAAACCTCAAAAAAATAAAACTAAATTTTTAGTTTTAAAACTAATTTTATAGTTTAGCGTTAAAATCAAATAGTATGGCAAAGAATTTAACGAGGGCTGAAGAACAGATCATGCAGGTGATATGGAAATTACACAAGGCTTTTTTACGGGAAATCATTGATGCGCTGCCCAATCCAAAACCACATAGCAACACCGTTGCCACAATTTTGAAAATACTCACAGAGAAAGAATTTATCGGCATAGAAGTTTTTGGAAGAATGCACCGGTATTTCCCGTTAATTTCAAAAGAAGCATATAGTAAATCTTCCATGAAAAATTTTGTAAAAGGTTATTTCGATGGGAGTTTCAGCAACGCCGTTTCATTTATGGTAAAGGAAAATAACCTGAGCATTGAAGATCTTGAATTATTGCTAAAACAATTAAAGAAAAAATAAGTATCCACTATGATTACTTTTGCCAGTTATTTATTTAAGGTATCAATATGCAGTGCGCTATTGATGTTATATTATTTTATTTTCCTCCGGAATAAAACGTATCACCAGTACAACCGTGCATATCTTTTATTTACAACAATCCTGTCGGCTATACTTCCCTTAATAACGATCAATCTGGTTCAATATCCGGAAAGCCAATCGCAGGTACTGACAAAGGCACTGCAAACCATTTCTGTGGGCGACCGTTACTTCGATCAAATTGCCCCGGTAGAAAGAACAGCTTTTTTCACTACGAACCATATTATTTTGTTTGCATTTTGTGTGATTTCATTTGTGATGTTGTTAAAAACAGTCGCTGGCCTTTTCCGAATTTATGCGATAAAAAAAACTTCAGAGGTTTTGATAGTAAAGGGTGTAAAAATTAATTTGACACATGACGAAAGGGCGCCCTTCTCATTTTTAAACAGTATTTTCTGGAATAAAAGAATAAACATTCATTCTGAAGAAGGACAAAGGATACTGAATCATGAACTTACCCATGTTCAACAAAATCATTCAGTGGATAAACTTTATATAGAGCTCCTGATTGTATTGTTTTGGATAAACCCCGTAATGTGGTTTATCAAAAAAGAATTGGCTATGATTCATGAATTCATAGCTGATGGCAAATCAACAGGCGACGCAGGTAAGGCTGCATTTGCCCGTATGATCCTGCAATCTTACTTCCCCGGAAAATCATTTACACTCACAAATAATTTCTTTCATTCATCCATAAAAAGACGATTAACTATGATTACAAAATCAAAAAAGAACAGCGGATACATTGCCCGGCTGTTTGTACTACCCCTTTTCATTTTAGTAATGGCAGCATTTTCTATTAAAACGATTTCAGTAAATAAAAAGAAATGGGCAGGTTTACACTCCGATAAGAAAATAACCGTTGTAATTGATGCTGGTCATGGCGGTTCCGACAATGGCGCTTATGATGCACTGGGACTTCCGGAAAAAGAACTTACTATTGCTTATGCGCATTCAATAAAAGCAGCTAACAGTGATAAAAATATTAATATAGTATTTACCAGGGAAGCTGATGAATTTAAGAGTCCCCAGGAGCGATCAGCCTTCATCAACAATATTTCTCCAGACCTTTTGATCTCTATTCATTTCAATAATTCTCCTGACGAAAACATGTTCACGAAAAGGGGCATGGAAGTGATAATTGCCCGGGACGAATTCCAAAATGCTGCACAAAGTAAACTTCTTGCTTCTTCTGTAATCCAAACTTTTACCGGGAATTTTGGATTGCCTGTTAACAGTAATCCAATGCAACAACAAGGAAATATAAAAATATTACAGGAGAGTAAATGTGCGGCTGTTTTAATTGAGGCCGGGTATATGTCGAACAAGGATGATATTACCTTTCTTCGTTCCGACAAGGCTAAAGAACTATTTGCAGATAATATCCTGAAATCAATTACACAATTTATATATAGCCGAAAGAACTAATTTTTAAAGTGTAAATATTTAGTTGCAGGTTATCGCCTTACTTCCTTTTTATTTATGGAAGTAAGGCTTTCTTCTTAATACAAAATTTCTTCGTTCCCGGTTTTGATGATCAGTTGCTTTTTATCAGACGCTTCTACCCTTCCTGTAATTTGAGCCGGAATATCGAAAGAGGCGGCGGTTTCTATCATCTCCATTGCATCTCCGGGATCGCAAAAAATTTCGAGGCGACAACCCATGTTAAACACTTCATACATTTCTCTTAGGGAACTGCCGCTGTTCTGTTGAATGATATCAAATATAACCGGGGGTTCAAAAAGATTGTCTTTCACTATCCGGAAATTACCCGGCAGGTATTTCATACACTTCGTTTGTCCGCCACCGCTACAATGCACCAGCCCATGAATTTTCTCAAAGCGATGCTGCAATAGATTACGAAGAACAGGGGCATAAGTACGGGTTGGACTTAACAATAATTCTCCAATGGAAATTTCTTCGTCACCTAAGAAAATTTTATCTGTTAACCGGTGTTTGCCGATATACACCACGTCATCATCCAATTGGTTATTAAAACTCTCTTTATAATTTTCTGCATAAAACTTTCCGAGTACATCATGACGGGCAGAGGTTAACCCGTTGCTGCCAATTCCGCTATTGTATTTTTTTTCATAGCTCGATTTCCCGAATGAAGCCAGCCCTACAATCACATCTCCCGGGCGAATCTGGTCATTGCTGATAATTTTATTCTTCGGCCAGCGACAGGTCATAGTGCCATTTACTGCAATGGTTCTAACCACATCTCCAACATCGGCAGTTTCGCCTCCGAGATAATGAATGTTTACATTAAATTCTTTTAACTGGTTAAACAATTCCTGTGAACCATTGATCACCGCTTCCAGTATTTCTGAAGGAATTATTGTTTTATTCCGATCGATAGTAGAATTGAATACGATGTTGTCATAAATTCCAACGCATAATAAATCATCGAGGTTCATAACGATGGCATCCTGCGCTATGCCTTTCCATACAGATGTATCTCCGGTTTCTTTCCAGTATAAATAAGCGAGAATACTTTTTGTACCGGCGCCATCGGCATGCATCACATTCACCATGTGCTCCTCTCCTCCTAAATAATCCGGATAGATTTTACAAAATGCATTGGGATACAATCCCTGGTCGAGATGCCTCGTTGCATGATGCACTTCCTGTTTTTGGGCAGAAACGCCTCTTTTATCGTATAAACTCATGTGAAAAACTTGAGTTGCAAAACTATATTTCAATCATCAATAATCCATTAATAAATTATCATTTAGTTTTGCACCGATTTTATGAAAGTGTACAGAAATACAGATGCCTTACCGGTCTTTACGAATGCGGTTATTACCATCGGAACTTTTGATGGTGTGCATGTTGGGCACATGCAGATCATCCGGCAATTAAAGGAAGAAGCGGCTAAAGTAAATGGCACACCGGTAGTGATCACTTTTTACCCGCATCCCAAACAAGTGGTGGCCTTACAGAAGAAACCCATTTTTATCCTCAACAGCCCTGAAGAAAAATATGAACTGATGCATAGGGCGGGTATTGAGCATATTGTTGTTGTTCCGTTCGATGAAGCATTCGCCAGCCAGCCTGCATTAAGCTATATTAAAGATTTTCTCGTAGAAAAATTTCACCCGCATACGGTTATCATTGGTTACGACCACCGCTTCGGTAAAAACCGGGAGGGCGATTATCAACTCCTTGAACAGGAAGCAACAAAGTACGGTTTCCGGGTAAAAGAAATACCGGAGAAAATTTTACAGGATATCACCATCAGCAGTACCAGGATCCGGGAAGCTTTGCTTTCGGGCAATATAGATACTGCCAACGAATTCCTCGGTTATCAGTATTTTTTTACCGGATTGGTTGTGGAAGGAAATAAGCTTGGAAGAACTATCGGTTACCCCACTGCCAATCTTGAGATTAAAGACAATGAAAAACTGGTTCCCGGCAATGGCGTGTATGCAGTTGATGTTGAAGTAGAAAATTTTGCCGGCAGGTTTAAGGGAATGATGAACATCGGTACTAGGCCAACTGTAGACGGAAGCAAGCGGGTAATTGAAGTAAATATTTTTGAGTTCGATAATGAAATTTACGGATCTAACGTTAAAGTGTACCTGAAAAGAAGGCTAAGGGGTGAAGTGAAATTCAATGGCATCAATGAATTGAAGCAACAATTGGGAAAAGATAAATTGAATGCAGCATTCTGAATGCACCATACAATTTTACCTGCATCGTTTTTTTTACCCCACGATCATCTTCACTACCATTTCTTTCATCAGCGAAGCTCCGGGTGTGCCACTGTCTCCCACGCCAATTCCTTTCAGGTTGTACTGGTGCAATAACATAATAAGTTTTTCAATTCCCGGATATCCATAGTTACGCATCATATCATGTGCCTGTTTCAAAGAATTGGGATTATAGTAAAACAAGGGTTTTAAGGCCTGGTCGCTCTTATCTGTCATTCCATACACAGCATACACCTTACTGAAATGTGCATATAAGGCGGGCAATGCCAGTTGAATGGGTGCAGCTTTAGGATTGCTTTCAAAATAGTTGAGTATCTGGATGGCTTTTGCCAGGTCTTTTTTTGTTATCGCTGCCAGTAGTTCAAATACATTGTATTCTTTGCTGATGCCAATGTACTTTTCAATATCGTCTTCGTCGATGTCGTTTTTCCCTTTGAGATTTACAGAAAGTTTGTCGATCTCATTTGCAATTCTGCTCAAATCGTTCCCGATATGTTCTTCCAGTAAACTCACTGCTTTCGGACGAATATCGTACCCCTTCGATTTTACGAGTTCTGCTATCCAGTCGTGTACCTTATCGTCTTTTATTTTCGCAAACGAAACCATCTCGGCCTGTTTGCTTAATACCTTATACAGTTTGGTTCGTTTATCGAGTGTTTTTGATTTATAACCAACCACAAAAATCGTAGAAGATAGCGGATGTTCAACGTAGGATTCCAGTTTGTCGATATCCTTCATGTGCTGCGCTTCCTTCAGCAAAACCACCTGCCTTTCAGCAAACATGGGGTATCTTTTGCAGGCGTTGGTCACGGAAGCCCAGTCGGCATCACGTCCATAAAAAATCGTGAGGTTAAAAGAAGCTTCCGATTCAGAGAGGATCTGGTGCTCGGCATAATGAATGAGTTGATCAATGTAAAAATCTTCTTCCCCATCAAACCAGTAAACCGGCTTAAAGTTCTTTTTTTTCCAGTTGTCCAGTATTTTTTCCACACTCATTTTAAAAAAGAATTTAATTTTGCAATATTAATCAGTTTACTTTAATGTTCGCCGTGGAATGATATTCTTATCTCCTTTGGCATAATTTTGGAAACAATACCCGATTTCAGCAATACCATTCTGTACTATTCAGAATTTGAATCGTTCACTTAAAAGAAAAACCAATTATCATGGCTTTCGAAAACTTTCCGGAATCAGAAAAACCTTACCAGGAAATTGTAATGCCTCCGAATAATTCCCGTGGCAATCTTCGTGGAATTCTCACTGTTACCCTGGTAGTTGCGTTGCTGGGTACCTGGGGATATATCATTTGGGATAAGAACAATGTAAAAGAAACCATTCAGCAAAAAGATAGTGTTATCGCATCAACCACCAACCAGCGGGATGAATTGCAAAAAGACCTGGAAGATGCAACGATGCGTTATGACATGTTAAAGACTTCCAATTCAAAAAAGGATAGTACCATTTCTGCCCGTGACAGGGAAATTGAAGAAAAAAAATCGAGGATACAAACATTATTAGCGAAGGTAAATGCTACTGCTGCTGAGCTTTCAGAAGCCAGAACGCTTATCGCTTCTTTAAATGGTGATATTGAAGGATACAAAACACAGGTAGAAATTCTGCAGGGACAAAAAATACAACTTGCCCAGGAAAAAGCGGTAGTTACCCGTGAACGCGACCGGATCCAGAAAGATCTTGATTCAACCAATGTGGTTGTAAAACAAAAGGAAAATGTGATTGATATTGGATCAACATTGCACGCTTCTAATTTCAATATTATTGGTGTGAATGAAAAGAGCAACGGTAAAGAAAAAATTACCAGCACTGCAAAGCGGGTTGATAAACTGAGAATTTCATTCGACCTTGATGAGAATATGATTACTCAATCCGGCGTAAAGGAGTTATATATTATTATTACCGGGCCGGATGGAAATGCGATGGCTGGTGAAGAGCAGGGTTCCGGAAAATTCACAACCCGTGAAGGTGAAGAAAAAACTTTTACGCAAAAGCTAGACATAAATTATACCCAGAATAAACGCCAGACTGTTAGCTTCGACTGGAAACAGAATTCCAACTTCGGCACAGGAAATTATAAAATAGAAGTGTACAACAATGGTTTCAAAGTTGGTGAAGGAGTAAAACCACTGAAGAAAGGCGGATTGTTTAGTTAAAATGCGGTAAACGAATTGTAAAAAAGGCGGCAGTGGATGTCGCCTTTTTTTATGGGCACAACCAGGGGGTAATTAGTGAGATGCCATCGTGAATACATTCAGAAGACGTCTTGACTACATCTTGATGACATCTAGATGTCATCTCCATATCCCCTAGCAACCAACTCATTAGAACAAAGCACGCACCGAAGCCCTGCCGATATGTACCATCCTTGATGTGCCCGGTTTCCTTCCTTCATATTGAATATTCACTTCAATATTACCGGCCAAACGCTTGGTAAAATCAAGGTTCCATAAATAGTTCTTTCCCGGAACCAGTCCATCTAAAAGTATATAGCCGGCAGTGGTATTCGCTGCACCGGGATAGGCTTTGAACTTAATATCACTTAAAGTGAACCGGGCATTGATGGAACTGTTTGAAAGGATATTATACTTAATATCTGCTGTTACCGAATTGCTGGTAGCACGCTCCAGTGAATCTATGGTATTATGCTTGTTAGAATAAACGTACCCAATTGTTGCCCTTATATTGGCCTTATACACATAGGTAAGATTGGGCTCAATGATATCTTGCAGGATCCGGTAATTCCTGTTATTAAATTTGGCGCCTGAAGTAGAGAGTTCGTTCTTAATATTTTTGTAGGTAAAATTGGAGACAAAATTTTTGTTGAGGCTGATCCGTAAACGGTTACTCACATTGCGTTGGTTCCTGCTTTCAAAACCATAAGCCAGCAATGATTTACCCGATGATTTACTATGTGTAATTTCAAACCCCCATTTAGAACTGGTACGGTTATAATAAAATGTATTGGAGAAAAATGAATTTAAAGTAACGAGGTTTGTATCAACTAAGGTTTTATTAAAAGGATTGAACAAAAATTTCTTATTCACTGCAATTTGCTTTTTACCTATTTGTAAAGCTGATGAAGTAGATATCCTTGTAATAATTTTGCGGATTCCTTTTGGTTGTTGCTCCCGGATGAAATTTTTAGGATATAATTCGATGTTGTAATTGAACTGCAGAAAATTTGCTTTTACGTATGCATTTCCCGGCGTGTACACCCGAATAAATTTCTTCTGATCCTGGAAAACAGCTACTTCAAATTCATTCAATTCCTGGATGCCGTTGTTATTGTAATCTATCCAGGTGTATTCTCCCTGCCCGGCAGGCACTTCAGCATAAGAATATTCCCGCTTTTGCTCCTGCCCCGATCCAATTTCATACAGGAAATTTCCATTTATAAATCCGTTGAATTCATTTAATGCATATTCTATCCTGCCGATTAAACTTTTATCTTCTTTTTGTTTGCTTACCAGTGAATCGATGATATGCAGTTTTCTATAGGTTGCATTGAATTTTACCTGGTGTTTTTCATTAGACAATAATTCTGTAAAGAAACTAACATTATTACTTTTATCAGCCCTTTTCAGTTTAGATTTAACCGGTAGTTTATCTGTACGGGTGAAATAACTGAGCCCCCACTTGTTCAATTTTTCTTCATCCGATTTTATATAGGCCTCATACACATCAAATGCAAAGCTGATGGGTGTAAGTGTGTCGAATGCTTTATTGTAAAACCGATTGTGTTCGCTGCTGTATTTTACGCCGGCAAGTATTGAATATAATTTGGGAATGATCTTTTTTACATCAACAGAGGGCCTGAAAAAATCTCCTTTTTGCAGTGCATTATTAAAGGTAACCAGGCTTGCATTGGTAGTAATTTTAAAGTCATGGAATGCCGCATATTGGGAGAGTATATTTTTAAAACCGTTGTAACCATCACTACGGTTATAATTAATGATCTCGTATTTAAGATAGTTGCTTTTATTGTCGGCGATCTTAAATGATACATTGGATATTTTTTCTGTTGCTTTGGGCGCATCATACAGCAAACTCCAGTCACGCAAAAATTCTACATTCCTTATTCTTTCAATAGGGGTAAATCTTTTTTGCGCAAATTCAAAACCTGCAACGGATTGTAACAGCCATTGCCTGGAGAACAGGCGAATCTTTTTATCATCGTTCTGTAAAGAGAATTTCCCGGCAAAACCAATATCATCGTTCTGATCTTTTTTTGAAAAAAGATTTATATCATTATTACTGAGTGCCATTTCTGTACTCAGCTTTGTTCCTTTTGAAAAAATATACTCAATGCCTGCAGAATATACCTGCAATTTTTTTGGTGTAACATATAAAGTAACCGGCTGCCAGTCGCCCTGGTGTACACCATTAACAGGAGCAACCCACATAAACACTTTTCCGTTGGTTGCATTAAGCACCTGCACATAGTCTGCTTTGCCCGGCCCGAGATAAGTAAAAGATAAATTGTACAGCGTGAAGGTTCTGTCAATAGATTGAACAAAAACGGAATCGTACACAATCCCATTTACCAATGAATCAACTTTACGATATAATATTTTTCCTACAGAAAATGTATCAATAACCGCGTTGGATAAGTAGGCATTGTTTATACTGTCACCGATGCCTGAAAGAAATTGCTTTTGTGCCGTTGTTAGCGGCTGATCAATGGTTGTATTTTTTGCATCGGTATTGGAATACACGGCAAGATTTAAAAACAATTTATTTTTATAGTTCGTTTCGTTACTTACATACAATTGTGAGTTGAGATAGTTCCTGTCGGCATATTCAAATTCAATTTGTATCCTACTGTCTTTCGTAATCAATCGTTTGGGGGTAAACGTTAGTTCGGCTGTATTGTAGTTGATCACATAATCCTGGTCCTCTCCTCTTTGCATTAATTGTCCATCAATAAAAACACGTTCAGTACCTGCCAGCACCACAAAATACAATTCATTGTTTGCACCCTGGAGGCGGTAAGGTCCCTGGTTTCCTTCCAAAGCTGTAATGATATTCCGGTTAAATTTCCCTTTGGCAATGGCTCCGCTCATCAGTAAAGAATTAAAAAGATTGTTATTGATCTTATTTTCGGTACTGAATGAAACGCCCTGTAACCTCTTGTAAAAGTTTACAAAGTAATTTTTACGTTGTTTAAGATCAATGTCACCAAAACTTACCTGCCAGTTTTTTTTCCTCACCTGCAGGAATATGCGATCAAAATCACGTAGATCCTGTGTATTACCATCGGGTTGTATCGGAACAGAATTGTCGGTTATAGCGGCAACCAATTCAAGACTATCAGCAATAAATCCACTTAACTGGAGGTTCATACTGGAATTCACAACTGCATCCTGGCTATTGCCAAATGAAATGGCTCGCCCAATGCTGCCTTCCGATTGCAGACCGCCAAAATCAATCAAAGGATTTTCCTGTTTTGCAGCGGTGCGCACTCTTAGTGGTGCTTCGGCCAGGAAATTATTTCTTACACTATCATAATTAAACCGCTGCTTCACTGCATTTAATCTAATGGGAAACACCCGGTACACAACCGTTACACTATCTGCACCGGGTTTTATTTTCCAGGTGATGGAAGCATTTACTTCATCAATAGTGTACAAAGATTGAGGAACATCCAATACATCAAAAGTGCCAGGTGCAATACTTACTGAATCAATTTTTTGAAATGCCGGTGATGTTGGAATCCGTTTTTTCCGGAGGTTGGATAAGTTAGCCGGTGTAACCTGTGCGGAAATGGTATGCATCAGTATCGATGCCAGCACAAACAGGTATATCCTTTTTTTGGTCAAACGGTGATCAGGGAAGTTTAGTGATTAAGTTCACATTTAATAAAAATGCTTTCATTCTTTTAAATGCAACGTAAAGCTACCGGCAATAAAATTAGTATTTATTATTAAAGACGCTGCAGGACACGTATTTGCTGCAAAAAAATACCTTCCCGGGCAGGAAGGTATTATATACATAATTTGAAAATACTATTTTGTATCGGCGTTCAATCCTGCGCTGAGGTATTCCCTGTTCATACGGGCAATGTTTGCAACGGAAATTCCTTTAGGACATTCGGCTTCACATGCATACACATTGGTACAATTCCCGAAACCTTCTTTATCCATTTGAGCGATCATATTCAGCGCCCTTGTTTCTCTTTCCGGTTCACCCTGTGGCAATAGCGCAAGTTGAGAAATTTTAGCACCTACAAATAACATGGCACTTCCATTAGGGCAGGTTGCTACACATGCACCGCAACCAATGCAGGCTGCAGCCATGAATGCATCATCCGCATCTTTTTTATCAATGGGAATAGCATTCGCATCCACAGCATTTCCTGTATTTACGCTGATGTAACCACCGGCCTGGATAATACGATCAAAAGCAGAGCGGTCAACTACAAGGTCTTTCAATACCGGGAAGGCCTGGCTGCGCCATGGTTCTACTACGATGGTATCTCCGTCTTTGAATGCACGCATGTGTAACTGGCAGGTCGTGTTTTTCGACCAGGGGCCGTGTGCCTCTCCGTTAATATACATACTGCATGCACCGCAAATACCTTCGCGGCAATCATGATCAAATGCAATTGGTTCCTTTCCTTCTGCAATCAATTGTTCATTGAGTACATCAAACAATTCAAGAAAACTCATTTCCGAAGAAATATTGCTCACTTTGTATGTTTCAAAATTTCCTTTTGCATTGCTGTTTTTCTGGCGCCAGATTTTCAGCGTGAGGTTCATGTGATAATGTTCCATATTCTACCTATTAGCTTTGAGTTACGAGCTACCAGCTACAGTTCACCGCTCGTAGCCTGCAGCTTTTGGCTTGATTAATTATTTATAACTTCTTTGTGTTGGTTTTACAATTTCAAAAGTCAGCGGTTCTTTGTGCATTTCCCAGCCTTCTCCTTTTGATTCCCATGCAGCTACATAACTGAAATTTGCATCGTCTCTTTTTGCTTCTCCATCTTCTGTCTGGCTTTCTTCACGGAAGTGACCACCGCAGCTTTCGTTCCTGTTCAATGCATCCATACACATCAATTCACCCAATTCAAGGAAATCTGCCACTCTTCCGGCCTTATCCAGTTCAGGATTAAATTCATTGATATCTCCAGGCACTCTTACATCACTCCAGAATTCGTTTCGCAAATTTCTGATTTCATTGATGGCAGATTGTAGCCCCTTTGCATTCCTGGCCATACCGCATTTATCCCACATAATTTTTCCTAACCGTTTGTGGAAGCTTTCTACAGATTGTTTACCTTTTATGCTCATCAGTTTATTAATACGATCGTTAACTGCTTTTTCAGTTTCCACGAATGCGGGATGATCGGTAGAGATTGCTGTAGTACGAATTTCATCTGCCAGGTAATTACCAAGCGTATAAGGAATTACAAAATACCCGTCGGCCAATCCCTGCATCAGCGCAGATGCACCTAACCTGTTTGCGCCATGATCGCTGAAGTTTGCTTCTCCCAGCGCATACAAACCGGGAACTGTTGTCTGCAATTCGTAATCTACCCATAAACCACCCATGGTGTAATGAACTGCAGGGTAAATACGCATCGGCATTTCATACGGGTTTTCGCCTGTTATCTTTTCATACATTTCAAACAGGTTACCATATTTTTCCTCTACTACTTTTTTACCTAGTTCGAATATGGTTTTATCGTCGGCAGATTCATGACCAGTTTTACCTGCTTCTGTTTTTCCATAACGCATAATTGCGTCTTTGAAATCGAGGTAAACAGCCATTTTCGTTGTACCCACGCCATACCCTTCATCGCATCTTTCTTTTGCTGCACGGGAGGCCACGTCTCTCGGAACAAGGTTACCAAAAGCCGGGTATCTTCTTTCCAGATAATAATCTCTTTCATTTTCAGGGATATCACTTGCTTTCCTTGTATCGCCTTTTTGTTTTGGAACCCATATCCTTCCATCATTTCTTAAGCTCTCACTCATCAACGTTAGTTTGCTCTGGTGATCGCCGCTAACCGGTATACAGGTTGGGTGAATTTGAGTAAAACACGGGTTACCGAAATAGGCGCCCCTCTTATGCGCTTTCCATGCAGCCGTTACATTACTGCCCATGGCGTTTGTACTCAGGTAAAAAACGTTTCCGTAGCCACCGCTGCATAACAGTACCGCATGTCCGAAATGACGTTCAAGTTTTCCACTTACCAGGTCACGCACAATAACGCCCCTGGCTTTCCCGTCGATCACTACCACATCCAGCATTTCGTGGCGGGAATACATTTTAACGGTTCCGAGTGCTACCTGTCTTTCCAATGCACTGTAAGCGCCGAGTAACAACTGTTGCCCGGTTTGTCCTGCAGCATAAAAAGTACGTTGCACCTGGGTTCCGCCGAATGAACGGTTGCTCAATAAACCACCGTATTCTCTTGCGAAAGGAACGCCCTGCGCCACGCATTGATCTATGATCGCTGCACTAACTTCTGCCAGGCGATGCACATTGCCTTCTCTTGCACGATAGTCGCCTCCTTTTACTGTATCATAAAACAAACGGAAAACCGAATCCCCGTCGTTCTGGTAATTTTTTGCAGCATTGATTCCACCCTGTGCGGCAATACTGTGCGCTCTTCTCGGACTGTCCTGGAAACAAAATGCTTTCACTTTGTATCCCATCTCACCTAATGAAGCTGCTGCGGATGCACCGGCAAGACCAGTACCGATAACGATTACTTCAAGTTTGCGTTTGTTGGCAGGGTTTACCAGTTTTACATGCCCTTTATAATCTTCCCACTTATCTTTCATTTCACCATGTGGGATCTTTGAATCTAAAGCCATATAACAAGATTAATTTTTCGTTTGTTTAATTATGATCTGCTATTGCGGTCAGCTAACCCAGTTCATATACATTGCAACAGGCATCGATGCAAAAGCAATACATATAATGGTAGAATAGGCAACGCCCAGTCCTTTGATTAGGGGTGTATATCTTTTGTGATTCAGGCCAAATGTTTGAAAAGCACTTTGAAACCCATGCAACAAATGCCAGAATAAAGAAAATACGCCTAACACATATACAATCACCACCCATAAATTTTCACGGAATACCATCAGCATTTCATTATAAAGATTGTGAACTTCCTGCCCTGAGTAAGTAGATAATGATGCCGGTTCCAATTCATGAATACTTCCAATTCCACCCATCCTGGATGGAACCCAGAAATGATACAGGTGTAAAATGAGGAATAATAAAATAAGCGTTCCCAGCAATCCCATGCTGCGGCTATACCATTTACTGTTTTTTTCCGGGCGATTTACGGCATACCTAACAGGACGGGCTGAACGATTTTGCGACCAGAGCATCAATCCCTGGAAGATATGCAGCAGCAGGAAAGCAAACAAACCAATCTCCATGGTACGGATGATCAGGTTACTTCCCATGAAATGTGCCCAGTGATTAAAAGTTTCTCCTCCATCATTGAAGAAAATCATTGAATTGATCAGGCAATGCACAATCAGAAACGTTATCAGGAAAAATCCGGTGAGGCCCATTGTAAATTTTTTCCCGATAGAAGAAGTGAAGAAATGCTTCCAGGTCATATAGCGATAGTTGAGATATTAAATTATTTGCAAAATTACGATAAGGGGCACTAAAAAAACACTTTATTTAAATTTTAGTTGAAACAAGGGCTGATTTTTTTTGTTTCATTTAATTTTTGGAATTGTAAATCAATACATGTTTCCCTGCAATTGAAGGATTATAGTTAGGGAAAGAAAAATAAAATGATTGATGTGCGTTGATTCCGGGGCCCGAATTTAGTATAGAAATAAACAAAGCGGCTATTCCAGTGTTCTTCCAATTTCGGAATCGATACTCTGGAAAAGTACTTCAGGCTTCAACGTTCTCCATTGCGGATAATCCATCATCCACACATAATTGGTAAGGCGTGCTCTTTTGAAATCGTATTTGCTTTGTTCGGGCATATCGAGTATGGTAACCCAACCACGTTCTTCTTCCAGTTGCTCCCGCCATTCTTCATAATAACTGTCATCGCTGCTATGAAAATTCAAAACATTTTCAGCTATTAATATAAATTTCGTGATCCCGTTCCTGAATAACTGGTCGGTTATTTCTCTTCGAAGGGTCATGATATCATTTTCAATGGCATCATTCCATTCGCCCAGCAATTCAATTACGGCAAAATGCTGATCGTAATCTACAAAGAGCAATTTCATGTAGAGCGTACGGGAACCAAATTCGTCCCATTGAGGATGAATATAAAAATTATAAAGGGTTTGGGAATACTCAAATTCGCTATAGGTACGCTGATAAAAAGGAGATAGCTCATCTTCTTCGGCGGTGTACAAATGACGCCAGTTGTAAAATGGTTCTATATCCTGCATGATGCCTGTTTAAGTAAAGTACAAAATTGAGGTAATTCAGGTGAAAGGAAAAACTAAATTACCGTTGCATTCCTCACCAGTAAGAAAATAATATTTGGTAAGTACTTATAAATATTGACTAAAAAAAAAGAGGCTACCGTAATGGCAGCCTCACACTTATTAACCCTAATATGATTATTGAACTACAATTTTTTCTTTGATTACTACTTCATTGCTTTCGCTGATCACTTTAACCATGTACACTCCTTTCGCAGTATTGGCGTTCAATCTAACCTGTTCAACCTGTGTTCCTTTGCTGATACCTACTGTTTTTGTAAGCACTGTACGTCCGGCAAGGTCGGTTAACACGATGCTGTATTTTCCTTCTTTCTTACCATCAAACAATACATTAAAAGATGAATTGGTTACCGGGTTTGGATACACTTTGGAATCGCCAATGGCCAGGTCTGTTGTAGGTAATTTTGAATTTTCCATAGAGAACCTGTTGGCAGCGTCTGCTTCTTTTTGTAACAAAAGGTTTCCGTTGGCAAAATCAGAAGCATTGTATTTTACATCTGAACCTTCAATTTTTACAGCGGCGAGATCAGCCAGTTTCAATTTGTAATATCCATCAAACCTGTTGGCGCTTGCAACTACAATATCACCGTCGGTGTTTACTGCTGCAGCATTGGTTGTATAACCGGCTGGCAGACCTGTGATCGCACCTTTATACGTAGCAACACGCGTTTTAGGATCTATTACAAACACGTTGTGATTTGCAGAAATTACGTACAGCTTTCCAAATGCATCTGCAATCATATCTCCGCCCCAGCTACTACATTTATTGTGAATGGAAGTGCCGTTATTGTTATCTGCATCAATGATGTTACCCAAATTGGTGATTACCGGCTTTTTGCCTGTAGTGAACATGATAAAATTATTCCCATCATTACTCATCGCATAACCGTTACCGTCAGCACCAATCACCATACGGGTAATATTGGTTGCTTCGTCGTTTGGATTAACGCCCAGTTCTGCAGAATGAATGGTATAAAATTGTGCTGTTTCTTTTCCGTTTAAATCCATCCAGCGTAATTCACCGGATCTCATTGGCGTAAAGAAAAGTTTATTGCTGTTTCCGTCGTATGCTGCGGCTGCTACATAAGTGCCGGTTGGATAATCTGTGGATTGAAAAATATTTCCGTTAGTAATAGGATTGGCATTTTTCTTTGTTGCAGCATCTGTAAGTACATAAGTTGTTTTGCTGCGTTCGAACAATGTTTTAGTTACCTGGCCTGTACCGAGGTCTACCTGGCGGATGTTCATCCAGATATAATCGTTGTTGCCATCCCCGGTAATGGCGAATGCTTTGTTGCTGTTTTGGGCAAAACCGGCGAAAGAAGTAGTGAATAAGGCGGCTGTGAGTAAAATTTTGTTGTTCATAAGTTCGATTATTTGGTTAGTGTTGAAAAATTTAAATTAAGTAATGGTTAATGTTGAGTTTTGATCAGACAACTAATTTACTACAAACTGTTTACGGCTCCAAGATTTTTTTATCAATGGTAACTTTGCAACGATTTTTTAACACTCCCCTTTTCCAGGAGCAGTTTTTTGGCAGATGCATAATCGCTGATATTGAGCTTTTCCATGATTATTTTCACCCCCCGGTCGATCAGCTTTTCGTTGGTTAACTGCATATTCACCATTTTATTGCCTTCCACCCTTCCCAGCTTTATCATTACCGCAGTGGAAATCATATTGAGTACCAGTTTCTGTGCTGTTCCTGCTTTCATCCTTGTACTGCCCGTGATAAATTCCGGTCCGGTTACTACCTCAACCGGGTATGTTGCCAAATCGGTAACAGGCGAGCCGGGATTGCAACTTATACTCCCGGTAAGCACACCATATTCCTTACACTTTTGGAGGGCAGCTACCACATAAGGAGCGCTGCCACCGGCGCTTAGCCCAATGACAATATCCGATTCGGTTATCCCGTGTTTCTTTAAATCTTTCCACCCCTGCTCTCTGTCATCTTCGGCAAATTCCACTGCCCGGGTGAATGCGGTTTCTCCGCCGGCAATAACGCCCACCACCAATCCGTCTTCCACCCCAAACGTAGGCACACATTCGCTCGCATCCACGATCGCCAGCCGTCCGCTGGTTCCGGCACCAATATAAAACAACCGGCCGCCGGCAAGCATTTTGTCAACGATGGCCTGAACCAGCAATTCAATTTGTGGTATCGCCTTTTCTATAATAAAGGGAACTTTTTTGTCTTCGGCATTAATATTAATGAGCAACTCCGTAATGCTCATTTGTTCCAGGTGATCATAGAGTGATGAAGATTCTGTAATTTTCTCAAAAGCCATGGAGTTGTTTTTACCGGTGGAATTTTATCAATCCTTCCATTGGATTTTTGAGTACGCTGCCCAATTGAAGTTCGTAAGATGAACACATTTCTTTCAGTACATCTTTAAACCCGTAAGCCACACTTCCAACAAAGTGTATGGGTAAGGTCCAGCTTTCTTTGTATTTATAAATATGGTTGTAGATAAAATCGTTGAAACTGTCTTCAATGATATTTTCGATCATAAAGTGCCCGCGGTTCTCTATTAAAAATCCTACAAAGCCGGCAAGATACCTGTTGGGTAATGGCTTTTTATATACAGCATCCAGGATCTCATTTGCATTGGTATTGTACTTCTGGTCGAAACGATCCATCAGGTCAGGATCAAATGTGTTATAGAGATAATACTGCAGAACTTTACGACCCAGGTGCGTTCCGGCACCTTCATCACCCAGTACATACCCCAAACCCGGACTGTTCTTTACAATTTTTTTACCGTTGTAATAACAGGAATTTGAACCGGTGCCAAGAATGCAGGCGATTCCCTTTTCATTACCGCACAAAGATTTTGCAGCGCCCATCAGGTCATGATCAACAGATACCTTGGCATTATTAAATACCGCGTTGATCGCACGCTTCACCATTTTCACATTTACCGGGTTGCTGCAGCCGGTACCATAAAAAAATACTTCAGCAGGTTCCTGCTTTTTAAGCTTTGGCAGCAATTCTGTTTTAAGAATATCTGTAACCTGGGTTTCAGTAAGAAAGTAAGGACTTAAACCCTGTGTGTTTACCGTAATTTTTTTATTCCCGTTTAGCAGGCACCATTCTGTTTTCGTAGAACCACTGTCTGCGATTAGTTTAACAGCCATTATGTATTAAATTATTTTGTGGAGTAAGGTAATTCATTCATATCAAAATTGGTATAAAAAACAAAAGCATCAAACAAAAAATTAACTTCGTGCCCTTAATTGATAATCGTAGTTTGATTCTGCAGTAAAAATATATGAATAAAGCGCAAAAAAAAGTCCAGGTGTGGTTGCCGTTACTCTTCAGCATTACAATGATAGTCGGCATTTTTATAGGGTATAAAATGAGAGATGGAATGCCGGGAAAATCTTTTTTTTACCTCGAGAAACGGAAGCCGGTACAGGAAGTAATGGACCTCATTGAAAACAAGTACGTAGATGATGTTAGCCTGCAGACGCTTGCCGATACGGCGATTGAAGCCATGCTTTCGAAACTTGATCCACATTCCGTATTAATCCCGGCGGCTCAACTGGAAGAATACAATGATGATATAAAAGGAAGTTTTTACGGAATCGGTATAGAATTCAATGTATTTGATGATACACTCAATGTAACAAATGTATTGAATGACGGTCCCGGGTTTATTGCAGGATTACAGGTAGGCGACAGAGTAATTAAGGCCGATACTACCGTTATTGCAGGGAAGAAACTATCTGCAGATGATATGCGAAAAGTATTAAGGGGCAACCGAGGTTCAGAATTAAAAACAACCATCCTCAGAAATAATAAACTGATGGTAATCCCGATAAAGAGGGACATTATTCCGGTATCGAGTGTGGATGCTTCGTATATGCTTGACAGTTTGATTGGTTATATCAGGCTTAACAAATTTTCTACCCAAACCTACCGTGAGTTTATGATGAGCCTGGAAGATTTAAAGAAGCGGCACATGCAAAAGCTGATCCTGGATCTGCGGGGTAATGGTGGTGGTGTGCTGGATGATGCTGTAGATATTGCGGATGAATTTCTCGACGGCGATAAACTGATTACCTATACTGAAGGTAAACATTCTCCCAAAAAAGAATATCGTTGTAAACGACTTGGTCAATTTGAAAAAGGTGAACTCGTGGTGCTAACTGATGAAGGTACAGCAAGCGCCAGTGAAATTCTCGCAGGTGCTTTACAAGACTGGGACAGGGCAACCATTGTGGGTAGGCGGAGTTTTGGAAAAGGACTGGTACAGGAACAATATGATCTCAGCGACCGGAGCGCCCTTCGTTTAACCATTGCCCGGTATTTTACACCAAGCGGAAGAAGTATCCAGCGTTCTTATGCCAACGGTGAAAGGGCTTATTATGCAGAGATTTCAAAAAGATATGAAGATGGTGAGCTGCTTACCGCCGATTCTATAAAATACGACAGCAGCAAATTGTATAAAACCCATGGAGGTAAAACCATTTATGGCGGCGGGGGTATTTCACCAGATTTTTTTGTAGCTGCCGATACGGGCAAACTGGGATTCACTGTTTTAAAGGCTTACAACAAAGGACTGATCAATGATTTTGGTTATAAGTATTATCTCGCTAACCCATCGCTGCGAAACAGGTTCACATCTATTGGTGCGTTCTCCGGTTCATTTACCATTTCTGACAGCGACTGGAAATTTTTTGAACAAATGAGTGAAAAAGACTCGGTGAATATGACTGCTATTACAGATGCTGAAAAACAATACCTGGTTAAAATGCTGAAAACTTCTGTTGCCCGCCAGCTCTGGCGCAACCAGGGATATTTTGAAGTAAGCAATGCCGATGATAAAACCGTGCTGAAAGCGAAGGAAATACTCCAGAAATAAAACAGCCCCCGATTGGAGGCTCTTTTACTTATTAGATTGTATTAAGCAGGACAAAATAGTTTCTCACCTGTCTATTGAATTCTGATTTTTAATTGGATATTTTGATAGCACAAATTTAATACCCCTTACCCGTTTAAAAAGTAGTTCATGAAGTTCTTATTATGTAGAATATGTACTACAATTATCCCTAAAGCGTTTAAAGAGAGGAAGTTGCAAGGCTAAATAAGAAGAACAACTGGGATTATCTGTGAGAGCTGTTTTATTTGTTCGCCTGCTGCTTTTTAAACATAAAATAAAAAGGTACGCCGCTAAACATAAGTATAACCCCGATTAGTGTTTGTTGTGGTTGTGTAAGAATGGTATTAATGAGTAAAGCACCGGATGCTACTATAAACAATATTGCCGTGAACGGGTAACCCGGAAGTTTTTGCGTGATCACTCCCCTTCTTTTCATCTTAATGAGTCCTACGGCCAGTAAGGCATAAAATAAAAAACCGGCAAATACAATCATGTCGGTAAGCATATCAAAACTTCCGCTGAATACCAGGGCGCAACTCATGAACATGGAATACAGTAAAGAGATATGCGGCGTATTATAACGTTGATGCACACACGCAGCTTTTTTGAAAAAATAACCTTCCTTCGCCATCTGGTAATACATTCTTGAATAAGTAATTACCATACCGTTTACCGCACCAAAAGTGCTGAGTAAAATAAGCACGGAAATAAAAATGGTTCCGGCACCGCCCCATGTTTCTTTCAGCATAGCGGCAGCAGCGATATCATTGTCGCCAAGAGAAGCTAGGTAAGGTAATGACAACACTTTAAGAAAAGCAATATTTACCAGTACATACAATATGAGTACTATTGAAATACCTGTAATGATGGAAATGGGAACATTGCGTTTTGGATTTTTTATTTCTCCCGTGATGAAAGAAACATTCAACCATCCGTCATATGCCCAGAATGCGCTAAGCATTGCAGCAAAAAAAGCAGTAGCGCCTCCATCTCCTGTAATAACCTGCTTTGCATTTTCGGCTATGCTTACCTGTTTGCCGGAATACAGAAAACCAACAAAGATCAGTGTGAGTATTCCAAGCATCTTCGCCCAGGTTACAATATTATTAAGCGTGGCAGCTTTTTTTGTTCCGGTATAGTTTAACCAGGTTAACAGCGCAATGGTAGCTACTGCGGCAATCTTAATTCCTGAATCGGCAAAGGGATGAATATTATTTCCAATTGTAACAGTTTTCCATTGATCCAGGGGATTATAAAAAGGAAGCAGTTCATTTACTGACGAACAAAATACTACAGCTATGGCTGCAATAGAAGCACTGCCAATAATTGTAAAACTCGACCAGCCGAATATAAAAGCAGAGAAATTGCCGAATATAAGTCGCAGGTATTCATATTCGCCTCCCGATTCAACTGTTAACCCTGCCAGGCCGGAAATAGTGAAAGCACCCAACATCGTAATAATACCGGCTACAACCCAGGCAGCAATGATATTGGCTTCACTTAATCCTGAAGCCGACATCGGCACAATTTTCTTAAATACACCTGATCCGATCATGATGCCTATCACCAGCAGGATCCCGGAAGTTAATCCAAGTACCCTGTTTAATACAGGAGCAGTTGATTTTGTTGACATCAGGATTAAGATATATGAAGTTGCGAAGAATAGGTTTTTTGAAACATGCTTTTACGCTTATTTGCCATCGAGTATAATTTCATTACTCAGCAATGCTGCAAAGGCATCCCACCTGTTGCCGCCTTTTGATTCTACATAATTTTTCACCAGTTCCAAACCATAATTATAATTGATCACATAGCTGCCATATTTATTAATGAAGCTGATAGATTTGGCTGCAGTTTCTTTATTGTTGAATCCATATTCGATGAGCCAGCGCATTGCTTCCGTATCATCCATGGTTTTATCCAGCAATCCCCTCGCCACCTCATTACGTACGAAATTTAATTTCGATCTTAGTGCCAGCGCCCTGAAATACATACCGGCACCTGTTGTATCCATACCTGCAACCGGCATTAATACATTCTTTGCAAATTCAATTTTCTCATTCCCCGGAAATGCCAGTTCAATACCATAGTTTGCACTGCCTTCAGCAATGAGTGATTGCGGACTGAACAATGGATATAAAGAAATTTCAACCCAGCCTTTTTTCCGATAAAGGTTTTCTTCCAGCAACATATTGTACACATGATGCCCGGGGTAACTTTCATGAGCAGCCACATCAATAGCTCTTTCAATAAAAATATCAATGTCGGTATTGATCTGTATATTACTACTGTAATTTCCTTTATACCAGTTATATCCCGACCACGACTTCCCGGTTACATATTCCAGTGTAAAATGTTCATCCGCCGGCAGGGCATAATGTGCAAGTGTGCGTTTCCGTGAGGCCGCTATGGCCGTTTTAAAAACCGTATCAATTTTATCCTTTGGAATGATAAAATGATTCGCAAGTGCCTGGAATCTTTCTGACACCGATCCGCTTCCCGGCAACAAATCATCGAGTTGTGTTTCCAGTTTTTTGAAATACGCTTCATCATAATGCGGCGCCACTACGCCAAACAATTCTTTCGACTCTGTATCAAATGATTTTCTTTCTCCTGCAATCATATTTATTCTTCCTGCAAATGCTTCCAGTTGCCTGCTGATCCATTTCGCACGTAAATACAGAGTGTCTGATGTATTAAGACTATTGAAAGCAGAAAGTTTGTGCTGCAGATCGTTTACTTCTTTCAAAAAAATATACCGGGGAAATACAGTGGCTTTTGCAATAGCAGGCTTCAGAGAGTCCGGGCCGTAATAGGCATCTACAAAATCCGGATCATATTCGCCGATGCTCAGACCCAGCCGTACATAATCAGAAGCAATCTTATCGAGATCGGCTTTTGCCGGACTTTTAGTTTCCCTGCAAGCGGTTGCAAATAAAACGGTGCATACAATTATCAATCTTAGCATCTATTTTTTTTCAACAATGTAACTCATTTACGGGAATTGTTATTTGTGAATCGGTATGATTGAAACACCTGTTCAGAAATCTTTGTTGAAACTTTCTACCACATATTGCAGCGCAGCGATACTATACTTTATAAATCAACCCGTGTGATGTAAATCTTTCATTCTGTCTGGTCTATCTAAAATCAGAACATTATCTTTGCGGCAAATTACTTGTCATATGTGGCTCAACAGCATTTTAGAAACGATCGGGAACACTCCGCTTATTAAACTAAATAAGATCACTAAAGATCTCCCCTGCACGGTACTTGCAAAAGTTGAATATTTCAATCCGGGCAATTCCATAAAAGACAGGATGGCGTTGAAAATGCTGGAAGTTGCTGAGCAGGAAGGCAAGATTAAACCAGGTGGAACCATTATTGAAGGCACCAGCGGCAATACCGGGATGGGATTGGCCCTCGCTGCCTGCGTAAAAGGATACAAATGCATTTTTACTACAACAGATAAGCAGTCAAAAGAAAAAGCAGATATATTAAAAGCAGTTGGTGCTGAAGTGATCGTTTGTCCCACAAATGTGGAACCCGAAGATCCCCGCTCTTACTATTCTGTTTCTAAGCGGCTGGCCACTGAAGTACCCAATTCATGGTATGTAAACCAGTACGACAACCTGGCCAACAGGCAGGCGCACTATGAACAAACGGGCCCGGAGATCTGGGAACAAACAGAAGGAAAAGTTACACACCTGGTGGTTGCTACCGGTACCGGGGGAACGATTATTGGAACCGGTAAATACCTGAAAGAAAAAAATCCCAATATTAAAGTGTGGGCCATCGACAGTTATGGTTCTTTGCTGAAAAAATATTTTGAAACCGGAGAATTGGATCAGAATGAAGTGTATCCTTATATCAGTGAAGGTTTCGGTGAAGATTTTGTTCCTCAGAATTACGACATGCAGTATATAGATGCATTTACCAAGGTTACGGATAAAGACGGAGCGGTAATGGCCAGGAGAATTGCCAAAGAAGAAGGAATGTTTTGCGGATACAGTGCCGGCAGTTGTTTACAGGGTGTATTCCAGTTAAAAGATCAATTGAAAAAAGATGATGTGGTAGTTTGTATTTTTCACGATCATGGCAGCCGATACGTTGGTAAAGTATATAACGATGAATGGATGCTGCAGCGTGGATTCCTGGATGTAAAAACATTCAAAGATATTATCGGAGGACGCGGAACACAAAAGCTGGTAAGCGTAACCGGTAGTCAAACCGTACTGGAAGCCATTGAACTGATGAAGAAATATGATATTGAAAATATCCCGGTACTGGAAGACGGGAAAAATATTGGTGCAATTTCTGAAAGTGGATTGTTCAGTAAAATTCTGCAGAACAGCGATATTAAAACAAGTACTATAAAAGAAGTGATGGAAAAACCTTATCCTGAGGTAGCTTTTGATACCCCGGTTGAGCGGTTGAGTAGTTTTATCAACAAAGAAAACGGTGCTGTTTTAAGTAAGGATGAAAGCGGTTCTTATCATATTGTAACCAAATACGACATCATCCAAAGTCTTTCCAAATAACCCATCGTTTATTTACGTAACTACCTGAAACCCTTTACCGGCAACGCTTTCAGCCTAGCCGGATGCATTATTGTGAACTAAATTCATTGTTTTACATACGTATATTTACGAAAGCCGTCTTCGTAACTCTCCCTGCGATTGCTTACATCATTTACGATTTCATTGGTAATTACTTCATCCCGAAATAAGGGCAATACTGCTCTTGTACAGGGCTTATTTTCGCCGCATCTTTGTACCAGAAGTTGATTGATATCAGAAATTAAATATCAAT
>JAFDXE010000023.1 GCA_018268085.1 Bacteroidota bacterium
TTCCTGCCTTCGTGGCAAACGCTGTGCAACTCCGTGAAAAACCTCTGCGTCCTCTATGATTGAAAAATAAAAAATCAAAAATCAAAATTCAACACTAGAAATTATTTGTGCCTCTTTGCGCCTTCCTGCCTTCGTAGCAAACCTCCGTGCAACTCCGTGAAAAACCTCCGCGTCCTCTGTGGTTAAAAAAACTCAACACTCAAAAATCAAAACTTCTTAATTTCATATTTTAAGCGCAACACGTTAAACTTATTTCCATGCATTCTTTCAGCGCTCTGTCGGCTTTGTTCGAAGAGCAATTCAATAAACGACATTTCCCGGATCATCCGCAAAATTTATACAACGCAGCACAATACATACTCGGTATCGGTGGCAAAAGAGTGCGGCCGGTTTGTGTATTAATGGGCAATGAATTGTTTAGCGACATAGATACCGATGCCTATCACGTTGCCAATGCCATTGAATTATTTCACAATTTTAGTTTGATACATGACGACATCATGGACAAAGCGCCACTCAGGCGAGGCAAACCAACCGTTCATATAAGTTTCGGTGAATCTACTGCATTGTTATCGGGCGATGTAATGCTGGTGGCTGCATACGATTACATCAACAAAATAAAACCAATCTATCTGCAGAAGATCATAGCCCTGTTCAACAAAACGGCAAAGGAAGTGTGCGAAGGTCAGCAACTGGATATGGAATTTGAAAAAAACGAAAAGGTGGGTTTTGAAGAATACGTAGAGATGATCACTTTAAAGACTTCCGTTTTACTGGCAGCCAGTATGCAAATGGGTGCTATACTGGGAGGAGCGGGTTTGGGAAACCAGCAACTGTTGTATGAATTCGGGAAAAAACTCGGCATTGCTTTCCAGGTGCAGGACGATTACCTGGATGCATTTGGAGATCCGGAGAAATTCGGTAAACTGCCGGGCGGTGATATCATCGCCAATAAAAAAACATTTCTCATGATTCATGCAATGGAAGTGGCAACGCCCGATCAGCAACAACAATTGCAGCAATGGATGAGCAATGCAACCGCAAATGAAACAGAAAAAGTAAATGCAGTGTTACAAATATTCAAAGATTGTAAAGTGGATGCCTGGGCGGAACAACTGAAAGAAAAATATTTCCGGGAAGCCATGAAGCATCTGGATGATGTAGCCGTACTGAGTTCAAGAAAAAAAGAACTGGAATTGTTGGCCAGGTACCTGATGCAACGCGATAAATAAACAATCGTGATGAACACTTTTGTGCGTAAATAATTTCCTGGAATGAAGTATGGTACAACAAGCGGTAACCAGATAGACCATACCCTTATTTTATCGATACCAACTGCAAAAAACCTTTTATCTTAGGAATATTATACCTCAAAAATTTACATGTGAAGAGCAACCCTGATAATTTTCTTTCCGGTGGTGGAGAGATGGGAGCGTTGATTAGAAATAAAGACTGGAGTGTTACTTCATTGGGCGTGTACGAAACCTGGCCGCAAAGTTTAAAAACAACCCTGAGTATTTTATTGAATTCAAAATTTCCGATGTTTCTCTGGTGGGGACCGGACCTGATTTGTTTTTACAATGATGCATATCGTCCGAGCCTTGGCGAGAAGGGAAAACATCCTGGTATCCTGGGCATGCCTGCAATGGAAGCCTGGCCCGAGATCTGGCATATCATTGAACCGCTCATTCAACAGGTATTAACCACCGGCGAAGCCACCTGGTCGGAAGATCAACTGGTACCGATATTCAGGAATGGAACTATAGAAGATGTGTACTGGACTTTCAGTTATAGCCCGGTGTTTGGTGAATCAGGGAAAACAGAAGCGGTATTCGTTACCTGCACGGAAACCACAGATAAAGTAAATGCATATAAAAAACTGGAAGAAAGCTATAAGGATTTTCATTTTGCTATTGAAGCAACGGAATTAGCAACATGGGATTTCAATCCCTCTACCAAAACATTCACTTGTAACGATCGGTTGAAAGAATGGTTTGGGATAGATACGGAGGGTGAAACAGATATACAATATGCATTGAGTGCCATCGCTGAAAAAGACAGGGATCGTATCATAAAGGCGATCAATCAATCACTCGACTATCGTTCCAGTCATCATTACGATGAAGAATACACGATCATTCATCCGGTATCCCGAAAGGAAATGATTGTGCATGCAAAAGGAAAAGCATGGTTCAACGAAAATCATGAAGCCATCCGTTTCAACGGAACCATACAGGATGTTACAGAAAAAGTGCTGTCACAAAAACTGGTTGAAGAAAGTGAAAAGAAATTCAGAACAGTAGTTGAACAGGCACCGGTAGGGATAACCATACTGTCCGGCCCTGGTTTTGTGGTTGAGGCAGCAAATGATACTTACCTGGCTTTTATTGGCCGGAGAAAAGAAGATTTCGTTGGAAAAAAATTGTTTGATGCATTGCCGGAGGTGAAGCCTGCCATACAGGAAATATTGCAAAATGTATTCAATACGGGAATGCCATATTACGGAAGGGAATTCCCGGTTATGCTTAACCGTTATGGACTGGAAAGTGCCTGTTATTTTGATTTTGTATATCATCCATTCAGGGATGAACAGGGCATAATTTCCGGGATTATTGTAGTAGTTACCGAAACAACCGGGAATGTGGAGGTAAGAAAGCAACTGGAAGAAAATGAGAAGAAACTGAATATCGTAATTGAAGCGAGTGACCTCGGTACATGGGAATACGATCTTATCCAGGGGAAATTGATGTATTCGGAAAGATACCTCAGCATGCTTGGATATGATAAAGATGAAAAGTTAAGTAATGAAGAAGTAATTGCACATATTCACCCCGATGATGTGGCCATCAGGCAGGAAGAATTAGACAAAGCACTGCAGACGGGAAAGTTATCCTTCCGGCTGAGATTGATCAAACGCGACCGCACAATCATCTGGATCGAGAACAAGGGAATCGTTATTTATGATGAGCAGCAAAAGCCCCTGAAAATTCTTGGTACCATGCGTGACATCAGCAGTGAAATAAAACAACAGCAGTTGTTGGAAGAAAGATATCACCTGATGGTTGATGAAGTGCAGGATTATGCCATATTTTACCTCAATCGCGATGGCTCTATCCAGAACTGGAATAAAGGCGCTGAAAAAATTAAAGGATATACTGCAGATGAGATCATTGGTAAAAACTTTTCTGTTTTTTACACTAAGCAGGATCTTGAAAAAAATCTTCCGTTCGTTTTGTTAAGCAAAGCTACTTCTAATGGAAAGGTTAAGCATGAAGGATGGCGGGTAAGAAAAGATGGTTCCCTGTTCTGGGCCAGTGTACTCATAACGGCATTGCATGATGACCAGCAGAATGTAATCGGTTTTTCAAAAGTTACACATGATTTGTCGGAGAAAAGAGAATCAGAAGAGCAATTGAAAAAATATGCAGGTGAGTTGGAAAAGAAAAATGCGGAACTGCAATCAATGAATAGTGAACTGCAGGCGTTTGCTTATGTATCGAGTCATGATCTGCAGGAACCGCTACGGAAAATACAGGTGTTCGCATCCATGATCAAACAAACCGATCTGTTACGGCTATCCGAAGACGGGAAAAATTATTTATCGAGAATGGAAACAGCGGCAGGAAGAATGCAAACGCTCATCCAGGATCTGCTTGCTTATTCCCGTACAAATACCGCCGAACGAAATTATATTGTACGATCATTTCATTCGGTGGTAACCGAAGTGCTGGAAGAAATGAAAGAAGATATCAGCAGTAAGCACGCAAAAATTATACTGGAAGGCGATGCGGAAATCAGCATGATACCTTTCCAGTTCAAACAATTACTGATAAATCTTATTGGCAACGCCATTAAATTTTCAAAACCGGAAGAACAATGTTGTGTGAAGATCAGTTGCCACCTTGAAAAAAATGAATGGCTGAAAGATAAAGAGCTGTTGTTGCTGCCTGAATGTTATCATATCGCTGTAATTGATAACGGAATTGGTTTTGAACCACAGTACCGCACAAAAATATTCGAAGTATTCCAGCGGCTTCATGGAAAATCGGTTTATAGTGGCACGGGTATCGGGTTGGCTATTGTAAAAAAAATTGTAGAGAATCATCATGGAATGATCACAGCCGATTCAGTATTGGGAGAAGGAGCAAGGTTTGATATTTATCTGCCGGTGTAAGCAACAGAAAATATCGAATAAAAATAGGGAATAAGAATATGCAATAAGCGCATCGTTTCTTCCAGGCGGAATGTTTTTGCAGTTCATTTTAAGTTTACCTGCATCAACCGTTCCGTTCGTTAAATAATTTTTCCTGTAATAGAATATTTCGCTATTTTCCTTTTTCAAACCAAGGCTAACATGAGTAATTCGCTCTTCAGGAAAAAAAATATATCAAGCATTTTAGCGGAAGGACCAGACGATTCACACGGCTCCGGTTTACATCGTGTACTTTCTGTAAAAGACCTCACTTTCTTTGGTATTGCAGCCATCCTCGGCGCAGGCAGTTTCAGCAGCCTGGGTACGGCTGTGTTTAACGGCGGACCAGGCGTTATCGTTCTGTTTATCATTACAGCCATCGCCTGTGGTTTTACCGCATTGTGTTATTCAGAGTTCGCCAGTCGCATACCCGTTGCAGGTAGTGCCTATACGTATGCCTACGCCAGCTTTGGTGAATTGTTTGCCTGGATCATCGGCTGGGCATTGATCATGGAATATTCTATTGGTAATATTTATGTAGCCTATAGCTGGAGCGATTACTTTACATCCTTCATGGATAAAATGAATGTGCATATTCCTGAATACCTCGCTACAAGTTATATGGAAGCCAAACATGCCATTGAAAAAGGAGCTACCAATGCCGACGATATTAAAGCATGGAATACAGCACCCATCATCGGGGGAATAAGAATGATTGTTGATGTGCCTGCACTGGTGATCAACGGACTTATAACTTACCTCGTTTATCGTGGCGTAAAAGAAAGCAGGAATTTCAGTAACGTGATGGTGATATTAAAAATGTGCGTGGTAGGACTGATCATACTGGTAGGCGGGTATCTTGTTTTTTCAAACGGGCTAACCCCTAACTGGTTGCCTGCAAATGATGAAGGCGTACATTCTTTTATGCCCAATGGCTTCAGTGGTGTTATGAAAGCCGTGGCCAGTGTATTCTTTGCCTATATTGGATTTGATGCGGTAAGTGTGCTGGCAGAAGAAAGTAAAAATCCTCAAAGAGATCTGCCAAGAGGAATGATCCTTTCATTGGTAATCTGTACAGTTGTATATATCTTATTGTCCCTGGTGTTAACCGGCGCTGTAAACTATCGTCATTTTGAAAATGTAGGTGATCCGCTTGCATTCATCTTCGAGAAGGAAAATTTAAATGTGGGTTGGATGCAGACATTGGTTGCCATCAGCGCCGTTGTGGCCATGACGAGTGTATTACTTGTTTTCCAGATGGGACAACCGAGAATGTGGATGACGATCAGTAGGGATGGATTACTGCCACCGGTGTTTCAAAAAATTCATCCAAAATATAAAACACCTTCTTTTGCCACCATACTAACGGGACTGGTTGTGGGTATTCCCATCATCTTTACAGATAAAACTTTCGTGCTGGATTTTACCAGCATCGCTACTTTGTTTGCATTTGTATTGGTATGCGGCGGCGTATTGCTTATCCCTTCAAAAGAAAAAATACCCGGAAGATTTCATCTGCCGTATATCAACGGGCAATTTATTTTTCCACTGATCATTGCAATGGCCATCTTTTTCGTTTGGCGTTATTCCGATAATTATTTCCAGAACTTATTAAACTTTGATTTTATTTATGCAGATCCGGATTATATCTCCGGAAAAGTAACCTTCATGGACCTGGCAACACCTAATGTATCCCTTGTGGTTTTCTGGGTAGGAGCGGTAATACTGGCTATCCTCTCTTTTCTGAAAAAATATTCACTCATTCCGCTGATGGGTGTTATCACCTGTATGTATTTGTTAACCGGCATGACCAAATCGAACTGGTTATGGTTTACCGGTTGGCTGGTTGTAGGGGTTATCATTTATTTCCTTTACGGCTATAAGAAAAGCAAACTCGCCCGATAATTGCCTTTTTCATTTGTAAATTTGCTCCATGAAATACGAGATTGGAGATAAAATCATTGTGCTCCTTACCGAAGAAGAAGGCACAGTGCTGGAAATTATGAATGAAAATATGGTGTTGATAGAAGTGCGTGGCGTAAAATTCCCTGCCTATACCGACCAGATTGATTTTCCCTATTTTAAAATGTTCACGCAACAAAAAAAGCCGGTTGAGAAAAAGAAAATTCACATCGATCATGTAAAGAAAGAAAAACCCCTGCCTAAAAAGAAAACCGGGGAAGGTGTATGGTTGAATTTTATCCCTGTATTTGATAAAGATATTTTTGATGACGATGTGGTGGAGAAATTAAAAGTGTACATGGTTAATCAGAATGAAGAAGACTATCATTTTAACTATAACCTCTTATTTGCCGGCGAGAGTCATTTTCAATTGAAAAATACCATTCCTGCGCTGAGCGATTTTTACCTGCACGATGTTCAGTTCGAAGATTTAAGTGATGCACCAAGGTTTGATGTAGAATTTTCACTGGTAAAAGAACAGAAAAAAAAGGCTTTGTATTTTGAAACATCATTAAAGCTGAAAGGCAAACAGGTATTTAAAAAAATTGAAGAACTGAAAGCAAAGAATGAACCTTCCTTTACCTACGAATTGTTTAAAGAATACCCCGACAGGATAGAAGAAGAAAAAGTAGATCTCAGCAAACTGGGTAATGCTGGTTTCAGGATCTATGATGCAGCAGCAATCAATTTGCATTTGCCGCCGGCCCGTTCAGTGGTGGATCTTCATATTGAAAAACTTACAGACAACTGGCGGTATATGTCTAACGCAGATATATTAACCCTGCAGTTGAGCACATTTGAAAAATATTACGAACTCGCTATTGCACATCATCAACCACAATTAATCGTTATACACGGGGTAGGCGAGGGGATTTTAAGAAATGAAATTCATGAAAGGCTAAGGCATAAGGATAATGTAAAATCTTTCGTGAATCAATACCATCATCAGTATGGATATGGTGCAACGGAAATTTTCTTCAGGTAATTACCAGGTATTTATTTGTGCCGTCGCTTCTTGATCATACCGCCTTTGATATCCTTTACACTCGTCATCACCATAAAAGCATTCGGATCAATTTTGTTGATCTCCAGTTTCAGTTTACTGATCTCCAGCCTGGTGATGATCGTATATAAAATTTTAAGGTCGTACAGTTTTTCACCGCTTTTTCCGAAACCGCGTTCGCCGTTATATACGGTTATTCCTCGTCCCAGTTTTTCAATGATCATCATGCGTATGCGTTCCGACTTTACGGAAATGATCGTTACACCCATGTATTCTTCAATACCTTCAATGATATAGTCAACTGTTTTAGCTGCCGATAAATAAGTAAGCATCGCATACATTGCTTTTTCTACGGAAATCAACCATGCACAAAGTGAGAACACGAGTACATTAATAACCATGATCACGTCGCCAATGGTTAACCACGATTTTTTGCTCATGGCAATGGCGAGCACTTCTGTTCCGTCGATTACCGCACCACCACGAACGGCAAGCCCCGTACCGGCACCGAGGAAAAAGCCTCCGAATAAGGACACCAGTAATTTGTCTTGCGGAACAGGAGGGTAAGGAAAAAAAGCTACACATAAGGCCAGTGAAACGATACAGATGGTGGTTCGTAGGGCAAACTGCGGACTAATAATCCGGTATCCTAGCAATATAAAAGGAATATTTACGCTCACCAGCAGCAGGGGGAGTTTAATATTGCTTAATTCTGAAATCAATAATGCAATACCGGTTGCGCCACCATCAAGGAAATTAGCGCTCAGTAGAAAACTTTTCAGTCCAAAGCCGGCAGACAAAACACCCAGGGCCATCATAAAAATGTCGGCACCGAGTTTTCTCACTACAACCTTAAATTCAAATGCATTGCGGGCGCCGGTCAAACGGGTATAGCGATTCCCGGTTCTCAGCAGGTTAAACAATGCCCTGAACGGATCCGTATTTTTCCTTTTCATCAATTTAAAAATAAGCATAAAACATCATGATTGTACAACCCATTGGATAATTTGAAACATGCTAAAAACCGTAAACGTAAAAAAAATAATCACTCGATTGTCCTTACCAAACACATAACAAATCCGGCAATTTATTTTTACATTTATGATACATTATCCGAAAAAAAATTAAATCATCCCATTATGGCAAAGTCGTCGAAACCAGCCAAAAAGAAAAAGGCTCCGGCAAAAAAAGTAGTAAAGAAAGCAGTTAAAAAAATTGCAAAAAAGGCATCACCCAAAAAAGCATCATCCAAAAAGCCTTTAAAGAAAAAAGCGGTGGTAAAAAAGAAACCGGCAATAAAAAAAGCTGCAGCAAAAAAAGCATCGCCAAAAAAAGTTTCATCGAAAAAAGCTGCTGCAAAAAAGCCGTCGAAGAAGATAGTAAAGAAACAAATCAAAAAAGCACCGGTAAAAAAAGCTGTTGTAAAGAAACCAATAGTTAAGAAATCGGTTGTGAAAAAACCGGCAGCAAAAAAAGCAACTGGTAAACCTGCACAGGCAAAATCGGTAAATAAGTCAAAAGCTATACCGGTAGAAACGGAAGAAATAATTATCATTCCTCAGAATGATGTTGTAGTAACAGAATTTATCCAGGCAAGTTTCGGATTTGAGGAAGACGAAAATGAAGAGAACGATATCGATAGTGAAGATATGGGTGAGATGGATGATGACAGTGAAGCATAGGGGTGTAATGCTGAATTGTGATTGCTGAATTAGGAATTGCACGTACCCAAACATTTTGTACGTTGATCAATGCCATATTTTGGCGGATGATCCTCCTTCTCCTTCGGAGAGGGACGGGGAAAGGTTTCTTAATGTTGAAGATTCTTCCTCGCACAGCATAAAAAAAATTTTGTTGCTTCCTGTCTTCATGTATTTATGGCCCAAAAACGGTATTTTAAAAATAGGTATCCCATTTTTTAAATAACCCTTTAACAATTTAATATCAGTAATCATTTCACTACTTGCGCATGTGCAGGTAACTTTGCCGCATAAAAAATTATGTTATGAGAATGAAACATTTGATGATGGCAGGTTCGCTGGTAGTGTTGGCAATGAGTGCCTGTGTAAGTAAAAAAGTATTAAAAGGAGAACAGGCGAAATACATTCAGCTTCAGTCTGACTACTCCCGTTTACAGGAACAATTAAACAATTGTAATGATTCTTCTGAGGCTGGCAGGCGTAAACGTGCGGAACTCGAATCTGATATCGCCAACCTCAGGCGACAGGTAGATTACCTGACACAAAATAACAACCAGGCATTAAAGCAACTCGAAAATTTATCGGTAATCAGTTCTTCACAGGCAGAAAGTATTAAAAAATCATTGGATAATATTGGCGCAAAAGATGCCTATATACAAAGTCTTCAGTCTGCATTAAGTAAAAAAGATTCATTGAACCTGGTGCTGGTTACGAATCTTAAAGGTGCGATTGGAAATATGGATGATAAGGACATCAATATTAAAGTAGATAAAGGTGTGGTGTATATTGATATCTCCGATAAACTATTATTTAAAAGTGGCAGCTATGATGTAACCGACAGGGCCAAAGAAGTATTGGGCAAAGTGGCAACCGTTCTGAAAAATCAACCCAATATTGAGTTTATGGTAGAAGGCCATACAGACAATGTACCTTTCAAAGGAAATGCAAGCCTGGTAGATAACTGGGATTTGAGTGTGAAACGCTCTACTACCATTGTGCGGATCTTACAACAACAATATGGAATGAACCCGGCAAATATGACTGCCGCCGGAAGAAGTGAATATAAACCGGTAGCAGATAATGCAACTGCAGACGGTAAAGCGGCAAACCGCCGTACAAGAATCGTTATTCTTCCTCAACTCGACCAGTTCTTTAAATTACTCGAGGCTAAATAATTTCTCCTTTAATAAAAGCGTGAAGTGCGAATGTGTTGATAAAACATTATTTTAGCATTTCACGTTTTTTTTATGCCCTTTCGCTCCAATCTGGATACATCAACAAGCAAAGGCATCTATGCTGCCTGCATGGTATTTGCAATGATCCTTTTCTCCTGCAAGTCTTCAAACAACAATAATAATGATGGTCTCTCTTCCTTCAATAGCGACAGTATTGCGAAGCACATTTCAGTTGTAGCCTCCGATGAATTCATGGGGCGCAAACCATTTACGGAAGGAGAAACCAAAACGATACATTACCTGCAGCAGTCGTTCATGCAAATGGGACTTGAACCAGGAAACGGTACGAGCTATTTCCAGGAAGTGCCTATGGTGAACATTACGGCAACGGCGGATTCCTTCGCCACCTGTTATACAAAAACGGATAGCTTCAGTTTACAATCGCCGGGTGATTATGTTGCGTGGACTGATAAAACAAATTCTTCACAGTCATTCAATAAAGATGAATTGGTATTTGCCGGTTACGGTGTGGTAGCACCTGAATATAACTGGAACGACTATGCGGGAATAGATGTAAGGGGAAAAATTGTACTGGTGCTGGTAAATGATCCCGGCTTTAATGCAGGGGATACGGGTTTGTTCAAAGGAAGGGCAATGACCTGGTACGGAAGATGGCCGTACAAATTTGCAGAAGCAGCCCGGCAGGGAGCCAAAGGTTGTTTTATTATACACAGTGATAACGCTGCCGGTTACCCGTTTTCCGTACCACAGGCAGTTTGGAATACATCGAGGTTAAGATTAGATGAAAAAGATACAACAGAAAAATTGTGCGATATGATTGGTTGGATAAGAAAGGATGCGGTATTACAGATTTTCAAAAACGCCGGGAAAGATACAGCATTGTTAGCGCAGGCAGATAAACCTGGTTTTAAAGCAGCAGCATTGGGTGTTCGGATATCAACTTCGCTGCAGGTACAAACAACCTATAATAAATCGCATAACGTTATAGCAAAAATAACCGGCAGTAAATACCCCGATGAAACAATTTTCTATACTGCACATTGGGATCACCTCGGCATTGGTAAAGCAGATGAAAAATCAGATTCCATTTATAATGGTGCAGTAGATAACGGGTCTGGCATTGCAGGATTGCTCGAGATTGCACGGGCGTTCAAAAGTTTGCCTACAACACCGGAACGTACCATTGTATTCCTGTCGGTAACTGCAGAAGAGCAGGGGCTGTACGGCTCGGAATATTATGCCCGCCACCCGGTTTACCCGCTTGAAAAAACAGTGGCAGATTTTAATATGGATATGCTTAACTGGATCGGCGAAACAAATGATATTATTGTAAATGGCCAGGGGCAAAATAACCTGGAAGATTTACTGGAAGATGAATTAAAAAAGGTAAAGCGGGTGATGGTGTTTGATCCAAAACCGGAAACAGGTTCATACTACCGGTCGGATCATTTCAATTTTGCAAAAGCAGGCGTACCGTCAATGGATCTTAAATGCGGCACCGATCTTAAAAATGGGGGTAAAGAAAAGGGTATAGCTAACACTTCCGGTTATACGAAGAATGTATATCATCATCCATCTGATAATTATCATTCATCCCTGCCAGTAGATGGGATGTTGGCTGATATGAAATTACTGTTCGCTGTGGGAAAACGCCTGGCTTTCGAACGTAGCTGGCCGCAATGGAAAACGGGTTCAGAATTTAAGTTATTAAGGGATAAAACAGCAGCACAGCGGCAATGAAGAAATTAATATTCATATCCTTTCTGCTGCTAACCTTTAATTGTATGGCCCAGAACAAAGAGGATTCACCTCATCCGCTGAGTATGGATTCATTGTTCAGGATGAAAGCTAAAGAATCAATCGGAAAAGATTTTCCATCATTTACCGCAACATTCGGCAGCCTTGTTATCAATAATGATGCGTTGAAAGGTAAAATTGTATTTATTAATTTCTGGTTTGAAGCCTGTCCGCCCTGTATTGCCGAACTGCCATCGCTGAATAAACTGTACGATACATTTTGCCGCAATAAAAATTTTGAATTTCTGTCCTTTACCTATGAATCCCCCGGTAAAATATCTTTATTAAAAAAGAAATACGGTTTGCGGTACAAAGTAGCGTCGGTTAGTAGCCAGGAATGTTATCGTTTAAATCAAAATAATGGCTTTCCTACGAGTATCATACTTAACAGGGAAGGAAAGATCATTCATTTGTACACAGGAGGAGATGAGGATAGAAAAAAATCTGCACAGTTTATTGCCACAGAAGTGTACAATGATATCCAGGAGGCTTTAACGCAATAAAATTACTTTAAAACTATGCTTATGAAAACTATGTTTTCAATTGTTACGCTAATTGTATTTTTCGGCACAACACTTCCTGCACAAAAAACAGTGCAGGGGCTGAACGACTTCCTGGTGTCTGTTCAAAAAGGTTCTTCATTGCCGGGATATGCGGTTGCAATTGTAAAAGAAGATCAAACAATATTTTCGGGCGCTTATGGTATGTCCGATAAATCAAAAAAAATACCATACAGCCTGCAAACCATACAGCCTTCAGGAGGTATTAGCAGAACAATCATTGCACTTGCATTAATGAAAGCTGTAGACAATGGCTATTTTACATTGGAGACCCCGGTGAATGATGTGCTGCCTTTTAAAATCATCAATCCAAATTTTCCTTCAGCCATCATTCGGGTTAAAGATATTGCTACAGGTACATCAGGTATTGCAGATAATCTCCCGATGTATAACCAGGCATTTACAATAGGGAAGAAGCCTTCTGTTGAAATGAAAGATTTTCTGAAAGGATATTTTACGGAAAACGGTGCTTATTATGATAAAGCGAATTTCTGCAATTCAGAACCAGGTAAAAAATATGCCGCTTCCAATGTTGCTGCTGCGGTGGTTGCATATATGATTGAACTGAAATCGAAAATGAGTTTCGATAAGTTTACAACTCAAAATATATTTGCGCCGTTAAAAATGACCGATACACATTGGATATATGATGATGCAAAAAGCAGTAAATATGCAACCTTATACCAGGTAAACAGGCATGAAGAAGCATTGAATAAATATGTGTTGAACAGTGATGGTACCATTAAGAACTATTGTGCAGCTTTGTATCCTGCTACAGACTTGCGTTCCTCTGTAAACGATCTTGCAATTTTTCTTAAAGAGATGATTAAAGGCTATTCCGGAAAATCAATAATTATTTCAAAAAAATCATTTGAATTATTATTTCAAAAGCAGTTTGCAGCAGATAAACTACCGGCAACTATGGATCCACGTGAGCCGAACAGGGCCATCTTCTGGGCTTTTAACCGTAAAAATAAAATTGCAGTCACCGGCGGCGGACCCGGGTATGCAGCTTTTATTGCTTTTGATCCAATTACTAAAGTTGGGCATGTATTGTTACTTAATACTGATCTCGATGGTATCGATAACATTACAACCATTGAAGCTTTCGTTAATCTTATGAGAGGCGTTGAAACTTTTGAACTGGGTAAGTAATAGCTTATTCATTCCTTCGGCTTACAAGTTTAAATGCGCTATAACCTGTAATGCTTTTCATCCTATGTGAAGCCACCTTATTTGATTGTGGCTTTGGCATGTTGCCAGGAATTTTAAAATTGTGTTTCTGTTTTATTTTTTTTGGTGAGCATAAGTCCGAGCATCATAATAAATGCAGATAAGATGATCACCTGTACGATCAGCGACTTGCTTACCAATGGAATACTTTTATCCGGAACAATTGATAAAAAAAGCAGGATGTTGATCAATCCTCTTGGTGCTATAAACAATAATGGTAATAAGGTAAGTCTGAAAAGTTTTAATACAATCAAGCGAATAATTAAAATACATGCTATAATTACCAGTGCCCATACAAGGGAATCGGGATTTACTATTTCATGAGTATCAAGCAGGAATCCGAATAATATAAAAAATATGGTACGTACAAGAAATGTTCCTTCAACAATCAGCTCTTTGAATTTATGAACTTCTACGTTTAATACTTCAGGTTTAAATTTTTCTATCCATTTAAAACGATGAAACTGATTGATATTTCCCAGCATCGTTCCGAATAACAGGATAAACAATAAAGCCGGCAAATTGAAAATTTTTGCTGTTTCATAAATGAGCACAATTAAAATTACGATGGGCGCAAACTTAATATGATGATCGATTTTACTTAGCAGTAATGCCAGCAGTATGCTTGCGATGATGGAAACGGCAGCCATTACAATAAGATCAATTGCAAAATATCCGAATGATAAATAAGTGATGGTTTTATTAAAAGCAAAAAAATTGAATAGTAATATGCCGAGTATGTCGGAAAAACTGCTTTCATAAATAACAAACTCACGGGTAAACCTGTTTTGTCCGTTTACACTTGGTATAGCAATGGAACTACTGATGATCACAAAAGGGATTGCATTGAAGAATGATATTTTAAAGTCGTATCCGCCAAAGTAATGAAACAGCCAGGCGAGTAAAAATGCAAGAATAAGAATGGGTAGGATGGAAACGGCAAACGATTTTTTGATCAATGGAATTTTTGTTGCGTTGTACTCAAGTTCCAGCGATCCTTCCAGCACAATCAAAATTAAACCGATTGTTCCCAGTACAGGTAATACCGGATTTAAGTAGGGGACGTGTATGTGAAGGGTGTCTGTTGTTTGCCGTACTAACCACCCAAGTAACAATAATAAAATTACGGATGGCACTTTGGTTTTTGTAGCAGTAAGATCAAAAATATAGGCGATGAGAATTAAACTACAAATCGTTAATATAATAGCTGCGGTCATATTTAAAGATACAGAATTGCAGTAAGTAATTTTACCCGATACGTTTATATTATAACGGGGATTCATGGAGAGATGATTACGCTTTCTTCTGTTAAATAAAAATTATCTTTACAGTTCTATCAGCCGGCTATCGTTCCGTGTAAACGGGAAGGAAAGTCCGGACAGCACAGAGCAACACACCGGTTAACGGCCGGCTCCCGTTTATTGCGGGAAGAGAAAGTGCCACAGAAAATAACTGTCCGCTTCGGTGGATGAGGGTGAAAACGTGAGGTAAGAGCTCACGGTTATGGTTGGTAACAATCATTACGGGTAAACCTTGTGTGCTGTAATGCCACGTATATCAGCGGTTGAGGGCTGCTCGTCCGAATACCTAACGGTTACGCTGAAGGGTAGGCAGCAAGATCTCAACAGCAATGTTGAGGCTAGATAAATGATGGCCGTTCCGGGTAACCGGAATAACAGAATCCGGCTTATGGCTGATAGATTTTTTTGATAGCAAAGGGTTGGAGTACGAACTTATTAGACCCGAATGACGTGGATACGAATTAATATTGAGTAACAGGTTGTATGCGTTACTTGAAAAGAGAAAGCGATATGGATGAGTGTTAATTATTTTTTTTAATGAGTGTAGCTACTATTTTGTCGATGGGTAAGGAAACGCTGTCTGCAGAAAAATCATCCCAATTAATAAAACGGAAAGTTTCGGTTTCACCTGTTGCAGCATACACTTTTAATTGTTGTTCATCAAATTGAAATGGTTCATTTCGTAAAGGAGTAGTTATCGGTTCCAGCGGCTGTACATAATAATAAATGGATATGATCTGGTGTGCAGGATTGAATGCACTTTGCTGGTAAAAATCTGTTGTATATAAATGCGCTGTTACCGCTACCTTTAAATTCATTTCTTCCATGAATTCCCGCTTCAGGCAATCGATGGTGCCTTCCCCTAATTCAAGTCCGCCGCCACAAAATTTTGTAAAATATTTACCTCGTATACATTCATCACTAACCAGCACCTGTTTTTGTTCATTGATCAGGATGCCATACACACGTATATTAAACATAGTTTACTTTTTAAATCTGCGCAGGTAATTAAAAATAACAAATGCAAGGATAAGGATGGATAATATTACCGGTATCCAGAAAGCATGAATGGAATGTTGGTAAGGTACCGGTACATTCATGCCGTAGATACTTGCAATAAGAACCGGCACACTTAAAAATATGGTGATCGTACTCAGCCTTTTCAATACTTCATTCTGATTGTTGCTGATGATGCTTGCAAATGCATCCAGCGTACTGCTTAATATATTGGTATAGGTATTGGCTGTTTCCAACGCCTGTGAATTTTCGATGATCAGGTCGTCGAGGAAATCTTTTTCTTCCTCATCGAGTTGTAAAAAATTTACCCTGGCCAGTTTCATCATCAGCAATTCATTACTTCTTAATGCAGTAATAAAATAAACAAGGCTTTTTTGTATGCGCATCAGTTGCAGCAATTCTTCATTCCTGATCGCATGATACAATTTCTGTTCAAGCATATTCCTGCGCTGGTTAATTTCCTTGAGGCAATCCTGGAAATTCAGGATTACTTTTTCAAAAATTTTCAGCAACATCATATTGGGTTTATCTGGCCGGCGATTTTTAAAACTGTTCAGGAATTTTTTGATAGCGGCATTTTCAAATGAATTAACCGTAACCACCTGCTGGCCTGTAAGAATAATACAAATGGGTATTGTAATATAAAATGCATCGCTGTCGTTGAATGAATTATTTTCCGTTGGTGTTTTAATCACCACCAGCTTTACATTGTCTTCTGCTTCAAAACGGCTGCGTTCATCAATGTCAAGTGAATCTTTTAAAAAATCGAGCGGGATCGATAAGGTTTTACTCAGCTCCGAAAATTCTTCCTGTTTCAGGGGAGGAAGAATGTTTACCCAGGTTCCGGTTTCGGGTTTGTCAACGGCAATAGTATGTTGGTCTACAATTTTAAAATATTGAATCATGCCGTTAGTATTGGTTCGGTTAGTTAATCTCTGTTTCTCCTTTAAAAACAAATTCTGCAGGACCACAAAGCCAGATGTTTTCAAAATGCGTATCGTCCAGTTTATTGTATTCAACACTCAGCCTGCCACCCGGCGTTTTAACTTCCACACGGTTAAACCCGAGAGGATTGTGTGAGGATACCAGTGCAGCAGCCGTAACGCCGGTACCACAACTCAACGTTTCATCTTCAACGCCACGTTCATAGGTGCGTACAAAAATTTCGTCTTCGCTTATGTTTTCTACAAAGTTTACATTAATTCCTTCTTCTGCATAAGCCTTGCTATTTCGTATATCTCTTCCCGTTTCTACCACATCTATGTTTTCTACATCGGAGGCGAATTTTACAAAATGAGGTGAACCGGTATTTAATACTGCATAGGAGGGATGTTCTTCCACCGACGTAACATCATTCATTTTTAACCGAACGATATTTTTATCAATCTCTGCTTCATGCACACCATCTATTGCCAGGAAGCGATATGAATATTTGTGTATGCCGATCTGGGAAGCAAACTTTACAATACACCTGCCGCCGTTTCCGCACATGGTGCTCTGGCTGCCATCTGAATTATAATATATCATTTCAAAATCGTAACCTTCCTTTGCATTCAGCAACATGAGCCCGTCGGCGCCAATGCCAAACCTTCTGTCGCAAAGAAAGTGAACCTGTTTTGTAGAGAGTGCATTGTATTCACCACTGCGGTTATCTAAAATGATAAAATCATTTCCGGTGCCCTGGTATTTATGGAAAACTAATTTCATTTAAATAGATGATGAAATGATGGATAAGGTTTGTTTGATCAGGTTTTCTACTGCGGCATTGCCATCTTTACTGAATTCCCGGCTGATCCTGTTGGCAACAATTGCGCTCAGTGAGAGGCAATGATGTCCCAGAATTTTTCCCATGCCATAGATGGCAGAAGTTTCCATTTCAAAATTGCTGATGCGGTGTGCGCCAAAGTTGAAACTCGTTAAACGATCAATGAGCAGGGGTTGTGTCAATCCCATTCGAAGTACACGACCCTGGGGGCCGTAAAATCCTGGACAGGTAACAGTGATACCCTGATGAAAATTATGTACAAATTCTTTAAGCAATTGCATACTTGCGCCGTTGATATATGGTGCCGTTACACCCTGGTGCAATTGAGTATGGGTATTGAATGCGTGCAGCACCTGTTTTTCTTCTTCATTATTGCTATGCAGGTAAAAGTTCAGCAGGTTATCCAATCCCAATCCATGCGTGCTGGCTACAAAACTATCCACAGGGATTTCTTTTTGAAGCGATCCTGATGTACCAACCCGAATAATGTTTAAGGAGGTTAGATTTTCTTTTATTGTACGGGTTTCAAAATCGATATTCACCAATGCATCCAGTTCGTTTAAAACAATATCGATGTTATCGGGGCCAATGCCCGTACTCGTAACCGATATTCGTTTGTTGCCGATATAGCCGGTATGCGTAACGAATTCACGGTGCTGGTTGGTAAATTCTATTTTGTCGAAATATTTACTTACTTCTTTCACACGATCGGGATCACCAACAGTAATAATGGTATTGGCAATTTCTTCCGGGCGGCAGTTTACATGGTAAATGGCTCCACGATTGTTGATGATCAATTCTGATGCTGCAATGCTGTTCATAACAGATGAAAAATTTGATTGCCCAATTTCGTATAATTTCAATGAAAAAATACCTTATTTTTGCTGCGTTTCTAAAAGGTCCTTTGGCCGAGTGGCTAGGCAAGGCTCTGCAAAAGCCTCTACAGCGGTTCGAATCCGCTAGGGACCTCAGCATCGCCCCGGCAATAACCGGGGCGATTAACTTTTAGCTATGTTTTCAAAAATCATGTACTATACCGGGATTGTAGCCAGCGTTGCCATCATTCTCGTTTGTTTTATTCCCTGGGTTCATTACAACAACATCAATGAAACTTTTACCGGATTTCATGTAAAAAGATTTGTTACGGGAAATTATTATGGAAAAGCCGGTGTGATCATTAGTATCATGAGTTCCATCATTCTGCTGTGTATGTTATTGCCGCAAACCTGGGCAAAACGTTTTAATCTTTTTTTTGCGGCCTTGTTGTTCGCTTATTGCATTCGCACGTATATCATTTTTACGAGTGCCCTTTTTGAAGGTGAGGTAGAAAAAAAGGCAGGGATCTATCTGATCATCATCCTTTCATTCCTGATGCTGGCTGCTTGTTTGTTTCCAAAAGAAAACCGGAAATAACAGGATAAAAAAAAGTATGAAGGGCCGCTTCATACTTTTACTATTGATCAATAAAGTTTCTATTTATTGGCTTCTTTACTCCAGGTATCTTTCAGCGTTACGGTTCTGTTAAACACCAGTTGGTTTGCTGTAGAATCTTTATCCAGGCAGAAATATCCTTTGCGGATAAATTGGTAACGGTCTTCTATAGCCGCTGTTGCAAGGGAAGGTTCGAGATAGGCTTTTTGGATGATCTCCAGTGAATGGGGATTGATAAAATCTTTAAAATCGCCTTCTTCACTCGCCGGGTTTTCAACTTTAAACAGGCGGTCGTACATTCTTACTTCAGCTTCCAGTGCTGTAGCTATATTTACCCAATGTATAGTTCCCTTTACGGAAATACCACTGGTATCATTGCTGCTTTTACTTTCAGGGATATAGCTGCAATGGAGTTCTGTTATATTGCCGTTTACATCTTTAATGAACGCATCACATTTTATTATATAAGCACTCTTTAAACGCACCATTGCTCCCGGCGCCAGCCTGAACCATTTCTTTGCCGGTACTTCCATGAAATCTTCTCTTTCAATCCACAGTTCTTTGCTAAACGGAATGGTTCTCGTACCCATTGATTCATCCGGGCCATTTTCACTGTTCAGCATTTCCGTTTTGCCGTCTTCATAATTGGTAATAACCAGTTTTACCGGGTCGAGAACGGCCATTACACGTTTTGCAATTTTATTCAGGTGTTCCCTCAGGCAAAATTCCAACAGGCTGAGGTCGATGAAATTTTCTCTTTTGGCTACGCCGATCTTGTCGCAAAATGTACGGATACTTTCCGCCGTATACCCTTTTCTCCTGAAACCGCTGATCGTGGGCATGCGTGGATCATCCCAGCCATTTACAAAACCTTCATTTACCAGTTGCAGTAATTTTCGTTTACTCATTACCGTATAGGTCATGTTTAAACGGGCAAATTCGTATTGGTGCGAAGGGAATATTTCCAGTTTTTCTATCAGCCAGTCGTACAATTCCCGATGGGGGATGAATTCGAGTGTACAGATAGAGTGAGTGATGTTTTCAATACTGTCGCTTTGCCCGTGCGCAAAATCATACATCGGGTAAACACACCATTTATCCCCGGTGCGGTGATGATGCGCATGTTTGATCCTGTAGATAATCGGGTCACGCATGAGCATATTGGTATGAGCCATGTCTATTTTAGCCCGCAGCACTTTTTCGCCGTCTTTGTATTTACCGGCTTTCATATCGGAAAACAATTGCAGGTTCTCTTCAACAGACCTGCTACGGTACACACTGTCTTTGCCGGGTTCGGTAGGTGTTCCTTTCAGTGTTGCTATTTCTTCAGAAGTACTGTCGTCAACATAAGCAAGTCCCTTACGGATAAGCGTAACCGCATATTCATATAGTTTGTCAAAATAATCAGAAGCATATAATTCTTCGGCCCAGTTAAATCCTAGCCAGCGGATATCATCTTTTATACTTTCAACATATTCTGTGTCCTCGGTAACGGGGTTCGTATCATCAAAACGAAGGTTTGTTTTGCCGCCGTATTTTTTTGCCAGGCCGAAATTCAGGCAAATACTTTTAGAATGCCCGATATGCAGGTATCCATTAGGTTCGGGCGGAAACCTTGTAACGATTGATGAATATTTACCGGCAGCGAGATCGGCTTCAACAATTTCTTCCAGGAAATTCAGGCTTTTTTCTTCACTCATAAAACGAATTGAGCGGCAAATTTACGGTTTAAGGTGCGAAAAATAGCAATGAGGGAACGGGCTGGGCTGTTGGAAGGTTTTAGACTAATTTTGTTGCTCAATTAATGTTATCATGAAACCGATTAAAAGAAGTATCTACACACTTTCATTATTGGCAGCAGCCGTTTTTTTACTGAGTTGGGGCATGTATGGTCATAATCACATCAACCGTTCTGCTGTATTTGCATTGCCACCTGAAATACGATCATTTTTTTATAACCACATCGATTTTATTACGGAAGAATCTACAATTCCTGATTTACGGAAGTACACATTAAATGATAAGTCGGAAAATCAACGGCATTTTATTGATATCGGCGATTCTGCCACCATGAATATCGATTCGCTTCCCCGTACGATGAAAGAAGCAAAAGCTGTTTACAATGAAAAGATGTTTCAACGCATTGGCATGTTGCCCTGGTATATCCAGGAGATGATGGAAAAACTTACAAAAGCATTTAAGGAAAAGCGCCGGACAGAAATATTATTCATTGCTGCGGATCTTGGACATTATATCGGTGATGCCAATATGCCGTTGCATACTTCTATCAATCACAACGGACAACTAACCGGCCAAAAGGGTATTCATTCTTTTTTTGAAGCACAGTTACCGGAATACTTCGGTCACCTGTACAATTATAAAGTAAATGAAGCGGTGTACCTTCCGGATATAACTTCAGCTACCTGGGATATCATTAAACATTCCAACAGCCTTGTTGATAGTTTATTAGCTACCGATAAAAACACAAAAGCATCTTTCAGCTATAAAGGTTTATATAAAACGGGAGCCAATGGAGATACGCTGAAAAATAAATTCGGGCAGCCTGTTTTCAGTGATGCGTATGCAGCAGCATATCATGCGGCATTGAATGGAATGGTGGAAAATCAGATCCGCCATGCCAGCCAGGATCTTGCCAATTTCTGGTACACGGCCTGGGTAAATGCTGGTAAACCAGATTTGAATGACCTAGATCCTGAAGAACTAACAAAGGCTAACCGTAAGCGTTATAAAAAGGAATTTGAAGCCTTTCAGAAAGGGAAATTAATGGGATTTAAATCGGAACGGGAATATTGAAGGGAGATTTATATATAATGTTGAATTATGAATGCTGAATTGATCATTTAGTTCAACATAAGTACTTGCCCAATCACAATTCATAATTCAGCATTCATAATTCATAATTCATAATTCATAATTCATAATTCACAATTCAGAATCCCCTCACGCTCTTCCCATATTTTTTAAATGCAAAGTATGAGAAACGATTGCATGTCTCATTCTCCGGTACTCTATATACTTAATATTGAATTCTTCGCAGGTTTTTTTGATGATCTTGCTGATGGCAGGGTAGTGTACATGCGATATTTTGGGGAACAGGTGGTGTTCGATCTGGAAATTTAAACCTCCCACAAACCAGGAAATAACTTTATTACGGGTTGCAAAATTTGCAGTTGTATTTAACTGGTGAATGGCCCATTCGTTTTCAATCTTATTGGTATCTGCAGGAACCGGAAATGCTGTTTCTTCCACAGTATGCGCCAGTTGAAATACCACACTTAAAATAAAACCGGCAAACAATACCATTACCATAAATCCAATCAGCCAGGGCACAAATCCCAACAGGTAAATGGGTAAAACAATCATCATAAACGCATATCCCAGTTTGGCAGCCCAGAAAGCAAAATGATCATAAGCGCTCATTTTTTTCAAAGCAACATCTCCAACTTTTTGTTTAAAATATTTGGTGTAATCACTTACAAATAACCAAACGATCAGCAGCAAAGTGTACAGGAACCATACATAGTAATGCTGGTAACGGTGAATGGCATATTTTTTTTGGGTGGTACACATTCTCAGCAATGGTTTGATTTCAATATCATCGTCGATGCCATCGATATTTGTATAGGTGTGGTGTATAATATTGTGTTTATTATTCCACATAATTGCACTGGCGCCTAAGGCATTGGCTGAGAAAGAGGCGATTTTATTCCAGAATTTACTCGGACTAAAACTTCCGTGTCCACCATCATGCATCACGTTAAATCCAATGGCAGCCGTTAATACGCCCATCATAATACATTCTGCAATTGCAAACCAGGTTGAAGGTGTATAAAATACAAGGTGAATATAAATGCTGATGTAGCAGGCCCATAAAAGTATAGCCTTGAAATAAAGTGAGAAATTGCCTGTACTGGCTTTGTTGTTTTCAACGAAATAATTGTTAACCCTTCTTTTTAATTCCTGGTGAAAATTTGAGCCCTGGAGATTGGCAAATTTTGGAGTAGCCATTGATACTTATTTTTTTGTTTTTAGGTATTGTGTTTGATAAGTGCATCAAAATTGCTGATGCCGATTTTTTTCTTTGTTATAAAACCTTCCGCGTATTTAACCCCAATCATTTTTCCCATCATTTTAGATCGATAAATTACACTGTCTAAAAAATCAGGGGTGGAAATATACGTTTGCGGACCTTCCATTCCGGGTTGATGAAACTGGGTTTTGTAAGCCCGGATCGCATCCAGTTTTCGTTCGAATACGTTGCTGATATCAACTACAAAATCAGGATTGAGGTACCTGTCCTGGATATAATGTAACACGTATTTCGGCCTCCATGCTTCCTGCAACACACCTGCCGTAGTTGTTTCAATTTTTCTGAGCCCGGATAAAAACGCTGCATCTGCCACCAACTGTGCACTTCTTCCATGATCCGGATGCCGGTCTTCCACTGCATTGCACAAAATTATTTCGGGCTGGTATTTCCTGATCTTCTCAATGATCTTTATCTGGCTTGCCTTATTGTTCTCAAAAAATCCATCGGCCAGTTGAACGTTTTCCCGGATATCTACCCCAAGAATTTCAGCCGCATCTGCCGCCTCCTGTTTCCTGGTATCAATTGTACCCCTTGTTCCCAGTTCGCCTTCCGTAAGATCAATGATCCCGGTTGTTTTTCCATTGCTTTTTTCAACCATTAACACCCCCGAACAACTCAATTCCACATCATCCGGATGTACACCAAAAGCAAGCACGTCAATCTTCATATTTATCAGTCGTAATATTTGTGCAAATTACTTCATAAAACTGAGAATTCAGCCTCCAAAAACTGATAGAAATCATAAATGTGAAATTGTGGAAAAGCCTCATTTAAATCATTAAACAAACGGGTTACATCGTTTGTTTTTTGCGGATGTCCTGGAACCCATACATGCGTTGAACTTCCTGTACAAATTTTTCGATGGTAGCATCGTCATTGGCTGCATCGTAAGGCTGTTTAAGACTCGTGCTGAAGAAAAAAGCTACGGTCTGGTATAATCTTGCGGTGAGTCCGCCCTGGTACTCCTTGATAATTTCATAACAATTGTTCCCGGTTTCCCGGTTGATCAGTTTCATCAGTACTTTCCCCTGGTAAATGGAAAGATCCGTAAGTGGCTTTGTAAATTCCTTTCTCAGTTCCTTTTCCCTGGATCTGATATAGCTTTTTCTTTCCGACTTGCCGCTGATGTGTTCCAGTTTCGCATTAATATCATTCATCACCACACCGGCCCTACGGGCATAAGGATACGTTACATACACTGCATTTCTCAAACGATTGTATTCATTCCGGGCAGCTTTTTGCGCCTCGGTCATGTGTGCATAAGTGTAAAAATTTCCCAGCGTTTTCGATTCAATGGTATCGCCGTTGAATATTACGGCTTCCCGAACAATGGTATCATACTGGCCGTACTGTGCGTTTGCCCTTTGCTGCAGGCACAAAAAAATGCCGGTAATACATACCAGCTTCAGAACGGGAATATGCAGCGCACGGAAATTCATGTACGTAAATGTAATTAAATAACGGTACAGGTTAATACGCAACCGGCGTAAAAGTAACCTTAAAATTTTTGTGAAAATGTTCCGGGAATGATGTTAAAAGTTTAACCGTTGGCGAAGAGAAACATATATACCAGGGAACTGATCGCCACGATATATAAAATGACAGAGCGGGCAGGGGATAGATTGCTCCTTTTTACCATGCTGATTAATAGTCCTGCTGCCATGATGATCAATCCCAGCCACACCAGGTTGATGTACGGGAAGATGTAAGATTTTACCGTAACATAATCTATTGTTTTATCAGATTCCTTAATGCCCAACTTTAATTTCTTTCCATCACCCACTCCTTCAAAACGTACAAACAGGTTCTGTGCGTATACGGTATCGTCAACCATCTGGGCCATATTGTTTTCGTCTATCCGTATCAGTGGGGTAGCGTGGTAATGCATTTGTTCCCTGCTGATGACGCTGAGGTCGGCCATCAACGCCAGGTCGTCTTCCTTAAAATGATATTTTTGATTGTTGGGATTTTTTACCACATCTTTTAAAATGATCATCCCCTTGCTATAAAAAGCCGTATCACCAATAGCTATTTCGGTAGTGCGGAATCGGGCGGTGTCTTTTACTTTTTCGTTATCGGGCGCCGATGTTACATAAGTGAAAACGTCTTTGGTAAGATAGGATTTTGTATCCGGGTTGCTGCTCATGTTGTTATCTTTCATGATGTACACATCAGGTTTGATCACAAATGACTCCATATTTTTTTTAGAAGAAGGATCTTTTTTATCGAAACGCAGCGCAAAGAACTTCCTGCCTTTTTCATGACCGGATGAATCACTGAAATACGTTACTTCATATTCGCCCATCCTTGTTGGAATCTCTCTCAACAGCGTAAGATTTTCCTGGGGATTGTCTTGTTTTTTTGTCATCGGATCAATACCTACCTGCGCATTGATTCCATTGGCCGTACTGCTGCTGATCACTTCTTTGTTACTGCTGGAAATGAGGATCCCCAATAACATCAATGCAAAGCCAACATGCGTAACTGATCCGCCGGCATTTTTAATTTTACCGTTAAGTCCGCTCCATATATACATGGCATTAGCCACCAGCGCATACATCGCAGCAAAAAATCCTAAATAGATAGCACCTTTAAACACAGGCCCCTGTTTAAAGTATTGTAACGGGTAAGCCCAAACGATAAGCGTAGTGAGCACGGCCGCAATCAGCGTAGGCAGCGCAATTTTTTTAGTGAAGTAAGATTTAGGCGATTGCTTGTATTTAAAATATTGTGCAATGGCAGTGAGGATTCCAATGATGAATACCACCAATATCATTACTTTATTGTACAGGAATTCAGGATCCTCCGGCATGGCCAGGGCAGCATGATGAAAGTACACGATGATATCTTTCAGCAGGGGCGTTTTATTGTAAACAGGTATAGACGTTACGCCAATAATAAACAATGCAGCAAGGAACAAAACCAGCGAGCCAATAAACATCCAGAATTCCCTCGAGCTTGCTTCTTCTTCCTTATGTATGGCTGGTATTCTTTTATAATGCCTGAAAAATAAAAACAACATCGGACCCGTGAAGGCTAACACAAATAAACCGATCATGGTATTGATCACATTGCCTGCTTCCGTAAAGGCATGTACCGAAGTATCGCCCAATATTCCCGTACGGGTGAGGAAAGTAGAGTAGAGGATGAAGGCAAAACATAAAATCGCAAATAAATAACTGGCCCGCAGTGAATGGCCGGTTGCATTGTATATTACCATGGTATGCAAACCTGCAACCAGTAACAGCCAGGGAACCAATGATGCATTTTCTACCGGATCCCAGGCCCAGTAACCCCCAAAGCTTAATGATTCATACGCCCATTTGCCACCCATCATGATACCAACTCCCAGTACGCAGGCACTGAATAATGCCCATGGAATTACCGGCTTTATCCATGCTCCGTATTGTTTTGTTTTGATGCCTGCATAGGCATACGCAAAAGGAACGATCGTAGATGCAAACCCCAAAAACAAAACCGGCGGGTGAATCACCATCCAGTAATTGCGGAGCAACACATTTAATCCCATCCCGTCTTTGATGAAGGTTAAGTAATCTTCCCGGCCAAAGATGGGGCCGGCAATTTCATTGCGGGTTAATGTAAACGGACTGTTACCGATCCTTGCATCAAAAACATAAATGCCGAGTATCATCATCAGTAAAAAAAACTGGGCGAGGCTGATAACCGACATCACCGGTGCTTTCCATTCTTTTGCGTTGAAAAGGATGAATACACCCAGCACACTGTGCCAGATCGTCCACAATAAAAAACTTCCTTCCTGTCCTTCCCAGATACAGGCGAGTAAATACTTTGGTTCCAGTTCTTTGGATGCATGCTTGTATGCATACATGTATTCGTAGTAATGGTTGGCGCAGATATAATAGATGATGGAGAACACAGCGATCACACTGATCACCTGAGTAAAAAATAAAATGCTGCCAAACCGGAGCCAGTTGTTTTTTTCAACGGGATCATTTCCCGACGATGCCTTGAAAAAGGAAATACTGGCGAGCAGTGAAGCAATGAAGCCCAGTATTACAAAAAAATGTCCGAGTTGACCGGGAAGAAGATGTTCACCTAAAAACTTCATCAGGAGCGTTTAATTTATTGAGCGGAGGTAGAGCCGGTTGCTGCCTGCTCATTCATATTTTTCTCCAGTTGTTTTTTATCGTCTTTGTATTTGCTGGGGCATTTCAGCAGGATATCGCTGCATTCAAAATGATCGGCCTGCATTTTTCCTTTCATCACGATGCGTTCGCTTCTTTCGAGATCGGTTGGTTTGCTGTTATGATACACCACTTTGGTTTTACCGCCCAGGCTGTCGATAGCATAAAAAGAAAGATAATTCGGGTTGTTGATGGGGTCATACACAACCGGTTCACTCTTGTCAATTTTAGCGATCACATGCACAAATTTTCCCTTTTTTTCCTGTGCAGAATGAATGGTATCGTAGGTAGAAAAATCTACGGAGTAGGTAAGCAGTCCTACGATCAATACGGCAATCCCGATCAGTATAATAATATGTGTTTTCTTCATTTTTGTATTTGCCCGCAAAGTTAGTTCAAAACGGGGAGGGAGGAGATATTAATGGCTTCTTTTTATAATAAAAATTGCCCGGGTGCAGCAATAGTTTATCTTTATTGTCTATATGAATACGTACCCTTTATTAATCTGTATTATCCTTCAATTATGTCTGATCGTTTCATAACAAAACTGGCTGTATTTTTTTGCCTGGTTCTTTTAATGTACGCCTGCAAAAAAAATCCGGATACGAATGTGAATGTAACTGAGCCCGATTTTGCCATTCCTGCTTCAACGCCTGTAAATGGTTCAGTTAGTGGAAAGATCGTAGATGAAAATAATCAACCGGTTTCAAATGCGATAATAACATGCGGGAACATTTCAACAGTATCAGACGTAAACGGACTTTTTAATATCAATAATATCACGCTTGATAAATACATCAGTACTGCAGTGGTAAAGAGGCAAGGTTATTTTGATGGTTACCGTTCTTTTTGTGCAAATGAGGGAAGGAATTTGTTATACATCAAACTTGTTCCGAAAAATTTATCAGGCACTGTTTCTTCTGTTGACGGAGGAATCATTTCATTGTCCAACGGGACATCTATTAACTTTCAGCCGAATAGTTTTATCGTGAAGCGTTCAGGCTCGCCTTATTCCGGCACGGTGAATGTTTATGCATCTTATATTGATCCCACAACAGATGACATTCATGCAATGGTTCCGGGAAGTTTCATGGCGAAAGATGACCGCAATATGTATGTACTCAGTTCAACCGGAATGCTGGCCGTAAATATTCAATCTCCCTCTGGTGAAGAATTGCAACTCGCAACTGGCTTACCTTCCACGGTTCATTTACCGATACCGAATTCATTATTGAGTAAAGCTCCATCTACAATAGATACCTGGAGTTTGGATGACAAAGGAATATGGGTAAAAGAAAATACTGCAAATAAAGCCGGTGATCATTATGAATTCCAAGCCAGCCATTTTTCTTTCTGGAACTGCGATGTGCCCAATAGTACAGTTTATCTTTCAATACATTTACAAGACCAGCACAATATTGCCTTACCGAATACGCAGATTTTATTAACTGCTGTTACCGGCAGCCAGATTTGGGGCGCTACTTCTGGTATAACTGATGTCTCCGGGAATGTTTCAGGTTTGGTGCCAGCCGGTGTTGAATTTGAAGTAGGTATTCGTCCCAATAACGCCCTGTGTTCAGATTACATGACACTTCCCTCGATTGGCCCTTTCAGCTCAAATGCAACTGTTACATTAAATGTGGTATCTAACCAGGGAACCACTTTAACGATCAGCGGTTCAGTGAATGACTGCAACGGTGATCCTGTGCTAAACGGAACGGTTTTGTTGTCTAACAGCAACAATCAGTATTATACATTCGCACAGGTAAATAATGGTATTTATCAATTCGATATTGTTCATTGTTCGGCGGTTGATTCATTGAATGTAACAGCATGGGAAAATGCGAATTCAACTGCTGTTTACAACAGTTCAATTTTAATAACGGGAGACAATATCTTAGTACCGGCAATTGCATTGTCGTGCCCGATAGCCCTTAATCCGTATGATGGAATTTATGAAGCAAATGGAACTTTTGTGTATGATGGAAACACTGATCTGACAGGATATTACCCAAAGATATATTACCTGGTAACCAATACAGCTTCAAGTGTAACAATCAAGGAAGAAATATCGCCGGGCTTGTTGGTGCCAACCTACACTTTTATTGCAATCGGTGCTTCCGAACCTTCGCATTATGTTCAGTTTGGAGAACAATTGTTTTTTAATGCGTCGAATCAAATTACAGAAGTTAGAAATTATTACGGTGATCCGACAAATCTGCCCACCAGTAATGGCGATCCTTCTTTGGGAACTGGAGCACCTTACTATGCATCTACTTTTTCAAAATACCTTGTAGTCGATCCATCAGGAGTAAATAATTTCGATCCTGTAACCCATTCAATAAAAGTAAAGTACAAGGTGTTGAGAACAGTTGATCCGGCTTTTTTACAAACCATCGACGAAACGCTCACATACATCGGCCCGAGATAATCTGAAAAAATCGATTTGTTTTCATGCCCCATGCATCCGTTCTTAAACTATATTTGCAACCAGTTTAAAAGAATGTCATGGCTGATTTGTCAAATTTTGACCCCAACTCCGTAGGAAATCCCAATTTTAATATTTTTGGCCTTCCCACTACAGAAGATGATGCAAGACTGGTTATTTTACCCGTTCCATGGGAAGTAACTGTTAGTTATAGCGCCGGTACAGCACGGGCTCCCGACCATATTTTTAAAGCAAGCTTACAGGTAGACCTGTTCGATCCGGAAATTAAAGATGCCTGGAAGAATGGATTTTACATGCGCATTCCCGATAAAAAGATCTTGATGAAAAGCGACTACCTGCGCAAGGAAGCCGAACTGTACATCAATTACATTTCGCAGGGTGATGAAGTGTCGGAAAATAAGTTCATGTGTAAAACTTTAAAGGAGATTAACCAGGGTAGTTTATTCCTGAACGATTGGGTGTTTGAACAAACCACCGAATTACTCGCCAAAGGAAAACTGGTGGGTTTATTGGGAGGAGATCACAGTACACCGCTTGGTTTTTTTAAAGCAATAGCCAATAAATACCCCGAATTCGGCATACTGCAGATAGATGCACATTGCGACCTGAGAAATGCTTACGAAGGATTTAATTATTCTCATGCATCGGTCATGTACAATGCAATCGAGCAAATTCCGCAATTGAAAAAACTGGTGCAGGTTGGTGTTCGTGATTATTGCGAAGAAGAATTCGATTATAAAGTAAGCAAGGAAGGAAGAATTGAAATTTATTTCGACAGGGAAATTAAAGAACGTCGTTTTGAAGGAGATTCCTGGAAGATGATTGTAGATGAAATCATTGCACATCTGCCACAGCATGTATATATCAGTTTTGATATTGACGGACTGGATCCGAAACTTTGTCCGCATACAGGTACACCCGTACAGGGCGGCCTGCAAACTGAGGAAGTATTTTACCTGTTTAAAAAATTGTTGCAGAGTGGCCGCAAACTCGTGGGCTTCGATCTGAACGAAGTAGGCGTAAGCAATGATGAATGGGATGAGAATGTAGGGGCAAGGGTTTTGTATAAATTGTGTAACCTGATGATAGCAAGTAACGGTTGATCGTAACCGCAATGGTAGAATTTTTGCGGTAATTTTTGTCTTTGCACATTTGCGGCAACAAACCAAAAAAGCATCGTGACCAGATATTCCATTATACTGCCCAACGAACGATCTAAAACATACGCTTATGTAACCTGGTTTGTGTTGGGCATGAACCTTTTCCTGTTTGCTTCTATTTATTTTGGCGCTGTCATCATCAATATTAAAAATGTAGCGCTTACAGCAACCTTTATTTCACTTACAGGCTGTATATTTCTTTTTTTACAACAGTTTAATAAAAGCCTTTCCTCTTTCAGGGTAGAGATCGTTTTTATCATCCTGAGTACTTGCTGGTTCCTGATAGACAGGTACCTGCTGGCACTTTGTATTTTTACCTTTGCCATCATGGGCACGTATTCAAAAAGAGCTTTTGAAATTATTGTAAGCGAAGAGGGGATCATTTACCCTTCTTTCCCTAAAAAAAAATTCAGTTGGGAAGAAATTTCCAATGTAATATTAAAGGATGGTATCCTTACCATCGATCTTAAGAATAACAAACTGATGCAGCTATCGGTTAGCAAAGAATCCCTCGATATCAATGAACGTGAGTTTAACCTGTTTTGCAAACAGCAATTACAGGAAGAGCTGATCAGCTAATTAGCGAATTACACCGCCAGCTAATAAATTACGTTGTATTTTTGCGACGTGGAAGCAATAACATCATCCCCTTATTTACTTTATTCCGACGGGTGCGGAAACATTTTTGAAGATACCAGCCTGTATGTAACCGGCCGCAGTGGCTGGGATGCACTACCCATTCCTACAGACGAGTGGATTTTGTTACCGGAAGGCGGACAGTTGTACGAATTGCCGGGCCGTCGTGGAATTGGTATTGATGTGGTAACCGGCGAAATGCGTATTTGTGAGAAAGGCTGGGCCGTTGCTGCTTTTATTCCACCTGCACATACGGGTTTGTACATGGCTGCTTATGAAACAGCGCCCGATGCGCCCACATTGCCCTTGTTTTGTTATACGGCTGCTGGCTGGCTCGATGAAAAAATATATGTACCGGCAGTACGTATTGAAAAAGATATCCGCCAGGAAGCTGCTGGTTATGATGATGAAAAAATTGAAAGTGGAGCCGCCCATTTATTGCAGGCTTATCCGCATAACCGCCTGGTAAAACACCTGATGGAGAATTGCTGCATGACGTACACTTGCCCGGCTGCCCGCAACCTGGCCCTGGGCAGATGGGAATGCCCTGTGCCGGTTTCTCCTGCCTGTAACGCAAATTGCATTGGTTGTATATCCTTTCAACCGGAAGAAGAAACAATATTCAGTACACAGGACAGGCTAACGTTTAAGCCTACCAGCGAAGAGATCGTTGAGTTTACGGTACCACACCTGGAAACAGCGCCTTATCCATTAGTAAGTTTCGGGCAGGGCTGTGAAGGAGAACCGCTGCTCATGTGGGAAACCATGCGTGATGCCATTATTGAAATACGAAAACATACGAAGAAGGGGAGCATCAATATCAATACAAATGGGAGCAATCCTGCGGCTGTAAAGGTTTTGTGTGAAGCAGGGTTGAATAGTATACGGGTAAGTACCAATTCTGCACGTGAACATATTTATACGGCGTATTACCGGCCTAATAATTATGTGTTTAGCGATATTGTTGAAAGTTTAAAGGTAGCCCGTAGTTATGGAGCATGGACGAGCATCAATTACTTTGTATTTCCCGGCATGACAGATAGCATTGAAGAATATGAAGCGCTGCGGCAGTTGATCATTGATACAGACCTGTGCATGATTCAATGGCGCAATTTTAATATTGATCCCGACTGGTATCTCGGTAAAATTTCCGTAACAGATACCGGTGAATGTATGGGCGTAAAACAAATGATGGAACTTATCCGGGAAGAATTCCCTGGTCTTAAGTTTGGTTATTTTAATCCTTCTATGGAAAGAATAAAAGGGGATTATGAAAAGGATTTTGCCCGGTAAGAAATAAGGAATAAGAAATAAGAAATGAGGAAGTTATATCAGGATTATTTTGACATGAGTTGGCAGATGAGTAGAAAGTGATGTAGGATGTATGCCCACTGATTCACTGATTAAACTTTGTGCTTCTTTCTGCCTTCGTGCCTTTGTGGCCAACACTCTGTGCACCTCCGTGACATCCCTCTCTGTCCTTTGTGGTTAAAAAAAATGTTCTTCAAATTATAGCTATCTATTTCAACGTCTCTTTCAACCATCCATAAAACTCCCTTTGCCATACCAATGCATTCTGCGCATGCAGCACCCAATGATTTTCATCCGGTAAATACACCAGCTTACTTTTAATACCTTTTATCTGCGCAGCCGTAAAAGCCTGCAGTCCCTGCTCAATAGGCACACGATAATCTTTACCTCCCTGGTAAATAAGGATCGGTGTATTCCATTTATCAACATTATTACTCGGGTTAAAATTCGCCAATGCATTTTGTACAGCCGCATTTGATTTATCCCAATACGGTCCGCCGAAATCCCAGTTCACAAACCAAAGTTCTTCCGTTGTACCATACATACTTTTCAAATCAAACACACCATCATGTGCGATGAAAGATTTAAAACGGTTATTGTGAATACCGGCTAAATAATAAACAGAATAGCCTCCATAACTGGCGCCTACACATCCTAAACGGTTCTTATCTACATAAGTTTCTTTGCTTACATCATCAATGGCGCTGAGGTAGTCTTTCATTACCTGTCCGCCCCAATCTTTACTGATCTGTTCATTCCATTTTGTTCCATGGCCAGGCATTCCCCTGCGGTTTGGCGCCACTACGATGTACCCATTGGCAGCCATCAACTGGAAATTCCACCGGAAAGAATAAAACTGGGTTAGGGGAGACTGTGGTCCGCCCTGGCAATACAACAAAGCCGGGTATTTTTTGCTGGCATCAAAATCGGGGGGATAGATCACCCACACCAGCATCTCTTTGCCATCAGTTGTTTTAACCATTCTTCTTTCTGTTCTGCTCATTTTCAATTTCGAGTAGGCGTTGTCGTTAACATGCGTAAGTTGTTTCATTTGCCCGCTTCCTGCATCTACTGTATAAATTTCTGCAGCATGGTTCATATCGGTACGGGTTACGATGATGCTGTTGCCCAACTGGCCAACAATTCCGCTGATATCATAATCGCCTTTGGTTATTTGCCTGATCACGGGATCTGTATTCAGATCATTGGTATAGGTAACTTCAAACAATTGCAGTGTTCCATCGATAGGTGCCGTAAAATAAATCGTATTGCCTTCCTTCGCCCATGCAAATGCTTCTACATGGATATCGTCGCGGTGCTCTGTGAGATTTCTTTTAACGATGGTACCGCGATTTACATTTCCAATGCCAACGATGATGTCTTGTTTGTCGGCTTCATAGCCATCCCTTTTCATGCTCAGCCATGCCAGTTGATTGCGGGAATTAAAGGAAGGATTCAGATCATAGCCAGGCATATCTTCTGTAAGATTGTATGTTTTGCCTGTGGCCAGGTCGTACGCATATAAATCCGTATTGGTACTTTGAGCATATTCTTTACCTGCTTTCTTCTTGGTAACATATACCACGAGTTTTCCATCTACACTCCAGATATAATCTTCATCGCCTCCGAAAGGTTTTGTAGGACAGTCGTATGGTTGATTTTCCAATAAATCTTTTTTAGTTCCATTATCCAGGTCGGTTAAAAAAACATGGCTGAACTTGCCGTCTTCCCAGGTATCCCAATGCCTGTAAGCCAGGTCGTCGTACACATACACATTCGATTTGCTTAGTTCCGGGTAAATATCTTTTCCCATTACTTTAGTCACCTGTACTTCATCATCAGCGATCTTATATTTTCCGTCGGGAGTAATTTTTGTATTGTTGAGCAGGCTGTCTGCATTGGTAATTTCACTCACAGTACCATCCTGGATATTTACAATATATTTTTTGGATGAACTTTTATCCTGCGCTACGTTAGGTGTACTTACATTGTACACAACAAATTTTCCGTCTTTGGAAATGCCCAATGCTGAAACTCTTCCCAATTGCCAGAGCAGTTCCGGAGTCATTACATTTTGCGCAACGGTATGAGCAGTACACAATACGATGAGCGCTAAAATGGTTTGAATCTTTTTCATAATATTTTTTTCGATTGTAATTGAAATGATTTTTTGTGCTGCAGTTACCTGTACTCTCCAAACACAGAACGTAAGGTATCTGAAATTTCTCCCAGGGTACAATAATGTTCAACGGCATCCAGTACAAGCGGCATCAGATTTTCGTTGGTTAACGCCGCATCGGAAATGCGTTGAAGACATTTGAAAACTGCGCCATTATCTCTTCTTTCTTTCAATGCTTTTAATTTATCGGATTGCATTTTCTGGATCGAATCGTCAATTTTAAATCCGGGGATTTTATTGTTGTCTTCCGAAACAAACCGGTTTACACCTACAATGATCTTCGATTCATTTTCGATGGCCTGCTGGTATTTGTACGCACTTTTTGCGATCTCATCCTGGATAAATCCTTCTTCTATAGCTGCCACACTGCCACCCATGGCATCAATGGCTTCAATTAATTGCCAGGCTTCTTTTTCAACTTCTGCTGTAAGGTATTCTACATAATAACTTCCGGCCAGCGGATCGGCGGTGTCGGCTGCACCACTTTCAAATGCAACAATTTGTTGTGTACGCAAAGCTATCCTGGCTGCTTCTTCTGTTGGTAAACTCAGCGCTTCATCGTAGCCGTTAGTATGTAACGATTGCGTTCCTCCAAGTACGGCAGCCAGTGTTTGTACGGTAACCCTGCTGATATTATTCATTGGCTGTTGTGCTGTTAACGTACTTCCGCCTGTTTGCGTATGAAACCGCAGCATCATTGCTTTTTCATCCGTTGCACCCAGTTCTTTCATGATGTTTGCCCACATTTTCCTTGCGGCCCTGAACTTGGCCACTTCCTCAAATAAATTATTGTGTGCATTAAAGAAGAAGGAGAGCCGTTTGCCAAATACATTGATATCAAGTCCTTTTTCCAAAGCCGCTTTCACGTATGCTTTTCCATTGCTGAGGGTGAAGGCAATTTCCTGTACTGCTGTACTGCCGGCCTCACGGATATGGTAACCCGAAATGGATATGGTATTCCATTTCGGTACTTCCCTGCTGCACCATTCAAAAATGTCGGTGATGATGCGCATGGATGGCTTGGGCGGAAAAATATATGTTCCTCTTGCCGCATATTCTTTCAGGATATCATTTTGTATCGTTCCGTTTATTTTTGAAAGATCGGCACCTTGCTTTTTTGCCAGTGCTACATAAAATGCCAGTAAAATAAAACCGGTAGCATTAATGGTCATGGATGTGGAAACCTGCTCCAGTTTAATTCCTTCAAACAGCTTTTCCATGTCTTCCAGGCTGTCGATGGCCACACCTACTTTACCTACTTCTCCATCTGCCAGGGGGTGATCGCTATCATAACCAATTTGCGTGGGCAGATCAAACGCAACGCTTAACCCGCTTACGCCCTGGTTCAGCAAATAATGATAACGCTTATTACTTTCTTCTGCAGTAGAAAATCCTGCATACTGCCGCATCGTCCACAGTTTACCGCGGTACATGGTACTTTGTACACCTCTCGTAAAAGGGTATTCACCGGGTAAATGATCTGTTGTATTTGGCAGGTCGGCAGCCGTGTACACTTCTTTTACGGGGATGGAAGAATCGGTAGTTAGTTGTGTTGACATAAATTCCGTTTGATAAATTACTACGCTGAGAAAATTAATTAAAGCTTAAACGATCAGGAAAGTACTTTTTTTGCTTCGTACTGAAGCGCATCCAGTACAACAGTATTCAGTTCTGCGTTGGTAGTCATGCTGTATTCTAAAATGCGTTTGCCAAGGTCCATGGCAATGGCTTCGGTTGGTAGTGTAGCTGCCAGTTGATTGATAACATAAATATTCTGATCACGCAAACGTGTAATGGCATTCCATACTTCCGGGCTTACATAAATCTGCTGCGTAACATTATATTCATATTCTGATTTGAGCATGTTTACCAGGTTGGTGTGCAGGGTAGCTGCGCTGGTTTGCATGGAATCCACCCTGCCAATTAGATTTTTCAATCCCGCCCTTTCTGCAAACAACGTCAAACGTTCCAATGCCTGCATTTTTAATCTTAATCCTTCATTATTTACATCGGCTCTTTCTTTAATGAGTTCTTTCATGCCCCTGAATTCTATGAATAACAAACCAATGATCACGAAATAGAATACAATAACCGCTATCTCCACGTATTGAAAGTTGATTTCAAGTAATGTCATATTTTATTATTTACCTGTAAAAATAAACAAGATCGGCAACAAATTCCTCCTTTCGCAAACAGTAAACTTATAGGCTTTGGAATTTCACGTTAATTTTGCTTCATTCCCGATCTAAAATTATACAATCATGGAAACAACAATCAAATCACCAATTACATTTACAGGTTCTGCCATTAGCGAGATCAATCGTTTAATGAAAGAAGATGCTTCTGTTGCGGGAAAGATGTTGAGGGTTGGTGTGAAAGGTGGCGGTTGCAGTGGGATGACCTATGTGCTGGATTTTGACCAGAGAAATGACAACGATGAAGTGTATGAAGTGAGCGGACTTACCTACATCATGGATAAGGCACACGGCATTTATTTAACCGGTATGGAAGTGAACTGGGAGGGAGGATTGAATTCTCGTGGGTTTACGTTCAAGAATCCCAATGCCAGTAATACCTGCGGATGTGGAACCAGTTTTGCAGTTTAATTTCTTTGTAATAGTTGTTTAATAAAAAAGCCAATCAAATATGATTGGCTTTTTTTATTGTTATTCTTTTAGTAGGTACTTACAGTGCCGGCGCTTTTTCATGTGCCCTCTTTACCACAACTTCGCTGGCTGCACCCAAAGGTTTGTCTTTTGCAAAATCAACAAGAATTGGCGCTCCCACGAAGATAGATGAGTAAGTACCGGTAATCACACCAATCAACATCGCAAAAGCAAAACCACGTGTTACTTCACCACCAAAGATGAAGAGGATAAGCAACACGAGGAATACGGTTACTGACGTCATAATCGTACGACTTAACGTATCGTTGATCGCACGGTTAATGATGGTTGTTTTTGACGCATTTTTCATATCCCTGCTATACTCACGGATCCTGTCGAACACAATTACGGTATCATTCATCGAGAACCCAATTACCGTTAATACCGCAGCGATAAAATGCTGATCGATTTCAAGTGGGAATGGTACGATGTTTTTAAAGAATGAGAACACAGCAAGCGTTACCAGAACGTCATGCAATAACGTGAGGATGGTTCCTGCAGAATATCTCCAGTCGCGGAAACGAACGAAGATATAGAGGAAGATGATCAGCATGGCAAAGATTGTTGCCCTGATAGCACCTCTTTTCAGGTCATCAGAAATACTTGGCTGCACAGTGGTGCGGCTTTCAATTGATTTCTTAGAAAAATCTGTAAAGCTCAGGTTGGCTGGTAATACTTTTTTAAGTCCTTCATACAATTTAGTTTCTACTAAGCTGTCTGCATTATCCTGACCTTTTAAGTATGACGTAGTAATATTCAATATTCTCGAATCATTACCAACCGTTTTCAGTGTAATATTATCTCCTTCCAGGGATTTTTTCAATTCATCTCTTAATGCATCATTGCCTTCCACTTTTTTATCAAACTTAATGGTATAACTACGTCCACCTTTAAATTCAACACCTTCATGGAAACCATTGAAGAAAGCGGCAATACCTGCAAGCAATACGATTGCCGAGATAATATAAGCTACTTTTCTATACTCAATGAATTTGAAGTTTGCGTGTTTGAAAATACGTTTAGAGATTCCGGTAAAGTAATTGAAGTGACGATTTCTCTTTGTCCAAACGTCGGTAATCAGCCTTGACACCAGGATACCACAGAATAAAGACAGGAGGATACCAATGATCTGCGTAGTAGCAAATCCAAGTACCGGACCCAAACCGAAGTAAACAAGTATGATCGCCGTTAACAATGAAGTAACGTGCGCATCAATAACGGGAGCGAGTGAACGACGATAACCATCATTAACCGCCTGCTGGTATGATTTACCTTTCGTTAATTCTTCCTTGATCCTTTCAAAGATGATTACGTTGGTATCTACCGCCAAACCAATGGTAAGTACCAAACCGGCGATACCTGCAGCAGTAAGCGTAAAGCCCATAGCCGTTAATACACCGATCGTAAACAACAGGTTTAATATTAATGCAATATTGGCAACCCAGCCGCCGGTATTGTAATACACCAGCATCAACACAAAAATTACTACGAATGAGATAAGGAATGCCATCGCACCACCTTTAACGGCTTCCTGGCCAAGGGTAGGACCTACAACTGTTTCAGCAACGATTTTCGCTGGAGCATCCAGTTTACCAGACTTAAGGATATTGGCAAGATCCTGTGCTTCTTCAACAGAAAAACTTCCGGCTATTTCAGAATTACCTCCATCGATCTGCTGGTTTACATTCGGAGCGCTGTAAACAATATCATCCAATGCAATGGCAATGGGACGGCCAACATTTTTACCCGTCATTTTAGACCAGATCTTACTACCTGCAGGATTCATCTGCATTTTGATGGCAGGACGGCCCATTTCATCGTAATCCTGTTTGGCTTCTTCTACCGCGGTTCCTTCCAGTTGTGCTTTTTCAGTACCTGGTAAAGTATGTACAGCATATAATGGGAAGAATCTTACATTTCCTTTTCCTTTGGCTTCACTTTTTTCTTCTATACCAAAAAGGAATTTCAGATCGCCGGGAAATGCACCCTTCACCACCTCATTATTAATATAAGAATAGAAAAGAGAGGTATCTTTTACTTCCACTCTTCCGATATAAGGCGGATAACTAACCCTTCCGTTTGCTTCCTGCTGACCACCAACCGGGTTGATGATTTTGAGGAAAGGGTTGGCATTCTGCTTCATTTTGGTGGTGTCCTTCATGGCAGCAGTATCAGCACTGTTTACGCCATTCATATAATTCTGAAGGCTTTTATCTGCAGCAAGCAATTCATTCTGCAGATCGTCTATACGATATACTTCCCAGAACTGAAGGTTGGCAGAAGACTGAAGGAACTTACGCACTCTTTCGGGATCAGTGATACCGGCCAGTTCAACGTTGATTACACCTTTGTTGGCATCGAGGTTGATGTTAGGCTGCGCCACACCAAATTTATCAATACGTTTTACGAGGATCTTATAGGTTTGATTGATCGCATCTTTGGATATCGCCTGTATCTTATTTACAACAGCTTTATCATCATCAGTGATCTTTATGTCTTTACCAGGGCCGGCAAACAAAGCAGACAATTTACCTGCACCGTTGTTACGGATATAAGCTTCACTGAATAAAGTGATATAATCAGATTCACTGTTCAGTTTAGCTTTGTTGGCATCGTCCAGCGCTTTTGCCAGCAAAGGATCTTTTGAATTGTTACTGAGTGATTTTAATAATCCCTGTAAGCTAACGTCCATGGTTACACTAATACCTCCCTGCAGATCAAGGCCGAGGTTTAGTTCATTCTCTTTACATTTCTGGTAAGAAGTTCCAACGATCGGGTAGATCTCTTTGTCTTTCGTACTGTCGAGAATGTGCTGCATTTTAGCGTTGATCACAGCCTTTTTCTGATCTTCCGATAAGCCGGCAGTTTGGGTTTTGGTTAAACGCTCAGCCTGTGTTCTCACCGAACTTTCGTAACTACGAACCACCCAGGTGTAGGAAAGTTCCCAAAGCGAGATAAGGATTAAAGCAATAGTGAAAAACCAGACTAAACCTTTCAGTTTCATGATAATGTGCTTTTATTAGCTAAGTAGTTAATTTTTTTAGAGTGTGCAAAGATAGGGGAAAAACCGATTGATGGTAGTTAGTGCTTATATTTAGATTTTGCCCCAAATTGCGCCAAATTACAGCTTATGGCCGTTGGTGGTAAAATAGTATGGGATCGGGTAGTTTGTATGTTGGTTTTGTTGAATTCGTTCATGGTTTACGGCCAGAAACAACAGTCTACGGTAGTTGCTGACGGCAGCAATAACGTTTCAGATGATTTTTTTATTTCATTGTTCAACAACAAGCCCGGCGTTTTTGATAGTGTGCTGCTGCACCGTATCGGCTGGAATGTGCAATTGCTGTACACTAAAATCGACCAGGCCAGAAACGGATCGGTAGTACTGGAAAAACATTATTTCAATAAAAAAGACGCGGCCTATTTTTACCCTTCTACGGCCATTAAACTTCCACTCGCCATTTTAGCACTCCAGAAATTGCATGAACTGCCTTTCCCGGGTATCGATATCAATACAAGTATGATTACCGGCGCTTTTTATAGTGGGCAAACACCGCAATACAATGATCCCAATGCTCCCGACGGGCGACCAACCATTGGCCGTTATATTCAGGAAATGATGCTGGCTAATGACCTGAATGCGATGGACAGGCTCTATGAATTTCTCGGCCAGGAATACATAAATAAGCAACTGTTGGCTAAAGGATATAAAAGTGTACAGATACTTCACCGCCCCGGCAATTATTTAAGTGATGATGAGAACCGGCATACCAACCCGGTAAGCTTTTACAATCGCGGGATCAGAACAGCTTTGTTTACGCAGCCTATGCAGTATAGTGAAATGAGATTTGGCCCGCGGAACGATTTTATCGGGAAAGGATATATGAATGATACCATCCTGGTTTCCTCACCTATGAATTTTTCAGCAATGAACAGGATCAGCCTCGATGATCTGAATACTATGATGATTGCATTGTTGTTCCCTGAAAAATGCAGGGTAGAAGAACGATTTAATATTACGGATGCCGATAGGAAATTTTTATTGAAGTATATGTCGCAATTGCCCGGCGAATCGGGGTATCCCGGTTTTGATACTGCTGCTGTAGACATATCACCTAAATATCTTTTTTACGGAAATGATAAAAAGGAAATCGCAGGTAACCCGAGAATATTTAATGTTACCGGTATGGAATATGGCCAGTTAACAGATATTGCTTTTATCATTGATACAGAAAAAAAACTTTCGTTTATACTTGCCGCTACGATCTATTGCAACAACGACGGAATACTCAATGATGACCACTACAACTATCAGCAAACCGGGTTACCCTTTATGAAAAATATCGGTCGTTTGGTATATGAATATGAACTTACACGTAAAAGAAATAATGTGCCCGACCTGTCGCCGTTCTTGTTTACCTACGATAAATAGCTATTTTTGCGCATCGAAAATTGCTATATGAATTTATCTTCACTACTAACCCGCTTTAATGAACCGGAAACATTAAAGATGGCCAAGCTTGGCCGTGAACTAAGAGCGCAGGGAATTGACCTTACAGATTTAAGCCTCGGTGAACCTGATTTTGATACACCGGTACATATTAAAGATGCGGCTAAAAAAGCAATTGACGAAAATTACAGTCATTACCCGCCTGTTGCCGGTTTTCTTGAATTAAGACAAGCCATTTGCACAAAATTAAAACGAGATAACGGCCTTGAATACACGCCGGAACAGATCGTTGTAAGCACCGGCGCCAAACAGAGCATCGCCAATTTGGTGTTGAGCCTGGTAGATAAAGACGATGAGGTAATTATTCCAACACCTTACTGGGTTACCTACAGTGAAATTGTGAAACTGGCCGGAGGAAAGGTGAACCTTGTTAAAACTACTGTTGAAAATGGGTATAAGATTACCGCAGAACAATTGAAAGCGGCTATTACGCCTAAAACAAAATTATTTATGTATTCATCGCCCTGTAATCCTACAGGAGCATTGTATAGCAGGGAAGAGCTTACGGCAATGGCTGAAGTTTTTAAAGCCAATCCCCAGGTGTTTATCATGAGCGATGAAATTTACGAGCACATTAATTTTACCGGCAAACACCAAAGCATTGCACAGTTTGATTTCCTGAAAGACCGCACTATTATCATTAATGGGTTTAGTAAAGGATTTGCCATGACGGGATGGAGACTTGGTTATATTGCTGCTCCAGCAGAAATTGCCAAAGCCTGTGATAAAGTTCAGGGCCAGTTTACCAGCGGCGCCAATTCTATTGCACAACGGGCAGGCATAGCCGCTTTATTGGGCGATCTTACGCCCACTTACGAAATGACCAGGATATTTCACCAACGCCGTGATAAAGTGATGGAACTGCTGAATGAAATCCCGAACATCATTTGCGATACACCACCTGCGGCATTTTACATGTTCCCAGATGTTAAAGCTTATTTTGGAAAGAAAACCCCGGCTGGTGAAGTTATAGCCAATGCCGACGATCTGTGTATGTATCTATTAAATACGGCTCACGTATCGGTAGTTACCGGAAAAGCATTCGGAGAAAGCAATTGTATTCGTTTGTCATTTGCAAACAGCACGGAAAACCTGGTAAAAGGAATCGGGAAAATTAAAAAGGCATTAGGTGATTTAGCCTGATAACTGCTGAATATCTAACAACTAATAACTAACAACTAGCAACTAGCAACTAACAACTAATAACTAGCAACTAACTTCCCCTTTCAACTAATTCTTCATGCAACCTGATTACCTGCGGAATTAATAATTCGGTTTCGTCATTCTTTAATACAAAATCGCAGCGTTGCATTTTTTCTTCTTCGTTCATTTGACGTTTCATTCTTTCCTGTACCGCTTCTTTTGATAGTCCGTCACGAAGCATTCCTCTTTGTAAACGCAGTTCATAAGGAGCCCAAACACCAATAACAAAATCGAGGTGATGATGCGCATCGCTTTCAAAGATCAGGGCAGCTTCTTTAATTGCATAAGGAGCATGTTGTTGCTCCATCCAGGAAGCAGCATCTGCAATAGTGGCCGGATGTACAATGGAATTTAATACAGCAAGTTTCTGAGGATCGGGAAATACAACTGAGGAGAGATAGGTACGGTTAAGTTTTCCTTCTGCATAACTTTCGGCACCAAACTGTTCGATTATTTTTTTACGGAGCTGTTCGTTCTCATTCATTACTCTTTTTGCCGCATCATCTGCATAATATACCGGGATACCGAGTACTTCGAATATCCTGGCAACAGTAGATTTTCCGCTACCCAACCCGCCGGTGAGTCCAATACGAAGCAAATTGTAAGCTGTTTAGATGGTAGAAGGTTGAAGATGCCTGATGTTCGAATGCAGGATGTTGAGCGTATGGCATTGAGGTGAACATATGTTGGATATTACAATAGTAACATTAAAACAAAGTGTTCATGCAATTAGCGCTTGTACATCTGTCATCAAAACATCAGGCATTATAATTTGCTATTCCTGAAATTAATGATCGTACTTACTTTTTATCCGCCACAACCTTATTCACGTTCGCTGTCCATTCCATACTGATTGCACTCTTTTCAATTTTGATATAGCTGCCAGGACTTGTTTCAATTTCGAGCGTATTATCATCATTCACTTTATTGATCTTTCCATGAATGCCGGCAATGGTTACAATACGGTCGCCTTTCTGCATTTCATTGATAAATTTCTTCTGGTCTTTTGCTTTTTTTGCCTGCGGACGAATCATAAAAAAATAGAACACCAGGATCATTCCTCCCATTAAAATAAGGGTAGAAGTGCCGCTGGATTTTCCACTTGGATCAGGGGTCATCAGGAAAATACTTAATAAACTCATTGATGTTTTGTTTGAGGCCGTAGCCGGTTAATATGAAATAATTATTGTTTGTTTCCTTCTTCTTTGCCGATTACCGTTCCCTTCAGTACCAGCAATGGAAATTCCGGGTTCGCATTGGCAGATACCGTAATAGTTTTATGAATCTCTCCCGGCTTGTTTGCGCTGTTGAACTTCACCAGGATCACACCCGTATCGCCCGGCATGATCGGTTGTTCAGGTTTTTCCGGAACCGTGCAACCACAACTGGCTTTTACATCTGTTATCACCAACGGTTTATCGCCGGTATTTTTAAACCTGTAATTGTACTGCACAATTTCACCTTCGGTAGTCTGGCCAAAATCATAAAGGCTGTCGATCAATTGCACCGTTGTTGGATCTTTCACTTCCTGTTTAACGATCCCGGTTGTGGCAACTTTGTCTTTCTTTCTTACATCGCAACTCACCAGCAGGCTGCCGGCAACGGCGATCATTAAAAACAATTTGTTCATATAGGTAGTTTCTTTATAATACACTGTTTTTAAAATTCTTCTTGTGAATTTTATTTTCTGCACTCAATTCTTTGTGAATATTATCCAGTAGTCCGTTTACGAATTGACCGCTTTGCACTGTGCTGTATGCTTTGGCAATGTCGATGTATTCATTAATCGTAACTTTTGTTGGGATGGTTTCAAAATACAGGAATTCACACACACCCATTTGCAGTATGATCAGGTCTAATGCCGCTATACGTTCTGCATCCCAATTCTTCAGTTTGGGTTTGATGAGCTCAAGGCAATAGGCCGATTTATCTAAAACAGTAGCCAGCAGGCTTTTGGCAAACTCCCATTTTTCCTTGCTTAATATATCCGTAAAATGGTTGGGCACCGGTTTGTTGAGAAAATTAAGTACAAGGGTTTGCATCATCTCAGCATCATCGTCCCAGTTAATAAAATTTTCCTCAACATGGTTGATGAAATTTTCATTGGGCAACATCAGGTTTGAAAAAATAAATTCAAGGATCTTTTTTTCAGATTTTTTATCTCTCGATGGCTCTTCAATATATTCTTTGTATTCATCGGAGGCTACAAGTTCCAGGTAAACTTTCTTCAGCAGGTCGGTATCAATAATATGAGCAAGTTTCAGTTCTTTTACCATTGCCACAAAGCTGCTGTCTTCTACGATTTTCCATAACAGTTCATTTCCGGCAATTTTTGTGTTTACGGAAAGGTCACCGGCAGAAGGCAAATGTTTGCTTGCTTTTTGTTTGGCATCAATTTCCGAATAACGGGCAACTTCTGTAATAAAATAGAGCAGGTAGCTGTATAAATTGCGGCTTTGTTCAATCTTTTTGGTAAGTATCCCGGTAGGCTCTCCCGGTTTGGTTTCGCCACTCACGCTGTCGATGCTGTAAAGGGTCTGCATCACCTTCACCCTTATATTTCTTCTACTGATCATTTCGAAAGAACTTTAATTAGGTGCGCAAAATTAAGGTTTTCCGGTTTGTGGCGGCAGATCGGTGAAGGAATTATTATCAAAATGAAAAATTGTCTTTTAATGCTGACATACTGCTGATGAACTGACAACAATTCTAATTATCCCACTTTGGTATAATATTTATAAGGTCTACCTTCGCAACCCCAAAACGGGAACTAAACATTCATTTCAAATCAAACCAAATCATAGAACTATGGCTAAAAACTTAAACATTACGCCTGTTGCAGGAACAAAAAACAGGGTAATTGTGCAAGCTGCTGCTGCCGAAGTAAAATCTTCAGGCGGAATTATCATTCCTGATACTGCTAAAGAAAAACCACAAAGAGGTACTGTTGTGGCCATCAGCCCGAAAGATGAAGACGGAAACACACCCGTAGTAAAAGTTGGAAACACCGTATTGTATGGTAAATATGCCGGCACCGAAATCAACATCGACGGAAACGATTACCTGATCATGAGGGAAAGTGATATACTGGCAATTGTATAATCATTCGCTCATTAGCTGAATGGAAGACCCGGGACTAAATCATCTTTTTTATCTCATGGTCTCATCACATCAATTTTTTATTAAAATTTTCAAACTAAAATAACATGTCTAAACTTATCTACTTCGATATAGAAGCAAGGAATAAAATGAAAAAAGGCGTTGATACTTTGGCAAATGCCGTTAAAGTAACGCTGGGGCCTAAAGGCCGTAACGTGGTAATCGAGAAAAAATTCGGTGCACCACAGGTAACCAAAGATGGTGTTACCGTTGCAAAAGAAATTGAACTGGAAGATCCGATCGAAAACATGGGCGCACAAATGGTGAAAGAAGTAGCGTCTAAAACTGCAGACATTGCAGGTGACGGAACAACAACCGCAACTGTACTGGCGCAAAGCATCATCAGCGAAGGTTTGAAAATGGTAGCTGCAGGTGCAAACCCAATGGATCTGAAACGTGGTATTGACAAAGCGGTATCACTGGTTGTAGAAAACCTGAAAAGCCAGTCGCAAACTGTGGGAAGTGATAGCAAAAAAATACAGCAGGTAGCAACCATCTCTGCAAACAATGATGAAACAATCGGTAAACTGATTGCAGAAGCATTTGCAAAAGTGGGTAAAGAAGGCGTGATCACCGTTGAAGAAGCAAAGGGTACAGATACAACAGTTGATGTTGTAGAAGGTATGCAATTCGACAGGGGATATATCTCTCCGTACTTTGTAACCAACAGCGAAAAAATGGAAGCTGAATTACAGAATCCATACATCCTGATCTATGATAAGAAGATTTCTGCAATGAAAGATATCCTTCATATCCTGGAGAAAGTTGCACAAAGCGGCCGCCCGTTATTGATCATTGCTGAAGATCTGGAAGGTGAAGCACTGGCAACACTTGTTGTAAATAAATTGCGTGGCACCATTAAAGTAGCTGCTGTTAAAGCGCCGGGCTTTGGTGATCGCAGGAAAGAAATGTTAACTGATATCGCCATCTTAACTGCAGGTACGGTTATCAGTGAGGAACTGGGTCATAAACTGGAAGGTGCTGATCTTACTTCATTAGGTCAGGCTGCTTCAGTTACCATCGATAAAGACAACACAACCATCGTTGGCGGTAAAGGTAAAAAAACAGACATCACTGCAAGAGTAAATCAAATCAAAGCTCAGGTACAAAACACTACTTCTGATTACGATAAAGAAAAATTACAGGAACGCCTCGCTAAACTGGCGGGTGGTGTGGCTGTATTGTATGTAGGTGCAGCAACTGAAGTAGAAATGAAAGAAAAGAAAGATCGTGTGGATGATGCCTTACACGCAACACGTGCAGCCGTTGAAGAAGGTATTGTTCCAGGTGGTGGCGTGGCTTATATCCGTGCAATCGACAGCCTGGATGCAAAACAAAAAGGACAAATCGCCGATGAACAAACAGGTATGGCCATCGTTCGCCGTGCTTTGGAAGAGCCTATCCGTACATTAACTGCTAATGCCGGAATTGACGGTTCTATCGTTGTACAAAAAATTAAAGAAGGTAAGGGTGATTTCGGTTTCAATGCAAGAACAGAAAATTATGAAAACCTGTTCAAAGCAGGGGTAATCGATCCTACCAAAGTAAGCCGCGTTGCATTGGAAAATGCCGCATCTATCGCAGGTATGTTGTTAACAACTGAATGTGTTGTTGCCGACAAACCAAAAGAAGAAGCGCCGCATGCACACGGTGGTGCGCCTGATATGGGTGGAATGGGATACTAATAGGGTAATCATCATACAAAGGAAGTCCCTGTCATTAATGGCAGGGATTTTTTTATTGGATGAAAGGTTTTACAGAAACTGTATTTTTGAAGGGAGAATATACAGTAGATATTCATCGCTGATATATTTTGTGAAATGATTATTTAAGTAAGAAAAAAGAAATGAAAGCCATGACAGATACAAACTATATAGAAAAAAACAGGGTAGCCTGGAATAGCAGGACAGACCACCACGTGGATGCTGCATTTTATGACGTAGCAGGATTTATCAATGGAAAAAATTCGCTGAATGATATAGAGCTGAAGTTATTGGGTGATGTAAAAGGCAAATCTGTTCTACACCTGCAATGTCATTTCGGACAGGATAGTATTTCACTTGCCCGGCTTGGCGCAATGGTAACCGGTGCTGATCTGTCTGACCATGCCATTGGTAAAGCAAATGAACTGGCAGCAAAAACAGGGCAGGCGCTAACTTTTATCTGTTGCGATTTATATGATCTTCCCCAGCATCTTGAACAACAGTTTGATATTGTATTCACCAGCTATGGCACCATTGGCTGGTTGCCCGATCTCGATAAATGGGCAAAGATCATTGCACGCTATCTGAAGCCGGGAGGTAAATTTGTATTCGCAGAATTTCACCCGGTAGTATGGATGTTCGATAACGACTTTGAAAAAGTGGCTTACACCTACGCAATGTCTGATCCGATTATTGAAACAGAACAGGGAACCTATGCCGATCGTGATGCTCCCATTACAACGGAGATGATCACCTGGAATCACAGCGTCGCTGAAGTACTCACAGCATTGTTAAATAACGGGATGGAGTTGACGGCATTTGAAGAATACGATTACTCTCCTTATAATTGCTTTAATAAAACGGTTGAATTTGAACCCGGCAAATTCAGGATAGCGCATTTTGATAACAAAATACCGATGCTGTATGCACTAAGTGCAATAAAAAAGTAAATCGAAAAAAATACCTGAATGGTTTAATGGATTCAAAAGCTCATTAAGCTTATATCACACGTTTCATTGCCATTATATACCCTGTGTGCATTCCTTCATGATATGGAATGAAAGCTAAAGCGTCATCTATATTCTTCATTTCAACGCCATACCGCGTAGCCCATGGCGTATAGTTGCTGAAGATATTTTTTTCAAGATCAGCTTCCAGTTGATCAAGTGAACTTAACAATTGTGTTTTCAGGAAATCGATTTCTTCTTCACTGGCTGCTGATTCAGGTTTTGTTTCTGTTCTGTATTTCTGAATGTATTGATTGTCCAGCGTTGGTTGTAACCCGGCCCTTACGTAACAAATGCCCTGTACTGAAACAACCAGGTGACCAATATTCCAGATGATATTGTTGTTAAAGCCTTTTGGAATTGTATTCAGTTGTGCTGCAGTTAATCCGTCTATTAATTTGAGCAGGAATTTTCGGGTTGTTCTGATTTTGTCAATTTGATTATTCATAACTATATATTTTTTAATTGTTTTTTGCCAGGGCAATGATGTCTTTAACTTCAATAATATTTTTACTGTAACCGGTTAGGGTTGCGTTGATCATTGCATCACCTAATTCTTTAAGTGTGGTTACATATTTCGAACTTATTGCACGCAGCAACGGATACAGCCAGTTTATATATTTATAACCCGGCAGCGTATTTTTTAGTCCTTGAGTAGGTTTTAAATAACCCGGGCGAAACGCATATACCTTTTTAAATGGAAGTTTCATCAGGTCGTTCTCTGTTTTTCCTTTCACACGAGCCCACATCATTCTGCCTTTCTCTGTGCTGTCGGTTCCTGAACCGGAAATGTAGGAGAAAGTCATCCCTGGATTTTGCTTTGCCAGTGTTGCCGCAAAATGCATTGTAAGATCGTACGTCATTTTTGTGTAAGCAGGTTCTTTCATTCCAACCGATGAAACGCCCAAACAGAAAAAGCATGCATTGTATCCCCGAAGCAAATTTTCAACAGGGGAGAGGTTAAAAAAGTCTTCATGTAAAATCTCTGTTAGCTTTGGGTGTACAACGCCACAAGACCTTCGGTTGATCACTGCTATTTTTTCAACAGATGGATGCTGTAAGCACTCATGCAAAACACCTTCACCTACCATGCCGGTTGAGCCGGTTAATATTACTTTTAATTTCATGCTGAAAATCTATTGTTGCCTGTTTTTTATTCTACGCTTACTGTAAATGAATTCAATTTTGTACTTCAGCATTTGGGATTGTATTGCCACTGTTTCACTGATTGTTTTGCCACAACAACGGAAAGGCACCAGGTGATACAAAGTAATTATCTATCCCTCATCATCACGCCGGCAAATCATACATCCATTTGCAATTCATGATTCCGCTTAATGCATTGCTTCTCCCAAATCTACTTTCTTCTTTTTATTCCCTTTCACCAGTAACACAAATGGAATACATACAGCAAACAGGATACAGAGATACAGAAATACATCCATATACGAAAGAACGGCAGCCTGTTTTGTTACCGTTAAGTCCAAAGCCTGGTAGGCTGCTTTCAAAGCTTCTTCAGCAGTTTTTCCTTTAGCCATGAAGCCGTGTTGCAATGCCATTACTTTTTGTTGCATAGCGGGATTGTCGATCGATAAATGACTCACCAATGCACTTCGGTGTACGGTTGTTTGCCTCGAAATAAACGTGGTGATCATCGCAACACCAAAAGAGCCGCCGAGTTGCCGCATCATTCCGGTAAAGGCGGCGCCCTGTCCAATACCCTGGCCGCTTAGCGTAGACAATGAAAGCGTGGTGATCGGGATAAACAACAAACCAAGTCCGGCGCCACGGGTTATCAATGGCCAGAAGAACGCTTCTTCGCTTGTATCGGGCGTGAGTACTTTGTATCCCCAGAATGTGAACACCACAAAGATGAGCATACCCAATGCTACCAGGTATTGTTGCGGCACACCTTTCTGTAACAACTGCCCGATGATGGGCATCATGAAGGCAGTGGTTAATGCCGCCGGAATCATCAGTGCACCCGCCTGTTGTGCTGTCCAGCCTAAAATACTTTGCGTGTATAAAGGAATGATAAATGTTGAGCCATATAAGCCGAAGCCGAGAATAAAGGAGAGGATGGTTCCAACACGCAGATTACCGTTTTTTAATACCCTCAGTTCAACAATTGGATTGGCATAGGTTAGCTCTCTCCAGATGAAAAAGAACAATCCAAATACTGCCGCTACGCTGAGCCCGATAATGACAGTACTGTTGAACCAGTCATCTTCCTGGCCACGTTCCAGCACATATTGCAGGGAACCAACAGTGATGGCCAGTAATGCTATACCCAGCCAGTCGATTTCATGCGCAGCTTTCTTTTCTGCAAACTTTGGGCTGCGTACATACTGTAACGTTAGTAATGTGGCGATGATGCCGATGGGAATATTTATATAAAAAATATAAGGCCAGCTAACATGGTAAACGATATAACCGCCCAACGGTGGTCCGAGTGTAGGTCCTATGATAACGCCGAGACCGTAGATCGCCTGTGCCATACCTCTCTTTTCAACCGGGTAGGATTCGGTGATGATGGTTTGCGAAGTAACCAGTAATGCACCTCCGCCAAGCCCTTGCAGGAAACGGAAAAATACCAGTTCCCAGATGCCGGTGGCCTGCCCGCAGAGATAAGAGCATAATGTAAATATGATAATAGAAACAGCGAAATAATTTCTTCTGCCGAATTGTTGTGATAGCCAGCTTGTCATTGGAACGATGATCACATTACCGATAGCATAAGCTGTAACAACCCATCCCACTTCAGGTAATGTGGCGCCGAGGGACCCACGCATATCATTCAATGCAACGTTTACAATGGTTGTGTCAACGATTTCCAGTAATGCACATAGGATAGCCGTGATCGTGATGATGGCTCTTCTGCCACCATATTCTACCAGTGAATCCTGTTGCAGTTGTATAGTTGCCATAAAGCATTTTTAATGAAAGAGCAGTTGTACTCAATACAATTTTTCACCTGCGGAAAAACTGTGTGTTAGTCGAGATGCACATCTACGTACACATTCATACCTGCCCTTAGTTTTTGAATGAGGGAATCAGCTTTATTTGTGAATTCAATTTTAATTGGTAATCGTTGTACAACTTTTACAAAATTTCCGCTGGCATTATCCGGCGGCAGCAATGCAAATTTCGCCCCGGTGGCAGGAGAGAAGGAACTCAGTACTGCCTCAAAATCATGGCCAGGAAAAGCATCTGCATGTACAATTACCTTTTGTCCTTCTTTCATTTTATCGTATTGAGTTTCTTTGAAATTTGCTACAACCCATTTATCATTGTTAAGTACAACACTGAATAATTGCTGTCCGGCCTGAACGAATTGCCCCACCTGCACCGGTACTTTGGAAACAATACCTGCTTCAGGTGCAGTAATTACTGTGTAAGAGAGATTCAGCTTTGCATTTTCCACATCCACTTCTCTTTGTTTGATAATGGCGCCTGCTACACCAATCTGTTGTGATGTTGCGTTGCTTTGTGAGGTTACTACACCAGTTTGTGTTGAAGCCTGGTTGCGTTGATCGATTAAAACCTGCAATTGTTTTTCTGCCTGTTGTTTGGCCGCATCTGCCTGTTCAAATTGTTGTTGTGTGATAGAATGATCTTTAATCAGGTTTGCATAGCGTTTATAATCTTCTGTTGTACGCCATACATTTACTTTAGCTGCTTCAATTTGAGCATCAGCAGTAGCAACAGCAGCATGCGTAGTACTGATACTTTTTGATGCTGCATTGCTATTGGCTTTGGCTGCATTTAAATTGCTTTCTGCCGTTCCCAATGCAGCTTCTGCCTGGTGAAGGATCATGGTAAGATCACGGTCATCCAGTACCAATAGTGTATCCCCTTTTTTTACAAACTGGTTATCCTTCACATAAATTTTTGCAACGTAACCGGGAATTTTGGAAATAACCGGGCTGATATTCGCTTCTACCTGCGCATCATCAGTTTCTTCATGATGCTGGCTGTGTATGTATTTGGTAATACCGAACCATCCGCCTCCCGCGAGTAAAAGACCTAGAACGATTACGAAGACCTTGCTTCTTTTTTTGGGTGCTGCCTGTGGTTGAGGAATTTCCGCTGCGCTTGATTGTTCCATAATTGTATGATTGATTATTTCAGTTATTTGGTTAATGCTCCGCTTGTTTGTAAAAGTTTATTGTAAGCCAGTATGGCATCGGCTTTACTAAAACGAATATTCAGTTTCGATTGCAGTAAGGCAACGTCTGCATCCAGCAGTTCAGTAAGTGTTACCAGGTTGTTATCATATTTATTTTTTGTGATCCGGTAATTTTCCTTTGCCTGTTCCAATGCTTTTTCGAAAACTTCTGTCTTCTTAAGACTTACCAGGTAATCCTGGTAGTCCTGGTTGATGGCTGATCTAACCTGGTCGTTCAATATTTCTTCACCGGCGGTAACTTCAGCCTGTTTTGCTTTCGCTTCAGCAAGTTTTGTATTCTTTTTATATAAACTGGCGAGGTTATATTTTACACCAATACCTATGTTCAGTGCATTTGTAATGGTAAGGAGTTTGGGTACATCCGCCGCTACATACCCCCCGGTTAATGCAAGGGTAGGATAAGCTTCTGCTTTAGCTGATTGTATTGCAGTGGCAGTAGCTTTTTTCCTGTAACCAATGGCCTGGATATCTTTTCGTTGTTTTAAAGCATCTGATTCATATTCCGGGAAGCTTTTTAAGGGTTGCGCTGTGTTGATGAAACCTGTGTCGAGAATAAGTATTGTATTTTCGGGTAATCCTAACAGTAAGTTCATGTTTATCATAGCCAGTTTGTTGTTCTTTTCGGCGTCCAGCAACGCAAGTTCTATATTGGATGTTTGCAGTTGTGATTTCAATAAGTCGTTTCTTGCCAGCAAACCGTTCTTTTCAAGATTGGAAAAGTTTGTATCTCTCGACATAGAAGATTGCAGGTTCTCTTTTACCAATGTAACTGCTTCAAAAGATTTGTATAAGTTGATATAGGCCTTAACTGCATTAAAAGCAACAGCATCTTTGTCGTTGTCTGCATCCAGCATAGCAGCCTGTTTCAACAACTTAGCAGATTCTATACCGTAGCGGATCCTTCCTCCTGCATATATGGGAAGTGAGATATTGGCTATCCCGTATAATGCCTGGTTAACAGATGGCGAAGCGGCTCCCGAATTACCGGAAGTATTCCCGGATTTTATTTTCAGGTTAACATCGGCATTGTTTAACCGCAGATAACTTCCGCTAATAGAAAAATCGGGCAAACGGTAATCTGATGCTTCCTGCAGGTGAGCAGTGGCGGCATCAATTCTTGATCGTGAAATCTTCAATTGTTTGCTGTTTTTAATACCCAGTTCTATAGCTTCCTGCATGTTTAGCGATTTTGTACTGTCCTGCGCCAGCACGAAAGATGCGTTGAACAGCAGAAAAAATGCAAGCAGCATTGTTGTTAATTTATTCTTCATATCCCATGATGGATTTAAATACCTGTTTAATATGTGTACTTAATTTATTTTTCAGTAATTCGTTCAGTGCCTGATCCGGCATTTTTTTGTGGTTATTAAATTCCCTGTAAAAATCTTTGTTTATCACAACCTGGGTTACCGTGCCTGTCATCGTAGTCAGCAGCAATACAACATCAATTTCTTTCCTGATCAGTTTTGCTTTTTGTCCTTCTTCTATCAGAGAGGAAATCAGTTTTGTGTATCCCAGTTTATATTCCCTGATGATTTTCAGTATCTGTTTGTTTTTATTGATTACCTGGGCCTGGAACAAAATCCGGAAGAAACATTGTTTGTTCAGTACCTTATTAATATGTTCATCAATCAAAATCTCTACCTTCTGAAAGAAGCTGAGTGTTTTATTGGCAATTATATCTTCCAGTCTTTCCCTTGTAGCGGCCATGCGGTAGTGAAACATGGCTTCCAGTAACTTTTCCTTGCTGCCAAAATAATAATTGATCATGGCCAGGTTAACGCCGGCATAGTCGGCAATGTCACGCACCGATGTACCATCAAATCCCTTTTCAGCAAACAATAATTCTGCCTTTTCCAGTATCTGCGTATGTTTTTCTGTAAGTACCATAATATTAATAGGGCGCAAATTTAAACGTTTGTTTGAATTATTCAAACAAACGTTTAATTAAATAATTAAAAAATAAATGGGTGCCTGTAAGATACCTGCGGAATGAACACAGTAATGCAGGTTATTCAAACCTGCCAAAAGCAAACCGGCGTGCAGATCAGCCTATAGTTGCAGTTGGGAACTTGGGTGTTAAACCTATTTGTGTAATGCAAAAATTATGTTGAAGGGAAATAGCCGGTTATTTATAAAATTCCAGTTCACGCCTCAGTTGAATAATTTCCTGTTCTTTCTTCTCCACGAGGGAAAGTAATTGAAAGATGGCATGAATACCTTCAATATTTACATTCAGTTCATTGTGCAAACGGGCTGCTTTTTCGGCAATGGGCAAATTCTTTTCTACAATATAACCGGTTCTTTTTACCATTACCATTTCTATAAGATCGTGATGCTGGAGTTGTTTAATGAAATCTGTTTCCAGGTTGTGATGCGTACAAAATTCTTTTACAGCGATCATTCTTTTTGCAGCCATGACTTATAATTTTGAGAGTTCAGTAAATAACTGTCTTTGCTTTTCAGTAAGATTCTGAGGGATTTTTACAGTGTAGGTAACGTACAGATCTCCAAAATTTCCTTCTGACTTATAAACAGGGAAACCTTTTCCTTTTACACGGATCCTGGTGTTGTTTTGCGTTTCGGGTTTAACCTTCAGTTTTATTTTACCATGTGGCGTATCAATGGTAAGATCGCCTCCTAATACTGCCGTGTATAAATCTATTTCCTGTGAAAGATATAAATCGTTATTCATTCTTTTAAATGGAGTGTTGTTAATGAGCTGGAAAGTAAGGTACAGGTCACCGTTAGGGCCACCGTTCTGGCCTGGATTACCATGACCTTTCAATTTTATTACCTGCCCGTTTTCAATTCCTGCCGGTATCGTGATGCGTATATTTTTCCCATTGATGGAAAAGGTTTGCTGATGGGTATGAAAAGCATTCGACAGTTGTACTTCCAGGGTTGCATTCACATCTTGACCCCTGAATTTAGCCTGGCTTCTTTTTGCACCTCCGCCAAACAATGAGGAAAAGAAATCAGAAAATCCGCTGTCATCAAAGTCGCCGGAATAACTGAACTGGCCACCTCCGTTGCCGAATGGCTGCGATTGTCTTTGTGCATTATAATATTGCTGCCTGGCTTCACCGTGTTCCCAATCTTTTCCGTACAGGTCGTATTTTTTTCTCTTTTCTGCATCACTCAATACTTCATTGGCTTCATTGATCTGCTGAAATTTTTTGTGTGCGTCTTTATCATTGGGATTAACATCGGGGTGGTATTTGCGTGCCAGTTTGCGATATGCTTTCTTGATTGTATCTGCATCCGCAGATTTATCTACTCCCAGTACTTTATAATAATCTATGAATTCCATTGCTGATAATTTAATGCGCTTTCTTCTGCAAAATTAATTAAAACCCAAAGCATTTATCATGCATTGTTTTTAATAAAACCCGTGAGAATAAAATACTGCGCCAGGCAGTAGGTGAGCATGATAAAAAAACCGGCGCCTGCAAATGAGCTATAAAATTTATTAATGGCCAATAATGAATCGGAGATTACAAAAAACACGGCGCCCATAACGAAAGATAACCTGGCTGTTTCTGCTGAAAAATTATATGCCCTCAAACTGCACAAAACCATAATCGTAATAACTATCGCATATACAATTACCGGTATCCTTAAATCGCCGAGCTTAGGTACCAGCAGGTAAAGCAGGCAGGCGCTGTACAGCAGGGTAAGAAAGAGCAGGTAGGGTTTTTGTTTCAGCAACGAAATTCCCGATTTTTTCACCTGGAGAAAATATAAGCTGTAGCAAATATGTGTAATTAAAAAACAAACAAGTCCGAATATGAAAAAATTCGGATTCTTATCCTGCAGCAACAACAACACATCACCGGCGAAGGAAAAAACAGCCCCGGATAAAATCAGTTGCCTGGGTTTTGAAGGCCAGGTTTGCAACAACACCGCAATGATCAGCAGCGGTAACAGCAGCGGTTTCAGAATAAGATGCGGTAATGGGGCATCGATGAACTGTGTAGCGATTTCGCCCAAAGCAACCACCCAAAAAATCAACAAGATATTTTTCCTGAGTAATTGCATACAGATTAATTTATTGTTTTTCTATATAAGGCGAACTATTGGTAAATATTCTTTTGAGCGAATCAATGATCTTAACGGTATCGGTTAGGGGTCTTTTGAATTCCATAGCCAGTTTAAAACCGGATGAATCTTTAGCCGGGTATTGTATCACTTTATAGCCATATCCCCGGTAAGTATTGGCAATTTTATTTGCATGCGCTGCATTTTCATACTGGCGTATCACCACTTTAAAATCAACCGGTATTGTTCCGTTTACGATTACCGGCTGGTTAACTGCAGGATTAACAGCAGCCACTGTATCTTTTGAAGTGCTATCCGGTTTCTGTAAAAGGGAACTGTTATTTTGTACAGGTGTTGAATCAGGGGTATTGTTTTGCACGAGCAATTGATCGGCTTTTTTGTCCTTGTTATTTTTATATACAAAATAAAAGGCAACCGAGGCTATCAAAATCAAAAAGAAAATAGCTGCAGCAATGGTTGCTGTTTTACTGTTTCCTTTGCGTGGGGGTGTTGAAAATACCACTTCCGGTTCTTCCTTTTCTTTTAATGTTGCCGGTGCGGCTTCAAATTTTGTACTGGCTGTGTGGCTTTGGATAAATTCATATTCACCGGCCTGGTTTTTCTGGAGCAAACCAAGGCCACCAATCGGCAAAGGTTTCCCGATATTCATGAATTGTCTTCCCAAAATGGTAAACGATTCAAGATCAGAAGTTGCCAGCGGTTTGATTTTTCTGGTCTGCTGTACAATGAAATCAATCAGTCCGTCATCCTGTACTGCTTTAGTATTGTATTCGAAGCGGATCGCGTTTTCCGGTAATATTGCTTCTTTTGTTGGATCGGAAGGAATAGTAACATTATCTGCCATATAAAAAACGCCAATATCCTGTAATGTTACTTTCTTGTTACTGTAGAGGTATTGAGCTATCAGATGTTCAATCTTCATGAGATATGCAATTAGCCGTATGCAATATATTCATAATTTACAATCTATACATACAAAAACTGTAATTTTGCTTCATGCTTTCAGAAAAGGAAATTCAGTTTTTGCAATATTGGGAATCGGTAAGGGAAACAGAAAGCATGTTTATGCGTAAATTAATTGCAGGATTACCGATGGCCGCACTATTTGGTTTGCCGATCGTTTTATCTATTGTAGTTATTTATTTTTTATCGCCCGATTGGTTTACAAAAATTTCTCAGATGGCAGCCGGTTCGGCTACGCCTATCCTGTTAGCCGTATTCTTATTCATAGTTTCTTTTGGTTATATGCGTAAACATTTCAAATGGGAAATGAACGAGCAATTGTACCAGGAATTAAGAAAACGACAACAGGCCGATGATGCAGCAAATTCATGACATTTTCACTCTTACATAAAACATATCTCATAACATGAAAAAATGGTTTTTCTTTTCTATTTGTTTAGCGTTTGTATTCGGTGCCTGTAAAAAGAAGCAGGATACTGCCTGTACTGCTGTTCCATCAACAAGCGTAGCTGCATCGGCAGAAATCGATTCCCTGCAACGATACCTTTCTATTAACGGGATCACAGCCACTCAACATGAGAGCGGCGTTTATTACCAGGTAGATAGTGTTGGTACTGGTCTCATCGGACCTGATGTATGCAATTCCGTAGCCGTTACCTATAAAGGTTACCTGATGGGCAACCCGGTGCCGTTTCAGTCTTTCACTGATTCCATAGGAATTGTTTTTTCTGTACAGGATCTGATACAAGGTTGGCAACGTACCATGCCCTTGATGAGAGCCGGCGGTGGGATGACGATATATATTCCGCCTTCCCTGGGCTATGGCTCAACTGATAAAAAAAATCCTGACGGCGATATTATCGTTCCCAAAAATTCTTATTTGAAATTTAATGTTCATCTCATAGAAGTGTACTAATAAAAGCCGGTTAATTTTTTTTAAATGGCTTTAAGGATTGTATTTTGTTTACATTAGCTTTGATTAATCGTCAAAGCTTTTTTTATTAAATATTTTCCAGGTGAGTCACGAAGCCATTTCCGTATTTGATATGTTTAAGATAGGTGTTGGTCCCAGTAGCAGCCATACACTTGGCCCCTGGAGGGCAGCACAACTTTTTACCAAATCACTGGAACAGAAAAATATCCTCCAGGATGTGATTCGGATTGAAATACTGTTATATGGATCATTGGCAAAAACCGGAGTGGGACATGGAACCGACATAGCCGTGCAACTGGGATTAAGCGGCGATGATCCTGTAACATTCGACGTTACGGGCATTGATGCAAAAATTCACGACATCAAGCAAATGAGTCGTATTGTACTGGCGGGTAAACACGAAATTGAATTTACCCCATCCGATGATATTGAATTCCTGTACAGCGAATCATTACCGTATCATCCCAACGCACTTACATTCCTGGTTGAATTAAGAAACGGTGATACTATTGCTGAAACCTACTATTCAGTAGGTGGCGGTTTTGTTAAGAAAGAAGGAGAGGAGCAGGTTGTTGATTCCTCCATTGTACTACCATTCCCGATAAATACCAATAATGATTTGCTGCACTGGTGTCGTTCAACCGGCTTAAGCATTAGTGAAGTTGTGATGGAAAATGAAAATGCCATACGCTGTGAACAGGAAACAAAAGCGGGTTTATTAAGGATATGGGATGTAATGCGTGAATGCATGTATCGCGGTAGCCATACAGAAGGATTTTTGCCCGGGGGATTGCAGGTAAAGCGAAGAGCATCGCAACTCAACAAAAGATTATTAAAAGGAAAATCCTATTCCGATTTTGATAGCTGGATGCAATGTATAAAGGAAGGCGGAAGCCAGTTTAATTATATTCTTGATTGGGTGAGTTGTTTTGCATTGGCTGTAAATGAAGAAAACGCATCATTTGGCCGTGTGGTTACGGCGCCTACTAATGGAGCAGCCGGCGTGATACCGGCAGTGCTTGCATATTATATTCTTTTTTGCGACGGAAATAAAGAAGAGAAAATTCTTCAGTTCTTACTTACTGCGTCTGAGATCGGCAGTATTTTTAAAAAGGGAGCTACGATTTCTGCAGCTATGGGCGGATGCCAGGCAGAAATAGGTGTAAGCAGTGCGATGGCAGCAGCAGCATTAACGGAATGTCTCGGCGGATCGCAGCGGCAGGCTGCAATGGCGGCGGAAATAGCGATGGAACATCACCTGGGTATGACTTGTGATCCCATTGGCGGACTGGTACAGATTCCATGTATTGAAAGAAATACGATGGGTGCTATAAAAGCGATAACGGCGAGTCAACTGGCATTACAAAGTACGCCTGATTTTGCAAAAGTTACCTTAGACGGCGTTATTAAAACCATGTGGGATACCGCCCTCGATATGAATAGCAAATACAAAGAAACTTCTGATGGGGGGCTGGCAGTAAATGTGCCGCTGAGTTTGAGTGAATGTTAATTGGCTGATTATACATTATATTTCCGCTTCACGTCTCTATCCATTTCCCGCTCTTTAATCGTATTTCTCTTGTCGTAATTCTTTTTGCCTTTCGCCAGTCCTATTTCAACCTTAGCCCATCCCGATTCACTTAAGAATATGCGCAAAGGAATAATGCTGTATCCTTTCTCTTTGATCTTTCCTTCCAGCTTTCGCAGTTCTTTTTTATTGAGCAATAATTTGCGTTCCTGCATGGGCTCATGATTGGTATAGGTTCCAAACGCATATTCTGAAATGTGCAGGCTTTTCACGTACAGTTCGCCGTTATGAAAGTAGCAATAGCTATCAATGAAACTTGCTTTCCCGGCACGCAGTGATTTAATTTCGGTTCCCGTAAGTACGATGCCGGCGATATAACTTGTTTCAATAAAATAATCGTGATATGCTTTGCGGTTATTAAGTTCCAACAGATTTTTTTTGCGAAGTTAATCATTAAACATTGGGGAATTGAAAGTGCTGTATGCTGTCGGTTCGCAGCTTATTTTCATCCATAAAAAAACCAGGGTGAAAACCCCGGTCGTTTTTAATCCGTACCCTATGAAAACTGAGTTAAAATTAAAGTTTATAATTTGAAATAACAATACTAAAATTTAAAAAGTTATTTCCTTTCCCCGGATGGTTATTTAAATGTGCATTTCCGGAGATCAATGCTTAAACAAAACCAGCAACTGGCCTATCTTTTCTTTTAGTTCTTTACGGTGAACAATAAAATCGAGGAAGCCATGCTCGAGCAAAAATTCACTTCGTTGAAATCCTGCAGGCAGATCTTTTTTAATGGTTTCCTTAATTACCCTTGGCCCGGCAAAGCCGATGAGTGCACCGGGTTCACCGCAGATTACATCGCCCAACATCGCAAAGGATGCCGTTGTACCTCCAAAAGTAGGATCTGTACATAATGAAATGTAAGGGATTTTAGCTTCACTTAATTGAGTAAGACGTCCTGATGTTTTAGCCAGTTGCATCAACGAAAAAGCGCTTTCCATCATTCGGGCGCCACCACTTTTGTTAATGATCATGAACGGTATGCGATGCTGCATGCAATAATCGCATGCCCTGCAGATTTTCTCCCCCATAACACTACCGAGGCTACCCCCGATAAATTCAAAATCCATGCAGGCCACAACCAGGTCGTTTCCATTTACCTTACCATGACCAACAGTAATAGAATCATGAATATCTGATTTGGCATAAGTGTCCTGCAAACGTTCACGGTACGATTTCAGGTCAACAAAACCCAGGAAATCTTTAGAACGGATATTGGCGAATAGTTCGATGTACTGGTTGTTATCAAAAAGTATTTCAAAATATTCTTCGCTGCCGATGCGGTGGTGGTAATCGCATTTCGGGCATACAAAATTATTTTCCGAAAGTTCCGAAATCGTACAAGTGTATTTACAGTTCGGGCATTTTGACCAAAGTCCTTCCGGAGCGTCTTTTTTATCTTTTGTAGAAGTTAAGATGCCTTTTTTGATTCTTTTGAACCAGCTTTTTTTGGTTTCTTCTGATGTTCCTTCCTCACCGGTAAGGTTTACATCGAAATCTTCTTCTTCTCTCATTCAAATAAAGGTTATTGAATAAAATTACAGTTTCTCATCTTGCCGCTAATTAGTTTCCGGCATTTAGGGCGTAAAAATAAGGGAATTTGTGTTGAATAATGCAAACAGGCAAAGCGGCTCCGGCTATCCTGTAGCTAAATTTTAAAAGATTAGAAAATGATAGATAAGCCTGAAGTAATTGAAGGAAACCTGCAAGCCGGTAATTCGAATAAGAACGAGATCAGCGTTTTACTTTTATAAAAAGTTCTTTCAGATAAGCTGCTGCATCCAGGAGCCTGCTTCCGTACCAGCTAAACATTTCGCCATCTACCAGCATTACGGGCATTTCCGGCAATGCATCCTGTAGTTCCTTTACATGTTTTTCTGAAAAAGGGTAGGGCTCAGACGAGAGTAATATCAACTCACAATTTTTTTCTTTTAACTGATTGATGGTAATATCAGGATACCGGGTTGTGTAGGAAAAAATATTTTGTAAACCGGCACGCTGCATCAGATCATGGATGAAAGTATCGTTGCCGATACTCATGTAAGGATCCCGCCAAATTAAATAGGCCGCATTAACAGGCTTTGTACCGGTAATCATTTGATCCAATTCGCTGAAAGATTGTTTGATACTTTCCGTTAATCTAACAGCACCGGCTACCCGATGTGTAAGGTTGCCTACATCAATAATCATCTGCAATGCATCATCCAGCGTTTTTACATCTGTAACCCACACGGGGAAAAGTTCCGCCAGCGCTTCTACCTGTTCTTTTACATTTTCTTCATTGTTGGCAATGATGAGATCGGGCGTTAACTCCTTAATTTTTTCGAGATGCAATGCTTTTGTACCGCCGATCCTTGTTTTGCTCCTGAACCAATGTTCGGGGTGAACGCAAAACCTGGTGATGGCAATTGTTTCTGTTTCCAACCCGAGGTAATACAGTAATTCCGTTTGAGAAGGAACAAGCGACACGATGCGCAACGGTGGATCAGGTAAAACGGTATTTTGCAGGAACATCCCATAAAGATAAACCTGAATTGATAAATTAAGATAATGCCCGGTATTGCGTAGTAAATACTTTTTAATAACCCGGATAAAATTAGCAAGTCAACAATGATAGAAGAAGAAACAGGTTAATAATAAGGGAAAGAAAAACCTCCACTACACGCTGCATTATGCATTGTACAGTGGAGGTTAATTTTTTGAGCCAACTGTTTGGAGGTTGGTTTCTCAGGACTGGCGTTCAATTCTTTTTGTTTTTACCATAATGGTAAGAAATTAGGTCCAGGTTTCAGGGTTTGGTTTTCATTTGTTACTATCATCGCTGTAATGGCAGCATAAGTAACGGATCTTGGTTTTCTTTCGGTTTTCTTTAGGATCAGGATTCGGTTTTGGTTTTTGCCTCCCGATAACTATCGGTTCGCTTTTTAGAGCATAGGCAGGATTTTGGTTTTCTTGGTTTTCTTTAGGATCAGGATTTAAAAACGGTCTCAGGATTTTGGTTTCTTCGGTCTTTTTTAGGATTTGGATTCAGTTGTTTGATATTCATTTTTCAATTCCTATCGTTCAACTTTCTGATACAAAGATGCGACGAAAAACAGGCCTGTACAAGAGCAGTATTGCCCTTATTTCGGTATGAAGTAATTACTGTTTGCATCGTAGATGATGCAGGTTTTAAAAGGAAAGCTTACGATTAAAAATATAGTAGATCTACGATAAAAGCGATCTGCTGAATTATTCAGATTTAACTCTGTTGCCCTGAAAAGCAGTGCTGGTAAGGGTTTGGCTGTAGATGGCAGTTATTTACTTTTATCCGGTAATTGCTCAAAAAAAAAACTGTTAGCAGCAGGCGTTGATGACAGGACGGTATTGCAAAGGCAGGCGTACACTTAGAAGTAAAGACGATTTTTTTGCATAGAAGATTGATTGCCAGTGGTTATGGAGATGACATCTAGATGTACTCTGGATGTACTCTGGATGGATTCGAGATGTCAGTTAGCTGTCATCAGGATGGAATCAAGATGTATTCCGGAAGTCTTCCAGAACTCATCTACATGTATTCCTAATGCCTTCTGGATACCATCAGGATGTACTCCCGATGTCATCTTGAATACATCTCCATTTTACAGTTAAAAAACATCTATTTAATATTATTCTCCCTTCAAACATTCTCCCAAATATTTCAATCTCAACTGTACATAAAATGGCTCTTGCATAGCTGTCCTGTATTTACTTCTTGCGCAAACCACGAGGAAATGGATGATTTTTTATCCTTTAGATAGATACAATAATTTACTGCTGTACATTTATAAGTGCGAAGGGGCAACAATAAACTCAATACATCATAAACATGTTTTAATACTCATTCCAGGAATAAATTAATATTTATGATAAGGATTTTTACATGCATTTTGTTGCTGTTTATGTTCAATAACATTCATGCTCAAACCCAGGGAGAAATGAATGCAACAGCTTATAAGGATTATCAAAAAGCAGAAAAAAAATTAAATGTTGTGTACCAGCAGGTGTTAAAAGAATATCAGTCGGATACAACATTTATCAAAAATTTGAAAGCTGCACAGGGAGCGTGGTTGAAATACAGGGATGCAGAAATGCAGGCAAAATATCCCAATGATAGAATATACGGCAGCATTCAACCTGTTTGCACAGCCTCGTTTAAAAAACAGCTTACAGAAGAACGCATTGCACATTTGCAAACATGGTTAAGGGGTATGGAAGAAGGTGATGTATGTGCCGGTTCGGTAAAATTTAATCTTACTTCAAAGCAATAGGAGTAATTTTAAACAGGAAGAGATTCCGTTACGCACAAAAATTTTATTTTCCTTTTCCTAAATTTTTATTCATGAAAAAAGCAATTTTATTTTCTCTGATAATCATCCTTTCTTTTTTATCTGGCTTTGCAGTAAAGTCTATACTGGTAAAAAAAGAAAACAATACCGGTGGAAGTTATAAGAAGGTTACCGGTATTGGCGGGATCTTTTTCAAATGTAAAGATCCAAACAGGATGCGTGATTGGTACAACACTAATCTCGGGTTAAAAACAAACAAATACGGATCTGTTTTTGAATGGTACCAGGGGGCAGATTCAACGAAAAAGGGATTTACGCAGTGGAGCCCGTTTTCAGAGAAAACAAGTTATTTCCAACCATCAGAGAAAGATTTTATGATCAACTACCGGGTAGGCAATATTGAGGCGTTGGTTGATGAATTAAAAAAGAATGGAGTAACCATTACCGATAGCATTGAAACTTTTGATTACGGCAAATTCGTTCACATTATGGATCCGGAAGGAAACAAAATTGAGTTGTGGGAGCCAGATGATGTGGTGTATGAAAACATGGGAAAGTCGATGCATACAGAAACAACAAAATAATACAAACCAATAGACTACCTGGTGATGTTGAAAAATTTCAAATTTCCATACAAGTAAAAATTTTTTCAATGATGCTTAGTTGGGTATAATCTAATGCCTGGGATTGGATATTTGTGGTGAACGATACATCACAATTAATTTCAGCCTACAGTTACGATGGCAATACATTATTTGCCGATAGCATTGAATTTTCCAGGCTGGTAGGCAGTGCATCAGCGATTATTCCATTAAAATATGGAGGAAAGTGGAGTTTTTATAACCGTGCAGGTAAAATGATTATTGCGCCACAATTTGAAGATGTACCAGGCTTCTATGTAAACGGGCTGGCTGCTGTAAATCAGAACGGTGAAGTTCATCTTATAAACACAACAGGTGCAAAAAAATTCCGGTTTCGTATAATGTAGATGAATTCTCGTTTTCAGAAAATGATATCGCCATGGGAATATTCGGTTTCTCTAACGACAATTATAAAAGGTAAAGAAAGGAAAATTCATTGGTTTAACAGATGCTGAAAGAAAATTATTGGTTCCGGTGCTGTATGAAGAAATCCTTAGTTTGAAAGAAAATTTTAAACAGGTAACACTAAAGAAAAAGGGCCACTACGGTGTTGTTTCCTTTAGTGGAAAAATTATCGTTCCGGTGTTATACGAAAGTGTTGTAGTGTTGAATGATTATCTTCCAGGTAAGTTTTTATTCAAAAATTTTATACATGCCAAAGCATCCTAATCCTATGGCAACAGAAGTTAGTCCGTATAAAAATACATGATACAATTCCGGGATCGGATCTACCAGTGCCAGTACACAACTAATAAATCCAACAATGGCTCCGGCAGTGAGGCAGAAAAATCCTGATGATTGTTGTTGCGCAATTTTTTTTCGCCTGAATTCTGATACATATTTAGACACAAGATCATGATCCCAACCAAAAGACAATAATTTCTCCTGCACCAACTGTACATTTAATTTTTCAGAAAGAAATTGCTGGATAAGTGTTGCGTCAATGGCATGTGTATCTGTCATGGCGTAGCATTTTGTTATTTCTAAAATAAGAATTTCTGACATCGCTTCCAAAAAAATACTTCTATTGAAGTCGTGTATTTTTTACATAACCTGGTAAGATAGATATACAAAATGCCGTTGCACTCCTTGGTACAACGGCATTCAGTGAGGGAGGAATTTTGTTAAGCTCTTTCAGATTTAACAAGAATACCTGTACTGGTAAATGTGGCTTCCCATGCAATTCCGTTTCTCAGGAAATGCGCTCTCCATTGGCCGTTGCTGCGGAGTTTCCATTGTTTAACCGGAACATTTCCAAAAATGTTTCGGAAACTGTTTACAACTACAGCAGGAGGAACATCAGCTTTTAAAACACTGATTGTTGTTGGCGTTGCAGTAGTTGCTGCTACTGATTCATTGTTAATACTGCAGATGAAAATGAATGCACTTGCGATGGAAATTACTTTTTTCATGATGTTGAATTTTAAAGCGAACTGTTAATTAATGAGGTAAAATTATAGTTGGAATAAAATTGATAAAAGTGAATGGTATTGAACAGGGATTTTTATATGCCGGGCTGGAATTAAGTTTTATTGAACCTGTAATTAGAAGAAAAATTAAATTGCAATCCACCGGAACTGATAATTTTAAACGGGAAATGAAATGTCAAACACTATTTATGTATAGCCGGTTAAATCTATTTAAACCATGATTACAATAAAAAATGTTTCTTCAAAGGATGCAGCGCTGATGGCGGAAGTGTGCAGGCAAAGTTTTATTGAATCTCATGGTAGCAGTGCTCCTGCTGATGACTTTGATGCATACGTGGAACGAGTGTACAATCCGCTTGTAGTTGCACAGGAATTGGATGATGCTGCAAATATTTACAAACTGGTGTATTACGATAACCAGGTTGCCGGTTATTCAAAATTGAAATTAAATACAGATCATCCCCGGATTGCAGCAGATCACATAAGCAAAATGGATCGGCTCTACCTGTTAAAGGAATTTTATCAATTGAAAATTGGTAAAACATTGTTTGAATACAATGTTCAATTATCAAAAGAGAATCAACAAAAAGGTATGTGGCTCTATGTATGGAAAGGAAACAGCAGGGCAGTAGCGTTTTATCAGAAGGCCGGATTCCGCGTTTGCGGCAGTTACGATTTTAAGATTTCCGAACGGCATTCCAATCCAAATCATTTAATGTACAAGGATTATGAGGAATAGTAATTATAAAAACAGTCGGGTGTAAATTGTAATTTTTATTTCCTGGTAAAAAGAAAAGCCCCAAACTTTCGTTCGGGGCTAATTTTTTGAACCAACTTTTTCTCTTTTGGTTTTTCAGGAGTTGAATTTACTTTCAGAGATAATCTCCTATGTAAAATAATTTGTCCTGGTTTCAGAGTTTTGGTTTTGCCGGGTCGTTGGGGACCATAGCAGGAAATTGGTTTTCAGGTTTTCAACAGGATTACGAGATTCATGCTGGTTTTCATTTTCATTGCTGTATTGGCAGCGTTGAAAGGATTAGGATTTCATTTGGTTTTTTCTTTCGGATTTGGATCTTGCTTTTGTTTCTGAACTGTTTGTTTTGCCTCCCGATAGCTATCGGTATCGCTTTTTACGGCATAGGCAGGATTGATTGGATTTGGTTTTGGTTTTCAAGGATAATGCGTTATGTAAAGAACTTAAAAGAAATTAAAAAGAAGTTGACTGATATTGAATTTCTGGTCTTTCTCAGTTGGATATTGGAAACGCTTGGGTTTATCTGGATCTTTGGATAATGATTGATATTTTAATTTCTATCAATCAACTTCTGGTACAAAGATGCGACGAAAATCAGCCCTGCACAAGAGCAGTATTGCCCTTATTTGAGGTTAAAAGAATTACGGTGCAAATAGTAAATCAAACAGGAATTGGATCGGAGAGTTACGTTAAATGATTGTGGTAGTTTTACGGTAGGAGATATTATCTGTTATCCCTTAATGCTTATCTATAATTCTTTATTGCTTATCTCTCACCTGTTATAAATTTTCCGGCTTCAATTATCTGTAATCCAGTATGCAAAATCTTTTATAAAAAAAAGCCCCGAAATAATCGGGACTTTAAATTTTTTCAACCAACTCTTGCCGGTTTTTCAGGATGGATTTACTTAGAGTAAGACTCTTATAGTAAAAATAACGTCCTGGTTTCAGAGTTTCGGCCGCCATCATCGCTTTAAAGGCATAGGCGGAATTGGTTTTCATTCGCTACAGGATATAGAAGCTGCAGTTTTTGGTTTTTTGCCTCCCGATAACTATCGGATCGCTGTATTTGGCAGCATAGGCAGGATCTGGATTTTTTGGTCGTTTTCTCTAGGATCTGGATTCTTGGTTCGTCATCATCGCTTTTTACAGCATAGACATCATTGGATTTGGATTTTACCTGCCGTTAAGCAGGCTTCAGTTTTCACAAGGATAATTCGATTTATTAAGATCTTGGTTTTTTCAAAGTAAAAGAAGTTGACTGATATTGAATTTCGTTCGGTCTTTCTGTTTCAGGATAATGGCGGAAACCTTTTTAGTTTCTCAGGATTTTTGGATAATGATTGATATTTAATTTCTGATATCAATCAACTTCTGGTACAAAGA
>JAFDXE010000024.1 GCA_018268085.1 Bacteroidota bacterium
TAATCGAAGCTCCTTCCCGAAATCGGGGTGTAATCGATTTCGGGGCTCCTTTTTTGTTACTTTTTTGGAGAAGCAAAAAAGTAAAAATGAAATTTTTAATGCTGTTTCAAACTCATTGATGTATCAATAATATTATAGGCCCTGTTTTACTTAATCGTCTTGTAAAGAAACCGGGATATTTTTTATCCCATATACAATTTCTTTTATCTCCTTCAATTGATCAGGCGACAAATCCTTTTTAGGAATAATAATCGCAGACGGTTATTTTGATACATTAAAAACCAGCTTTTTTGCTCAACGATTTTGAAAAATTTGTCCCATTTAATTTCTGTATAAAATGATTCGCCAAACATCTTCAGTTCATTTTTAGTCAACTCCAGTTCCAATTGCTCTTTGAGATGATTACTGGAATAATAATTTCTTTTTATGGTAAGAAAAATGGTTACTGGTTGAACGATTAAAATAAGTAGTAAGGTGATGTATTGATAAATTTCGGGTTTGGGAAGGGGTAAAAAATGCAGGTAATATCCCAATATCCAGCACATCATCAACGCTGCAACGAAAAGGATAAATTTCATTATCCCCTTTTTATAGGTTAACCCAAACAATAAATTCCGGTATTCCTTAAAAGTAATTTTCGTTTTTATCTTCATGTAAATAGTTAATAACGCAATGCGCTATCCTGTTTGCGTATTTCAAAGCCGGCATGTTATGAAGCCGATGGAATTATTATGCCGGTCTTTTTATCAGGAAATCTACACATGAACACTGCTCACCATTGATTCCCTGTTTTCTTTAATCTTCTCTCCTTTCTTCCTGGAGGTTTCCCTGTAAAATGGTTTAAAGATCAACCGCAGGTTCTGGTCGTGTGTGAAATATTTATATACCCAGTTAAAGAATACAGAGAATCTGTTTTTCACGCCCAGCAAAAGGAAGAGGTGTAAACCCATCCAGATCATCCATGCAAAAAAACCTTTGAAATGCAATTTCGGTTTTGGAATATCCACCACTGCCAGGTTTCTTCCTATGGTAGCCATGGTTCCTTTGTCTTTGTAGGTAAATTGTTTCAACGCTGTTGTATTTCCCTTTGCCATTGAAACAATATTCTTCGCCAGCACATCGCCCTGTTGAATGGCAACGCCGGCCAATTGCGGGTGACCGTTAGTCCAACCCGGTTCTTCCATATAAGCTACATCACCTATGGCGTACACATCTGTCATTCCTTCCACCGCACAATACCTGTTTACTTTAATCCGGTTGCCTTTTACCGTTAGTTCTTTGCTGATGCCTTCGGGAACATTTCCTTTGATCCCTGCCGCCCAGATCACCATTGCTGTACGAATCGTATCGCCATTCTGCAGCGTGGCTGTTTCTCCGTCATAGTCTTTTAAAATGGTATTGGTCATAACGGTAATGCCGAGCCGCTCCAGGTATTGCCGTGATTGTTCACTCGATTGTTCGCTCATGGCGCCCAGGATTTTAGGGCCACCTTCCAGCAAATAAATATTCATTGCTGCTGCATTCAGTTCGGGATAATCTTTCGGCACTTCGTAGCGCTTTATTTCTGAAATGGCGCCACTCAGTTCCACGCCTGTTGGTCCGCCACCCACTACCACGATATTCATCAGGCGTTCAAACCTGTTATTATCTTTTTCATCCTGTGCATTAACGGCTTCTTCAAAGAGGGTCATCAACCGGTGCCGTAACTGTAATGCTTCCACGGTGCTTTTCATGGGGAATGCATTGTCGCTTAATTGCTGGTTGCCGAAAAAGTTGGTATCGCCACCCATGGCAATTACCAGGGTATCGTATTCAAAATCGCCGATATCGGTGATCACTTTCTTTTGTGCTGTTTCTATTTTTTCAACATTGGCTAGTCGTACTCTCACATTTTTTGAACCCTGGAATAATTTCCGCAGGGGAAAAGAAATATTGCTGGCATCGAGGCTGGCCGTAGCCACCTGGTAAAACAAAGGTTGAAACTGGTGAAAGTTAAACCGGTCTATCAGCACCACATCTACCCCTGCTTTATTATTGAGTTTACGGGCAAGTCTTAATCCGCCGAAACCTGCGCCGAGAATTACCACTTTCATACGTAAATAATTTAATGAGCAAATTTACGATATTTTCAATAATTATTGAAAATTTAGAACTAATTAAATTTACTGGCAGCCGGGATGGATATCAGTATAACTGCTTAATACAACAACCTTACCTTAATTGTTTGTTTTACTTTTTTGAGTAGTTCAGCGGCGTTTTTGCTCAGGTGCATATCTACATCGAGTACCACGTAACCAATGTCTTCATTTGTTTTGAGGTACTGCCCCAGGATATTGATGTTGTTTTTGCTGAGCATGGTATTGATCTGGCTTAACACGCCCGGCCTGTTGTAGTGAATGTGGAGGATGCGATGGGCACCTTCCTGTGGCGGCAATGCCAGTGCAGGAACGGTATGCGAACCGATACTGGTACCTTTCTCGAGGTAATTGAATAATTTATTGCTTACATCTATACCAATGTTTACCTGTGCTTCCTGTGTACTGCCGCCAATATGCGGCGTTAAGATAACATTGGGTAATCCCTGCAACACTGTAGTAAATACATCGCCATTCTTTTCCGGTTCAACCGGGAATACATCTACCGCAGCGCCTGATAATGCACTGCTGAGTAAAGATGTTCTTAATGACTTCAGGTCAACCACTTCTCCCCTTGCATAATTGATGAGCACGGCTCCTTTTTTAAAATAGCGGAGGTTGGTTTTATTGATGAGGTTCTTTGTTGTTTTTAATTCAGGAACATGAAGCGTTACAATATCTGACTGCTGCAGCAATTCTTTCAATGTTTTACAACTCACTGCATTTCCCAATGGAAGTTTTGTTTCTGTATCATGGAAGATCACTTTCATGCCCAATGATTCTGCCAATACACTTACCTGGCTGCCGATGTTGCCGTAACCAACTATGCCTAATGTTTTCCCTCTTAATTCATGACTACCGCTTGCATCTTTCAACCATATTCCATCGTGTGCTGCTTTGTTCTTATCGGTGATCTTACGAATGAGCATGATGGATGATCCGATCACCAGTTCCGCAACACTTCTTGTATTACTATAAGGTGCGTTGAATACCGCCACGCCCGAAGCAGTTGCTTTTTTTAAATCAACCTGGTTTACACCTATGCAAAAACAACCGATCGCCTGGAGTTTGGTTGCCGCTTGCAATACATTTGAAGTGATATTTGTTTTACTGCGTATGCCCAGCAGGTGTACATTTTTTATTTCTTTGATCAGGTCTGCTTCACTCATTGCTGCATTTATTTTGCGTACACTTTTGTACCCGTTTTTTGCAAACTGCTGTACCGCAACATCACTGATATTTTCAAGGAATAAAATATTGATCTTCTCTTTAGGATAACTGGTTAATTTTTTCTTTTGCATGATAATTACACCGTATTTTGCACAAATATATCTTAGTATTCATTATTTATAAGAAACCAACGCAAAGAACCCATGCGGAATCCTGTTTTATCTCTTGCCTGCCTTGTATTGCCCTGTTCAATCATATTGTCGTGCAGTTCTTCTCATAAAAAAGAAAATGTAACAGCGGCTAAAGATTCTACACTGATTCAATTACCTGCGCCAAAAGAGATCAGTCCTTTCGAAAAAAATGCGTTGGCTGCTTCCTGTCAGCGATGGTACGACAGCTTATTGGATAAAACCGGTTTCAATGGTGCCGTACTGGTTGCAAAAGGCGGCAATATTATTTTTGAAAAATATAAAGGAACCGGTCATCTCAATGCCAGCGATACCATTACCGATACAACGCCGCTGCACATTGCTTCTGTGAGTAAAACCATCACTGCCATGGCCATTTTAAAACTGGCACAGGATGGTAAACTGAATATAGATGATGAGTTCAGCAAATATTTTCCCGAATTCAATTATCCGGGTGTAACCATCAGAACACTGCTAAATCACCGAAGCGGTTTGCCCAACTATTTATATTTCATGGAAGACCTGGGCTGGGATAAATCTGTGTATATTAAAAACGAAGATATACTGGCGTGGCTGATTAACCGCAAAGCAGACATTCCAAATATTGCCACACCGGGCAAACATTTTACATACTGTAATACCAATTATGCGTTGCTGGCTTTGCTGGCAGAAAAAATTTCACACAGCAGTTTCCCCGAATTTATTCAGAACACATTTTTTAAACCGCTGGGCATGCAACACAGTTTTGTGTTTACGCATGCAGATTCGGCGAGGGTTTGTCCGAGTTACGACTGGCGTGGCCAACTGATCCCAACCAATTTCCTCGATCATGTATATGGAGATAAAAATGTGTACACCACGGTTGAAGACCTGCTACGCTGGGACCGGGCTTTACGATGCAACCTGTTGTTTACACCAGCAACACTTACAGAAGCGTACACGCCTTACAGTAATGAAAAGCCGGGTGTGAGAAATTACGGGCTGGGCTGGAGAATGAATATTTATCCCAATGGTAAAAAACTTATTTATCACAATGGATGGTGGCATGGATATAATGCATCTTTTATCAGGCTGCTAGATGAAGACGCTACGATCATTGTGATGGGCAATAAGTTTACGAAAGCAATATACAAATCGAAAACACTGGCGCCGGTATTCGGTGCTAACTATGTGGTGGGTGAAGAAGAAGAAAACGACAACAAAACAGAAACAGTATCTCCGGCATCCGGGAATACTAAAAAGAAAGTAAGAAGACGAAGAAAGTGATCAGCGGCAATATTATCCCCCAAAGAACAAGTATGCGAGTATCACGGAAGTAATGATCCCGATAAGATCTGCCAGCAGCATTACTCCAATAGAATATCTTGTATTTTTTATTGATACTGCGCCATAGTAAACAGCCACCACATAAAAAGTTGTATCGGATGATCCCTGCAGTACACAACTCAATCTTCCTGCAAATGAATCCGGGCCATAGGTAGTCATTGCCGATATCATCATTCCGCGGGCACCGCTTCCGGTGAATGGTTTTACAAGCGCAGTGGGCAATCCATCTACAAAACCTGTATCAACATGCATGGCTGCAAACAGGTTTTTTATCCCGTTGATCACGATATCAAAACAACCGCTGGTACGCAGCATGCTAATAGCCACCAACATGCCCACGAGGTAAGGAATTATTTTTACGGCGGTTTCAAATCCACCTTTCGCTCCTTCTACAAATGCATCGAAGAGGTTTATCTTTTTATACAAACCACCGGCTACAATCAGGATAAAAATCAGCAGTATCATTCCGTTGCCGAGTAAGCCTGAAAAAGTATCTACGCCGGTTTTATCCAGTGTGCGCACATACATTACAATGAGTGCGATGAGTGCAGATATTCCACCGATCCACGATAAGATCACCGGCTGAAAAATATTAATCTTTTGTTTGAAGGAAACGATGAGCAATGCAGCCAAAGTTGCTACAAAGGTTGCGATCATGCAGGGAACAAAAATATCTACCGGGTTGGCGGCACCTAATTTACTGCGGGCAGCAATGATACTAACGGGAATGAGTGTGAGCCCGGCAGCGTGCAGGCAGAGGAACATGATCTGTGCATTGGAAGCAGTGGTTTTATCTTTGTTAAGTTCCTGCAGGCTTTCCATGGTACGGATACCGAACGGTGTTGCTGCATTATCGAGCCCGAGCAGGTTGGCTGAAAAATTCAGCGTCATGTGTCCGAGTGCCGGGTGCCCCCTGGGTACATCCGGGAAAAGTTTTGTAAAAAACGGGCCGATGATCCGGGAAAGTAACCGCATTCCTCCCGCCTTATCTGCAATGCTCATAAAACCCATGAACAGTGCCATAATACCGATGAGGCCAATACTCAGTTCCACCGCATCCTTGCAGGTAGCCAAAATACCGTTCGCCGATTGTTCCTGGTAATGAATTATGGAACCGTCTGCTTTGCGTGCATATTTATCATCACCGTTTTTATATTCGCCTTTCGCAGCAAGCACCTGTGATATATTGGAAGGAATAGCCGCACTGTCGATGATTACGGTATGGGCAGTATCCCCCGCTTTTCCCACTACCATCCTGTTAAACATATCCGTGCCGTGCGGTTGCACCAGGGTTTTAATACCGGCAACAACAATTGCAATAATGATAAACGCACTCCAGAGCCTGCTCAATGCCATAGCTGAATATTAAAAGCCGGAAATTAGTATTATCTGTTCGCTTACAATGAATTTGTTATTTACATTCTCCTGATCTTGGTGGAAAACCCAAATCGTTTGAAATGGATATGTATTGTGGATGGCAAAGCTTACCTTTGCAGCCGAAAAAAAATTACAATCGAAGGGACAAGGAGATGGCTATGCAAGCGATGAGCTGTGGGCCTCGGGTTAAAAACTAATAACCAACCCATCTTTCCTTCATCAAACATCTTATTTAACAATGGCATTACAGGCAGGCATCGTAGGATTACCCAATGTTGGAAAATCTACTCTTTTTAACGCAGTGAGCAATAGTGCAAAAGCACAGGCGAGTAATTACAGGTTTTGTACCATCGAACCGAATGTAGGACTGGTAAACGTTCCTGATCCCCGGTTGAATAAACTGGAAGAACTGGTGAAGCCGAACAGGGTTGTGCCTACGCAGATAGAGATTGTTGACATTGCCGGTTTGGTAAGAGGCGCCAGCAAAGGAGAAGGATTGGGCAATAAATTCCTGGCAAATATCCGGGAAGTAGATGCCATCATACAGGTGATCCGTTGTTTTGAAGACGAAAATATTTTACGGGAAGAAGGACCGATCAACCCGGTTGGCGATAAAGAGATCATTGAAACAGAATTGCAGTTGAAAGATCTCGAGAGCGTTGACAAAAAAATTCAGCGCACCGAAAAAATTGCCAAGGCTGATCCCAAAGCAAAGGCTGAACTGGATGTGCTGGTAAAATGTAAAGCCCACCTGGAACAAGGTAAAAATATCATCACGCTGGGGTTAAGTAAAGAAGACAAAGTGGCGATTGCTGATCTCTTCCTCTTAACAGACAAACACATTTTATATGTTGCCAATGTTGATGAAGCAAGTATGCATACCGGGAATAAATACAGTGATGCACTGAAAGAAGCCGTGAAGGATGAAGGCAATGAAGTAATTGTTATGACGAATGCCATTGAAGCGCAGATTGCGGAATTTGAAAACCCTGAAGACAAACAAATGTTCATGGAGGAATATAAAATGACTGAACCGGCACTCGACAGGCTTATACACTCCACTTATAAACTGCTCAACCTTTCTACCTACTTTACCGCCGGTGTTCAGGAAGTACGTGCCTGGACGATTGGCCAGGGCTGGAAAGCGCCACAGGCTGCCGGTGTAATTCATACGGATTTTGAAAAAGGATTTATCAAGGCAGAAGTGATCGGTTATGAAGACTTTGTAAAATATGGTTCTGAAGCTGCCTGCAGGGATAATGGTAAATTAAGGATTGAAGGAAAAGAATATGTGGTGAAAGACGGTGATGTGATGCATTTCCGTTTCAACGTATAGTTTCGGCTTACCGGTACCGTTAGATAAGTACATTACCAGCATAAAAAAAGCGTATCCTTAAACAGATACGCTTTTTCAATTGTATGAAATATAATTTACAGTGGTAATGGTAACAGCACCTGGTCGATTTTATGGATTACGCCATTAACAAAATGCTGATCGCTTGTTCCGTAAGGATCGGGAGTAAGCGGAGCTGCGTTAATGATAATGTTCGATGCTGTGGAATTATACAAACCTTTCACTGTTGCTGATGTAGCAAACGGAACACCAAATCCGGCCTTGATGGTAACACCTGGATGCGTTGGCAATCCCTGGTTCAGTAAGGTAAGTACAGCCGTAGGATCTGTAGGGAAATTATTGGTAAACGCCCTGGCTGAAGTGATGTGATAAGATACAAGCCCCTGAACTGTTTGTGCTGTTAAGTAAGGATACAATGCAGGATTTGTAAATACATCCGGTGTGCCCGCAATGGTTCCGGCATCTGCCAGTGCATACGCAGGTGCGTCTAAGGCTGCCTGTTGTGCTGCAGTGGTAGGATCCATTCCCAATGAAATATAATAAGCAGTTAACTGTTGTGTGTACAACGGAAGCAATACCTGGTAAACAGCGCCGGTAATTGCCTGTTGAAACGCAGCATTCGTTGGAACAAACACGGTAAGGTTTGCACCGATAGATTCCAGCGCACCTTGTAATGTTGTTGGAACGGCATTGGCCGGAGCAGGAACAATACCACTGTCGGCACGCAATATGGCTGCTTTCAGGTAAGTCATGTCGGGATCTGAACTTATTCTATCCCATAAAAAACGCTGTGGTGGTGTTACCAGGGCTGCAGTGTTGTGAATTACACCATTTGAAGCAAGGATGTCAACATTGGTAATAGGCACATTGTTGATCCACGGGCCATTTGCCGTACTTGGAAATGTTGTTAAACGCAACAGGTCGCTGATGGTTGGCGCCGGGTTTAAAATACTTGGGTATTGAAGATTGGGATAAGTAGCCGGAATGTCTGCTGCTTTCACTGCCTGCGGAACGATGTTGTAGCTAACAATCGCTGCGGCTTGTTCGGCAGGAAACGTGGTGCTGATAAATCCCGACACAATATTATCCGGTGTACCTACAGGAATCGCACCACCTGAAACGGCAGCTACAAAACTCCTCATGGCTGCATTACCCGGAACAAACATAGTGTACGTAGCAGACGTGTTGTTGATCAGATTTTCCAAACCACCCCTTCTTACCAGGGCAAGATATAAACTGTCATCAGGATTGGAAGCAATTGTTTCACCCAATGAACTACCGGTTGGCGTAGGCGTTGCGGCCTCTTTAAATTGCTCCGGTTCTTTGTTACAGGAAGCCGTTACCAGTAAAGCAGAAACGGCAAGCAGTGCACTGAACTTTTTACAAATTGTTATGTATTTCATACTCAGTTTTTTTATTGTTTGTTATCAGGAGCAGGATCAATTAAAATATGTTATATCCTAATCCAATATAGTATAATCCGCCAACATAGGAATTACCTACAGCGTTGTAATAATATTCATTCAGCAGGTTGGTAGCTCCAATTTTAATCATGGTTTTGATTTTTGGCATTTTCATACTAACCTGTGCATCCAGTGTGGTAACGGGTTGAATGTTTCCGTTTGCAAGATCACCTTCGAAGTAAAATGCTTCCTGGTACCTGTAGGCAATGTTGAAACCAAAGCGTTTTCCTTTACCAAAACCTGAGTTGGATAATGAAGCATTCAATTTCCATTTAGGTGTATTGTAGTTGGCAATGAAACTTGATGGAACATGATCCAGCCTGTCTGATGCCGCATTAACAGAAATGGTAAAGTTTGCAGGCAACCTGTAATCAAGCCCGATTCCAAAACCATAGGTTTTTAATTTTTCAGTGATGTTAACCGGGATAGAAAAAATATTTCCGGTGTCAGCATCTGCCTGAACAATCGGCGCCCCGGTTTTGGATTGTACTACTACCCTGCGGGCAAGGAAGTCGGTGTACTGGCCATAATATCCATAAATATCTACCAGTAATTTTCCATTCATGAGCAAACCTTTATACCCCAGTTCGAATGAGGATAATGATTCAGGTTTAAAACTGCCAAACGACTGGCTGATTGTTTTTCCGTTTACCAGGGAATCCCTGTCGTAAATCGGGTTGGTATCGAAATGATACAACTGTGCAAAGTTTTTATTTCCGCCGATCAGTTTATACGAATTCAGATCGAGATTGATCCATTGCATCTGATTGGATGGGAAACGATACGCTGTTTGATAAGACAAACGGATGTTATTGTTTTTAGCAACTGTATATACAGCAGTTACTCTCGGTGTAAACCGTCCTTTGAAATATTCATTCTTATCATACCTGCCGGAAGCGGTTACTTTTAAACTGCTGGTAATTTCACGGGACGCCTGGATGAATACGCCATATTCCTTAATGCCAATTGGCTTCAGCGAATCTGCGAATAAGGTTCCCTGTGAGTTCATCCGGTATGTTTTGTAGTTGGCACCAATGATCACATCGGCAACGGCACTGGTAAATTCTGAAAGGTTGTAATTACCGTCTATAGCATATAAATCAGATCTGTCGAGCAATGCTCCGCCTTGTGGCACAGGTAATCTCCTGATTTTTTCATACAGGTCTTTAAATTCTTTTGTTCCAACAACCGGCCTGCCTACATCAGCCACAGAACGTGCCGCATTGTGTGCAGCTACATCACTCATTCCATTCAATTTTGAATTAAGGAATGTTTGTGCATACTGAATATACCAGTCCGTTGTTTGGGGTGTTGGATTACCATTCGCATCAAGTGTGATGGAAGGCTTCCATGCTTCATTAAAGTTTTGCGTGGTAGCAGCAAGGTTGTAGGTATCTCCAGCATTTTCCTGGCTGGTATATGCTCTCAACACCCAATTCTTATTATTGAATTCGAGTTTGTATTGGCCCATTTTGAAATTACGGAGAGAATATCTTGAAGCGCCGGTGTACACAGAACTACCGGTTCCCCAATAAGCAGCGAGAATGGCTTCTGTTTTATTCGAAATTTTATAATGCAATGAACCCGAAACCTTGAAGTTTACTGCATTCGGATTGATGAGTTCTTTTTCGGTATAACCGGTACGGGAAACAAACATCGGGTTGGCCGTAAGCCCGTTAATAAACTGGGCGAGGAATGGCGCCTGCTGACCAATGCCTTTAAGGATTGGCGAAAGGTCTACAGAAGTTTCATCTCCGTAAACATTCACACCGTCATAGTTCGGATCTGTTTCACGGGTTCCTGCTTTTAATTTAGCTCTTGAACGGTCATAATCCCTATAGTCGATTCCGATCCAGTCTTTAGCCTGTACAAATTCACCTGTTGCTTTAAACGCAAGGCGGTTGTTGATCTTGGTAGCCCAGCGCATGCTCCAGTTGTGGTAAGAAGATGCACCTCTTTCTTTACCATCGGCATGCATCATTCCTTCTTTCACCATGAAAGAAAAACCCTGGTATTTAAATGGATTTTTACTGGTCATGAGCATGGTACCGTTCATACCGCCTGAACCATATAAGGCAGAAGATGCACCGGAAAGCAATTCTATGTTATCAATATCCAGTTCATTTAAACCAATGATTGCCCCTACGGAAAAGTTTAGCCCGGGAGCCTGGTTGTCCATACCATCAACCAACTGGTTAAAACGCACATTACCGCTACCGCCAAAACCACGGGTGGTTGGTGTACGGAATGTAATGGAAGAAGTAGTAACGTCAACACCTTTGAGTGTGGAAACGATGTCGTAAAAATTTGCGGAAGGTGCATTGCGAATGGCTGCTGCACTTACTCTTTCAATGGAAACCGGGGATTCCAGTATTCGTTCTGCCACACGGGATGCAGATACAACAATTTCCTGTCCCAATGTACTTGCAGGATTAAATGCAACATCTACATTTTTCTTTTCTGTAACAGTGATTTCCTGGGCATCAAACCCGATGGATGAAAAGACAAGTGTAACCGGCAGGCTTTTTACTTCGATACTGAAATTTCCCTTGTCGTCTGTAAATGTACCGGCATCGCCGCCCTTAACGGTAACAGAAACTGCGGCAACATTTTCTTTTGATTTACTGTTCTTCACATTACCATTAACAGTGACATTATTTTGAGCATAAGCAACAATGGTAAAAAGGTTTACCACTAATAATGTAACCAGGTAACTTGCAAGTTTTCTCATATTGGCATGTTTTGGTTAAAAATATAACCAGCAAAGTAACGATACTTGTGCCTGAAATGAAATTTTATTTTGAACACCTGTTGAAATCTTACGATGCTTAAACAAGTGATTCTGCGCCTCGTAAAATACCTTTAGGCAATGAAAAAATTCGAGTTCCCGAACCAGACCGGTTTTTACAGTGGTAAAGTGCGTGACGTGTACAGCATTAAGGATGATTTACTGGTAATGATCGCCAGCGACCGCATCTCAGCTTTTGATGTTATCCTGCCGCATCCGATTCCTTTTAAGGGACAGGTGCTGAACCAGATTGCTGCTTACATGTTGAATGCAACGAAAGATATTTGTAAGAACTGGCTGCTCGAAACACCTGCGCCGAATGTTAGCATCGGGAAGAAATGTGTTCCGTTTAAAATTGAAATGGTAGTGCGTGGCAATCTTACCGGCCATGCATGGAGAACATATTCCGCTGGCAAAAGAATATTATGCGGCGTAACCATGCCGGACGGAATGAAAGAGAATGATTTTTTTCCGGCGCCCATCATCACTCCTTCTACAAAAGCCAGTGAAGGGCATGATGAAGACATCAGCAAAGAAGAAATTATTGCGCAGGGATTAACCACGGCCTCAGAATGGGAACAAATTTCTACACACGCTTTGCAATTGTTTGAAAGAGGCAAAGCAATAGCAGCAAAAAGAAAACTGGTGCTAGCCGATACCAAGTATGAATTCGGGAAAATAGGCAATGAAATATACCTGATGGATGAAATTCATACACCTGATTCTTCGAGGTATTTTGAAGCCGAAGGTTTTGAAGAAAGGCAATTAAAAGGTGAAAAGCAAAAACAACTCAGTAAAGAATTTGTAAGAGAATGGCTGATTGAAAATAATTTCATGGGCAAAGAAGGCCAAACCGTTCCACCCATGAGCAGTGAATGGATCAATGCCATCAGCAAACGATACATTGAACTTTATGAAAAGGTAATCGGCGAAAAATTTTTACCACAACATTTATCCGATGAAGAAACCGAAAAGCGAATCATAACTGCACTATCCACTAATCACTAATAACTAATAACTAAAAACTAATAGCCAATAACTATCAACTAACAACTAACCGCTAAAAATCCTCATTCCTCCGATTCCACAATTTCACCATAGTCTATAAACAATTCCTCTCCTGCCCGGATATCCCGAATGGCTTCAAAATCTTCTCCGTCGTTAATAGAAATAATATTCGGTTGATCGTTGTGATTTAAATAAGTAACGAGGTCTGCCATTTTAAATCCGTATTCCGGAACAAAATAATTTTCTTCATCAAACAGGCAAAAGTTTTCAATCAATGCCCGGCTGTGTTGCGGTAAGGTGGCCACTTCTTCTTTTGAAATGCTGATCCACTCGCTGGTATCTTTTGAAAATATATTGCGTTGGCCTTTTTTTATATCAATCAATGCAAAAACGCCAATGCCTGCAACGGGTGAAGGTTTTAACGTAACGAAAGTATTATTCCTTAATTCCTGCAGTAATTGTTCTTTGTTCATGATGCGAAGATATTTAATAATGAATACCCGTTGATACAGCCCACTCCCATTGGCACAGCATTTGAAAATAAACGAATGGCTACTTACTAACCTTATTTATAAACAATTAAATTTTATATTATGAGCGGCTTACTTTATACCATAGCAGTAATATTGGTTATTGCATGGGCAATTGGATTCCTGGGATTTCATGCAGGTGGTATCATTCATTTATTGCTGGTAATTGCAGTGATTGCGGTTTTACTTCGTTTAATTTCCGGCGACAGAAGAGTGCTTTAAACAAAATGTAGTTAACACATAAAAACATTATTATGACAAAAAAAACAATGATCATTGGCTTTGTGGCTATTGGAGCCATTGCAGCCGCAACACTTTTGCTTAGCACAGAGAAAGGTGCTAACCTTCGTAAACAATTAAAGAAAAAAGGAATGGATATGGCCGATCTCCTGAAAAACAAAATGAACAAATACACTGAAGCCAAAGTTTAAATCTGAACCTTTTAAAATACAAAAAGCATTCACCAATACGTGAATGCTTTTTTTCTGCAATGAATGCGAATCTGTAAATAGTATTATTCCTGCCCTAATCTTGGTCTCAACCGCTTCTTCGATTTATTAAATACCATTTGCCCCTTATCAATTCCTTTTCGTAACGCAACCTGTTGTTCTTCCGGTAAATGAATTACATCATAACATTCTTTGCTGCAACAACCTTCATATTTTTCTGCGCATGATGAACATTGTATGAACAGGAGGTGACAACCTTCATTTTTGCAATTGGTATGCGTATCGGCTGGCTCACCACACTGATGACAATGTGATATTATTTCATCGCTGATGCGTTCGCCCAAACGTTCATCGAACACGAAGTTTTTTCCATGAAATTTATTCGGCAACTGCTGTTCTTTAACCTTGTTGGCATAATTAATAATGCCGCCTTCGAGATGAAAAACATTTTTAAATCCCTGGTGCAGCATATAGGCACTGGCCTTTTCACATCTGATGCCGCCGGTGCAATACATGATGATGTTTTTATCCTTATCGTCTTTCAGCATATCGGCAGCCATCGGCAATTGCTCCCTGAAAGTATCGCTGGGAATTTCTATGGCATTTTCAAAATGTCCAACTTCGTACTCATAATGGTTACGCATGTCTACAACTACCGTGGCGGGGTCATTGGTAAGTTCATTGAACTGGGCTGCGTTTACATATTTTCCCCGGTTGGCCATATCAAAAGTGGGATCGGTAATTCCATCGGCAACAATTTTTTCCCGTACTTTAATTTTCAACACCCAGAATGATTTTCCATCATCATCAACGGCAATGTTTAAACGAAGTCCGTTTAATGCAGGAATACTATACAGGTATTGTTTAAAAGCTTCAAAATTATTTTCCGGAACACTGATCTGTGCGTTGATTCCTTCGTTCGCAACATAAATTCGTCCGAACACCTGTAAAGCAAACAATGCTTTATACATGTCGTCGCGGAATTGATGAGGATCCTCAATAAAAAAATAGTTGTAAAATGAAACAGTGATGCGGTGAACTGTTTCTTCATACAGGCGTTGCTTCAGCTCCGCCTGTGAAATGCGGTTGTGTAATACTGCCATAAGTTTAAATTTGATCCCGACTTGTCCGGGAAATCATTTGAAATGATTGGATGCTTGCAGGGCAAACCAAATTACGCGGCAAATATATTAAAAAGACAGGGAAACTGAACGATTTCGTCTTCCCGAATTTGAACCACTGAGACTATTGCCCAATAAACCTCCTCCGCCCAGCTTAAAGCCGGTTACCGCCTGCCTGCCATATTCGAACCCGGTTACAAAATCGAGCCTGAATAATTTGAGAATATTTTCCAGACCAACAAAAACTTCTGCGTAGCTGCTGTGATCGTTTACATAAAATGCATTTCCACCAGCAACCAGGTTCCAGTTGAGCCTTTTAAACAATGGAATTTTATTGGTAAGCAATCCATTAAAATGATGATCTATATTTCCATACACGTAAAAGTCGTTTGTATTGCTGTACTTATAATATTTAAGCAACTGGAAACTGCTAAGGTAGTCTCCTGCCGCCAGGTGACTCTGGTTTCCTTTAAAATGCTGATAGTCCTGTATTGCAACTTTATGCGCATTTATAAATCCGCCAACATTGATCCTGTATTTGAATGTACCGGCCAGTTTCAGATTTTTATCGTCTGAAATACCGATTCTCCATTTATCGAAATTAACATCACTGCCAAGGATATCCGAAATTCCCTTAGTATAATTGAAACTAAACGTTGGATATTTAGATCCCAATGGAATTTTACTAAAGGGTAGTTGTATATATTTTTGCCCGGGTTTAAAACTCACATCAAAACTCACCAGTACCGCCTGATGCCTTGAAAAAAACACCGTATCACTTTCTCCCAGCACAGGGAAATTAGTTGTAATTCTTACTTTATTCTTATTTGAAAAAGTATAATCGGTTGTGTTATATAGTGGAATCCTGTCTTCGTACAAAGCACTAAGGCCAATTCGCAAACCACTTTCAAATCTTTTAGTGAATGATATGCTGCCGAAATAATTTTCATAGGTTTTCATGAAGTTTTCCCCATAGAACAAAGTGGTGAGGCTGTTCCTGAAGTGATCAATAGGATTTTCCTTATTGAATTGAGTAACCCGCTTTCCACCGGAAAAAGTCCAGGTTTCTCTTTTCATTTTTCGGTCGGTACGATTGTCGCGTGTGCGTAACCGTATGTCTGCCCAGGCATTCAGGTGCGTATTGCTGAAACCGTAACGTATGGTAGGCTCAACAGATACATTTGTTTTATTGATATTCTTTTCAAAATAAGGCTGCACATTAACAACCAGTCCTTCCGCAGGATTGTATTCAACGCCTGTTAGCAATGCCTGTATTCCCCACTGGTAGGTATTTTTTCTGCTGTAATGTGTGCGGTGTATGCCATTCCAGAATACTTTCCAGGGTTTTAAAGGGCCCTGCATTTTTTTCAGTGAATCGATATTCTGTCTTGCACTCAGTGAATCTTTCTGTGCTTCAAAAATGCTGTCTTTTATTTTATAATCTTTTAGTTCTTCCGGTTCTAATGGTACCAGCCGTGTGCTGTCCCAATAAGCATGAGGTTTCTTATCAACAGCCGTATCGTATTTAATTACGATGTTATCAAATTTCTTTTTATCAATAACAGGGTTGATGGCATAATCGGAATATACGGTCAGGAAATTTCCAATCGCATCGATCTGGAACATTTTTAAATTAAAATGTAGCAATTGATTCTTAACACGCCACACGTCGTTGTTAACCGGAACGTACAACTGTGAAATGGAAAGTGTATCCATTAATTCCAGTTGCGACTGTTTGGTGAGCGTTAAATCAAAGCTATGAATACGCCAGTCGTCATCTGTAATGTTGATCACGCCTGAAAACAAAGGTTCGTAATTTCTTTTAGGAATTACCCTGATGGTATTTACTGCTTTTCCATCTTCCCAGAATGTACCCAGGAATTTGAATTTGTAAAACCGCAGTGCGTTATCGGCGATGGGAGAAATAAAACCACGTGGATTAAATGTTTCGGAAAACACGTTCACGTTATTCGTGTACAAATTTATGAATGCAGGAAAAGTAAATCCGAAACCACTGCTTCCGCTCACCCGACTACTGAGCACTTCCAGTTTAAATTTATCCGGACGCTGGGCGTACACTTTAGAAACAGATTCCGACAGGTATATAATTCCTTTTCCGCTGGAATCAACACCCATCTCCTTCCTGTCTTCCTGCGGAATTTTTCTTCCCAGTATTCTGTCGGGCAAACTCCTTAATTTAATCAGGTCTTTCCCATACATATCGCAGGTAAATGAATTCACCTGGTTGTTATAATAATTTCTTTTCTTAATTGCCTGGCGTATGATTTCATAAGCCGGATCTTCGCCATTGGATCTTACAATCACTTCTTTCATCACAAGCTTTTGCGTTGTGAGAATGAAAGTAACTTCAACATCTTCTTTAACAGTAAGTTTTTTTTCTGATGCGGTATAACCGATATGCTGACAAACAAGTGTGTACTCTCCCGGCGTAACGGTAAAGGAGAAACGACCATTATTATTGGCACTGGTACCTCGTGAAGTGCCTTTAATGGTAACAGAGGCAAAAGGCAGCAGGTCACCTTTTTCATCATATACAGTACCATATATTTTTTGAGCGGAAGACTTATTACAAATTAACAGGAACAGGAATAAGATATGAATGCGCATGTTGCAATTTATGTGGCAAAACTGGTTTAAACAGGTCAGGCTAGGAAGAAAATATTATTCAGCGGCCCGGTAAGGTCGTAACAGGCTACCGGTTAATGCAGCAAAACCACCAACGATTGCCCCGATTGTGGCGGTAATGAGTATCAGCATTTCGGGATTATCTTTTTTTAGAATAATTACGGAAACTTTATGCGCCAGCAGGTGATTATTATTGTCGCTGATCCAGTAGCTCAATCCTCCCCATAACAAGAATAAAGCAAGGAACCCGGTAATAAAAGCAATTCCGGGGCGTTGACGAATCAATGCTGCTATAATAAAACAAGCGATAGCGATGCTCCACCATTCCATAAATAAACAGGCTGTAAAACTCAACAACATCATTAACAACAGGGAGATAAAAAATTTCATGAAAGTTATTTTAGCGATTAAATATTTTGAAACAGGATAATTCGTTTATCCCTTACTGAAAGTCATCTTCCATTTTACTTTAGGATCCCTGGTTTCGGATTTGGTCATCATCCAGAGTGTATAATATTTTCCCTGAACCCAGTCATTAATAAAATTATCGTAGTATTTACTGCCGGGATTACCGCTTTGCCCGCCGGGATAAACACCGTAAGCTTCCGTTTTTTCAGTAAGGCTTACCACCATTCTCCAGCTTGGACCATGATCGGAAGTAGTGGCATTGATCACATTTGTTCCACCGCCGATATCCAGGTGTTCCCTGTTGAATGGTGCAATCTTTTTCAATAAATGATTAACATGTGTGTCTTTATATTTCGACCACTCCAGTTTTCCTTCTGCCCTTGCAATGACTAATTCTTTAACCGCAGTTTTAAAAGCGATGGTAGCCATATCAGCCAGCGATTCTTTTGTTGCAGTATTAATATCATCGAGGAATTTATAGGCGGTATCTTTTAATACAGCCTCCAGTAAAGTACTGTTCATTGGGTAAGCGATGGGTTGCGGTGCGTTTTTATATTCATCTGCATACACTGTATCCAGGAAGTGTTGCCATGTAACAACAAAAACGGTAGCCGCTTTAGAATCTTTTTCGTTGTAAAAATTCCAGTCTTTAAGCAAATCGTAAAACGATTTTTCATCAGCGTTGAGTGCCTGTATGTTTATATTCTTTATTAAAACGGGTGCAGCCATTTCACCAAAAACATTGTAATTATTTGTTTGGAGATCTTCCATGTCCTGTGGCGTGATGTTATTCATGGAAGCCAGTTTCCTGTTGATATAAAATCCACGTGGTGATGGATAATCTCTGCCGAGATAATAAGGATAAGCAGAATCTGCAGGACGTTGGTTAGCACTGCTCACAAAACCACGTTCGGGATTGTACTGAAAAGGCGTTTCATCCATCGGAATCATGTATTGCCACATATAACTGCTGTCGGTTCCGGGCATAATAAAATCTCCCTGTCCATTCCATTTAGCCGGGAATTCGCCCTGTGTTCGAATGGCGATGTCGCCGTTCTTGCAGGCAAAAATGCAATTCTGCCCGGGGGTGTGAAGGTTTTGCACTGCCTGCTGGTAGTCGTTATAGTTATGTGCATGATTGAGCATGTTGAACATCAGCAGTTCATTGCTTTCAGCATGAGCGGTCCATTTAACGGCATAATTTTTCTGGCTGGAGATTCGCTTTCCGCCAAATGATTTATCGTACATCACCGGGCCGAAAATGGTGTAGGCAACTGTATCCAGCACATCAGGTTTACCTTTTACTTTTATCGTTTCAATCCTGAAATCTGTTTTCTTCCATTCATTATTGAACCAGTATTCCTGCCTTGTGTCATCTTTGAATGTTATTTCAAAATAGTCTCTCACATCTCTGCCGCCGTTTGTAAAACCGAATGCACAGTCGTCGTTATATCCAATAATAATACTCGGGGCTCCCGGGAAACTGGCACCATAAGCATTGAATGTAGGAGTTGATAATTGCATTTCTATCCATAGCGAAGGAAGATTCAATCCAAGGTGAGGATCGTTACACAGTATTGGTGCGCCGTTTTTTGTTTTTGAAGCACTCACTGCCCAGTTGTTACTGCCGTTTGCTTTATTGGGTTTACTAACCGGGATCGCCGTTACCGTATCTTTTTTAAAATACAATGAATCTGCGGTAGCGGGAATATTCAGTGGTATTTTGGGTTTCGAATAGGCAGTTCCTTTAGGAATGATAGGGTCGAGTGAATCCTGGATAGAAGGAAATAGTAATTTAAAATCGGCAGGATTGAAAAAAGCCTGTGCGTTGGTCATTTCAAAATCATTTTCATGTGCGGCTAAGTCGTACGACATATATTTTAAGAACAGCGCAGTTTTGAGATTGCTCCAGTGTTCGGGCTTGTAACCAAGCAATTTATATTCTATCGGTAATTTGCAATCAGGTAACTGATCAATGTATGCGTTCACGCCTGCGGTATAAGCATCACATTCATTCTTCACTGTTTCATTAGCCTCCATTTGTTTAAGAGAATTTTCAGCACCATAAACCATTCCCAGCCGCCTGAATTCACGGTCATGGTTAAGCGCAATATCGCCTACGATCTCACTGGCCCTGCCTGCTGCTGCAAGTGTTTGCAATTCCATTTGCCAGAGTCTGAATTTTGCGTGCAGGTAACCCTGAACGAAATACACATCATTTTCATTTTCGGCGAAAACGTGAGGCACCAGGCGTTTATCGAGGTACACTTCTACTTTGCCTGAGAGTTGCGGAAAATGCAGGTCGGCGGAAAAATCTGCATCATCGGCTTCGGCGTTTTGCCAAAAGCCGTGTTGCGGACTTAAAAATTTTCCGAATGCTGGTGCTTGTGCTCCCCCTATTTTCAAACTGATATTTAGGAAATATACAAGTGTTACTGTAACGGCGGCCGTAAGAATGAAGAAGAAAATTCTCATAATAATGGGATAAAGTAAAGTGTAAAGTAAAATAAAAAAAGGTAAAGCAGCCTTCGTTTTTTAAATTTGGGCATGAATGAAAATTTAAGTGAACATACCCGAAATATTCTTGGGTTGCAATTACCAACAGATCCGCGTTGGGTTAACCTTGCTGAAATGCAGTTGGAAGATATTTTAACGGATCATGCTTATTGCGAACAGAAAGCGGCTACCACATGTATATCGTTGATACAAAAAAATCCGGATAAGGAGTTGATGGTGGAAGAATTGAGTCCGATCGTTACGGAAGAATGGGGGCATTTCAGGATGGTGTTGGCAGAATTGAAGAAAAGAAATTTGCGGTTGGGCAAACAGCGAAAAGATGTGTATGTAAACAAGCTGATTGATTTCCAGAAAAAAGGCGGTAGCCCGATGGAACGTTTTTTAGACCAGATGCTGATCATGGCATTAATTGAAGCCAGGAGCTGCGAACGTTTTAAACGACTCAGTGAAGGTTTGGATGATGCGTATATGAGGGGATTTTACAGGAAATTTATGGAAAGCGAAGCGGGGCATTACACATTATTCATTACGCTTGCTGAACATTATATTGATAAGAAGACAGTTCGCCAGCGTTGGGCCGAATGGCTTGAGTATGAAAAGGAGTTGATGAATAGCCAGGAAGTTCGGGGCGACAGGATACATTGAAAGTAAAATGCGGATTTTTTTTGCATAGAAGATTGATTGCCAGTGGCGATGGAGATGACATCTAGATGTATTCTGGATGTACTCGGGATGTATTCGGGATGTCATCAAGATGGAATCCAGATGTATTCTGGATGTATTCCTGAACTCATCTACATGTACTCCTGATGTCATCGTGATTACATCTCCATTTTCCGGTTAAAAAAACATCTATTCACTGTTATTTTCCCTTCGAACATTCCCACAATTATTCCAATTTCACCATTAAAAAAAAAATGGCACTAGCAGATGTTTTTAAAGCTCCGTTTTATCAAAAACAGTTTTACCACGTGTACAACAGAACCAATAACAAAGAACTTCTTTTTGTTACCGATACAGACAGGATCCGTTTCCTGCATAAAATTGAACAGTATCTCATTCCATACATGGACATATTCGCCTGGAGCCTCCTTCCCAATCACTTCCATTTATATGTACGGATAAAAAGTGAACGCAAAATTGAAGAATACCTCAACTCGCTCCCTGCAGGAAAGCTATGCAACACAGAAAGAAAATTTATTAAACGAAAAACCAATTTGCATGAATTGATCGAGAACAGCTTTGCCCGCTTTTTCATATCCTATTCATCCATATTCAACAGGATCTATCACAGGAACGGAAATTTATTTCACCGGCCTTTTAAACATATTTATACAAATTCAGAAAACCAGTTGCGCCAAACTATTTTATACATTAACACTAATGCAGTGAAACACAACCTGGCTTCATCGATAAATGATTATAAATGGTCTTCCTACTGGAGCCTCATAACAGAAAGAAATCTGCAGGTTCCTTCAAAAGAACTATTCTTATTATTCGGAGGGAAAGAAGCATTCATCAACCATCATAAAGACAAAATGATCGCAGAATATACAGGCACTTATGCCCTGGATGATGAATCGTAATGTATGTACACTTCTACACTTCTCTTAGAAAATAACTTTCTTCTTCATCAAAATTAACATAGGGATTAGCATTTTTTATATGCCGCAATTTTTGCAAGTTTGTATGCAGGAATTTCTTGTGCTGCTCCGACTCTGGATTAAAAGGTCTATGATTTCTTGCTGCAACAACAACAGCAATTTCTTTCATCAGTTGCACAGAAGGTTCATCGATACAAGCCTCAACAAATTTTTCCCAAACATAATTCGTAGCTGCATAGTTGGGATGAACCATATCTTCAGCATAAAAACGGTAATCCCGCAAATCATCAATTACCAACTCATAGGCAGGGAAGTAAAATACCTGCTCTTTGTCTGTTATGGAATGCACCGCCTGTATCAATGCAGCCTTGCTCCTGTTATTTTCAATAAATCCTTCCCGTAAATGACGAACCGGGCTGATCGTAAATATAAATTTTACTCCGGCGTTAACAGCCCTCACCGTTTCCATCATATTCAGTAATTCATTTTTAATTTCCTGGGGCTCGAGTAAACGCCTGTAAAATTTATCAGTGGGAACTTTATGACAATTGGCAACCACTTCCCTACTTTCTCCCGTATGCTGCTCATAAACAAATGCAGACCCAAGCGTAATTAAAATCCAATCTGCTTTTTTAATGAACCCGATTGCTGCCTCCTGAGAAGTATTGATCACTTCCAACGCTTTAATCTTGCTGATATTTGAAAACTTGGTATGGTGCTGCCAGCTTCCCCATAGTTCATTGAAATAAAAAAGATCTGTTTCTTCATACTTTTTCCCCGTAGCGTAAGAAGTGACAGCCTGCGCTATACTCACCGGGTTGAATAAAATACCATTGGGATTTTCGAGTACTCTAAATTTATGCGTCATTAACTTATTCCCCATCTGTTCGGTAAAACATGACCCAACCAGCAAAAGATTGTGGCGGTGATTAATTTTATGAACAAATGATTTCGGAAAAAACTCTGCATGAAAATCCATAATGCTGCCGTTTTACTAAATAAAAATCCCGGAGGCAATTTGATTGCATAGTTGCAACTGACTGCTATCTATATTTACTGAATAACCTGCCTGGCTAAAATGATTCAGCATAAATTCTGTGTCCATATTTCCTACCAATGCATCGCCTGCCATGGGGCAACCCCCAATTCCCTTTATGGCAGCGTCGTATCTCGTGCAACCTGCCTTTAATGCCGCATCAATCTTTTCATAACGGTTATGCGGAGCCGAATGCAGGTGAACCCCTACTTCAATCCCCGGTAATGAGTCTATAACATACTTTGTTACCCGAAAAACCTGCTCCTTTGTTGACAAACCCACCGTATCTGCCAGGGAAATAATGTTGATACCAAGCGCCGCCAGCTTATTCGCCCATTCAAACACAATCGATTCATCATACGGATCTCCATATGGATTACCAAACCCCATCGAGATATACACAACCAACTGTTTTCCCTTGTTCACACATTGTTGCTGAATTTCCTTTACGGTTTCAAAAGAAGATAAAATAGAAGAATTGGTATTGCGCTGCTGAAAGGTTTCAGAAATGGAAAACGGGAACCCCAGATAGGTTATTTCATCATACTGCACTGCTTCTTCGGCTCCCCGCTTGTTGGCAACGATGGCCAGTAATTTTGATGATGATTCATCAATATGTAATCCTTTCAATACCTCTTTCGTATCCGCCATCTGAGGGATAGCTTTTGGTGATACAAAACTTCCGAAATCAATTGTATCGAAACCTACTTTTAGTAATGCATTGATATATCCGATCTTTTTTTCTGTAGGAATAAAATGCGGCCATCCCTGCATGGCGTCGCGTGGGCATTCAATGATTTTAAGGGACTTTTTCATACAGTACAAAGGTACGCAAGAGTTGTTGAAGGGACTCTATCCGATTGATCCATTAAAAACTTATTGTTAGAAAAGTACTTTACATATCCTAACGAGAGCCTTATCTTATTAAAGAAGAATAACAACACTTGAGTTTATATCCGTTGCTTCATCGCTTCATATAAAATAATCCCTGTAGAAACAGAAACATTTAAAGAATCAAAATCACCTACCATTGGTATCGCAAACTGCTCATCGCATATTTTCATGAGTGCAGGATATACACCATGTTCTTCACCGCCCATTACAATTGCACATGGCTCGGTAAAATTGCAATCAGCCAGCTTTTTGGTTGCTTTCATCTCGCTTGCAAATACTTTAATACCATTCAGGTGAAGTTCATCTACCGCTTTCATTAAAGAATTCACCCTGCATACGGCAATTTTTTCCAATGCGCCAGCCGAAGTAAGAATAGCATCTTCATTTAAAGCCCCCACACCTTTATCCGGGATGATGATCGCATTTACCCCAAAACAAAACGCACTACGTGCAATGCCGCCTATATTCCTGATGTCTGTAATTCCGTCGAGTATCAAAAACAAAGGCACTTCACCATTATCTACAATGAATGAAATTACCTGTTGCAATTCCTGGTAATGTATTTTGGAAATCTGGGCAATGCAACCTTCATGATTGCTTACATTATAGCTGTTTAATTTTTCTACCGGAACCTTACTTACAGGAACATTTTGTTGCGCTGCTAACTTTTTTATTTCCTCAATTACCGGTCCATGCACCGTTGCCTGTAACCAGATGCGATCCAAATATTTCCCTTCTTCCATTGCCTTAATAACGGCTGCCCGGCCAATGATCAATGTATTTTTTTTGGGACGCTGGTGTTGATGTCTGAAATTTTTCACGTGGTAAAATTAAGGAATTCAAACTTGCAGTTACCATCGTTCAATGGGTTGTGTTGCACTTTAGCTATAATTGTTCCCGTACGGTTGGTCTCAAATAAAAAAGTCCGCAGTTTTTTACTGCAGACTTTCACGTATCATTTATAATTTGTTATTTCAAACCAAATGCTTTCTTCACTTCTTTCACAGCATCCAGTTTCTCCCAGGTAAACAGTTCAACTTTTTTCTTCACCGCTTTACCATCTGGAGAAGTGAAAGTTTTTTCCACTACTTCGTTCTTACGTCCCATGTGGCCATACGCTGCTGTTTCGCTATAAATAGGATTACGCAATTTCAGGCGTTGTTCAATAAAGTATGGACGCATATCAAAGCAAGGCATAGTCATGATCTTTGCTGCGATATGTCCATCGGTCATATCTACTTTAGCCGTACCATAAGTAACAACATTGATACTTGTAGGTTGTGCAACACCGATAGCGTAGCTCACCTGTACCAGCACTTCATCACATAAGCCTGCAGCTACCAGGTTTTTAGCAATATGACGTGTTGCATAAGCAGCGCTTCTGTCTACCTTACTTGGATCTTTTCCGCTGAATGCGCCACCACCATGTGCACCTTTTCCACCATAAGTATCAACAATGATCTTACGACCTGTTAATCCTGTATCTCCATGCGGACCACCAATTACAAACTTCCCGGTTGGGTTAATATGATATTTGATCTTGTTATTGAAGAGGTGAGAATATTTAGGATATTTCGCTTTTACTCTCGGAATCAGGATATTGATGATGTCCTTCTTAATCTTTGCCAGCATAGCATCGTCATTTTTAGAAAAATCATCATGCTGGGTTGACACCACGATCGCATCAATACGAACCGGCCTGTTGTGGTCATCATATTCAAGCGTTACCTGGCTTTTTGCATCAGGACGCAAATATTTAATTGCTTTATTCTCTCTTCTTAATGCCGCCAGTTCCTGCAGAATTTTATGAGCAAGATTTAAAGCCAATGGCATATAATCTTCTGTTTCATTGGTGGCATATCCAAACATCATTCCCTGGTCGCCGGCGCCTTGTTCTTCTTTCTTCTTACGATCCACCCCCTGGTTAATATCCCCGGATTGCTCGTGAATGGCAGATAAAATCCCACACGAGTTTGCTTCAAACATGTATTCGCTTTTGGTATAACCAATTTTACGAATTACGCCTCTTGCAATTTCCTGCACGTCGAGGTAGGCTTTACTTTTTACCTCACCGGCTAACACTACCTGACCGGTTGTTACCAGTGTTTCACAAGCAACTTTGCTGGTTGGATCAAAAGCTAAAAAATTATCAATCAGTGCATCACTGATCTGATCTGCTACTTTATCCGGATGTCCTTCACTAACAGACTCTGAAGTAAATAAATAAGGCATATATTTTTTTTTGAGAGTGCAAATATAAGGTTGTGGCGCTTAAACGACAAAGTCCATTCTGTTATTGCAGAAAGGACTTGTTGATATGTTTAAAACTTGCCTATTTAATATTAGAATAAATAACCCTTAATCTCATCCTGTACTTTGGATCTGTTGCATTTCCTCCACCGAGTCTTACCCGACCTGCTGCAATCAGGTTTGGAAATGGAATTGCCGTACTTGAGTATTGTGGATAAATTACATTGTAAGGCGCAAATAATCGCATTTCGTAATTCCCGGTTTGTTTTGTTACGATCTGCTGTACATAACGGGTAACGTTGATCGAGTAATAAATCCTCTCCCCTCCTGGTGCTGTTGGATCTGCTTTCTTAACCGGCACCCCGCCAAAATAGGAATAATCTATCGTGGGAGAAACATTAAAATTCGGGAAGAACGGTAATCCCGTTTTATTATCCGGATCATAAGCATAGGAAGGATTCAGATCATAATAGATCGGTTTCCATTTTGATGTTCCGGAATCTACCAGGTCAACATACAGGTAATTCGGCTCACTGAAATATCCATCATTAACGATATCAGTGGGAATTTGTTCCAGCAATAATTCAGCACGATGAACAATGCGGTTTGAATAGCCTGTTAACTGAGGAATTTTTAAACTGGCATATAAACCCGGTGCCGTCTGTAAATATATTTCCTGGTCGCCCGGAGTAGGCAGAGCAGTTCTTGTTCGCACAATATGATCGGCAACTGCACCACGTCTTGGTAAACCGGAATTTGAACCGTTGTTGTACACCAGCGTGGTCATACTGGTATCTTTAGTTACAGCTCCGTTCTTTCTTTTATAATGTATTTCCAACCGGGTGTATTTATCTCCCAGTTGCGTATAGATGAGCGCATTTCCTACCGGCATGCTCACGGCAAATCCATTATTCACTCTTGCCCTGAAAAGCGTATCCCTGCTTAAAGGACCGCCATAGGCTGAATCTCCACCTTCAAAAATATCTATAAGTGTTTGATTGTTGAGCGGAATGCGGATCTGGTTTATTACTGAATCTGCTCCTTTCCCGATAACACGGTAAGATGACAAAGTATGAATATCAATGGTTGTTGGATTGCTCAATGCAATACCTGTATTCGGAGCAAAGTTAGTAACATCATGAAGGTATGGTTTATCATACGTACCAAGTGAATCCCATACCCCATGCTGATTCCTGTCTACCTCATGTACCTGCAATTGAATCGGGCTCATGGTATCTCCATAAATGGCTTTGTACCCAAGACACAATACAATTGAATCAATACCTAAAATGGTATCATTGGGATTTCCCAGGTAAAAAGGATAAAAAGAAGGTTTTAATTGTAGGTACAACGTAGCTTCAGTCTGGCCGAACAACGGATCATTTATTTTTCCAAAAACATAGTTTTCCGCGGTATTGCTTACCGTTAGTTTGGTAGAATCTGTAAATATTCCCTGGGCAGTATTGATCGCCAATGTATCGGCGAACGTATTAATATTATCAACAGCCGGTAATAAATCTGCACCGATATTGGTAGTATCAATTTTTGTACAGCTCCAGTTGAAAATTACAGTAATAAGAAATGCCGATAAAGCGAAGGATACTATGCGTTTACTCACACGTGTAGTTTTAAAAAATTTGCCTTGAATTTCACTATTTGGCAAGGTCGGTATATAATTGTAAATAGTCTGTTAAATCATTCTCTTCATTAAATTTCAACACCTTCTTTCCTTTCACTTTTGAGAATTCATCTACCAGTTTTTTATCTACATCTGCAGCGCCAAAACTAATGGCATCAGCAAAGGTTGCTCCGCCACGGAACATGGCCACGTTATTGGCATCTTTAAAAGGTTCCAGTTCTTTTTTGGTAACGTAGTCGTTTATAGTTGCAAGCTTTAAAAAATCGGCGCCAAGTTTATCTTTAAATGTATTGTGACCGATAGTAAAAACAACTTTACTGTTGCTGAATACAGGTTCTTTCTTATAAGCCGATTTGATGAACATAGGGATCAGCCCTGTCATCCAGCCGCTGCAATGAATGATATCCGGAGGCCAGCCAAATTTCTTTACTGTTTCCAGCGCTCCTTTGCAAAACAACACTGTTCTCAATCCGTTATCATCAAACCATTTGTCTTTTTCATCGGTAAAGATGGACTTGCGTTTAAAGAAATCTTCATTGTCGAGGAAATATACCTGCAACCTTGCATTAGGTAAAGAAGCCACTTTGATGATTAAGGGATAATCGTCATTGTCAATAGATACATTGATCCCGGAGAGCCTAACCACTTCATGAAGCCTGTGCCTTCTTTCATTGATCACACCAAAACGCGGCATGATGCATCGAACCTCCAGGTTATTGTCGTTCGACAATACTGCAAGCTTATTAACCACCTCAGCAAATTCCGTCAACTCGAGGTAAGGTGACATCTCATTTGCAATGAATAAAATTCTTTTCTTTGTTGACATTTTTACTTAATTGGTGCAGTAATATTTCAAATGGTGCGCAAAGGTACAAATTTTTTCCCGAAATTGTTTGTTGATAAGGTATTGCTGCTTCATTAATAACGCCTATGCTTATTATAAAAACAACAGGTTTATTGTCTGATTTCATTGAAAAACAGGAAGAAATTGGTTTGTCAATTGGATTTGTTCCTACTATGGGCGCATTGCATGCCGGACATATTTCTTTGATCACTCAATCTAAATCTGCAAACGATCTTACGGTTTGCAGCGTATTCGTTAATCCTACCCAGTTTAATAATAAAGATGATTTCAACAAATATCCAATAACCATTGAAGCCGACATTGATAAACTGGAAGCTGCCGGGTGCGACGTACTGTTCCTGCCTTCCGTTGATGAAATATATCCACCCGGAATTGAATTTCCTTTGTATGAACTGGGGTACCTCGAAACAATCCTTGAAGGGAAATACAGACCTGGACATTATCAGGGCGTATGTAAAGTAGTAGACAGACTTCTCAGCCTCGTTAAACCAACCATCCTCTACCTCGGGCAAAAAGATTACCAGCAATGCATGGTTATAAAAAAGATGATGGAGTTGCGCAATATACATGCAGCGGTTCATATCAGCGAAACCATCAGGGAAAAAGACGGACTGGCCATGAGCAGCCGGAACACCCGCCTCAGCAAAGCGGAAAGAGAACAGGCTGTAAAAATTTACGAAACGCTTACATTTATGAAAGCGGAACTTAAAAAAGGATCACTTACCGAAACAGAACAAAAAGCCACGGATTTTCTTACCGCTAACGGATTTAAAGTTGATTATGCCAGTTACGCCAATGCAAATACCCTTGAATTAATTTCCAACTGGAACGGCACAACACCAATAGTAATTTTAATTGCAGCTTATTTGGATGAAGTGCGGTTGATCGACAACTTCGTATTGAACTGACAGGCCTGAAAAGCTTCAGATATCTTCAGACCCATGAATGATATTTTACCATTTCGCCGGGTAAATTCTCTTCTGTAAACATTGTATATTACATGCGATTATGCATAAACGCCTGTTCTCCATATTGCAATATGTGTTGTTCCTGGGAGCCGGCATTTTCCTGGTGTGGTGGCAGTTCAATGCCATGTCGGCAAATGAAAAAAATGAATTTTATAATGCATTAAGAGGCGCTAACTACTGGTTGCTCATTCCTATTATCCTCATGAGCCTGGCAAGCCATTTAAGCCGTTCAATGCGCTGGAAATTACTCATGGAACCGCTTGGATACAAACCCTTACTCTCGAACGTATTTGCGGTTACCCTTATCGGTTACCTTATCAATGCTGCCGTTCCGAGGTTGGGTGAAATTGCCAAATGCAGTTTCCTCGCCCGTTATGAAAAACTAAAAGTTGATAAGATCGTAGGAACCATTATTGTTGAACGAACATTTGATCTTTTCTGCTATGTCATTTTTATCGGCATCACCGTGCTCATTCAAATAGATGTAATTGGCGATGTTGTAAAAAGTAAACTTAAACTCATTTCCGGATCGGGAGGATTTCCTTTGTGGGCAAAATTGCTGATCCTGATAGCCGTCATTGCGGGCATTATGTACCTGATTAAATTCCTCATCAGGAAATTTCCGTACAACCGCTTCATCATTAAAATAAACAATTTTGAAAAAGGTTTGATTGAAGGATTCAAATCTATCAGGAACCTGAAACACCGTAAAGCATTCCTGCTTCATACACTTTTCATCTGGTCGATGTATTTATTACAAATCTATGTTGGATTTTATGCGATGGAAGGAACCATGCACCTGAGTATCAAAGCCGCTTTTTCTGTACTTACACTGGCTACACTGGCCATGATCGCAACACCCAACGGCATCGGAACGTTCCCGATATTCGTAATGCAAACGTTGCTCATTTATAATATAGCAGCGCCATTGGGCCAGGCTTTCGGATCACTGATATGGGGCGTATCTACCAGTATCATTTTATGTGCCGGTGGCATCTCAACAATTTTATTACCGTTAATAAACAGGAAAAAACATGAAGGCAGTACAATCAATACCAGGGAAAATTTTCAACCTTGATGAACTGAAAAAACAGGTTACCCGGTGGCGATTAAAAAATAAAAAAATTGTTTTTACAAACGGCGTATTTGATATTCTCCATGAAGGACATATTGCATCACTCAGCGAAGCGGCCGCATACGGCGATATATTAATCGTTGCGGTTAATGCAGATGCATCCGTTAAAAGATTGAAAGGCCCCTCCCGCCCTGTTAACCCCGAAAATGCAAGAGCATTACTACTGGCTTCTCTCTCGATGACAGACGCTGTGATCATTTTTGAAGACGATACACCACTTGAACTCGTAAAAGCATTGTTGCCCGATATTATGGTTAAGGGAGGTGATTATACCGTAGAACAAATTGCCGGTGCAAAAGAAATAATTGCCAATGGCGGTGAAGTAAAACTTGCACGAATTGTGGAAGGAATTTCCACAACTGCCATCATTGCAAAAATGAAAGCACATGCGTAAACGTTAGGTACGATAATTTCATTATAATTTAATATTGGAAAATAACATTATCACGAAGGGGGCATTAATTTTAATCAACTAATTGCTTTGCACAAAAGAAAAACAATCATACGGGACATCAGTTGGCTATCTTTCAACAGTCGTGTACTACAGGAGGCTGCAGACGATACCGTGCCTTTAAAAGAACGCATTCGCTTCCTTGGTATTTTTTCCAACAACCTGGATGAATTCTTCAGGGTAAGAGTAGCCGCTCTCAAAAAAATGATTGAACTGGGCAACAAAGCAAGAATGCACCTGGAAGAAGATCCTGAAAGTATTCTCAATGAGATCCAGGACATCAGCATGGCCCAGCAAACAGAATTTGAAAGAGTATGGAAAGATATATTGCGTGAACTGCAGAAAGAAAAAATCTTCATTGTAAACGAGAAAAAATTAAATGTTGCCCAGCAAAAATTCATACTCGAATATTTTAATGAAGAAGTAAGAAGTCATATCGTTCCCCTGATGATAGAAAACATACAGGGCTTCCCGGTACTGAATGACAAATCTATTTACCTCGCCTGCAAACTGTCGAAGAAAGACGGTAGCATTCCTCAGAAATACGCACTGGTTTCAATACCATCGAGGCAGCTATCCCGCTTTCTCATTCTCCCCTCCAAAAATGATGAACAGTTTATTATTTTACTGGATGATGTGATTCGCTACTGTTTGCCAAACATATTTTCATTCTTTGGATACGACCAGTTTTCTGCTCATACCATCAAAGTAACAAGGGATGCAGAAATTGATATCGATAACGATGTATCTACTTCACTTATTCAGAAAATTGAAAAAGGATTAAAGAACCGGAAGAAAGGAAAACCTGTTCGTTTTGTATTTGATAAAGAAATAGATCCCGAATTCCTGGCGTGGTTAATTAAAAAACTTGGTCTTTCACAAAAAGACAACCTGGTGCCTGGCGCACGCATTCATAACTTCAAAGATTTTATGAATTTCCCTGATTCAGTTTTTAAACAAAAAAGCCAGCGGAAAAAACCTTTTACGCATCCATCTCTTCGTTTTGCCAGCAGCGTTACAAATGTGATACTGGATAAAGATGTGATGCTGCATTTCCCCTATCATTCTTTCAATAGTGTGATAGACCTGTTGAGAGAAGCCGCAATTGATCCTGATGTAGTAAGCATAAAAATTACCTGCTACCGCCTGGCGCCCCGTTCAAAAATCATCAATGCACTTACCAATGCCGTTCGAAACGGAAAACATGTTACGGTTGTACTGGAACTAAGGGCAAGATTTGATGAAGAAGCCAATCTTGAATGGAAAGCTGAACTCGAGGAAGCCGGTGTTAAAGTATTACTTGGTGTGCCCGAACTGAAAGTGCATGCAAAGCTTTGCCTGATTAAAAAAAGAGTAAATAATGTAACCACGCATTTTGGATTTGTGAGCACCGGTAATCTTAATGAGAAAACAGCGCTGGCTTATGGTGACCATTGCCTGCTTACATCCGACAGGAACATCATGGCCGATGTAAACCGCATATTTACTTATCTCGAGTTACCAAAAACAAGAGGCGCTTACCTTAAAGCCTGTAAAACACTCATCGTAAGTCCGGTTTCAATGCGTAAACAATTTACCGCAATGGTTGACCGCGAAATAAAGAATGCACTGCACAAAAAACCTGCATCCATCATTCTAAAATTGAATTCACTCAGTGATAATTTACTCATAGAAAAATTATACCAGGCAGCAAAAGCCGGAGTTGAAATAAAACTCATCATCCGCGGCATCTGTTGCATGTTAACGGAGAATAAAAAATTTAAGAAACCCATACAGGCCATCAGCATCATTGATGAATACCTCGAACATGCAAGAGTGATGATATTTCACAATGGAGGAAAAGAAAAAGTATTTATCTCCTCAGCAGACTGGATGGTAAGAAACATTGATCACCGTGTGGAAGCTGCCTGTCCGGTACTGGATGAAAAAATGCAGAAAGAATTAAAAGACCTCCTGCAAATTCAATTACAGGATAATGTTAAGGCCCGCATACTCGACAACGAATTGCGCAACCAATATGTAAACCCACGCAACCAGAGCAAGATCCGTTCGCAGGTAGAAACATACAATTATCTCTACCGTAAATTATCCACACATTTTTTTGAACCCCTTTTTACTGTTCCGGTTTAAATTTAATAAGCGAACTTGCAGCTTCATCTTTATTGATTCAACTCAACCAATAACTTTTGAAACTTGCAGCCATTGATATAGGCAGTAACGCCGCAAGACTCCTGATCACCGAAGTGATCCAGCAACCGTTCCAGGCGCCGGTTTTCAATAAACTTAATCTCATTCGTGTTCCTTTACGTTTGGGCTTCGATGTTTTTGAAAACGGACTGATTTCTCCCGGCAAAACACAAATGCTCATACAAACACTAAAAGCCTACCGGCACCTCATAAACGCTTACGAAGTGGATGCCATAAAAGCCTGTGCAACCAGTGCCATGAGGGATGCATCCAATGCGTCATCAATTCTCGATATCGTACAAAAAGAAACCGGGCTTTTTCTGGAAGTAATTTCTGGCGATATGGAAGCGAATCTTGTGTATGAAAACCATGTAGCGGAAAATATGGACAAAGATCATAGTTACATGTACATCGATGTAGGCGGTGGAAGTACTGAAACCTCTTTCTTCAGCAATGGTAAACTGGCATTCAAAAAATCATATAATATCGGCACCATTCGCCTGTTAAAAAAAATGGTAACGGATAAAGAATGGGATGAGATGAAAGAGGAAATCAAAGAAGCTACCCGCGGGGAAAAAGAAGTTATGGCCATCGGTAGCGGTGGTAACATCAACAAAGTTTTCTCTATGAGCAAACGCAAAGAAGGCAAACCACTTCCGCTCGAATTATTGCGGGATTATTATAAAGAACTGGATGCGGTTCCGTTGAAAGACAGGATTTCAAAATACGGTTTGAGGGAAGATAGAGCTGATGTAATTGTTCCGGCCTTATTAATTTATATCAATGTAATGCGCTGGGCAGGGGCAGAAGAAATTTCTGTTCCTAAAATTGGATTGGCAGATGGATTGGTGAGGCATTTGTGGGATGAGATGAAAGAGAAAGCGGGAAGCCATTCGCTATAACATGCAGCTTTAATAACAAACATCCTGCTTATACTGTTAACATTGTTTTTGTACCATTACGCAAAGGATTATCGTTCTGATGAAATGAAAAAATCAATATTCATTTTATTTTTCTGGGGAGGCCAATTGATTGCTCAAAACCACGGGCCTGTATTTTTCGACCGTTTTACGCAGTCTCCTGAAATAGAATGGGCAGGATGGCGCACAGATACATTTCATTTTACCAGTATTAACCTGAGTGAAATACTCAGGAAAAAATATAACCAGGGAACGATAAAAGTTTGCATGCCGGATGCAATGGTGAATTTTGATCCGTGTTGCATCCATTATGCCTCTACATGTGAAATTAAATGGGGCTCCCAATGCAATGCAGATATACCCATTTTCGATGATTCGGGAAATGTTGTAAAAAAGCCGACAGAAGAACAAAAAAGGGATAATGAACTAATTCCCGAAAACGAATTAAACGACAGTAGTGTATTCAATGTTTTGGAAATACCTCAATTGCTATATTTCGAAAACAACCGTCTTAAAGTGTTTATACCTTTTGTGTACACAAAAAGATCGATAATCACTTCCGGGCAAATAAACCTTGGTCCTGCATTATTATTTGCCACCTGTTTTAATTTCAAAAGGAAACAAACTGCCGGCAAAAGGGATAAGATTATTCCCCTTCAGCAAACAACCAAAAGAATCAACATCGATTCCATATTCATTGGCTATGAACATTACCAGGTAAAGGAAATGTATGAAAAGAATATAGCAAAAATGCTGTGGCCGCTGATCAGTAATGAAAGTCCAAACGTTTATTCAGCAGTAAACGGAAGTAAATTATCTATGAATGATCTAAATAACCTATTAAACCAGGGTGAAAAAATTGTAGTACCGGTGTATGACAGTACAGGCAATATAACTGCTAGTGAATATTTTTTCAAGTCAACACTTTCTCCTGCAGTTTTTAAAGAAATTGAAATTACGCAGCAATGGTATTACAATGAAACAAAAAATATCGTTTATTGCTTTATCCCTCAAATTATACTGTACGCACCTTTATTTAAAAATGGTACTTATGAAGCAGCGCCCAGTCCTGTTGTTACAATACTATTTAAAAACCAATAACTATCGCCTGATATCTTTCAACTAAAATCTTTCCCTTACATTTACACTTTCAAGCGATAACTGCCGGACTTGTTTTATTCTAATGCAGAGCCATCTCCCCTTCTTCGCTATTAACATTCACTAATTTATTTTTTATGTCGGTTAATAAAGAAGTAAAAAAAATCACAACCAACACGTTACAGAAAATGAAAGCTTCGGGAGAGAAGATTTCAATGATCACCGCCTACGACTACTCCTTTGCAAAAATATTTGATGAAGCAGGGATTGATATCATCCTTGTGGGCGATAGCGCCAGTAATGTAATGGCAGGTCATGAAACCACTTTACCCATAACACTCGACCAGATGATTTACCATGCACAAAGCGTGGTGCGTGGAATACAGCGTTGCCTGATCGTAGTTGACATGCCTTTTGGCACCTACCAGGGAAACTCAAAAGAAGCATTAAGTTCAGCCATCAAAATCATGAAAGAAACCGGTGGTCATTCAGTAAAACTGGAAGGCGGTGTGGAAGTTGTTGAATCCATCAAAAGAATAGTTAGTGCAGGCGTTCCCGTTATGGGCCACCTCGGACTTACCCCTCAAAGCATTTATAAATTCGGCACTTATACCGTTCGTGCAAAAGAAGAAGAAGAGGCTGCCAAGTTAAAAGCAGACGCTTTACTGCTGCAGGAAGCCGGTTGCTTTGCAATTGTTCTCGAAAAAATACCGGCAACACTGGCAAAGGAGGTATCAGAAAGCCTGCACATTCCCACTATTGGCATCGGGGCCGGCGGCGATTGCGATGGACAGGTACTTGTTATGCATGATATGCTGGGCATCAACACCGAATTCAAACCACGTTTTTTACGGCAATACCTCAATATCGCAGAACAGGTTACAGGCGCCGTACAACAATATATTAAAGATGTGAAAAATAAAGATTTTCCTAATGAGAAAGAGCAGTATTGATGTGATAATGGCATGAAGTGCTGATGGTATGCTGCGTATGTTCAGGCTTTGCACGGATAATTTTTGAGACTTAATGGCTATTAGCTAACAGCTTTCAGCTAACAGCTCCAACCTTTCAATTCACCACTCCCCCAATCCTACATTTCACTACCTTTGCAACCTTAAATAAAAACATCACCCATGGATTTCTTAAAAACCTTGAATATTCAGGCAGAAAATGCCGGTGTTTCCACAGGCACAACGTGGATCAAATCTAAAGGAGAAAAAATCGCTTCTTACTCTCCTGTTGATGGAAAATTAATTGGAAATGTTACCGGCGCAGACCGGAATGCCTACGAAGCAGCAGTAAAAAAAGCGCAGGAAGCATTTCTTATTTGGCGCACCTGGCCCGCCCCTAAACGCGGTGAAGTTGTTCGCCAGGTTGGTGAAGAATTAAGAAAATACAAAGAACCATTGGGAAAACTCGTGAGCTATGAAATGGGAAAAAGCCTGCAGGAAGGAATGGGAGAAGTACAGGAGATGATAGACATCTGCGATTTCGCCGTTGGATTGTCGAGGCAATTACACGGACTCACCATGCACAGTGAGCGCCCGGGCCATCGTATGTACGAACAATACCATCCGCTTGGATTAGTAGGAATTATATCTGCATTTAATTTTCCGGTTGCTGTTTGGAGTTGGAACAGCATGCTGGCATGGGTTTGTGGCGATGTGGCTATTTGGAAGCCAAGCGAAAAAACACCATTGTGTGCAGTTGCCTGCCAGAAGATTATACAGGGTGTATTTAAGAAAAATAGTGTACCCGAAGGCGTTAGTTGCATCGTGATTGGCGGCAGGGATACAGGTGAATGGATGAGCAACGACACACGCATTCCTCTCATTTCTGCAACAGGAAGTACAAGAATGGGCAAAGCAGTTGGCGCAGCCGTTGGGCAAAGACTTGGCCGCAGTTTGCTGGAACTAGGTGGAAACAATGCCATCATCATTTCTAAAGATGCTGATCTCAGCATTGCCATGACAGCCGCAACATTTGGTGCTGTTGGAACTGCAGGGCAACGCTGTACCACCACACGCCGCCTCATCATCCACGAAAAAGTGTACAACAAAGTAAAAGATATGCTGGTGAATGCCTACAGCCAGTTGAAAATCGGTAACCCGCTGCTGGAAAAAAATCATGTGGGTCCGCTAATTGACACAGACGCAGTGAACCTATACCTTTCTGCCATCGAAAGATGCAAAAAAGAGGGCGGTAAGTTTATCGTTGAAGGCGGTGTATTAAAAGGCAAGGGTTATGAAAGTGGTTGTTACGTAAAACCCTGCATCGCTGAAGCCAAAAACGATTTCGAAATTGTACAGCATGAAACCTTTGCTCCCATTTTATATATTATGAAATATAAAACGATGGATGAAGCCATTGCCATGCAAAATGGTGTGCCACAGGGCTTGTCGTCTTCGATCATCACTAACAACCTTCGGGAATCAGAACAATTCCTTTCTCACGCAGGAAGCGATTGTGGAATTGCCAATGTAAATATCGGAACCTCCGGTGCTGAGATAGGCGGTGCTTTCGGCGGGGAAAAAGAAACCGGCGGCGGCAGAGAAAGCGGCAGCGATGCATGGAAAGTGTATATGCGGAGGCAAACAAACACCATCAATTACACTGATAAACTACCATTGGCACAGGGAATCAGGTTTGACTTATAATTTTCAGCTAAAAAATATAAACGGTAACAAAGCCTGAACCAATAAAATTAATTTTGCTTTTATAACATAAATCATATGAATAAAATTTCAAAGATGCTGGCTACAGCATTTTTACTCAGTGGCAGTTTGAACCTGTTTGCACAACAGGCCGAAACAGAAAAAGAAGTAACTGTACCCAAAAACTGGCACCAGCTCGATCCGGCAACTTCCGGTTTTAATGGGATCAGCCTCGACAAAGCCTACGAATTGGTAAAATCTAAAAAACTTAAAAGCACAAAAATACTGGTAGCCGTTATCGATAGTGGTATCGACACCCTGCACGAAGACCTGAAGCCGGTATTATGGACGAACCCGAAAGAAATTCCCGGCAACGGAATTGATGATGATCATAATGGATACGTAGATGATGTTCATGGATGGAATTTCCTCGGTGGAAAAGACGGGCGCAACGTGAAGGAAGATAGCTATGAAGGTGCCCGTGTGTACAACAAACTAAAACCAAAATGGGAAAACAAAGAAGTTGATTCCACAAAACTATCGGCTGCTGAAAAAGCAGAATATGCGATGTACCTCAAAGCGAAAGATAAGGTTGTGGGCGGGGTAGATAAAGAAGAAGTGGCCTACCTCAAACAACTCGTTCCAAAATTCCTCGCAGGCGATTCTGCCATTCGTACCCAGTTAGGAAAAGAAGAATACAATGGCAATGATTTAAAAAATGCCGAAATAACCGATCCGAAAGGTAAAATGGCGAAGATGCTTATCCTGAACATCTGCAAGGCCAATAACAGTTACGAGATTTCAAATCAGCAATTAATAGATGATATTAACGGTCAGTTGCGTAAAGCAGATGCAGCAGAAAATGCACCAAAAGAATACCGCAAGGAAATTGTTGGTGATGATGAATCCAATATCAATGATCGCAATTACGGGAACAATGATATCATGGCTGGCACACCATTTCATGGAACGCATTGCTCCGGTATTATTGCCGCAGCAAGAAACAATGGAAAAGGAATAGACGGCATTGCAGATAATGTTAGTATTATGATGTTACGTGCAGTTCCGGATGGTGACGAGCATGATAAAGATATTGCGAATGCTATACGTTATGCGGTTGATAATGGTGCAAGGATCATCAGCATGAGCTTTGGAAAAGATTTTTCTCCTGAAAAACAATGGGTAGATGATGCATTCAGGTATGCAGAAAAGAAAGGCGTTTTACTGGTACATGCTGCAGGTAATGATGCAAAAAATATTGATAGTGCCGATAACTTTCCTAACCCTGTGTATGTAAATGGTAAAGGAAGAGCTTCTAATGTAATTACGGTTGGTGCCAGTGGCGATATGAAAAACGGCGGACTTACCGCTTCATTCAGCAACTATGGCAAAAAAGAAACGGATGTATTTGCTCCGGGTGTTAGTATTTATTCTACAATACCAGGTGATACAACCTATGGCAATGCAAGCGGAACCAGCATGGCATGCCCGGTGGTTGCCGGTATCGCTGCCCTGGTTTTAGAACACTACCCTACGCTTACACCGCAGCAATTAAAATATGTAATCGAAAAATCTACGGTACCTCCTACCGAAAAGGTGAATAAACCAGGCACCGATGAAAAAGTAGAACTTTCTGAAATTTGCAAAACAGGTGGAATTGTAAATGCATACGGCGCCATGAAACTTGCCGGCACCATTAAAACACCAAAGCAAAAAGAAACACTGCCTAAGGCAACTATAAAAAAATCTAAAGTCGGATAAAATATTTCCGATAAAAAACATCCCGGTTCAATGCCGGGATTTTTTTTTATCCGGCTGAAATGAAAATGCTGACTAAATAAATAAATTTATTGCTGCAATTCATCACAATTAATTCATCAATTCATGGCCAAACCAGTTAAAGGAACCTATCCATCTTATTACGAAACGTATATCGACAAGGTAAAAGAAGACGACCTTTTTGAAGCGCTGGAAGCGCAGGAAGAATTGATATCTGCCTTTCTTGACAATATTTCTGAAGAAAAATCGCAGCATGCCTATGCGCCCGGGAAATGGACGGTCAAAGAACTGCTGCAACATGTGATCGATGCTGAAAGAGTGTTTAGTTACCGGGCCCTGCGCTTTGCCAGGAAAGATGAAACGGCATTACCTGCATTTGATGAAAATAACTATGCTGCAAATTCCTTTGCCAATGAGCGCACCTGGAAAAGCCTGGTGGAAGAGATGAAAACTGTGAGACGATCAACCAGGCAATTGTTTGAGAGTTTTAATAAAGATATGTTAGCCAATACAGGCATTGCCAGCGATCGGCCGGTGAATGTACAGGCGTTGGGTTTCATCATTATTGGCCATTTTCTTCACCACAAAAATGTGATTGCATCCAAATACCTGGTAGCCAAAAGCTGACGGATAGATAATTTCAGCTACCGACCGCGGCTTGCTGCGAAGATGGAATTAGCATTACAACTGCCTGGTCGGTCAACACATTAAGGAAATGAAATTTTTACCAGACCCGGATATAAACCTGCACAACTAAGAGCATAGCAAAACCTGCCTGCCGGCAGGCAGGTGCTGCGGCGACCTGGTAACTATTCAAGCTCATTTACAAAAGATGATTAGGTAATTGCTGCTGAAGTTTGATTGTCAACCCCCACTTGCGGCAAACGCTTTGTTGTGCGTTCGTTTTTATTCTATATCTGTGGCTTTTATTATTTCGCTTACTGCTTTATCAGAAATCATATTATTTATTCCCCAATCTTTGTCAGGGAAATTAAAATAAGCTATTACGATTTCTTTTTCGGGGTGAACTAATAAAATCTGCCCTCCAAATCCACCTTTCACAATTATTCCATCACTTGCCAAATCCCATTGATATCCCCATTTAAAAGGAGCAAACATGTTATCTATCGGAGCTGTGTCAAAAATTTCTTTTAGTTGCTTAAAACTAATAATGCTTTCCTTCTGCGCTATAATTTCACTTTTTGTATATAGCATTCCAAAACGAGCCAGATCCCTTAACGTTACCGACATGCCCCCATGAGGCCAGGGGATACCTTTCTCTGAGAGACACATATAGGCATCAGATGATGCACCCATAGGTTTCCATATCATCTCTGTTACCAGTTCAGCATATTTTTTTTGAGTAACTTTTTCAACCATCCAGCCCAAAACAAAAGTGTTGATATTACTATATTCGGCTTTTAACCCGGGAGCTCTTTCTCTTTTTAAATCTATGATGAATTTGTAAACTGAAGTGGGCGTATTGTCTGCCTTAGGCAAGAGGCCAAGAGCAGATTCAAGTTGGTAATTCTTATGTTTGGGATTTGTAAACGGGCCAGTTTCAAAGTCAATTGAAGCGCTGTCCATGCCGGAACGCATATTTAAAATATCTTTCACCGAAATACCCTGCCAGTCTGAACCCTTCAATTCGGGAATATATTTTTCAATGGATTGATTTATATCGATTTTCTTTTCATTGATCAAGTGGGTAACTAAAGTTGAAGTAATTACTTTATTTATAGATTGAATAGTATGTTGGTCTTCAGGTAGCATGCTGAAGTATTTTTCATAAACAATCGTACCTTTCTGAACAACGATTAAACTGTTTATATGTCTTGCGCTTAAATACTCGTCAAATGAAACCTTGCTTGAGTCTAATTTGAGACTGTCAATTGATTTTTTTGGTTTGTAACGAAACGGATATGATGAAGTTGGTTTATGAATGATCGCTGTTGGAAAAAACTCTGACATATACCTGAAACTGTAACTCGATAAACTTGCACCAACGTCCCATCTACTATGATTAATACTATCGTGAATAGCTGCAGACTCTTCAATTGTATAATACAATTGTTGTCCTTTAGCACAATAATGCCATACTAAGAAAACCAGTATCAACATGTGTCGGAAAATATTTTTCATATATCGAACTATTTCGTTTAAAATGCCTCCCAACAGTAAACGTAAGTATCATTATTAAAAAAGGCCATCCCGTAAGATAGCCTTTTAAAATATTATGATGGAATTTTAGTTCTTGCCCTCCGGCTTGTGGTCTTTAATCTCTGCCTTAGCCATATTATTCTGGGCTATCATTTTATTCAGCACTTTCACAGATTCATCTATATAAATATCGGTGCTGCGTTGTTTCAGCCATTGTTTGTTTTTATCAACCTTATCAGCAGCTCCATTAATCATTAATGTATCTGCTGCAATGTTCTGAATGGTAAGCGGTGTTTTAAGTTTACTCAAATCTTCCAGTTGTTTGGAAACAGTTTTCAATTCCTTCTGCTCTTCTTTATATTTATTGATGTTCAAAGAATACTCTTTATCCATGTATTTCGACATCCAGTCTACATTCTCTTTTATTTTACTGAATACAGGGCTGCTGGCAACTTCAGATTTTGCACTGGTAACTACCGCGTCTTCTCCCTGGTTATTCCATGTTCTGTAATCAGCTTTCGAAATTTCGTCCCAGTTCAAAGAATAAGGATTGTCTCTTTCCCTGAACTTATAAAACTCCAGCCTGTCGGGTAAAACGATATCGGGCGTAACACCTTTTAATTGAGTGGCCCCACCATTTATCCTGTAGAATTTTTGCAAGGTTAACTTAACGGTTCCCAGGTCTTCAGATTTTTTTGCAGAAGAAAATAAAGGATTTTCACTTTCAGGATTTAACGGGATATTTCTCTGTACTGTACCTTTTCCGTAAGTAGACGTACTGCCAATGATCACTCCTCTTTTATAATCCTGTATAGCGGCGGCAAAGATCTCAGATGCTGAGGCACTTGTTTCATCTACCATCACAGCAAACGGGCCTGTATATTGAACGTTTTTGTCTTTGTCACGCAGGATATTCGGCTTTTCGTCACGTCCTTTAACCTGGCAAATAGGTCCATCTTCAATGAAGAGTCCGGCCATCTGTACCACATCATATAAAGATCCGCCGCCATTTCCACGCAAGTCGAGTATAATGCCATCTACATTTTCAGCTTTAAGCTTTTCTATTTCTTTGGCAACATCTGCTGCACAACGGGCGCCATTTGGTCTTTCAAAATCGGCATAAAACTCCGGCAGGTAAATGTACCCGATCTTATTATCGGCCTTAATGATGGCTGATTTTGCAAATGTGTCTTCCAGTTTAATATCATCTCTCAGTAAACTCACCACTTTAATGGTACCATCTACTCTTTTGATTGTGAGTTTAACTTCTGATCCTTTTTCTGCACCCCGTATCAGTTTTACAGCATCTGAAACAGCATAACCAGTAACATCTACCGGCTCCTGGTTTCCCTGGCCAACTTTAATGATTTCGTCGTTTTCTTTTAGTTCCCCGCTTTTCCAGGCCGGGCCACCACTTACAAGGCTTGAAATTTTGATCTTACCATCGTCTTCTTTCAACTGTGCACCAATTCCAAAAAACCGGCCGCTCATAGATTCATTGAAAGAACGCAGGTCGATTGGCGGAAAATAAGTGCTATGCGGATCCATTACATTGGTGATCGCATTTACAAATGTGCTGAAGTTCTCGTCGTTGGTTTCCCTTGATTTTTTAGTGGAGAAATACCTTCCGATTTGTTTTTGAACCTGTTCCCTCGCTTCTCTTTCCAGGGTGCTGTCGGGTTTTACTTTAAAATCCTTTTTTCCCTTGTTTTTCTCTCTTTCTTCCTGCATATCCACATAACGGGTTAAAGTGGCGTATTTCAAACGTTTTCTCCAGTATTCAGTTCTTTCTGCTTCATTTTTGGGATATTCAATTTTATCTCCATCCATTACCACTTTTTCATCCTTGGAGAAATCAAATGGCTTCGACAGCAAATCCATATACAACAGGGAAACTTCGTTGAGCCTTTTCAGGTAGGTTTCATTGATGGCATAAAACGATTCAAGGTCGCTTCCATGAATCTCATCATCAATTTTATTTTCAAATTTTTTGAAACCGTCAATATCTGATTTCAGAAAAATGGTTTTATCGTTATCAAGATCGGTAGTGAATTTCTTGAGCACTTCTTTACTAAAAGCATCATCTATTTTTCGAGGACTATAATGACCTTCTTCAAGCAGTACTCCCACATTGCGGAGTATTTTTGTGTATCGGCTTTTCGGATTATCGTCCGTATCATTCTTTCCCTGTGACTGGTAAGTAAAAAACAAACTGGCACCTGTAAGCGCAATTATTACCGGTAAAAATTTTTTGCTCATGATAAAATTTGCAATTTTTTGCATTGTGTAAAAATAGCGTAAAATGAAATTTGTACGCTTATCAATAACGACAGTTCCTCAATAATGTTTTGTTAAACACCCTCTTCGGAAATAATTAGTGATGGGTGGTAAAAAAAACTCCCCGCAGGAAGCGGGGAATGAAGTTTTTGGGGTGGATGACCGGGTTCGAACCGGCGACCCCCAGAATCACAATCTGGTGCTCTAACCAACTGAGCTACAACCACCGTTTGTTTACTGCTGCAAAAATATATAAAAACACTGCACGTTCAAAATTACATTTTGAATTCGCTTTTATATTCCGGTATTTTGTGCGCAAAAAAATCAAATGACAGCACTACAGGCATTGATTGTTGCAGGTGTTTCAGGAATTACAGGGTTGCTTGTTAGTAGTACATTGCTGTCTTTTTTATTTCGCAGCGCCCGTACTCCAAACGGGATACTGCAAAAATTCATTATCACAACCGGGAAAAATATCAGTACTAAAATGGCTTCATCGGGTATTGCAGATCAATATATTTCCAACCCTTCCATTCTTGAAAAATTAAAGCCCGAAATTGAACAACATGTAGATGCGTTCCTCGATGAAAAACTTTCAACGGTATTTCCCTTGTTATATAAATTCATGGGAGATAAAACGAGGTTTCAGTTTAAACAGGCTTTCATGGCGGAAACGGAGATTTTGTTTCCGGTAGTGATCAGGAAATACTTTGATTCTGTAAAAAATGAAATAAGCTTAAGTGATCTTATCCATAAATACACTGAACACATAAATTACCCTGAACTATTTCAAAAACTACGTACAACAGCCGTAAAAGAAATATTGCTGTTCAGGATTTCCGGGTTTGTACTGGGATTATTGATGGGAGGAATGATGATTGCACTATTAAAGATTGCGGGTATGTAATTAAACAACAAAACCACCATGAAGGTGGTTTTATGTTTACCGGCTTTCCCGGGAATTTTGATGGTATTGCTACCAAAAAATTTGCATAGTGCACGGGTTAACTTATAGCAGATCAAAGTAAAGTCAAAAAAAAATTATTTTACGGTGCCCTTTAATGCTATTTTACAACTGTGCATTTTTATCCGATAAGTGTGTAAAAATTCACCAACATTGTGTTATTTAAACTTCGCAAGAAATTCGTCCCGCCTGCGACTGGCCACTTCCAGTATGGCCCCATCCTCCATAATAATGGTACCCCCTCTGCCCTTACTGTATTTTTTTATGCGGTTCAGGTTTACAAGATGGGAATTATGAATACGGCAAAAATTTGTAGCGGGAAGTAATTCTTCATATTCCTTGATGCTTTTCGATGCGATTACTTTTTCATTTTTTACCGAATAAATAAAGGTATAAGCACCATTGGCTTCGCAACGGATAATGTCTTCTACATTCAGAAAAACGAATCCATCCATAGTGGGGATCGCAATTTTTGTAAGATTGGTTTGCTGACTTTTAAAATTATTGAGCAGCAAGGCTACCTGCTGGTTTACATTTTTGCCTGCTATTTTCACAATGGCCTTGTCAGTTGCGGCCTGCAATTCAGCAATATCAACAGGTTTCAACAGGTAATCGAGTGCACTGTATTTTATGGCTTTTAAACTGTAATTATCGAAGGCAGTCACAAAAATTATTTCAAAATCCACGGGCATCAACTGGTCGAGCAAATCGAAAGCATTTCCATAGGGCATTTCAATATCCAACAGTACGAGATCAGGTGATAGCGTCCTGATCACTTCAAATGCCGACTTTACATCTGTAGCTTCACCAATTACCTGGATTCTCGGACAATAGTCCAGCAGCAGTTGTTTGAGTATGCGCAGGTTCTTTGGTTCATCATCAACGATTACTGTTTTAAACATAATGGGATGCAACTATTTTTGTTCTATAAATTTTTCAACAGGTATCAACATTGTTACTTTCGTACCGAGTGCCTGCCCCTGTTCGTTTGCCAGGTCTTCTACTTTTAAAATGATGGCCCTTTTGCTGTTTTTGTTGATCATGTTAATTCTTTGTGCAGTTAATTCTGTTCCTTTCGATTGGTAATGAATGTGCATTTTACTTTTATACATGGCAGCAGCTTCTCTTCCCACCCCATTATCTGTAACCTCGCAAACAAGCATATTATCCTCCAGGTCGAACCGGATATCAATAAAACCTTTTCCCTCTTCCTTGTGCAAAATACCATGGCGGATACAATTTTCAATATAGGGTTGTAATAACATCGGCGGTAAACTTATTTCATCTTTTCTGATTTGTGAACTGATCCAGATCGCATAATTAAACTTTTCTTCAAACCTGCTTTTTTCAAGATCAAGATAAGACTTTAGAAATCGTTCTTCTTCCGCAACGGTAATGGTTTGTTTTCCCGAATTGTCGAGCGTTTGCCTGATCAGCCTTGCAAAACCTGAAATAAATGTGTTGGCCCCCTGAACATCTTTGTCAATTACGTATTGCTGAATGGAATTCAAACAATTGAAAATAAAATGCGGATTCATTTGTGCCTTCAGTGCCTGCTGTTCCAGTTCTGCAATTTTATTAGAATTTGCCAGTTTTATCTTTTGTGCATTTTTCACCCTTCGTACCTGCCAGGCAGCGATCAGCCAGGCAATTATGCCAACAATACCTGCAATAAGAAAAATGAACCAGGATTCTTCTATGAGCTTTTTCTCAATTTCAAAATTGATATTTACTGCTTTACTTTTTACGCCAAACTTATTTACTGCATATAACGATAATGAATAACTGCCGGAAGGAAGTGTTGGATACTGAAGAAAGTTTTCTTTAGTTTGTTTCCATTCCTTGTCGATTCCAGAAAGCTGGTAATAATAAACGATTTGCCCTTCTGATTTAAATGAAAGTGCTACAAAATCGAAGCGGATATTATTGTCTTTGTGGCTAATAACGATGTTGGTTGAATCGTATGGTACAGACTTTCCTGATACGGTTATATCCAGCACCTGCAAATCACATACGGAATTGTTTTTTAGCTTATGTTCAGAAAAAAAACTAAGCCCCTCCGTTGTACCTACATACACTGTATCATGTTCGGTATAAACAGCATTGATCATGTCGCTCGTTAGTCCATCGCTGATCGTGTACGTTTGTAAAACGGTACCTGCAGCATCTGTGATCGCTGCTTTGTTTAACCCCCTGTCGGTTCCCACCCAAAGAAAATTTTTATCCGTATATAAACAGCGTATAAGGTTACTCGTTAACCCGGTTTTTTCAGATAGATGGTTAACCACATTTTTACCGTCGAAACAAAACACCCCTTCATCATTGGTTCCTACCCACAGGTATTTTCCCGACTTTGCCAGCCTTGTGATCCGTTTACTGAGTGCAGCATTCGTTTCTCCTATATTCCTGATCTCATTGTTACGACCGATAAACTTCAACCCGGTAAGCGTACCAATATAAATTCCCGAATCCGTTGCACAAACGGCAGTAGTTCTGTCGTTGTATGGAGTAAATGGTTTAACATATTCTAACCGCTTTGTCATTACCGGCCCCATATCCGGTTCTATTCCATATTCTGTTTTATCCCGTTCTTCAGAAAAAGTAGGCATGAAATAATGCGATGCCAGGTACATTATGCCTGCACTGTCGATATCAAAATCCTTATAGCTTAAACCCAGGTCTGTTTGCAGAAATTCTTTTATGGTATTCAACTGCGGATCAGCTTTCCGAAGTATTCCTAAAGACAACACATACAGGTTTCCCCGGAATGCTTTAATGGCTATTACCGGATTTTTAAACAAGGAGGAGCCGATGATCCTGCTTCTTATTGTTCCGGAAAATTTATCAACCGCAAACAACCGGCTGGAATTGGTACCAATAATAATTTCTTTCCCGGTGGTAGCAAGAGCCGTAACCGCATCTTTCTTCCCTGCAGGATCTGCTACATAAATATTACGGTTGGCTTCTGATGATAACCGGTAAATGCCTCTTGTTAACGTTGTGAACCAGATATTTGATTCATTGTCTGCCAGTGTTGAACTCACTTCTTCATTTTCGAGGAATCTTCCCTTTACTTTTCTTTCTGAAAAACTATATAGTATAGAACCGGTAGGCGTATCAAAAAATATGAGGGAATCATTGATATAAGAAATGTTATTGTACGTTTCCTTAATAACAACCGAATCGATCGCTGAAGTTGCCAGGTTTTTAATAATCAGGTTGTTCTTATAAAAAACATTTTTAAAATTATCGGGGTATATAATTAAGTGATCATTGTTATAAAACGGGGCAGATTGCGTTGCCCAGAAATCGAAACCTAAATCTATTTTCCGGAACTCATGCTTGTTTTGTTTTACGGGTATCAGTTCATAATGGCCATGATCAACATGAATGATGAGGTTATTGCGGTTATTGAATCCTCCGAATGCCATTGCTTTGCTTGAATCTGCAATATTCTTAATGGATACAACAGCACCTGATGCATATACGATCGTGACTTTCCTGAACTCTGCCAGTATGATATTCCCTTGTTTATCTTCAAAAATATTTTCTATATACTCTCCTATTTTAATAGACCGGATAAGAGCGTCATTTTTTTCATTATATATTTTCCCTTTGTAATAATAACAGATGCTGCTTTTAAACGGCATCATCCATACTCTGCCCTTACTATCTGAAAATAATTTGAGTATTTCATTATCCGGTAAACCATCCTTTGTGGTAAAATTTTTAAAATTCGTTCCATCAAACCGGCTTACGCCCGTTTCTGTGGCAAACCATAAAAAACCTGTTTTATCTTTCACTGCATGATACACGTGATTCCCTGCCAATCCATCCCTGATACCATAATGTTTTTAGGAATACTCCTGTGCTGAACTGTATATAGGTACGATTAGAAATAAAACAATAAAGCAGATTAGGTCAGATTTCTTCAATGTAAGCACACATTTCGTTAGGATACTAATATCGTCAAATTAAAAGAATTAGCATTATTTTGCCATCACAATATTACAATATGAAGCAATTTAATTTTCGCAAGCTTGTACCTCATGCTGTTGCGATTGGAATTTTCCTGGTAGTGACATTGATTTTTTGCAAACCGGCCCTCGAACCCGGTGTGATGTTAAACCAGGGTGACGTTACGGGTTGGCAGGGCATGAGCCATCAATCTGCTGAATACAAAGCGCAGCACGGACATTATCCCCTCTGGGCTACGAGTATGTTTTGCGGAATGCCTGCCTACCAGATTTTCATGGAAGGCGCCTGGTCTCCTTTGTCAATTGTAAACAGTGCTTTCCAGTTATGGTTGCCTAAACCACTGAACTTTTTCTTTCTCGCCTGTATTTCTTTTTATTTTTTATGTATATGCCTGCGCATAAAACCGTATGCAGCCATCATTGGCGCAATCGGTTTTGCCTATGCAAGTTTCTCTCCCATCATCATCACTGCCGGACATGACACACAAATGATGGCACTTGCCTATGCACCTGCTGTTATAGGTGCGGTATTGCTGATATTCGATAAAAAATATATCAGCGGTTTCGTACTAACGGCAATGCTTACCGCTTTACAAATCGGCGCTCAGCACCAGCAAATCAGTTATTACCTCTTCCTCGTGTTACTGGCAATGACTATCTCCTATGCCATCCGATTTTTCAGGAATGGAGAGGCTGCTCATTTTTTTAAGAGCACAGGCCTCATTGCTGTGGCAGGTTTGCTCGGACTGGCATGTAATGCACTGGTGTTGATGACATCTTACGATTATGCGAAAGAATCGAAACGTGGCGGACAGTTGATCATGGATGATTCGCAACGCAAACATGAAAATATTAAAGACGGAAAAACAACCGGGCTGTCAAAGGACTACGCTTTTCAATGGAGTTACGGTAAAGGTGAAACGTTTAGCCTGATGTTTCCGGGAGCAAATGGATACGGATTGCATTATTCAGACCGCGACGGTGAACCATACCTTTTTCCTAAACTGGATGAAAATTCCAACGTTGCAAAATTCTTTACCGATAAATTAAATGTACCGGAAGACCAGGCAATCAATTATGCCATGCAGGAAAGCCGTGATATATACTGGGGCGACCAACCGTTCACGTCGGGCCCGGTGTACCTGGGAGCCGTAATTTGCTTTATGTTCCTGTTTGGTATGTTTTATTTGGACAACAAAGACAAATGGTGGATCCTGGCCGTATCTGTATTCGGCATCCTGTTATCGTGGGGAAGTAACCTGCCTGGCTTTAACTATTTTATGTTTGATCACCTGCCCCTGTATAATAAGTTCAGGGTGCCAACGATGACGCTGGTAATTCCGCAACTACTCTTCCCCGTTATTGCGGCCCTTACTTTAAATAAACTTTCTGAAACCAACGAGGAGCAGAACCGGAAGGCTTTCAAATTTGCCGGCATTGCAGCAGCCATTGCATTTATTTCCGTATTTGCATTTTATGTAAGCAGCGATTTCAGCAAAGAAAATAAACAACGTACGGCTAAGTTCAACCAGATATATGCGTTGAAAGACTCTACGATGTACGCAAAAATGAATGAACTGAATAAAGCTGAACGTCCGCTTACCGATAACCAGTTGTATGAAGGAATGATCTCTAACTTAAAAGGAGCGCCTGAAGCTGAAAGAACAGCAAGAGAAATGGTTACTGCGCTTAGAAAAGACCGGGCAGCATTTCTTTTAGCTGATATCTGGCGTTCGCTCATATTTGTATTGATCACTGCAGGATTTATTGCACTGTATCTTAAAAAGATCATCAAACCAGCATTGCTCATAGCGGGTGTTTCACTTGTTGCCGCAATAGACCTGCTCGGCTTTGGAATGAAATACCTGAACGATAAAAGTTTCAGCAGTAAAGACAGGTATGAGCAAAATGAATTCCCACTTACCGCTGCAGATGAAGAAATTTTAAAAGATAAAGATCCTAATTACCGGGTGTTTAATACCAGCAGTCTTGAAGAGTCGAAAACATCCTACTATCACAAATCAATTGGAGGTTATCACCCCGCTAAGCTGGGGATTTATGATGACCTGATGACGTACCAGTTAAATGGTACACCCAATGTAAGCGTAGTAAATATGCTGAATGCAAAATATATTATTCAACACCAGGGCGATAAAACCCAGGCCATCCGCAACCCCGAAGCCATGGGCAATGCCTGGTTTGTAAAAGGCGTAAAACTTGTAAATGGTCCGGTTGCGGAAATGAAAGCACTGGATGATTTTTCACCTGCTGATACTGCCATCATAGACCAGCAATACGCATCACTGATCAATGGCATCACCCCGGCAGACAGCAGTGCAACAATTACCATGTCGTCATTTGATAACGATGCTATCAGCTATAAAACCACATCCAATGCCAGTCATGTAGCCATATTCAGTGAAATTTATTACAAAGACTGGAAAGCATATATTGACGGGAAACCGGCACCTTTTTTCAAAGCCAACTATGTGTTGAGAGGAATGGTTGTGCCAGCGGGCAATCATACGATTGAATTTAAATTTGAACCGGCTGTATATTTTACCGGCGATAAGATCGGCATGATCAGTTCCTGGCTGGTAGCCATCATGGCTTTGGGATTTGTATTGTATTCACTGGTAGTAAAACCTAAATAGCAAACGGAAAACGTATAGCATCATTTTGGCGAGCCCCACAAATATTGCGGCCTTAGCACCTTACAGGTTTTCTCCTCCCCGTTCAGGTGGAGAAAAAGCGATTGCCTGTTTTTATACCTACCTGGGAAAGCACCTGCCGGTAACTGTACTGTCGGTGAAAGAGAACCAATGGTCCGAAAATCCGGGTTATGAATTTATTCCCGTTTTCAGCAGCAATAAACTCAGGTATATCAACCCGCTGTTATTTTTCAGGATACGGAAGATTTTACGAAAACGAAACTGTACGCACCTGATCATTGAACATCCTTATTTTGGATGGCTGGGACTAATGCTGAAATGGTTTGCCGGCATAAAGCTCATTGTAAAATCGCACAATATAGAAGGAATAAGATTTAAGTCAACTGGTAAATGGTGGTGGAAAATTTTGTTGCAATATGAACAATTTATCCATCGCAACGCTAATGTTAATTTATTCATTACCAATGAAGATAGAGATTTTGCTGTAAATAAATTTAAAATTAATCCGGCATCTTGTTTTATTATTACCTATGGAAGCGAAACCAGCAAGCCACCTTCAGCAGAAAGCATACAGTTGGCAAGAAAAACGGTCCGCAACATTCATCACCTCGATCCCAACAGGCGCATTTTCTTTTTCAATGGTGTACTCGATTACAAACCAAACATGGATGCAGTTCACGCCATCATTCATTACATAAATCCAGGATTACAGAAACAGTCCAACCTCGAATATAGCATCATCATCTGCGGAAAAAATCTACCGGAAAACCTCCGGCGGCAAATAGAAAAACCCGGCAGCAATATGATCTATGCCGGTTTTGTGGATGACATCGCTGTGTACTTTAAAGGCGCAGATGTATTTTTAAACCCGGTAACCGGTGGCGGTGGCATCAAAACTAAACTGGTGGAAGCACTTGGCTACAATTTATCCTGCGTGAGTACCACTAGCGGGGCACAGGGAATTCCTTTACATATCACCGGGGAAAAACTTCTGGTTACCCCCGACAACGATTGGGATCAGTTTACAAACGCCATTTCCTCTTTAAAAAAACAGGCCACGATTCCGCAATCTTTTTTTGATTATTTTTATTGGGATAATATTGCAGGTAATGCTGCTTCAATTATTGAAAACCAGCTCAATGACTAAAAATAAATGAAGATCCTAATAACAGGAATTTCGGGTTTTGCTGCCAGGCATTTTGTTGAATTACTCGCAAGCCTGCCCGACCATTTTGAAGTGTGCGGTATATACAACAGGCATTATCCGGAGTTCCCGGAAACACAATTTCCTAACATCAACTGCCAGTTTCATAAAATAGATTTACTGGATAACGGGAAGTTCAAAGATTGTGCTGCAAGCTTCCGGCCCGAATATATCGTGCATCTCGGTTCACGCAGCAGTGTGGTGTATAGCTGGAAGCATCCCGCTGAAACCATTCGCAAGAATACCGGCATATTTACTTCGATCATTGAAGCCATACGTACCGAAAATATTAAATGCCGTTTGTTGTCTGTAGGTTCGGCCGAAGAATATGGAATGGTAAAGGAAGATCAATTACCGATCACGGAATCGCTGAATCCAAATCCTGCTAGTCCGTACGGCGTATCCAGGGTTATGCAACAAAACCTGGCCGAAGTATATTCCAATAATTACGGACTCGATATTGTTCATACCCGGTCGTTCAACCATATTGGCCCGTACCAGAGTTCCGATTTTGTATTGTCGTCGTTTGCCCGCCAGATCATCAAACAAAAAAGAGAGGGTTTGAAAGAAATTGAAATTGCGGTAGGCAATATTGAAGTAACAAGAGACTTTACCGATGTGAGAGATGTGGTGAGAGCCTATTATCTTTTATTATTAAAAGGAAAGGCTGGCGAAGTGTATAACATCTGTTCGAACAAAGGAGTGATATTAAAAGACCTCATCAAAATATTTGAAAGACTTACTGATACAAAAATCAATTGTGTTTTAAATCCAAAAACATTTCATCCATCAGAAAATAAACAGGTAATAGGATCGTATGAAAAGCTGAAGCGGGAAACAGGATGGGAACCAACAATACCCATAGAAAAAACGCTCACAGATTTGCTTGAATACTGGAAAGGCAAAAGCAGTTGATACAACGAAACCTGCTTTATACACAGTGAAAACCAGGCCTTAAATTAATCGTTAACATTTGGCATTTTATAATACATTTGCCGACCAATTAAAACAGAAGAGTTATGAAGACCGCTTTGATAAGTGGAATTACCGGGCAGGATGGCGCTTACCTTGCTGAATTTTTACTGGAAAAAGGATACATCGTTCATGGAATCAGGAGAAGAAGTTCTCTGTTAAATACGCAAAGAATTGATCATTTAATATTCAATCCAAAATGGAAAGAAAAGTTATTGCTGCACTACGGTGACCTTACAGACAGCAGTAACCTGTTGCGCATCATTCAGCAAACACAACCTGATGAAATTTATAACCTGGCAGCACAAAGTCATGTACAGGTGAGCTTTGAAACACCGCAATACACAGCTACTGCAGATGGTGTGGGCGTGTTGTTATTCCTGGAATCGATCCGGATATTGAATCTCGAAAACAAAACAAAATTTTACCAGGCTTCTACTTCTGAATTATATGGTAAAGTGCAGGAAGTACCTCAGAATGAAAAAACACCTTTTTATCCCCGTTCACCTTATGGCGTAGCTAAATTATACGGCTACTGGATTACGGTAAATTACCGGGAAGCGTATAACCTGTTTGCTGTAAATGGCATTTTATTTAATCATGAAAGCCCGATACGTGGCGAAGGATTCGTAACCCGTAAGATTGCCATTGGAACCGCACAGGTTGCCCTGGGTAAACTCGATAAAATAACATTGGGTAACCTGGATGCCCGGAGAGACTGGGGCCATGCGAAAGATTATGTGGAAGGCATGTGGATGATGTTACAGCAGGACAAGCCCGATGATTTTGTACTGGCAACAGGCAAAACCACGAGCGTACGTGATTTCACCAAACTTTGTTTTGCTGAACTGGGCATTGACATAGAATTTAAAGGCAAGGGCGTTGAGGAAAAAGGATATGTAGCAGCGTGCCATAATCCCAAATACCATTTACCTGCCGGGAGGGAAGTGGTGTGCATCAATCCAAAATATTTCAGGCCTACAGAAGTAGATGAATTGATTGGCGATGCATCCAAAGCAAAAAGGATCCTGGGCTGGGAGCCAAAATATGATCTGAAAATGCTGGTGAGTGAAATGGTGGCAGAAGAAATTATCAACAACAGCCGGGAATACTTTGTACCGGAACGCTGATCTACAATCAGAAATTACACAGCATGGTTATTGGAAACGGAATGATTGCACAGGCGTTTGAAGGTTACCGTAACGATGATCGTTACATTATTTTTGCTTCCGGTGTTTCCAATTCCACTCAACCTGCTCCCGAAGCTTTCGAAAGAGAAGAACAATTACTCCGTAACACATTGCAGCAGGCAGCAGGAAAAACGCTGGTTTATTTCAGCACCTGCAGTATTTATGACACTTCAATGCAGCACTCCGCTTATGTACTACATAAATTAAAGATGGAGGCGCTGATTCGTGATTCAGGAAATCCTTTTACTATTTTTCGGCTATCCAATCCCGTTGGTTACACCAATAACAAAACTACCATCATCAATTTCCTGGCGGGTAATATACAATCGGGTAAAAGATTTGAATTATGGCAACAGGCTACAAGGAATATCATTGACATCGACGACATGTTTACAGTGTGCAATGAAATACTGCAGCAACAGTTGTTTCGTAACCAGGTAATAAACATTGCCAACCCCGTGAACTATCCCCTCTCCTTTATTGTGTCTGCGCTGGAAAAACATTTTAACCTGAAAGCGCTGTACACCACCGTTCAAAAAGGAAACGGCCCCATGATCGACACCAGCGAAACAGCGCCTTTCTTCAAAAAATTTAATATTAATTTTGACGAAAATTATCTGGAGCGCCTGCTTCAAAAATACTTCCCGGTAATATGACGTATAAAGCTGCAAAATTAAAATTCCGGTTGGAAGCACTGGGCATGTTGCCGTTTGTACTGCTGGGAAAAATTGCCGGGCATTTTTTCAGCTTATCTACAAAGCATTCCGTTTTTTTATTTTTTCCCAATGGAGATATCGGCGGATCGCCGCAGGTGAACATCGACCTTACTCAATGTATTAAAGACAAAAAGCCCTTGATTATTTTCTCAAAGAAACCATTGAACAACCAGTTCAGGGATAAATATGAAATTGAAGGCGTACGGGTTTGGGACATTCACCGGTATATCGATAATAAAGCATTTCATTTTGTAAATTTTTTCTTCAGGGGTTTACTGGCAACCTGGATCAACCGCCAGCCCAAGGCAGTAGTTTTTGGTGGCGAGTGCATTTTCTTTTATAAGATGATCCCCCATTTAAATGCACATGTTCGCCGTGTGGAATTGTGCCATCTTGATGTTTGGTTCCCTTATTCAATCGGACTTATCGATCACATTGATCTTCGTATATTCAGTACCGAAAAGTTGAAAGAGAAAGCAGAAAGCCTGTATCGTGAAAATAATTTACCGGCATCTTATTTCGATAAGTTATTTTTTACTGATAATGCCATTGATATTCCTCCCTACACTTTACCTGCCAATGACATTATGCAGGTGTATTTTATTGGTCGCGGTTCGCCGCAGAAACGTGTACACCTCGTAGCTGCCATTGCAAAAAAGATACATGAAAAAAAACTGCCTGTGCATTTTAATTTTGTGGGAGATGTAGATAAAGTGCTGCAACCCGAAGCATATCCATTCTGCACATTTTATGGCAATATCAGTGACCAGCAGCGTATGCTGAACATCTATGCAAACACTGATATTTTATTAATGACCTCTGCATTTGAAGGATTGCCGATTGTGGTTATGCAAACGATGGCGCACGGCAGAATTGTGGTTTCCACAGCCGTTAATGGAATCCCGGATTACGTGAAACACAATGAAAATGGTTTATTGATCTATGCACAATCGGAAGCAGATATAATAAATGAAGCTGTGGCTCATATAGAACTGTTGCTGAATGACCCGGCCCTGCGGCTTCGGTTAGGACAGCGCAGCCGTGAAATTGCACTGCAGAAATTCAGCAGGGAAGTTTTTTGCAGAACGTACAGGGGGTTATTGAAAATTGATGCTATTTGATCAGCCAGGAAATGAACATGCAACATTTGGAAACAGGACCAACTTTTAATAAAGCCATTGGAATCATTCCTTCGAATGCCAGCATTTTTTTAATCTTGAAAGGAATCAGCTTATGCTCATTGTATTTTTCCAGTGCTGTACTATTTCTAATGCCCAGGTTCCGGAACAATCTCCAGTAATGATCATACACTGTTATATTGTTTAAAATCCCCTCTCCCATTTTTTCCAGGAGATAAAGATATTCCGGTATTTCAACAGACCTGTTGCGAAATGACGCCTGTGTAATCTGTTCATTATTCATCCCGATATTGATCAGTGGTTCCGGGATAGCACAAAAATTTGTTTGTTGGAGGCACCGGATGTAGAACTCGATATCTACCACCCATTTCGTTTTTTCATCGAACCAGTGTTGTTGATTGTTTTTAATGAGTGTGGTGCTGGGATGGCCGATGTAGTTTACTGCGATAAGATGCAGGGGATTATTTAATTTTCTTTGAACAGCCGCACCAGGAATAAAAGTTCTGTAGCATACGCCACCTTTATAATTTTTATATCCTGAAAAAATAAAATCGCAGTTATTATTTTCTTTTGCTGCATCTGCAAATCGTTGAAGACTGTTGCTGTCGGCAAACCAGTCGTCGTCGTGCATGATTTTAATCCATTGTCCTTTTGCTAAACGAATGGCTTCATTCCAGTTGGCTGGGGAACCTTTTGGAGGGGTGTTTTTAGTGTATCGTACACTGAACAGGTTAACGTATTCCAGTAACAGTTCTTCTATACCGGCTTCAGGGCTATCGTCGGTTACGATTACTTCGAAATCCCTGAAATCCTGAATAGTAATTGAATCCATCAAAATTTTAAAATATTGCAGGTTTTTGTAAACTGGAATACAAATGGAAATTAATGGAGACATACTGCAATATCAGAATTATCGTGCATTTCTTAAATTTAATGACCATTATTTATAAACAGTGTCAATCTTTTTTATCTTCGGCTTTTAATTAAAGAGATCAGCAATTTAAGCCATGCGTCAAACCAGGGATATTTTCCTCCAACATAAGGGCAATCTTTTACATAAATGGGATCATTATTTTGAGATATACGACCGATATTTTCAAAAATATGTGGATAAAGAAGTTGTTATTTTAGAAGTAGGTGTTTCACAAGGAGGGTCGATTGACATGTGGCAACAGTTTTTTGGTAACAACCTTCGATATTTTGGGATAGATATTAATCCAAGATGCAAGGAATTAGAACGAGAAAATGTAAAAATTTTTATAGGATCCCAATCCGATAAAGTATTTCTGGAAAGCCTGAAAATTCAAATACCTGACTTGGATATACTGATAGATGATGGGGGGCATACAATGCAACAGCAAATTACTACTTTCGAAGTGCTCTTTTCAAAAATTAAAGAAGGAGGTATTTATTTATGCGAAGACAACCATTCTTCCTATTGGTTCGATTTTGGAGGGGGTATGAAAAGAAAAGGCACTTACATTGAATACATAAAAAATCTTATTGACGTTATTCATTTATGGCATGTCAGTACCAATACGTTGATTAAAAACCATGCATTAAAAGACAAGATCTATTCAATACACATATATGATTCAATCGTAGTAATTGAAAAAAAACAGATCTATGCGCCATTTCACACCCGTGTAGGCATAGAAACAGTAGGCTATGTAGAAAACCCCAAAAGATCTGTAGTTTACCGATTAAGAAAATTCCTGTATAATTTAAAAGACAAGTTAAGGTCAGGATTATATAAATAAATTGACATTTTAAATCCAACAATTGAGAACACTAGGACTACAAGTTATAAAAGTTATCAGCCTGATTCGTTATTATGGGCTTAGACAAGGCATGAAAATTTTCATCCAGTTATTGTTCCAAAAAAAAGGAATATATACTATTCAATCAAAAATCTTTTTAAATGCAATTAAACTGAGAAAAGCGCAGTCGGATACTTTCATTTTTGAACAAATTTTTATTGAACAGCAGTATAATTTCGAACACCCCTTCCCTGAAAAAGTTCAGTGGATTATAGATGCGGGAGCAAACATAGGTCTTGCTGCGATTTACTTTTCTATTAAATTTCCCAATGCAAAAATCATTTCTATCGAACCGAATAAAGAAAATTTTGAACTGTTGAAAAAAAATACTTCGGGATATAAAAATGTAATTTGCATCAATGCAGGATTATGGCATCAGCAAGGAAAGCTGGACATCTCCAACAAAGAACAGTTAAGTGCCGGATATATGATTCAAGAAAAAAATGATGATTGCGCTGAATATATAAATGCCGTAACAGTTGAACAATTATTGAAAGAGTATAACATTGGTACATTATCTATTATGAAGATTGATATTGAAGGATCTGAAAAGGAAATATTTCAATACAATTCATCTGCCTGGCTAACAAAAACCGACTGCGTTATTACAGAATTACATGATTGGCTAAAACCAGGAACATCAAAAATATTTTTCAAAAGCATGTCGGATTTTGACTGGATAACTTATGTGAAAGGCGAAAATATCATTTGTCTTAAAAGCCAAATAAATTGAATACTAATGCTAAAAAATATTGAAAAAGCTATAAGACTTTTCATTCCCAAAAGAATGAATAATTATAGTCTTTATTTATCATCGCTTAAACATAAAAGCGGTATTGAAATCGGAGGCCCAAGTTCCGTTTTTAGTTCTGCAGGATTTCTTCCCGTGTACACCGTTATCGATCGACTCGATGGTTGTAATTTCAGTAGCAATACAGTTTGGGAAGGCAGTATAACTGAAGGCTACAATTATAAATACGAAAACAAAACCGGTTACCAATATATTGCGGATGGATCAGCGCTTGATATGATTCCTGATAAAAAGTATGATTTTGTATTATCCTGTCATAGCATTGAACATATTGCCAATCCAATTAAAGCACTAAAGGAATGGAAAAGGATAATTAAAGACGAAGGATTTATATTATTAGTAGTACCTCATAAAGACCAAACCTTTGACCATAAACGTCCTGTTACGAGTTTACAACATTTATTGGATGATTTTGAAACAAACAAAACGGAAGATGACAACACTCATTTTGAAGAAGTAATTTCATTGCATAACATTGCAATGGATGACGGAATAGATAATATTGAGTCTCTGATCAAACGCACACAAGATAATATACACAATCGATGTGTTCATCATCACGTATTTAATACTCCACTAGTTGTAAAAATTGCCGATAACTTGTCACTTAAAATTATTGATGTTCAACATTTCAATCCGTTCAATATTGTCATATTACTTCAAAAACATAAGGACAAGCCCGACAATAAACACTATTTAAATCCTTCGAACAAAATCTACCATAATCCAAAATTTCCGTCAGATAAAATCTGGTAGTTGGTATGAATATAGCAGCCGTAACGATTTTATACAATTTTGACTCTTCAGTATATGAGCATATTAAAAGTTATGAAGCTTATGTATCCTTATTGATCATAATAGATAATTCTGAAACACCGGGTGAGATAACCCTTAATCAAATAACCAAAACTGAAACCAATGTTATTCAATACAATAAAAATAACGGAATAGCAAAAGCATTAAATGACGCCGTAAAAATTGCAGTGCAAAAAAATTGCAGTTGGCTACTCATGATGGACCAGGATTCATGGTTTGAGCAAACAGCAATTGAACGCTATATCACAGATTTCAAATCACTTCCGGATAAATCCCGGATTGCGATTACAGGACCGGTGTTTGAGCATTCAGCTTCCTCTGTAAAATCCATCACTCAGGTTAATAGCATCATCACTTCCGGAAGTTTACTTAACATAGAAATCTGCGAATTGCTTGGTGGATTTGATGAATTGTTGTTTATTGATGAAGTGGACCACGAGTACTGTTACAGAGCTATTGAAAATGGTTACCAAATACTTCGCTTTGAACATATTTTCCTACATCACTCACTGGGAAAAGAAATGAAAGTGACAACTATATCTGGTAAAAAGAATAGAATTAAATCACTTCATAACCCGATTAGGATTTATTACATGGTTAGAAATTACCTCTATGTAAGTAGAAAGTTCAAAAACAGATTCAGGTCTGAAATGCAAATAAAGCGAAAAGACATCCTAGTAAGAATTAAGAATAACGTTTTCTATGGCAAAAAAAAATTTGCAGTTGTAAAGTACGCTGCAAAGGGTATTATAGATTATTTTTCAGGAAGAATGGGAAAGATCCGTTGAATAAGCTATATTAAATAAATCCTTCCACCCTTTTTATAAATTTAATAATATTGAAATTGGCATAATGTCTAACATCAGAAAAAGAAGCCTGAAAGCCGCAGTATGGATTTATGCCGGATTCGTAATAGGAGCCGTTAATACCTATATTCTAACACATAAATCCTGGTTTACCACAGATCAAAATGGATTAACGAGGGCATTAATAGAAATTAGTCAGCTTGTTTTTGCATTTTCTACATTTGGAGTAACTACTTTTCTGTATAAATTTTTCCCATATTATAAAGATAATTTAAAGCCAAAAGAAAATGATATCCTGTCAATTGCTATTGTTGTAGCATTGATAGGATTTACCATAACATCTACAGGAATGTTTTTCCTTGAACCAGTTATAACAAGAAAATTCAGCGAGAATTCACTCCTACTTGTACAATACATTTACTGGACATTGCCAATGGGATTTTTTGTTTTACTATATTATATACTAGAATCTTACTCATATGGCTTTGATAAAGGAGTAATCACAAACTTATTGAAAGAGACTGTACTCAGACTATACACGCTCATTATTCTTCTTCTTAAGATTTCAAATTTGATCAGTTTCAGAACATTTATCATTTTATTTTCATTTCAATATCTTATCATAGTACTCATACTGTTGTATATATTACATTCAAGGGGCGAACTTTATTTGAATTTCCATGTGAGTAAGGTTACAAAAAAATACAGGCGTAAAATATTTTCAATTTTGTCGTTAACTTTTATTGTAATTGTTGTGGGAGTCTTAAGGCAGAGTATCGACGGGCTGGTTTTGGCGGCAAAACAGAATCTCGGCAAAGTAGGAATTTTTGGATTGGCTGCATATATGGTTTCGGTACTACAGGCACCCTTCAGGAGTATGATTGCTATAACCATTCCAATATTGTCGAGAGCCTGGAAAGAAAAAAAATTAAATGAAATAGAAAGAATTTACAAGCGCTCATCTATAAACCTTTTAAGCTTTTCGCTATTTGTATTTTTTTGTATCTGGTTAAATTTCACTGATGCCATAAATTATTTTGGCATTAATTCAGACTATCTCGAGGGAAAATGGGTTTTTTTTATGTTAGGAACAGTTAGCATCGTTGAAATGGGAACTGGAGTTAATTCCCAGATTATCGGAACATCAACGTACTGGAGGTTTGAGCTTTGGACCAACATTTTATTGACTATTTTGATCATCCCGTTGAGTTACTTCCTTACAGTAAAATATGGTATTACAGGCCCGGCCATCGCCAACCTGCTATCCTTTACCGTATATAATTTTATTCGATTCTATTTCTTATGGAAAAAATTCAATTTGCAACCTTTCTCACAGAAAACGATAGAAGTTCTATTGATTGCTATAGGCGGTTATGTAATTACGTATTTCCTTTTTAATAAAATACAAGGACTAACAGCACTTGTTTGCAGAAGTATATTTTTCAGTACCATCTACCTGGTTGCCATTAGTAAAAGAAATATTACACCCGATTTATCTCCAATACTTCTAAATTTACGAAAGAAATTGCCTTTTTAAAAAACGAGAATTTTAATAATAAAATTAAGTACATTTATAATGCATTTAATACCAGAACTGATCCTGACTCATTCTTATGATATTCCGTACGCCAAAATGGAGATTACTTTTATTAATTTGGATTGTATTTTTTATCAAAATTACAAATGGCCAATCTGTAATTAAAAGATTAAATACAATTGATTCTACTTCACAATCGGGCCAAAATTTAAACCTGTCTTGTAATAATTGGCTTTCTACTCCAGTCTTTCAATCTTATGTTTCTTTAGGTGATCTTGATATTCCAGGAAATCAACTTACTGTTGAAGCCGTTATAAACAGAACCCAACCTTATTCTCCTGGTACGGGGAATAATAATGACGGAGATGTAGTATCAAAACACAATGACCCTTCCGATGTAAATTATTTATTACGACCTAATCACGCTTATATAACAACTACAAATGGATTTTTTGCTACTCCCGATGCCTGCGAAATTGAGTTAAACAAAACTTATCATCTAGCTATGGTATATGATGGAAGTACATTAAAATATTATCGAAATGGTTTTTTGCTAGCCCAGGTATCAGCGTCAGGTAACCTCATACAGAATAATCATGAAACACGAATTGGAAGGTATGCCGGATCGGTGATTGAAAATTTCATCGGCTTTATCAATGAAGTGCGTATTTGGAATGTGGCCAGAACCCAATCTCAGATACAAACATATATGAATTCGTCATTGCCAAATCCAACAACTCAAACTGGATTACAGGCATATTACATTTTTAATGATCTTACTAACAAACAAGGAAATACTACGTGGAATGGTTTTCTGGGCGGCAGTGCTGCAATCAATACTACAAATACCAGTTGCAGCTTCACACCGGATTCTTGTAGCGTTACATTTGCTACAAACATTGGCAACATTATTAATGATTACACGCCTGTACTATCATTCGACCCCTGTAAGAATCTTATAACAGTTGAGGACGCATCTGCATTCCACATTGGCGATACCGTCTTAATAATCCAAATGAAAGGAGCAGTAATAGACTCAACAAATACAGCGACATTTGGCACCATTACCGACTATAAAAACTGTGGCAATTACGAATACAATTATGTAAAAGCAATTACAGCCAATATCATAGAATTAAAAAACAATGTTACACGGCAATATGATATTCCTAACGGTAAAGTTCAGTTAATACGAGTTCCCTATTACCTAACTGCAAATGTAACTTCTACTTTAACATGTTTGCCATGGAACGGAACAATTGGAGGTGTGCTGGCAATAAACGTAAGGGATACGCTTAATTTGAGTGCCCCGGTGAGCGTAAACGGAAAAGGTTTCAGAGGAGGAATTAATGGAAACAATCTCACCAATACTATGTCTTGTTCGCAAACAGGCTTCGCTTATAGTTCTGTAGATCCATTAGGTGCACCTAAAGGAGAAGGAATTGCTATAGTATCTACAAACATCAGTAATGGAAGAGGTGCTTTAGCTAATGGTGGCGGCGGAGGTCAGGATCATAACAGCGGAGGAGCCGGTGGTGGAAATGCAAATACGGGTGGTAACGGGGGCTACCAGTTTGAACCTTGTATTAACGGGCCTTTCGACAATGGGGGTAAACAAGGTACATATCTCTTGTATTCAAATACGCAAAACAAAATTTTCATGGGTGGAGGTGGAGGCTCAGGACATGCGAATAATATTTCCGGATTTCAACCGGATGGGGCAAACGGAGGTGGTATCATCATTATTAATAGTCCTGTGATCAGGAATAATGGATTCTCTATTTTATCAGACGGAGCTGATGCTATTACATGTGTAGACAATGCTACCAACAACAGATGCAATGAGGCAATGGGAGGAGGTGGTGCTGGAGGAACCATTCTTTTGAACACAAATAACTTCATAAATCCGATTGATGTTTCGGCCAAAGGAGGAAAAGGTGCAGACATGAGTTATCTTTCTATCAGCTCGCCGAACACGCCTTTCAGACATGGGCCTGGCGGCGGTGGATCAGGAGGGTTGCTATGGCTGAAAACAAATTCGCTTCCGTCAACGTTAACTCCCATATTAACAGGCGGTCTGAATGGCATCAATACATTTTATGGCGCAGATCCTTGGGGCGCCACACCAGGTGGAAACGGATTAAATTTATTTCAACTGGATGTTCCCGTAGACACAACCCTATTCACACCCAATATAGATTCTGTTCGTATAAAAGACAGCCTCCTTATAAACTGCGGAGGATTTCAGTTTACCGGACTGGGTTATACCCATACAACCGGAATCGCTTCCTGGCATTGGAATTTTGGCGACCTGGCTACTGCCAATACCCAAATTGCAACACATTCCTACACAACAAATGGCACATACAATGTTCAGCTAATAGTAACAGACAATAATGGTTGTAAAGACAGTATCATAAAATCAATTACTGTAAACTGCCAGCAAAATAATATCAGCAACATCATCAACGCATACACCCCCGTTATTTCGCTGAACCCATGTAATAATTCCATAACGGTGGAAGATGGTACTGCCTATAATGCCGGTGATACCGTTTTAATCATCCAGATGAAAGGAGCCGATATTGATATTAGTGAGTCCGCAACTTTCGGTACCGTTACAGATTATCACAGCGCAGGCAATTATGAATTCAATATTGTAAAAGCAAAATCAGGTAACATCATTGAACTGAAATATTTCCTTACCCGAACGTATGATTTACCGGGAGGAAAAGTTCAATTGATACGTGTTCCCTATTATAACAGCGCCACTATTTCTGCTACACTTACCTGCCTGCCCTGGGATGGAAGTAAAGGCGGCGTACTGGTGTTGAACGCAAGGGACACCGTTACGATGAATGCTGATATTAATGTGGATGGCAAAGGTTTTCTGGGCGGCACTGGTTTCAACTCCGGAAACCCGGTATTATTATGCTTTAAAAACAATTACAATTACCCTTCTACCAGCCAGGCAGATGCCGGACTCAAAGGAGAATCTATTTCCATTCTTCCCAATTCCATCGTAAGGGGAAAAGGTGCTCCTGCCTCAGGTGGCGGAGCCGGTTTAGGACATAACAGCGGCGGTGGTGGCGGAAGCAATGCAGGCGGTGGCGGTTTTGGAGGTTACCAGTTAGACAATTGCGGCAGTTTTCCGTTTGATAACCGGGGAATCGGTGGCCGCCCGCTTTCCTATTCTTCTGCAACAAACAAAATATTCTTGGGCGGTGGTGGCGGTGCAGGCAATGCCGACAATCCCGGTAATCCTCCTCCAACCGGCGGAAACGGAGGTGGAATCGTGATCATTAAAACAAACTTTCTACAATCAAATAACAATAACATTCTTGCCAACGGAACTCCCGGTACTTCCTGCGCTACTCCCCCCTCTCCGGATTGCCATGACGGTATGCCTGGTGGCGGCGGTGGCGGAACCGTGTTACTTCATGTAAACAATTATATAGATAACGCAGCCACTACTCAAAATGGTGGAAAAGGAATAGACATGGTAGGCGCTTCGGCAATTGGTGGGCGAATTGGTCCGGGCGGTGGTGGCGGTGGCGGCTTAACCTTTTTAAAAAATGCTTCCCTGCCGGCATCAGTTTCCTCTACCCATAATGGCGGTATCAACGGAGTGATTACCCAGGATGGCAACAATCCCTACGGTGCCACTTCCGGAACGGCAGGTATCAATTTATTTAATCTTGTTTTACCAATAGACACCGTTCTCTTCCGGCCCAATATTGATTCTGTTCGCATTAAAGACAGTGCCATATCCTGTTCGGGATTCCAGTTCACCGCTCTTGGATATACCAACACCTCTCCTGTTACAACATGGAACTGGAATTATGGCGACAATACAACAGGCACCGGGCTAGTTACCACACATACTTATTCCGGTAACGGACCGTACAATGTTCAACTGATCGGAACAGATGTGAATGGCTGTAAAGACAGTATCATTTCAACAATAACCATTACACCGCTGTCTGTAAATGCAGGAGCTGATACTTCAATATGCAGCAACAGTACCGTGAGTGTAAACTTACATAGTACGTTCAACGGATCCAACTCGGGTTTTCAGTGGTCGCCGGCCGGGGTTCTCAATAATGCCAGCCTGCAAAATCCTACGGCAACCATATCCGCCACCACCATGTTTTACCTAACGGCAACGGCTGCCTCGGGATGTACTGCCATCGATTCTGTACAGGTAACCATCAACCCTGTTCCTGCAGTTTCTACTATTAATGACGTAAGTATCTGCAAACGCGATAGTATCTTACTTTCCACTGTTACCACCGGAACCAGCATACAATGGGCGCCGGCAGCTTCAGTAAATAATGCTACCATTGCGAGCCCTTATTTTACAGATACATTGTCGCAGCAAATGATCGTAACGGCAACGAATAGCCTAACTGGTTGTTTCAAGAAAGATACGGTTAACATTACCATCAAACCTACACCAACAGTAATCGCAAATCCGGACACTGCTCTTTGCGGACCTCATGCCGTTAACC
>JAFDXE010000025.1 GCA_018268085.1 Bacteroidota bacterium
TTTGATGTACCGCTTTTACAAAAAAGCTTATCTAAAATACTGCTGGATATTCCCACTGCAGTAATACAAATATTTTTTGGTCTGATATTGCTCTCCTTTTATCACCCCGCTTTTATTTTTTTTGGAGTAGTACTAATTACTATACTTTTTGTAATTCTTAAATACACTGGAGGAAAAGGGCTGGAAACTAGTTATCAAAAAAGCAAATACAAGTACAAGGTAGCCGCATGGCTGGAAGAAATGGCGAGGGTAATCAAATCAACCAAGCTAGCAAAACAAAACCATCTGCACCTGCAAAAAACAGATGAAAAGGTTAGTAACTATCTTATTGCCCGTAACAATCATTTTCGGATATTACTCTCCCAGTTTAGTGTGCTCGTGGTTTTCAAAACAGTTATCACAGCTGCCATGCTTATTGTTGGCACTTTACTGATGGTAAACCAGCAGCTGACAGTCGGGCAGTTCATTGCCGCTGAAATTGTAATACTGCTTGTATTAAACTCTGTTGAGAAACTCATTATTAATCTTGGTAGTGTGTACGATACAATCACCGCTCTTGAAAAAGTTTCTGAAATAACAGATAAACCTGTGGAGCAAAATGGGAGCCTAGAGCTAACAGCTTTAAGCAAGGGAATACAACTTGAAATGAAAGATGTTAGCTTCAGTTATAATGATGAATATGATGTACTTCAGAATATATCACTGAAAATTGAAGCGAATGAAAAAATATGCATTACAGGCAAAGACACTTCGGGTAAAACAACCCTACTGAAATTAATGGCAGGTTCTTATACGGATTTTAAGGGAGCGTTGCTGGTGAATGATGTACCGATGGCCAACTATAACCTTGATTCGTTACGGGCTCAAACCGGGGTTTTGTTAAGCCAACAGGATATTTTCCAGGGAACGCTTTGGGAAAATATCACCATGGGTAATAACGAGATAAGTATAGAGCAAATAAAGGATAGTGCTTCCAAAACAGGCTTGAATGATTTTATAGCCACCCTGAAAGATGGATATGACACTGTTCTGGATCCGACTGGTAAACGTTTGCCCCGTAATGTAGTACATCGTATTTTACTGGTGAGGGCATTGGCTAATAAACCAAAGTTGCTCTTGCTCGAAGAACCATGGCTCAATTTCAGCAACGTACACCGCAGGCAAATCATGCAATTGCTTATTGAATTAAAAGATACAACTGTAATAATAGTCAGTAACGATGAAGAATTTGCCCGTATGTGTAGCCAAGTAATTGAATTAGAGGAAAACGGAACTGTAAAAAAATAAAATAAGTAACATGTACAATGTAAAATCCTATGCACTCATATACCGTTATAATAAGAAAAGCCGGGTATGGCTTTGGTTTTCTATTTGTTTTGGAATTTTCATCGTATTTCTGTTTTTACCATGGACACAAAACATAAGGGCTACAGGTGCGGTAACCACACTATTCCAGGACCAACGACCACAGCAGGTAAATACCATCATCGGCGGTCGGGTGATGAAATGGTTTGTAAAAGAAGGCGACTATGTAAAAGCGGGTGATACATTAGTTCAACTCTTTGAGGTAAAGGTAGATTATTTAGACCCTAACCTGCTGCAGCGCACTCAAGAGCAGCTATCAGGTAAGCAATTATCGGTTGAATATTATAAAAACAAAGTAGGAGTTGTTGACCAGCAGATCCTTGCTATCAATAACGGTTTGCAATTAAAGCTCAATCAGCTAAAAAACAAACTTAATCAACTGCAACTGAAAGTACAGGCCGACAGTGCAGAATCTGCAGCCGCTAATAATGATTTAAATATTGCCTATGTACAATACAACCGGCAAAAATCAATGTACGACAGTGGGCTGGTTTCTTTGACACAATTAGAAATAAGAAATCAACAATATCAGAATGCAATGGCAAAAAAAATTAGTGCTGAAAATAAATTAGCCAACAGTAAAAATGATTTAACCATCACGCGTATTGAAATGAATTCACAGGAGCAGGAGAACGCTGAAAAAGTTGCCAAAGCGCAGGGTGAGCAGTTTCAATCTCTCTCTCAAATTGCCAGTGGACAAGCTGATATTGCGAAACTGGAAAATCAATATGCCAGTTACAATATCCGCAATGGAATGTATTCAGTTATTGCAACTCAAAGCGGACAGGTTGTGAAAGCACAGAAAGCAGGTATTGGCGAATTTGTAAAAGATGGAGACATGATTGCAGAAATCGTTCCTGATAAAGTTCAATACGCTGTAGAACTATTTGTTCAGCCAGTAGATTTACCGTTACTGGTGACCGGGCAAAAAGTACGCTTTATGTTTGATGGTTTTCCTGCTATTGTTTTTAGCGGATGGCCAAAGGCATCTTCAGGTACATTCGGTGGCAGAATTGCAGCTATTGAAAGCAATGTAAGTTTAAACGGAAAATTCAGAGTGCTAGTAAATGAAGACCCGGCAGACAAACCCTGGCCAAAGCAATTAAGAATTGGCACAGGTGCACATGGTATTGCTTTACTAAAAGATGTACCGGTATGGTATGAGCTATGGCGAAATGTAAATGGTTTTCCACCGGATTATTATAAGCCGGAAACGCAAATGAATTACAAAAAATAAAAAAAATCAGATGAATCGATATAGATTGATATTACTATGGATTCTATTTTCACACCCTTTACTGGCACAAGATAATGGCCGTACACTTTCTGCAGAACAGGTAATGCAGATTGTAAAGCAGTATCACCCGGTAGCAAAGCAGGCTTGCATAGTTATTGAAAAAGCAAAAGCCGATATAACTATTGCAAGAGGTGGTTTTGACCCTTTGTTTTATAACGCCAATGCACAAAAAGCTTTTGATGGCTCTGATTATTATCAATACAACAGGCCAAATCTAACTATTCCCACCTGGTTTGGTATGGAAGTACACGCCGGTTTAGAAAAATTATCGGGCAGTCGAACCGACCCAACGGAAACAAGCGGCGAAACAAGTTATTTAGGCCTCAGTGTACCATTAGCAAAAAACCTACTGATGGACAAACGAAGAGCTGCACTACAAACGGCAAAAATTTTAAGAAGTGCTTCTGAGGTTGAACGAAAAAACATGATGAATAATTTGCTACTTGATGCTATGAAGAGCTACTGGTACTGGGTGTTGAATTACCAAGGCTATAAAATCTTAAATGATGCGGTATTGGTAAACGAAAAAAGAGTACAATTAGTAAAAACTGCTTTTCAATTGGGCGACCGTCCAGCCATTGATACAACAGAAGTGTTAACACAATTGCAGAGTTTTCAGGTTTTGCGGGAAAATGCATGGATGGCCTTTCAAAATGCAGGGCTGGAACTATCTGCTTTTTTATGGCAGCAAAACGATGAGCCTGTTGTATTACCCGTTGATGTTGTTCCCGCTGATGAATCGTTATTATTGGCCATACCAGCTTCTTCACTCCCTGTATTAAGTGAATTACTGGATGCAACAAAAAAAAATCATCCGGAATTACTACTTTATAACTTCAAATTAGAAGCACTATCTGTTGAAAAGAAATTAAAATTCCAGGGATTGTTGCCAGCTATTAATTTTGAGTACAATCAATTAGGCAAGAACTATAACATACTAAAAACCGCTACAGGCCCTTTGTTTGAAAATAATTTCCGGTATATACTTTCTGTAGGAATTCCACTCCGTCTTTCTGAAGGACGTGGCGAATACCGCAAAACAAAACTGAAGATTACAGAAACACAATTACAACAAAGCTTAAAAGAAGTGCAGTTAGAAAACAAAGTAAAGAGTTACTTCAATGAATTGGTGGCATTAAAAAAACAGGTACAGGTGCAGGAAAGTGCCTATAAAAACTATCTTGCCCTACAACGGGGTGAGGAGATTCGTTTACATGCAGGGGAAAGTTCACTCTTCATGGTAAATGCAAGAGAAAGCAAAACACTTGAAGCATTACAAAAACTACAGGAACTGCGTACTAAATATTTAGTAACATTAATCACATTGCAGTGGGCGGCAGGTTTGATAATGGGATAGCCAACTCATCAAGCAAGGCACTCAAAAGGTAACCTTACAAAAAAGCATACCTTGTACCGACGCACAGGCAACGCTCTGTGGTGCAACAAGCGGTTAGCCGCAATGCTGGCTTGAGGAACAGACTTCAGCGACAGATATTTAATGAACTTCAGTTAATGGGCTTGTCATTGTTACTAAGTCGCCTGCACTTTTTGCTACGCTCTTAGTTGTGCAGGCTTGCATCTGGGTTTCAATAAAATTTCGTTTCTTTATCGTGTTGACCGGCCAGGCAGAAGGAATACTAATTTCCTACCTGCAACAAGCGTCGGACGTTAGCTGAAATGCTTTGGTGGAATATTTCAATAATTTAAATGAAAAGAAAGCGCATAGAAAATGATAATTTAAGGTTTTGGTGTTGTATGGCTGCTGTGTTATGTTTTTTGATTTCGCTATGTTTTGATTCATTTTGTACAATAAAAGAATGTACCTCATCTCTAATGGCTTTCGGCGTTGGTTGGTTTTCGATGTTTGGTGGTTCTGGAATTTGTTGGCTTGCAAATCCTTTGCTTATTGTGGGATTTATATTGACTTTCAAAGGTTGGCGATACTCGATATTATTTAGCTTCTTAGGGATGATATTATGTATTAGTTTTTTACATTTTGATACAGTATTGCAAAACGAGGCTGGGCCAGAACAAAGGATAGTTACTTATGGATTAGGATATTGGTTGTGGACTTCGAGCGCAATATTATTGTTTCTGTGCAATTTGTTATTAAAGAAACCGAATGTTATTCCAAATGATCAATTTTAACTAAGCACTTCAGCTAACATTTCGTTTGGCAAAAGTCGGGCTGACAGAAGCCACTTCAGCAGCAAATCTTTACTGTAGTTCAGTTTTTGGCTTGACGCTTTCTTATCCGCCAGCAGATCTTGCTACGCTTTTAGTCTGCTGGCTGTTTTGGTTGTTACCTGAAAATTCACGTTCTTTAATAAGTGTTTCGGTCGGGCGGACGAAATGCTAATTCCCAACCTTCACCAATAGCCGGACGTTGGCAAAAATTTTATATGAGGCACTACATACTTATACTTTTAACATTATCGCATTTATTTTCCTTTGGACAAATAAAGCAAAATAATAAAACTGATTTCAACACAATATTTATTTGTGTTGATAGTATTACTTACAAAAATTTATTTCAAAACAAGTTTCTTAAAGACACATTATTTTTTTGTAGGGAGAGTCATCAAGAGACAAATGACAATTCATATACAGGTAAATACTTTATTGGAGAATCTTCTACAATAGAATTTTTTCAACCCAAAAAATCTGACAAACTTGGTGACAATTTTGGCGATTGGGGAATTGAATTTAAAACTCGTAAAATCGGCATTCTTGAAAACATAATTGAAAAATCAAATTTTCTAAAATTTGCTATTGATACTTCTATAACCACATTTTTAGACAGTATAACTATTCCTTGGTATAAAACTTTAAGTTTCAAAAATTCTAAAAATGAATTATCAATTTTAGAATATCAAAATGAATACTTAAAGTATTTAGGTTTTACAGGTGACCAAATAAACAAGTCAATGACGTATAAAGAGTTTAATAGTATTTTATCAAATGGGAAAAAATATCCAAGACAGTTTTCAATGGTAACCAATATTAAACTTTATGCAGACAAAAAACTTATTGATGATTTACAAAAGTTTGGTATAATAAATAATTTAAAAAAAACAAAAAATAAAATTGCTAATAGTGAAACAACAATCGAATTTACCGAAGTAGAAAAATTACCAAAATTTCAAATCCAAGAAATAACAATTTCACTTCTGACGGAACAGAATAATCGTATTGTAAAAATTAACGATAATCTTCTCATAAAAATAAAGGGTAAAAAAGCTAAACTTATTTTTAATTACAACAAATAAAAAAACTTCTGTCAACAAAAGCATTTGTGCAATTGGGTCTTGACGGAACTATTCTCGGCATATTATCGCTACCAATCTGTGGTTCTCGGCTGGACAATTTCAAAGCCGCCAGCGAATTTTGCTACGCATTCAGTGCGCTGGCTGGTTTGGTGGTTACATTAAAATTTACGTTCTTTAAAAAGTGCTTAGGCCAGGCGGACGGAATACTAATTCCCCACCTGCAGCAAGCGTCGGACGTTAGTGGCAATTTTATAGCATCCTGCAATTCATCCTGAATTTCCACATTTAACCTCCTAGCAATAAGTATTATTTTTTATTTTTTTTTGATTGCCAGCTTCTGAAATTGCGGTTCCTTCCATAATTACCTGCATTAGAAGTTCGCTTTGCCATATTCCTTGCGGGCGCAGCTGTGGTTGGTGCTGCATGCGTTAGTGATGCCGGAAAAGGATGTTCATTAACAACAGGTAAAGACTTCGCAATAATTTTTTGGATATCTCTTAATGCCTCTCTTTCTTCACTATCGCAGAAAGAAATTGCAATGCCCGTATTTCCTGATCTACCGGTACGGCCTATACGATGAACATAGGTTTCCGGAACTTCCGGCAGGTCGAAATTGAATACATGAGAAAGGTCGTCGATATCGATCCCTCTTGCCGCAATATCCGTAGCAACCAATACGCGTATCTTACCAGCTTTGAAGCTGCTCAACGCATGTTGCCTTGCATTCTGTGATTTGTTTCCGTGAATAGCAGCAGCAGTGATATGGTGTTGATGTAAGAATTTCACCATCTTATCTGCCGCGTGTTTTGTGCGACTAAACACCAACGCAGTAACGATCGCATCATCTTGTAATAAATGTAATAGCAGTTTTAATTTATCTTTTTTATCTACATAAAAGAGACTCTGTTCGATAGCATCTACAGTAGATGATACGGGAGTGACTTCAACTTTTGCCGGGTTGGTCAGCAATACATCCGCAAGCTTTTGTATCTCCGGAGGCATAGTTGCCGAAAAGAAAAGTGTTTGTCTTTTTACCGGTAGCTTGGTGATGATCCGTTTTACATCAAGGACAAAACCCATGTCGAGCATACGGTCTGCCTCATCAAGCACAAATATTTTTAGATACTTAAGATCTATGAATCCCTGGCTTATAAGATCAAGCAATCGCCCGGGAGTGGCTACAAGTATATCAACACCACGTCTTAAAATATTGGTTTGATTCATTTGTGAAACACCACCAAAGATGACGGTGTGCGTAAGACCGGTGAATTTTCCATAAGCAGCAAAACTTTCATCGATCTGAATCGCAAGCTCTCGTGTAGGAGTGAGTATCAAAACTTTTATTTGCTTATGCCCACGTTCCTGCACTTTTTCATCGTACAATAGTTGTAAGATAGGAATAGCAAAAGCCGCGGTCTTGCCCGTGCCAGTTTGTGCACATCCCAGCAGGTCTCTTTTTTCAAGTATAAGGGGAATGGATTGTGCCTGTATGGGAGTTGGTGTAGTGTACCCTTCTGCGCTTAAAGCTTTAACGATTGGGTCAATTAGTTCTAATTTCTTGAATGGCATTAAATTAAATGATTTTTAAAATATAGGCTGGCAAAGACGTTGCATTTTCTGAATCAGCGGGAATATGTGTTCACCACTTCGGCTTACAACTTGCCTTATTCCTGTAGTGGAGTAGGATGCAAAGCTAAGGTTTTGTTTTTTAATGCCTTTTTTGGGTTATAAAACGTTAGAAAAAGACAGGTAATATTTTTATCCGCCACTTTCGGATTAATAAAAAACTGCAGCCAACAGCAGTTTTGCGCAATAGCTGTTTTTTGTTTCTTGGAAATAATCTGCTAATTCAAATTTTGCTTATCTTTCGACTTAATTAGTAAATTGCCGCAACTGCGCAAATCCGCTAAACGTTAGCGGTCATTGTAACAGATAACCTACTTCAAACAAACAGACGACAAAGAATTCACAGATGAGAAAAGTAATTGCAGCTTTTAATATGACACTTGACGGTGTTTGCGACTATACAACAGGAATTCCTGATGAAGGACTCCATCAACATTATTCTGATTTAATAGATAAAACAGGAGTAATGTTATATGGGCGCACAACCTATGAACTTATGCGACACTGGCAGAATGTATTGCAGAATCCTACAGGGAAAAAAACTATAGACGATTTTGCAATTTCAATTGACAAAATTTCAAAAATTATTTTCTCCCACACATTAAATGATACAAACTGGGACAGTGCAAATCTTTCTGACAAACCTCTAATCGAAAAAGTTTTGGAACTCAAAGGACAATCAGGAAAGGACATTTTGGTAGGAAGTCGTAGTTTGATTATTCAACTATTAAACAGTAGACTTATTGACGAATTTCAAATTTGCATTCATCCTGTCATAGAAGGAGAAGGATTGAAATTATTTGACCAAATCACAGACAGAATAATGTTGAAACTCATCAATATAAAAACGCTTAACTCTGGTGCGGCAATATTTTACTACGAACCAACACAAGAATAGACAGCGAACCGCTAACAAAACGTTTGCCGCAAGTGGGTTTTGGCAATCAATCTTCAGCATCAGTTATCTTATCATCTTTTGTAAATTGGCTTGACCTGGTACTAAACCGCCGCAACACCTGCCTGCCGGCACGCAGGTTTTGCTACGCTCTTAGTGCTGCTGCTTGCATTGTGGTGTTATAAAAAATTCGTTTCTTTACCTGCTTGCCGACAGGCAGGTTGTGTTGACCAGCCGGGCAGACGAAATACTAATTCCCCACCTGCAGCAAGCGTCGGACGTTAGCGGAAAAAAAAGTAATTTTAGTTATGATTAGGCTTTATCTATTGATAGCTGTAATAAGCTCTACAAATGTTGTAGGTCAGGTTATACAAAAGGAAGGAATTATGAATTTAAATTCACCATTATTTAGAGAGGCAGGGCGTTGCTATACTTGGTTTAAGGATAGTACAGTGATACATGAAATGTATATAGAATATTCGGAGACAATAAATGATAGTGTCATATCACACGGTGTTCGAATTTATAAATATTCTGTATTAGATCTTACAAAAAAGCGAGGTCAGGATTATGTAACTTTTTCAGATACCGCTAAACCTATTACAAATTACAGTCTTGATCCTGAAGATGTCTCATATGGTTTTTATCCCAAAAAGCATATTTATGATAAATACATGGATAGTCTAATTGCATTGTCTGATACTATTGTTAAAGGAATAGTTTATAAGAGGCTTTATTTTGATTTATCAGGTCAAGGCTGGTCTCAAAGACTGATATATTATCTTGCGCCCTTAGAATCTGATAATATTTTTCATTTAAGTAGAATACTAGACAGCTGTTATCCGGCTTTTAAGGTAAGTCGTATCCAGTTTGTAGACAAGCTTACAGGTTATAGTGATGTTTCAAGTCTCGAAGTTATTAGGGATTGGTTGACATCCTCAGAACAAAATGTTATAGAGGCTTGGAAACAAAACATTGATACTACTAGTCTTCCATTAACTTCAAAACGTGAAGCAGATAGGATTTTTGCACAATTCAAGGCAAATAATTAAATCCCGGAAATTTATTACCTCTAACAAACGATTTGCCGCAATGCTGGTAGACGGAACAGATTTCAACGATTGATCTTTAATGAACTTCCGTTAATGGGCTTGTCATTGTAACTAAGTCGCCTGCGCTTTTTTCCTACGCTCTTAGTTGTGCAGGCTTACATCGTGGTTTGGTAAAAATTTCGTTTCTTTATATGATTGCCGACAGGCAGGTCGTGTTAACCAGCCAGGCAGACGGAATGCTAATTCCCCACCTGCAGCAAGCGTCGGACGTTAGCACCAATTGTTATTAAAGCCTCTAGTCATGGATAAACAAGAATTTGAATTCAGAAAAGCTACTATAAAAGATAATGATGCAATATTCAAATTATATAAGCAAGTCAGTAAAAGAAGTGGAGGTTTGGCAAGATCGAACGATGAAGTATCAAAAAAATATGTCGAGCAGTTTATTTTAAAGTCTTTAAATAAAGGAGTAGAATTCGTTGTTATTGATAAATTTCAAGAAAACAGAATCATTGGCGAGATTCATTGTTATAAATTAGATCCTAAAGTGTTTAATCATGTTTTTAGTGAACTAACTATAGCCATTGATCCGGATTATCAGGGAAAAGGTTTGGGTAAAAAATTATTTGAAACTTTACTTAATTATATAGTCGCAAGTAGACGCGATATATTAAGAGTTGAATTAATCGCAGCAGAGTCTAATATTAGAGCAATTAAAATGTATGAAAGTTTAGGATTTATTATTGAAGGTAGATTTGAAAGAAGAATTACTTCACCAGATAATAAATTGGAAGCTGATATTCCAATGGCTTGGTTTAATCCGAAATATTCACGATAAAACAACTGGCGCTAACAAAACGTTTACCACAAGTGGGGCTTGACAATCAATCTTCAGCAGCGGTTACCTAATCATCTTCTGTAAATAGGCTGGACTTAGAACTTAGTCACCGCAGCACCTGCCTGCCGGCAGGCAGGTTTTGCTACGCTTTTAGTGCTGCGGCTTTCATGTGGGTTTGGTAAAAATTTCGTTTCTTTACCTGCTTGCCGACAGGCAGGTTGTGTTGTCCGGCCGGGCAGACGGGGATGCTGATTACCCACCTGCAGCAAGCGTCGGACGTTGTGCGTTATACTACACTTGCAGTCTGTTAAACCTCATCTGTAAGAAAGAAAACTATTAATTGAAAAAAAATAAAACCATGAAACAGGAATTGGAAATAATACGGGATCTGCAAAAAGAATCATGGAATAAATTCTCTTCTGGTTGGAAGAAATGGAATGACCTTACTATGGATTTTTTAAAACCGGTCGGTGATGAAATTATTCGCTTACTAAATCCCAAAAATGACGATATTATATTAGATGTTGCATCTGGAACTGGCGAACCGGGTCTGACAATTGCATCTAAATTGAAAGGAGGAAAAGTTATTATTACTGACCTTGCAGAAGAAATGCTTAAAATAGCGCAAGAACATGCAGCGCAAAGAGGAATTAAAAACATTGAAACTATTGCAAGCGATGTGTCTGAACTTCCATTTGGGGACAATAAATTTGATGCTATAAGTTGCAGATTCGGATTTATGTTCTTCCCTGATATGTTAATGGCTGCTAAAGAAATGGTGCGTATTCTGAAACCAGGTGGAAGAATTGCAGCTTCAGTTTGGAATATTCCTGAAAAAAACTTTTGGGTTACAGCTATCATGGATACAATAAATAAAAATATAGAATTACCTCATCCTCCTCCCGGTTCACCTGGAATGTTTCGTTGTGCTAAAGATGGTTTTATGTCAGATATATTCTTGCAAGCAGGCTTGAAAAATATTTCTGTGAAAGAAGTTGTTGGAAAGTTGAATTGCAAAACAACTGACGTCTATTGGAATATGATGACCGAAGTAGGTGCTCCTATTGTTGCTGCATTAAGCAAAGCAGATGAAGCAATGAAAGAAAAAATAAAAAATGAGGTATTTGATATAGTTAATAAGAAATATCCTGAAGGTGATTTTAAGATTGATTCAAGTGCACTCGTAATTTATGGAGAAAAATGATTCACAAAAAAAATTAGAAGCAATTACGAACGCCAACAAACGGTTTGCCGAAATGCTGGCAGACGGAACAGATTTCAGCAATAAATATTTAATGGACTTCAGTTAATAGGCTTGTCATTGTTTCTAAATCGCCTGCACTTTTTGCTACGCTCTTAGTTGTACAGGCTTGCATCTGGGTTTGGTAGAAATTTCTTTTCTTTACCTGCCTGCCGGCAAGCAGGTTGTGTTAACCGACCAGTCAGTTATAATGCTAATACCAGCACCGCAGCAAGCCGCGGTCGTTAGCAGCCAGGCTAATGGGGAGATGCCCTAATTTTTAAGGCTATACAAATGCAAACATTCAAAAAAAAAGCAGCTATTAAAGCTGCTCTGTAAAAAATTTAACTCTGTAATTTGACATTTATTGCATTGACACCCCGAGTGCCAACTTCAGTATCATAAGATACGTAGTCGTTTTCCTGAATTTCTTCTTTTAAACTTGTTACATGAACAAATACTTCTTGTCCATCTTCGCCTTTAATAAAACCAAAACCTTTGGTCGTACTAAAGAACTTTACTGTTCCTTTTTTCATTTTTTGATTTTTACCCAATAATGGGTTTGTTTTAAAATACCCCTAAACAATTATTATTGTAAAGTTTGCTTGATAAAAAAATTGTGGAGCTTAACTGAAAGTACCTTTGATACAATTAGATTGAGATCATCGCCGGCGATGTCTGGCTACACTTTGTAATGCGCCGGCTTTGCTTGTCCGTAACATACAAATTCCGTTTCTTTGTCGGGTTGACGCCACCAGGCTGAAGGAATGCTAATGCCAGCACTTCTGTAATGCGTGTTGTTACATGCCATTGTAAAACCGAAACTCTAATAAATTTTAGCAAAGACAATGTTCGACACTTTTCCAACTTTACATACAGACAGACTTGACCTTGTTGAAATTAAACAAGAGCATTTGAATGATATTTTTAAACTTTTTAGTGATAGCAGAGTTACACAATTCTATAATATTGTAACGCTAACAAAAGAAGAAGCACAAAAAATTATTGACTGGTTCCATAGCCGTTTTACAGATAAGTCAGGTATTCGGTGGGGAATTACATTAAAAGGACATAGCAATATTATAGGAACAATTGGATTTAATAACTTCACTAAACGACATAGAGCAAATATAGGTTACGACCTTCAATTTGATTTTTGGAAAAACGGCTATCTGACAGAAGCATTAAGATTAGTAATTGATTTTGGATTTAAGCAACTTGAAATAAATAGAATTGAGGCGGAAGTTATGCAGGACAACGTTGCTTCTGAAAAGATTCTTTTGAAAATTGGTTTCATAAATGAAGGGATATTGAGACAATGGATGTTCTGGAATGACAAACATTATGACATGACGATGTACTCGCTGTTGCAAACAGACTTGATTCTTACAGAGAACAACGGCATGTAACAACGGGTTTTATTTTATATAAATTACAATGGTGAAGAAAAAAATAAACCTTAAGGCTTTGTTTATTGCACTGGTAGCTTTTAGCGCTTTATTATTTTTCCCCATTTTTAATAATCACCAGGCCCAGCAGGCATTTGCATTACTAATACTTGTGGCCATATTATGGATCACCGAAGCAATACCTCTTCCATTAACAAGTTTATTGATCCCCGTAATTGCTATTTTTTTACAATTAACATCTCCCAGGAATGGATTCATGGAGTTTGCAAACCCCATCATTTTCTTATTTATGGGTGGTTTCGTGCTCGCCGGAGCCTTAGCACGTCATTCTCTCGACAAAAGACTTGCGCATAAACTTATTAAACTCGCCCGTGGTAACTTTTATCAATCGGCAATACTCTTAATGTTTGCTACTTCCTTAACAGCATGTTAGGTTGGCAATACATCTTCTACAGCTATGATGATTCCATTGGCATTAGGTATGCTGGTGCTGGCAAAAAAGGATAACGTTTCTGCTGAATCCAAATTTCTCATGCTTGGAATTGCATATTCTGCGAATATCGGCGGAGTAATAACAATGATCTCTACACCACCCAATGCAATAGGTGCCGGGATATTTGGCATCTCATTTTTACAATGGATGAAGTATAGCGTTCCTCTTTTTCTTATCACTTTTCCGGTTATGGTTACTGTATTGACATTGTATTTCAAGCCTGATAAAAAAAAGAGCATTAGTGTTTTAATAATAGAAAAAGATAATACTGCTCCTACAAAAACCCTTACTGCCATATTCTTATTTACGATAACATTATGGATGATGGAAGGCATACTCGCTCCCTTGCTGAATATGAGCAGTAACTTCAATTCTATGGTAGCTATCTTCGCAATTTTCCTGCTATTTATCACAAAGGTTTTAACCTGGGACGAAATTATGAATAGTATCCGGTTGGAGATATTATTACTGTTCGGCGGAGGACTTACTTTGGGAATGCTGATTGATCAAAGTGGACTGGGAGCATTGCTGGTTAATCAAATTGCTGGTTTAATAACGTCTGTTCCAATGTTCTTTTTTTTATGGATAATTGTAATTTTCAGTATACTCCTCACTGAATTTATGAGTAATACTGCAAGTGCAGCTATGATTCTCCCGCTTCTTTTTACCTTATCAAATCAACTACACATTAACCCAACTATCTTGGTTTTTCCTGCCACAATTGCAGCGTCCTATGGGTTTATGCTCCCGGCAGGAACTCCTCCCAATGCCATGATTTTCGCATCAGGTTTTGTTCCTCAAAAAGACATGGCAAAAGCAGGTTTAATAATAAACATGCTGTTCTCAATTATTCTAACGTCTTTTTTTTATTTAGTTCTTTCCTGATTTATTTTAAGAGAAGTATTGTTTCACTTTATAAATAAATAATAGTAAGGTTACAATAGCAGCAGCCAACATCCGGGTTTGGTAAAAATTTCGTTTCTTTACCTGCCTGCAGGCAAGGAGGTTGTGTTGACCGGCCAGGCAGTTGTAATGCTAATTCCAGCACCGCAGCTAGCCGCAGACGTTATGTTCAAGCTAAACGAGCATCTCACTAACTAACAAAAATTTCAGTCACATAGCGCAATCTGATTTGTGCGATACAATACGACAACAGTCCTATATGACAAAGCTACGACCAATACATCCTGACTTTCTTTTTCTACTCGATTTGAAAGAGAAAAAAGTTATTGAACTTTTCAAAGACTTGAGAGCGTATATACTCGAAATTTATCCAGACAGTAACGAATTGTTGTATCATACACACGCTTTGACGGCTGTGTTTTCAATTTCAGACAAACTATCAGACGCATTTTGCATGCTACCGATCTATACCAATCATTTAAACTTAGGTTTTAATAAAGGGACTTTGCTGAAAGATCCTTATAGTTTATTAACGGGAACAGGTAATTTGATTAGACATATTACAGTTGATACAGCGAAAGATTACAGGAACAAAAAAGTTAAGGATTTAATAAAGGCGGCCGTTGAATTCGCAATAAAAGAAATGGATAAACCCACCAGATCAACCGGTATGACCATTTCAAAAATAAAATCAAAATAGCCTGTCCATAACAAACGGTTAGCCGCAATGCTGGCAGACGGGGGAGATTTCAGCGGCAGATCATTAATGGACTTCAGTAAATGGGCTTGTCATTGTTACTAAATCGCTGGCACTGTTTTGCTACGCACTTAGTTGTGCCGGCTTTCATTGTATTATTGTAAAAATTTCGTTTCTATACCTGCCTGCCGTCAAGCAGGTCGTGTTGACCGGCAGGGCAGATGCTGTGCTAATATCAACAGGCCCGGCAAAAAATGGACAGGTATTTTCGCTGTAAACCAACAAAGACAGACCTTAACTTGACCAACACACAAGCCGACACACCAGGTTGAAAAAATTTTCTACCGCACATATTAAATAGTAATTTTCCCCAACACGTCCCGAAAGCTTTCGGGAGAACATTTTGGTCTGTCCTCCCTGCAAAATCCAACACAATAGCTCAATATACCAATTTCCACAGGCCAAAAATAATAATGGATATATTTGTCCACTTTAAAAAAAATGTTCACCTTTGCTGCAGAGAAATACAAAATCATGTTTTCAAAAGCGTGTGAATACGGCATAAAGGCTTCCATTTACATTACGGGGCAATCGCTTCATGACAGGAAAGTAAGTTTGAAGGATGTTGCAAAAGCGATTGAATCACCCGAAGCTTATACCTCTAAAATTCTACAGCAACTTGTGCGAAATAATATCATCCACTCCGACAAAGGACCAACGGGAGGTTTCTCAATAGAGAAAAATGGATTTGAAAAGATCACACTAAGTTCTATTGTTTCTGCAATTGACGGTAACGCTCTATACATTGATTGCGGCTTAGGTTTGAAAAAGTGTAACGAAAAGAAACCTTGTCCCGTTCATAATCAATTCAAATCAATCCGGGAAAATTTAAAATCTATGCTTGAAACAACAACATTAAAATCATTGGCTATGGACCTGGAAAAAGGGTTGACCTTTTTGAAGCGATAAAATTTTTTACAATAATAATGGACAAATATGTCCGATATTCAAGAAGATGGAAAGTAAAAACATATTCAGCGAAGGAGGCATTATCCTCACAATTATTCTGATCCTGATTCCCGTGATTGTGGCATCAATTATCGTGATTGCAAAGGCCTATGCAACCATAAACCTTTATTTCAAAAGAAAGGAATTAGAGAAGTTCAATAATTATATAAAAGAATTAACTCCTGAAGAAATAGCGAAACTAGAGCAAAGAAAAAGGGAACTTGAATTTTCACTTTCAAATAAAGAATTGTCGGGTGAAACAAACCCTGTTGATGGTAAAGGATTGATCGAAAATATCAGCCCTGCAGACAGTATTCGTTTTGTTCAACAAAAGAAAAAAGGTCAACCCCGACCCAATATTGAACCCGAATTAACCAAGCTTATCCTGTGGTACCTGGGCTGTTCTGTTTTTTGGTTATTGTTCGGCACAACGGTTGGTGAATATCTCGGAATTAAATTCGTTGCCCCTGATGCTGACCATTTAAGCTGGTTGAGTTTTGGCAGGCTCAGACCTGTTCATACGAACGCTGTTTTTTGGGGATGGGCGTCGTTGGCTATGATAGGTTTGGCATATTATGTTATTCCGAGAGTAAGTAATGTTCCCATCGCAAACATCAAAACAGGGTATCGTTCACTTGTTTTAATCAATGCTTCGGTTATTATCGGGAGCATTTGCTTAATGGCAGGTATCAACAACGGTGGCGGGGAATACAGAGAATATATTTTTCCTGTAATGGCATTGTTTGGTACAGGTGTAATCATATCTCTGATAAATTTTATTAAAACCATTTCAAAAAGAACTACAAGGGAAATTTATGTTTCTAACTGGTATATTATTTCAGCAATGATGTTTTTGCTGGTTATTGCATTGGTAGCCTACATTCCGAATTGGCAAAATGGTTTAGGTGAAACCATTGTGCAGGGCTACTATATGCACCAGGGCGTAGGGATGTGGTTTATGCTCTTCAATCTTGGGTTGATGTACTACTTCTTACCACAACAATTAAACAAACCAATTTATTCTTACAGCTTGGGGATTCTGGCCTTTTGGGCACAAATTATCTTTTATACACTCATCGGAACTCACCATTTTATTTTCAGCGCTATTCCATGGTGGTTACAAACAGTAGCTATTGTAGGAAGTGTGGGAATGGTGATACCTGTGGTTGCCGGAACTACAAATTTCCTGCTGACTTTTAAAGGCTCCTGGAATAAATTATCTGGCAGTTACACTCTTCCTTTTTATCTGATTGGTATTGTATTTTACTTTACCGGCTCATTGCAAGGAACAGCAGAAGCGTTTCGTTTCACCAACCTGATCTGGCATTTCACCGATTTTACGGTAGCACATTCCCATTTAACTATGTATGGTATTATCTCATTTATGCTATGGGGTTTTATATACACTATCGTTCCACGATTAACAGGAAAAGAACCACCGCAAATTACCGTTGGCGCACATTTTTGGCTGGCATTAATCGGATTGCTGTTTTACACTTTTCCGTTAATGTATGGTTCAACTTTAAGAGGTTTGATGTGGATAGACGGAAAACCTTTTATTGAAAGTGTGCAACTGATGTTTCCCTTTTGGTTGTGGCGGGCTATTGGCGGCACTTTAATGTGGTTTTCGCACATTTTGTTTGCCTATAATTTTTACGTAATGGTAAAAAGAAAAGTAGAAATAATAATTCCAACATCGGCCATAGAAATTTTAAAAGCTAAGAAAGAATTGGAAAATCAAACAACAACGAACTAACATTTACGCAATGGAATTTTTTGATAATCATAAAAAATTATTCGGTACGGCATTAGGACTATTTGTGGGCCTGACAATTGTAGTCGCCATAATTCCTGCTATAGAAAATCAGAAGAATAATGCTCCATTGCCAAACGCAATGCCATTGAGCGCAGAAGCATTTGCAGGAAAACAAATTTTTATCGCCAACGGTTGTGTGGCATGCCATACGCAACAAGTTAGAAATGTGGAAATGGATAAAGTGTGGGGCAGCAGACCCGGAATTGCTGCAGACTATGCAGGTATAACAAGAACCGATTTTTGGCGAAATACTGCTACACTCATGGGGACAGAAAGAACAGGGCCCGATTTAACAAACATAGGTACAAGGCAACCAAGTTCAGCATGGAATTTATTGCACTTGTATCAACCGAGGGCCGTTGTAGATAAATCAATCATGCCTGCCTATCCCTGGCTTTTTGAAATAAAAAATGAAGTTGGAAAAGGGGAGGTTGAAGTCATCGTTCCTGATGCATTTCGAAAAGGTATCAATGGAAAAATTGTTGCTAAAAAAGAGGCCCTGAATTTAGTTGCCTATTTGCAAAGTTTAAAGCAGACACCTCTGCCCGACGGAAAAATGCCAATGGATTTTCTTTACAAAAAAGAAGAAAAAGCAATTACAAAAACAGGCGGCAGTATTGCTAAATTGCCCGATGGTCAACAACTCTATACACAAAACTGTGCAGGTTGCCACCAACCCAATGGTGAAGGTTTAAAAGGTGCTTTCCCACCATTAAAAGGCAGCCCGATTGTTTTAGGAAACGATCTTGAATTCTATGTAAATATTATCATGCGTGGCTATGATGCAAGACCTGAATATGCCGTAATGAATGCCGTAGGGATGGATAATAACCTAACACCTGAAGAAGTAACCGCTATTATCAATCACGAAAAAACAAGTTGGGGAAACAATGCAGAAAAAGTATCGGTGGAAGAAGTAAAAAAGATAATAGATTTCATAAAACAAACTGCTAAAAAATAAAGCAATGAAAATACAAGCGAGTCAGTTGCAAGCGTAACAGGACATTCAAAATTATCCAATCATGAATAATTATTTAACAGTATCAGAAGCACTTAATGCACTCTTTAAGAGAGGATACCTACTTGATTTTGCATTATTAAACGATGAAGATTGCATTTATTGCCATAATCAAAATCACAGGCTTAACGCGGAAGACTTTGAAATTGACGAGGTATATCGTTTTGAAGGCGACACAGACCCCGGTGACGAAATGATAGTATTCGCCATTTCGTCAAATAAGCACAACATTAAAGGTACACTGTTGAATGCTTTTGGTATTTATGCTGATTCCGATAATTCGAACCTTATTGAAAAATTAAAGTACAAAGCAACCGAAGATATAAAACCAATAAAGCGGGCAAATGAGCTAATTCAATTAAGCAGGGCACATCATCATACACTATTACTTGCATGGAAAATAAAAACCGGCCTTGCAAAAAATATTGAACCCGAAAGAATTGGCAAATATGTTAAGTGGTTTTTTGAGCATCATCTATTACCTCACTTCGAAACTGAGGAGAAATACATTTTCCCTCTATTGGGTGAACTCAATAATCACAAAACAATGGCTATTGAACAGCACGAGCAGGTAAAGGATATTATTATGAATCGATTAAGAGATAAAGACAATCTTACTTTACTTCACAACTTAATAACTGAAAATGTTCGATTCGAGGAAAGAATACTTTTTAAAGAAATTCAAAATAAATGTGATTTTAAACCGAATCGGGAGGTCGTTAGTTTGAGCACAGAAAAATTCTGTGACAATGAAAATGATCCTTTCTGGAAATGAAAAAGAAACTCATCATAATAGGTGCGGGGTTTGCAGGAATTGAACTTGCAAAAAAAGCAGATAAAAATTATTTTGATGTTGTTTTAATTGACAAAATTAATCATCATCAATTTCAACCGTTATTTTATCAGGTAGCCACTTCGCAAATTGAACCATCAAGTATTTCGTTTCCGCTTCGTTTCATATTCAAAGGAGATAAAAGTGTACAAATAAGATTAGCTGAGGTAATTAATATTCACCCAACAGAAAACAGAATATCAACTACCATTGGTGACTTGTCTTATGATTATTTGGTTATTGCTTCAGGCTGTACAACAAATTTTTTTAATAATAAAGCAATCGAAAAAAACGCATTTACCCTTAAATCAACTTATGATGCCATAGCAATAAGAAACCATATTATTACTGTATTTGAAAAAATTATTACGGCTGATACTAAAAGTAAAGAATCATTGCTAAATCTTGTGATCGTTGGTGCCGGGCCTACTGGCGTAGAATTAGCAGGGGCCTTTGCAGAGATAAAAAATTACATACTGCCAAAAGATTATCCTGGAATTGACTTCTCAAAATTCAGTATTTATTTAATAGAAGGCAGTAAAAGAACTTTATCGGCAATGAGTACCAAGGCAAGTGAGACATCTTTAAAATATTTAGACAAGCTTGGTGTTCAGGTAATAACTGAAACATTCGTTAAGGATTATGACGGAGTAAAAGCAACATTATCCAATGGTAAGGCCATACCAACATCAACATTAATCTGGGCAGCAGGTATAAAAGGAAATCAAATTGAAGGGCTGGATGAAAATATATGGCTTGCCAATAGCAGAATACAAGTAAACCGACAAAATAGGGTGAAAGGTTACAATAACATATTTGCAGTTGGTGACATTGCTTATATGACGACACCGAAATATCCAAAAGGACATCCGCAGGTCGCAAATGTTGCTATCAATCAGGCAAAGCTTCTTAGTTTAAATCTTAAAAATATTCTCTTAAACAGAACTCAAAAGGATTATGAGTATAAAGACCTTGGGGCAATGGCTACGGTAGGACGAAACAAAGCAGTTGTAGATTTACCATTTATTAAATTTAAAGGGTATATAGCCTGGTTGATTTGGATGTTTCTTCATCTTATGCTAATCCTTACCGTTAGGAACAAAATGATAATATTTATTAATTGGGCCTGGTCTTATATGACAAAGAACAGCTCACTAAGACTAATTCTAAAACCTAACAAATATGACAAAAGCGTCAATAGCTAACAAGGAATTGCTAAAAGCGGGGATGACGGGTTTCTATGAGCATGTAGTGCATATCCGAAGTTTAGTATTTCAAATTAACCGTAGTGCTGAAAAGCCCCGTCTTCGACAATACAAAACCCGTTTTATTTTATTGTTTGTGTTGTTGGCACAAACGGTTTCTGCTTGTCCTGTTTGCGAAAAACAGCAACCTGGAATTACACGAGGTTTAACGCACGGTGCCGGACCCCAAAGTAATTGGGATTGGGTAATTATTGCCGTTATTACAGTAATCACTGTATTGACTTTCATTTTATCGCTGAAATATTTAATCAAACCGAAAGAAAAAAATACCAGCCACATTAAATGTTTAATCTTAAATAGTTAATAAGATGAATGAAGATAAAAGCAAGGTAATATTGTTTGTAGATGACGATTTGCTGCCCATTGCAGAAATGTATGCGCCTGTGCAATTTGAGTTGGACACACGAAAACTGACCGATGGCGAACACATATTGAAATTAGTCAGCAAATCGCCAACAGGTAGAGAAGGCATCAGGAAAATAAAATTTATTGTGAGAAACGGGCCAGCCATTGCTGTGGAAGGATTATCGGAAAATGCCGTGGTGGACGGCACTATTCCATTAATGATAAACGCTTATGACAAAGGCAACCAAAAGAAATTTATTATAGAAGGAAGCGAAACACCTCAAAGCATACCAAACTGGTTGTGGATTTTATTGATAGCTTTTTTTGGTTGGGCAGCTTATTACATGATTACAAACTATAATCTCTGAAAATGCAACAAATAAAAAACGACATAACAACCTTAGATGATATAAAAATATTGGTGGACAGCTTTTACGGAAAAGTTCGTGAAGATGATTTGTTGGCACAAATATTTAACGAAAGAATTCAAGACCGTTGGACAGCGCATTTAGAAAAGATGTATCGTTTTTGGCAAACGGTTTTGTTGGAAGAACACACTTATTACGGCAGTCCGTTTTTACCTCATGCAAAACTGCCTGTTGAAGGAGAACATTTTGAACGATGGTTAAAGTTGTTTGACGAAACGGTGAACACATTATTTGAAGGCGAAAAAGCTACAAGAGCCAAATGGCAAGGAGAAAGAATGGCAGAATTGTTCCTTTCCAAAATAAATTATTACAGAAATAATTCTTCAACTCCTTTGTTATGACAATAGTAAAAATGCCCATAGCATTCATGGCAATTTTATTCTGGATAGGGGATGTTTGTGCCTCCGGCTTTATGGAAGTTGGGCTTTAATTTCATGATTTGGGAATCGGAAGATTAGTTTTTAATGCCCTCCACAAGTTGGAATGGGAATTTTGCCGTTGCTGTTATCGGTAATATTCTGTTTCCCAAAGCAATTGAACTGGAAAAATTTATTTTATGAATCGCATAAAAATAAAACGGATATATGAAAAAGCGGAAGAAGATGACGGATACAGGATGTTCGTGGACAGGCTTTGGGCAAGGGGACTGACAAAAGAAAAAGCAGCGATAGACGAGTGGAATAAAATCATTGCGCCTTCGGGTGAGCTTAGAACATGGTTCGGACATAAACCCGAAAAGTTTAAACAGTTTTCTCAATTATATACTGCCGAACTGAAAAGTAAGCCGGAGGAACTGAAACGAATAAATTCTATTGCAAAAAAACAAAATCTCACATTGCTTTATGCTGCCAGGAACGAAAAGATAAATCACGCCATTGTATTGCTTGATGTGCTCCATCAGCACCATGAACAATAAACCGATAAAATGTAACACGGCTTTACAGCCATTTCGCCGTGAGCATCATCACGGATTGCAGCATTGCTGGAACTCCGGGAAATTAAACGTTTTGTACTGTTGGAAATGGAATTATATAAAAATCTGGATGCATTAGAAGAAATTCTTGACAGCCATATCCGGTTTGAAGGACGAATGCTATTCAACGAAATCCAGTCTGTTACTACAAACGAACAATTACAACAAATGCAATTCTGCTATGCTGATATAAAGTTTGCCGACAACCTGGCAAATGTGCTATGGGAATAATGAAAAACAAATTAAGTTTTACGGTTATCGACAACAACTCACGACAAGTTATAGAAACTTATGTTGGAGAATACAGAAATTTAATGTTACTGTTAAAAGATAAAATGTATCTGGAATACTTTGGCGAATGTGGAGGAATGGGAAGATGTGCAACCTGTGTTATAAAAATTAAAGGGTTGTCTGGCAATTCAATTAACAAAGAAAGAAACGAACCTGTAACACTTTCCAAAATGGGACATAAAGATGAAAACATTCGCCTGTCGTGCCAGCTATTAGTTACCAAAGATTTGAACGGAACAGTAATTGAAATAACTGAATTGTAAAAAGTAGCGACACACAAGCGTAAGCACATTTGTTAACTGAAATTTTGCATTGCCATTTTCGTCAAGAAAATAGCTGTGAGAAAAGCTTGCATTGATTACCAAAAATTGGTAACTTTAGTTAAAATATTTTATGGGACGTAATACATCAGTTGCACTTGGCGACCATTTTGAAAATTTTGTTGACAAGAAAGTCTCAACTGGAAGGTTTAAAAATGCCAGTGAGGTAATTCGTGCTGGTCTTAGACTTTTGGAAGAAGAGGAGAATAAGGTGATAGCATTACGAAAAGCTCTGGATGAAGGCATAAAAAGTGGAATTGTTAAGAATTTTGATCCAAAGAAACATTTGGAGAAATTAAAATCTGCCAGAAAGAGAAATGGGTAATTATTTATTATCAAATAAGGCTGTAGACGATCTTTCTGATATTTGGAATTATACATTCGATGAGTGGTCAGAAGCTCAAGCTGACAAGTATTATAATTTATTGATTGGATGTTGTAAGGATTTAGCAAACCAAAAAATTATTGGAAGAAATTATCAGGAAGTAAATAAAGATATTTTTGGCTGTCGTATTGGTCAACACATAATATTTTATCGAAGTTATCAAACTGAAACAATTGAGATTGTAAGGATACTTCATAGCATGATGGATTTAAAACTTAGGTTATTGGAATAAAACTTCAGCCAACAAAGCGTTTACCACAAGTGGGGGAGGGACAATCAATCTTCAACAGCGTTAACTTAATCATCTTCAGTTAATCAGCTTGACTTAGTACTAAATCGCCGCAGCATTTTGTTACGCTTTTAGTGTTGCGGCTTGCATTGTGGTGTTATAAAAATTTCGTTTCTTTAATGTGTTGATAGCTGGACAGGCGAAATATTAATTCCCTGCATGTAGTAAACGCCCGACGGCATACATACATAACAACAATTACCGCAAAAAGAAAATTATGAAGTTAAGTTGCAAAGTATTTCAAATGATAATACTTCTTTTATTATCCACTTTCCAATCAATGAAAATGCTAGGACAAGCTCCACCACCTGGCAAGTATGACACGACAAATTATCCGGAAGATAGAAAATTCATAAATTCTATTAGCAATATTTTCGACTCTTCGCTATCGCTAAATGACAACTCAATTAGCATAGGTGCTGATGGGTCAATAGCATACGGTTTAAAAGAAAAATTTCAAAAGTTTGCAAGAAACGGAATGACCTTTAAATCCGTTGTAACTGTTCCGGGAACTGAACTTGTCAGAATTTTTAATGGTCAAACAGCTATAAAAACAAAAATTGCTGATGTTGTTTTTTCAACACCCGAAGGAGATTTACATTTTAAAGTAATCAGGGCAGAGACTTACATTAAAGATAATGGAAAGTGGTATTATGTTTTAGGCCAGGGAACAAACTTTATGACTCAGGAAGAATTTAATGAGTATAAAAAAGCGCACACAACAAAAAACTAAACGGTTTTGAAATCTAAGTCTATTAACAGAGCGTTAGCCGCAAACTTAATAACATTGGGTATGCAACTAAAATCTATATTTTTAGGTTTAATCCTTTTAATTTCATCTACAAAATGTAGTTCTCAAATTCCATCTGTTAGTTATGAGCTTGTTATAAAAAAATTTAAAACAGAAAAAGTAAATGGTGAAACAAATTGGTTAATTGAATGCGTACTGTCTAATAAGACAACTAAGACTTTGAATTATTTAAGTATGTCATGCTCATTGACAGATTTTTATTGCGTTGATAATCTCGAGCTACAAATCGATCCTCTTATGTGCGAAAGAAACATACCAGTTATTTTATCACTTCCACCTTATGCAAAGAGATCAACTGTCATTAGACTTTACAAGAAAAAAGGAGTGAATAAAATGCTATCGGATAAATTGAAAGTAGGATTGAATGTTATTAAAACCAGTACGGTTCAAGATTTTGAGAAGAAAATAAAGACAAAGAACATTATTTGGTCGAATACAATCCCATTATAATTCTCATAATTCTGCTGCTAACATTGTGGTGTTATAAAAATTTCGTTTCTTTACCTGCCTTCAGGCATGCAGTTGTGTTTACGGGCCGGGCAAACGGAATGCTGATTACCCATCTGCAACAATACCTGCTCATTATGCACAGCTATAATAAAAATCATATTCAAATTGAGCAGTACAAGAGTATATAAGGTTTCCTATTTTTTCTGCTTAGCAGTAATAGGACTTCTCGCTGTTCTAATTGGATTTGCAAAAACTTTTATTGGACCTGTAACTCGGGGGAGCTTTTCTGCTCCGATTGTTGTTTACATTCATGGCGCTTTTGCTTTTAGTTGGATAATGCTATTTATTGTTCAATCTTCATTAATAAATCTAAAAAAATACCGTACGCATATTTTACTCGGCTCATTCGGGGTGATAATTGCATTTGGTACGGCATTCACAATGTTGCCTGTTGGATTATTCGCCGCACATAAAGAATTGAGGCAGGGGCTTGGTGAAACTGCCATTTCGGGGTTTCTCGGGGTTTGTACATCTGCCCTCATGTTTTTATCAATTTTTATTGCTGCAATTGTACATCGAAAAAAATCTGCGACTCATAAACGTTTGATGTTATTGGCAATAATAGTAGTATTATGGCCCGCCTGGTTTCGATTCAGGCATTATTTTCCTTCTGTTTCAAGACCAGAAATTTGGTTTGCTGTTGTGTTAGCCGACAGTTTAATATTAATTTCAATGATCTGGGATAAAATTGTAAATGGATTCGTACATCCCGTGTTTAAGTATGTAGGCACCTTCATTATATTAGAGCATACTTTCGAACTTATATTTTTTGACAGTACAACCTGGCGGGTTGTGGCAAATTTTGTTTACCGCGTTTTTTCATGAGCAACAGCATCTCCCAACAGCGCTGTGCATAGTATTCTGGTTTTGCCTGGAAAAATAATCATGTATGCGTATTTATCTGTGCTGATGAAAAAGGTATAAGGGAATTATTAAAATATATTCATGGGCAGAAATTGAAAATTTTAATACCTCAGTATGATTTAACTCAGGCCGGCCTCAATATGCTCAACCCGGTAAAAAGTGCGTATCCGGGTTTTCAGTTGAATAAAATGAACTGACAATTTTATTTATTTGATTTCAGTAGGTAAAAATGCTCAACACGTAATTTGTATTTCCCATTTCTTTACTGAGAAGATCTGTAGGTTACTTTAAAAAGTCATTCAAATAATTTAGAATAGTAGTTGTTTGCATCATTACACTTACATGCCCCTGTGCTGGTACAATTGCCAATTGAGATTTTGGCATGGGTTCAAGATCTCCGGAAATACCGCCGCCCAGTAATGCGTATGTTTTCATCAATTCATTTTTATCCAGCCCGTCGTTGTCACCTGAAATGATCAGCACCGGCGATGTGATTTTTGCAATATTCGAATCGCCAACATTAAAAGGAACATCAGCGAAAGCAATCATCTGTTCCAGGAAATTTCTCCATTTTGTTTTATCAGGTGCCACTGCATCGTACCCTGTTTTTAATGGGGTGTTATCAAAAAAATCGGGCTTGAAATCTTTAAACGCACCATTAACGATTGGTAACCAGCCTTCAGATTTATAGGTGGAAGAAATGATCACCAGCTTTCTTAAACGTTTCGGACTTTGAACGGCAAATTGGTAAGCCACAGAACCGCCCATACTGTATCCAGCAACATCGGCACTGTCTATTTTTAAATAGTCCATTACTTTTTCTACATCACTTGCTAAAGAAGTTATGGATAATGCTCTCGTGGAAAAGGGAGAGTGGCCATGTCCCTGCATTTCAATAGCTATTACTTTTCTTGTTTTTGATAACGCTGGAATTAATTCGCTCCAGTTCATTTCAATTGTATAAAAAGCACCGTGTAGCAGTATCAACGGTTTGCCATCGCCGTAAGTTTCATAGTAAACCTGGATGCCATTAACGGGTGCATAGCCGGTTTTGGAAGGTTTTACCTTTTGTGCATACGATGGTGAAGATGCAAGAATCATAACTATAACAAGTGCAGATGTTAATATCCTGCAGCTATTGAATATGCTGTTCATTTTACTGAATTTTAAGTTGAACCGATTGCACAAAACTAATTCTTATTTCGGGTTAAGGCAAGGTGTGATTATGACAATTAATGGGTAAATACTGCCATGGAAAGAATACGTAACCTTGTTTAAAAATCATGTATTCATTACACTAAATTATTTTCATGCTTTAAGTTCAAAAATATTTTGAATCACCTGGTTTTTCAGGAGATGATTTTAAAAAAAATCTTAGTGCTTTTAAACTGCAGCATTTTGAGTAAAATGATTGCATTGTAGAGGAAGGTAAAACAAGCATTGAGCCTGTTTCTCATTCCACTTTTATTCTTTAACTTCAACAGGCTGTTTGTAAAAGCTAAGCAATTTTGTTTTTGCAAAATGCTTCAGAATTAATACCCGATAATAATATTGAAAACTAAGTTTATGAAAGGTTTGTTACTATTAAAACATTGGCACCTGTTCGTACTCATTGTTATACTTGGTGCTTTTGCTGCTCCCGGTTATGTTCCTGTAGTTCCTAGGCTAATAGCATTGTTGGCTTTTATTGGCTGGTTGTCGGCCATTGCTATTTATGGAAATAAAAAGATTAACGATTACGGCCTTCAGCCTCTGAACGAAAAATTATTCAGGTTTAACTCTTTTGTTGTATTAAGTACGATAATTACCATGCTGTTTTTTTTACTTCCGGGTAAACCTGAAGCATTCACATTTGCAGATATGCTGCTTGTTGTTTGGGCTGCATATTTTATTTACGCAGTTTTTTATTGTTTGTTTTTTATTGCCAGAGTGCTCTCCATCGTAATAGACAAAAATAGGGGCGGTGATTATTTGGGAAGGTTCTTCCTGGTATTCTTTTTCCCGGTTGGCGTTTGGATTTTGCAGCCGAAAATAAATCGTATTTTTTCATCTGCAGCAGACGGGGAATAAATACAGCAACAATGCACTATGGCCATCCCACAAAATAAAGCACAGCTCCTGGAAGCTATTGTTTCAGAATATTCGAAATTGAAATCCGAATTGGAAACGGTAACAGAAATTCAATCAACCCGGAAAGAAATGGAAGGTCATGTACAGGGAACCCGGATGTCGGTTCGCAACCTGGTTTCGTATTTAATTGGCTGGGGCGAACTTGTTTTGAAATGGAATGATAAGCATAAGCAAAATGAAATGGCAGATTTACCCGATACCGGTTTTAAATGGAACGAACTGGGAAAACTAGCTCAGAAATTTTACAAAGATTATGAAACGTATGATTTATCCCGTTTACATAAAAAACTGGATGAGGTTGTGGAAGAAATAATTAATCTCATTAACAGCAATACAAATAAGCAACTTTACGGTGAGCACTGGTATAAACAATGGACTTTAGGCAGACTAATACAATTAAACACATCATCACCTTATAAAAATGCGTTGCAGAGAGTAAGGAAATGGAAGAAGGAAAGATCTCCGGAAAATAATTGAAACATTGGTAACGGTGCCTGTAAAATTTGAATTGTCTTACAATTCAGCAGACATTAAAACTCCGCTGATCATGGAGATTTACGTAAAATGTTGTTTCTTTATTGCGTGAGCCTGTAAACTGTTATACATCAATTTTCCAGGTTAAAGCATTTATCAGCGTTTAATTAAAAATATAATTGCAAATGAAACTTTCATATCCGGTATTGATTGTTTTACTTTTTGTTTTTTCTCATTCGCCTTTCGGGCAAACGGTAAAGAAAAATAACACAACACTGAAATGGTACACCAGCATTGCTGATGCACAAAAGATATCAAACGAAACGAAGAAGCCCATATTTGCGTTGTTCACCGGGAGTGATTGGTGTGGATGGTGTCATCGGTTGCAGGACAATGTTTTCAGCAAACAAAGCTTCATAGATTGGGCAAAGAAGAATGTAGTATTACTTGAACTCGACTATCCACGCAAAATAAAATTACCACCACAACTGCAACAGCAAAATGCAGAATTGCAACAGGTATTCAGGGTCTCGGGTTTTCCAACCATCTGGATGTTTTATCTTGTTGATGATACTGCTACCAAAAGAAAAAATATTCAACCTTTAGGCTCACTCGGTTATCCCAACGTAATTGAAGAAGGTAAAGAAGAAGTTCCTTTTTTACATACTGCAGATTCAATTCTGAATATTAAAATAAAATAGACGGATAAAGAAACTATGTAACGTTAATTATGATTTTTTTCCGGAGAGGCTAAAGAATAATATGCAATAGATTAGAAATTTCGCCCGGTACTGAATTTTGTAAAACCATTTCAACCTTCAATACTCAAATTGTAAATTCATCGTTATGGCAACAGCAAAAAACAAAACAACTGAAACCGAACAGAGCGTTGAACAGTTTTTACAAACCATTACTGACGAAGTAAAACGAAAGGATTGCTTTGCTATTGCGGAATTAATGAAGAAGCAATCAGGCTTTGAACCAAAAATGTGGGGAGCGGCAATTGTAGGATTCGGATCTTATCATTATAAATACGAAAGTGGCCGTGAAGGAGATGCGCCGCTGGTTGCATTTTCCCCCAGGAAGGCAGAGATATCATTATACCTTTCTTCCGGATTCGAAAACAGGGAAGCATTGCTGAAAAAGTTTGGAAAACACAAAAGTGCGAAAGCCTGCATTTATATTAAAAAGCTGGAAGATGTAGATAGTGAAGTTTTAAAGAAAATGGTTTCCCTTTCAGTGAAACATGTGAAAAGCCTGTACAAATAAAATATTGGTTACAACATTGGATGATGCATTATAGTATTCATCTATAAATTTTAATGCTTTAAAAATCGAACAGATTTAGTTCTATAAAATTCTTCAGTAAGGCCCTCATCTTTAATCAACAACCATTTGCGTAATGAGTACCAAAGATCAGATCAAAAATTATATCGAATCTCAACCTGAGTCAAAAAGAAATGATATGCAGCAATTGCATAAGTTTATATTGCAGTTACTGCCCCGTACTACGTTATGGTTTCTCGATGGCAGGAACAATGAAAATAAAATCGTAACCAATCCAAATATTGGTTATGGAAAATATTCAATAAAATATGCTGATGGCAGTACAAAAGATTTTTACCAGGTTGGCATGAGTGCAAATACGAGTGGGATATCTGTATATATTATGGGCATCAAAGACAAAACATTTCTTGCAAACGCCTACGGAAAAAAAATCGGCAAGGCCAGTGTAACCGGTTATTGTATCAAGTTCAAACACCTGAAAGATATCAACATGGAAGTGTTGGCAGATGCGATTAAATATGGAGTAGAAGCTTCAACAACTTAAAACACAATTGTACTATGGATAAAGATATTGTTACGTATAACGAATCAATGAATGACGAAGACAGCAGGATTTGTACACTGCTTTCTCAAACAATTGACAGTGTATTAAAAAATGCAGAATGTAAAATATGGCACCGGCATCCTGTTTGGTTTTTAGAAGGCAACCCGGTAGTTGGATACAGTAAACTGAAAGGTGGTATCCGGTTGCTTTTCTGGAGCGGACAAAGTTTCGATGAAGAAGGCTTAATGCCAGAGGGTTCATTTAAAGCCGCGGAAGCCAGGTTTCAAACGGTAACGGAAATAAATAGTAAAGACCTGAAACGCTGGCTAAAAAAAGCAGAAGAAATTCAATGGGATTATAAGAATATTGTAAAACGTAAAGGTGTTTTGGAAAGATTGAAGTAGGGGATTTTATAACATTATATCTTTCTTATTTTTTAAAAAGGAGTACGGCAAAATTTATAGTGCCGCAATTGCAAACAGTATTTTCTAAGAAAAAAAATAGTTCGTCTTTCTTTGTTGAAGATAATCGCAGAGCGATTTATAGTGCAGGAATTATTTGGGGTTTACAGCGTAATTATAAAAGCAGGTTTAGTGTGGAAGAGTATGCCGGGCTGGTTTATCATTTTACTCATGGACGAAAACCGGAAGGTTACCGCATCGTTGCTGAACAGGTGAGCAAATTTTCATTCATGACACATATCCAGGTTGGTTTTTGGCTGAATAAACGAAAGTAAACGGGCGTCTGATTATTGAGTTATGCGTTCAATACTGTAATGATGTTTTTATCCGGAATTTATTTCTATTTTTTCTTATGCAACTTCCATAGCTGATGAATCCGTTAAAATGCATACAAATGAACATTTTGAAAACGTTTGTTTTATTTTATAGTTTCTACTTATCGTTTGCAGAAGTAAAAGCACAGGATTTCCTGGGAACCTGGGAAGGGAAAAATGAATATAGTTTTGGTTGGATGCAGCCGCTCCGGGTTGTGCTGGAATTGTATAGTGAAACAGATTCAACTGTTTACGGCGCTTCACATTTATATTACAAAAACAATAAGTATGAACATTATAACCTGAGCGGAACTATTGATAAAGTCAGTCAAACCATCCGGGCATCTGAAGTGAGTGAACTAAGTATCAATCTTGGAATACTGCACCAGAATTCTGCAGGCACTTATTATCTGAAGTTAAACTGTAACGATACACTTTGTACATTGGATGGTAAATGGAAGGTGAATAAGCCGGTGATGATGGCGGCAAGATCTATCAATACCTATTTCTGGAAAAGCAAAGCAAAGAAAGTTGAAGAAAATCAGGTCCCGGTTACTGCAACTGAAAAGCCTGTGCTGCCCGAAGAATTACAACGGGTACAGGATATTCAAAGCCTGGTGGAAGTTGATAGTAAGAAAACAGATTCAATTCATATCAGGATTTACGACAACGGCGATATTGACGGCGATTTTATATCTCTTTACCTGGATGATTCCATCCTCGTACACAAACAGAAAATAACAACTGATCCAATAGCTATCGACATAGCTACTGCCCAACTAGGCTCCATTTCAAAATTGAAACTGATTGCTGAAAGTTTAGGAACCATTCCGCCCTGCACGGCATTGATGATCGTTAGCATGGGTAAAAAAAGATATGAGATAAACCTGTCGAGTGATTTCAAAAAAAATGCGGTGGTTGAATTTTTTCTTAAGTAATTTATTTACGCCTGTTATTTCCAAGGAAGCACACTTTTCTCTGCTGAATTTATCATGCTTATGGTAAGATTTGTATAAATTGAAGGAAATAATTTGTATGGCTTGTTTACGCTCACTCATTTTGAGTATATGTTTACCATTGCTGTTTACCGCTACCTCCATTGCGCAACAAACCCGGGCGCAGTTCAATCATGCATTTATTGTACTCGACTCTTCTGATTATGATGCATTACTGCGTTCGCAGTTCATACAGGATGAATTTTCCGGTTTTTTTACCCGTTCTTCAGTTACCAACACAAGTTCCTGGACGGGTGCTTATATATTCGGCGATAAAAATTATGTAGAATTCTTTAGTCCATCCGGTTCACAACATAAAGTTGGTGATGCTGCAATGGCATTTGGTTTCGATCGCATTGGTGAAATATATAAGATGCAAACAATTTTAAATAAAAACTATAACACAACAATAGAAACCAGGCAAAGAAAAATGAACGATTCACTTGTTGCATGGTTTGACGCTTTGTATATCACTGATTCAGTTTTTTTTGCACAATCGCATATTGAAACCTGGTTCATGGAATACCGGAAAGAGTATTTTTTGTTTAATAAATTCCCGGCATCACAGGATCTTGTTTCCAGAAAGAATTACCTGCTGCAACATGCTGATAAACGCAAAGGAAAATACCTTTCTGAATTTACCGGGATAACTTTTTACGCTACTGAAGCGGAGATAAATTATTATAGTTCATTGCTACTGAGATCGGGCTTTAAACAAATGCCAAACCTATCGTTCAAATCGACGGAGGGATTTATAATAGATTTCCAAAAAAGAACAGTGCATACAAAATATGCCATAAAAAGTTTTCAATTCAGTACTACAACGCCGGTGTTTAAAGACATTGAAATTTCAAATGGAATTCACATTCATATAACTGGTAACAAAGGGGAAATAAATTTTGCGGCACAATAAAATAGCGCTCAATGAAAAAGCAATTCATTTTAATTATTTTTTTTTCTTATCAATTAGCATCGTTGGCACAGGATGGCAGAATCATCAGCCAGGCATCTTATCACATTGCCGACAGTTCTATTAAACAATGGCAAAAGACTGTTCCTGATCTTAGCAGTTTACTGAATTCCATTAACATCTACAGCATCGCTTATTCATCTGATGGTTTAAAAGTTACCGGGTATTTTTCGGAACCAAAAAAGGAAGGGAAATATCCTGTAATAATTTATAATCGTGGAGGCAACAGGAATTTTGGTGCCTTAAGTGATGGGCAAATAATTAGAATTCTTTCAATAGTTTCCAGTTGGGGATATATATGCATTGCCAGTCAGTACAGGGGAAACGGGGGAGGACAGGGCAGGGAGGAATTCGGTGGAGAGGAAGTACATGATATATTGAACCTCATTCCATGTCTTAACGCTATAAAGAAAGCAGATACTTCCAGGATTGGAATGTGGGGATGGAGCAGGGGAGGAATGATGACCTACCTGGCATTAACGAAAACGAACAAAATTAAAGCGGCAGTTGTGAGTTCCGGAATGGCTGATGCTTTTGAAACAACTAAAAGAAGACCCGAAATGGATACAGTATTTTCAGAACTGGCACCTGGCTATTTCTTAAACCGGGATTCTGTGTTGAGGGCCAGAAGCGCAGTTTACTGGGTAGATAAAATTTGTTCCACAACGCCTTTACTGATCATTACCGGTAGTGCTGACTGGCGGGTGTCGGCCGATGAACAAATGGAGATGGTTGATACTTTATATAAACTGAAAAGACCGGTTCGCTTTCAATTGTTCGAAGGTGGTCAACATAATTTATCAGAATTTTTTAATGAAGTAAACGAAACCACTAAATTATTTTTTGATAAATATGTGCGTGATTCGCTTGAGCATCCGCAGATGGAATTGCATGGGAACTAGGTCATACCTGCCGGCTGAAATCATTTTATTATGCTTTAATTTTTTGTGCAAACACAAAAGTTGAATTAATACACCATCAATAGAAGATTTTCAATGCAATAAAGTTCAGTTCAAGAGAAGAAGAAAGCAAACGTCTTCTTATTTTCTTCAAAAAAGGGGAATTGTTATTACATCAGTACCAGCCCTAAAAAATCCGTATTGAAAGCGGGTTTGTTAATGAAGCTACATTATCAAATGCCGGAATTGAAATTATTTCGAAGGCATTAAGCGAGGCTTGTCTTCGATCATGAAAAATTTCACTGGTGAATGGTAAACGTTTTGAATTTCATCAACGCTACTGCACCACATTAAATTCTAACGCCGACATCAGGTAAGCATAATTGCCAGTAGAAGAAGCGTTTGAAATATAAGTGGCAAAATAAATAGAATAATCACCTGCCGGTAACCAGATAGGGAATGTATTGGTAATGCTGGTAGATACTTTTGAAAAAGGCATGCCATTTAAAAACAGGAAATAATTGCCGGCAATAAAATTGATGCTTTCAATCTTCAATACTTTGTTTGCAGGTACGGTAAAGGTTCTGAATAAAATAGTATCCGCACATCCTGATGAACAATTGGAGATCGAATCTGCCGCAATGTTAACTACGCGGTTGAACTGGAGGTTGTTTTGTGCCCTGGTGGAAACACAAATTGCAGCGAGCATGCAAAGCATAAATATCTTTTTCATAACAGTTATATCAGAATCCTTTTGTTGTATAAATTAAAGTATTTTGTTTATCGGTGCTTACGTTGGAAGTGATCAGTAGTAACCAGCTACTTCCGTTGAAATAATAGAAACCACTGTCTCCGTCTGTTTGATAAATGAGCAGGCCGGTAGCAGGCGTAAAAATTGCATTTTTTTGCTGGGCAGTCATCCTCGGAACCAACATACCTTTAGTGGAACTGCTGATGTCCAGGATTGCAGAAGTATCTGCAGGTGCGTTATTCGTATTAATGGTAACTGATTGCGCATAACCATTTACCGATAAAAAGCAAATTGACACAAGCAGCGGAATTTTAAGAAAGGCACTTGCCATAACAAATATTTGAAGCGGCAATTTACGAGAATTGGGGATATATTGATCTTTGTTTGAAAGTATTTTTATTAAATGATAAAATTCAGGTATGCCTTACAGTTATCACCCGGCCCGGGTCATATTCAGGGTGCCGGTTTATGTTACTTGTAAATGTGATGGCTGTCAATGAAATGCATCTCCTGGTCTGAAATTGTTGCTTCTGCAAAATGCCCGGGCTTAATACCGCAAATCGTCATTTCATCTATAATGTTTACCGCATCACCGAAACTTGCCCGGTCACTTGCTTTTATTATATACATCAGTTTAGAAGCTGCTGTTTTCATTTTCATATCCAGGATCAGGTTGCGTATATTTTTAAAATCTGCAGGATAAATGCTGCCATATTTTATCTCAACTTCTTCCATTCCATAATAGTAATATAACTGGTGATTGGCGCCAACGATAATGGTCATTGCCGAACTTGCACCTGTTGGTTTTGTGGTTCCGTCTTTTGGTTCAATCATTGACATTGTTTGCGGTGTAGACAATGCGGATGTAAAAACAAAAAAAGTGATGAGCAAAAATCCAAGATCTACCATGGGCGTAAGATCAACCCGGGTTGAGCGGCGATGGTTTGAACCGGATGCTGATTTCTTTGTTCCTTTATTGAGCATTTGCGACAGGTCGGCCATAGTAGTAGTTTTAAACCTTAGATTCGTACACATGAAGATTCCATAAAGTCATTCGGCCTTTTAAAAATTTAAACGCAGGGGCTTTCCTTTCTTTAGATAATCCTGTTTTGTAGTTATTTTCATAATGTAAATTGTAAGCGGATCATCAGTAAAGCAATATATGCAGATGATTGCGATAAGCGGTAAACATTAATTACAGTTAATTCAGTTCAGCAGGAGATGAACATCTATCCTGCAGTAATTGTGTTTAACGTATTAATTTGTCGGTGAAAGCATAACCACATGTGTTAACCCGGAGATTTGTGTTCTGTTGCAGCAGTAACTATTAACCGATGCGTTGGAAATTAATTTGAATATATAAAGTGAATGTATGTTACAAATAATTGCTTTATTGTTTCTTTCCTGGCTGTTTATTATGCTGTATAACCGCCAGCATTTGTCGGTATTAGGATTAAAACCCACTGCAGTTCGGATGAAATATTTTTTTGTGTTGATGATAGTATCTGCATTGTTTGCTGCAACCAATTTTTGGCTGAAAGAATTTTTTACAGGGGAAAAGTATATTCTTCAACAGCCAGTGTATGTACGAACGATACTGGGAGAAACCTGGAACCAGCTTCGTACTGTGCTAACGGAAGAACTTATTTGCAGGGGCGCATTATTGTATATACTAATAAAAGTTGCTGGCCAGTCAAAAGCAATATTGTTGTCTTCCATTGTATTTGCTGTTTTACATTGGCTGAATGCAGGTGTTTGGGGTAATACAATGCAAATGATCCTGGTGTTTTCGTTCACGTTTGCGATGGGATTACTCCTGGCATTTGCCTACGCAAGAACAGGCTCACTGCTGATCCCGCTTGCCATCCATTTCGGATGGAACATCACGCAAAACTATATTTATCCCGGTACGGAAACCGGTAATCATTTATTTGTGTTGGCCGCTGCTGCACCCACCGTTACCATTTCTTATGGGGCATTTTTTACCATGTTACTGTTTCCTGAAATTGCGGTTATCCTTGTCGATTATAGTATTGTAAAAACCCACCGGCAGGTTACGTTGCCATGATGAAATACAATTTGCCTGTTCCTGTTGCCATTGAAAAAATTCCTATCTTTCTGCTAGCCCTATTTCATCCGTTATTTTTTTTCATAAATATTATTCAATTAATTTTTTAATCTTAGCCGTATGAAGAAATCAATACTCATTATCAGCCTGCTCCTACAGTTGCACGCAATGGCGCAGGAAAATCCAACACTACTGGCGCAGCCGATTGTTGCGGAAGGAAAACGATTGTATGCATCGGAGATGGCCTCCTGGTATGGCACAGATCTTTTTGTTGCTGCATATAAGAACCGTGAAAATATCGGCGGCTATTTTTCCTATACAATTGGCGACACCTCCAAATGTATTTTCTTTTCAAGGGCTGAAAATCCTGTTGTTATCGGAACTATCGGTTTCGACAGCACCTACAACGTAGCAAAAGCAAAACTGAGTATTGCAGAAAGAAATTTTACCTCATTGGAAAATGATCTTTATACCATTCGGAAAATTGCACTCGAAGCCATTGTAAAGGATACGCTTTTTAAAAGATATAGGAATACCAATTTGAACCTGATACCGCTAATCTATAACAATGAAAAGAAATTATACGTGCTCACCGGTCCTGAACAAAGTGGCGTGGTTATTTTCGGCAATGATTATGTTATTGAGTTTGATGCACAAAATAAGATTGTAAGTAAGAAACAACTGCATCGGAATTTAATTCCGATAGAATATGGCGCTGTTCAGAAAGATGGTGAAGAAGTAGTGGGTGCGGCGCATTCGCATTTACCTGAAACAGGAGATTTTATTACGGCAACAGATATTTGTACATTGATGTTGTATGAAAAGATTGCGAAATGGAAACAACACAATGTGATTTCAGCCAAATACCTGAATATATGGAACTGCGAAACAAATCAGTTGGTTGTTGTGCCGCGGGATTCAATAAAAGAAGGCAATGAGGAAACAGATGGGAAACATTAAGTAAAATGATTTCAACTGTAATTATTATGAATAGAAATATTGTTCTTTCAAACCGGCTGCGTGAATTATTCCTGGATGGCCATTGGATAGCCAATACAAACTATAAAGAAAAGATCAGTTCCATTCCTATGGAGGAAGCTGTTGTTACGATAGATGGGCTCAATTCTATTGCGGCGCTGGTATTTCATATCAATTATTATCTCGAAGGTTTGTTGCGTGCTTTTAAAAATGGTCGTTTAGACATCAGCGACAAGTTTAGTTTTTTATTGCCTCCCATTGATTCAGGAAGCGATTGGAATAACCTGGTAGCGGGCTTCCTGGAGAATGCTGAAAAATTTATTGAAGCCATAGCGCAATTTGATGATGAGATTTTTGATCGGCCTTTTATCGAAGAAAAATACGGAACATATTTGCGGAATATTGAAGCGGTGATAGAACACGGTTATTATCATCTTGGCCAGGTTACACTATTGGCAAAATTGATCCGGGGAGGCAACAGATAATTTTATTACCATCCCTACATGAGTACAGGAAGCATTCAATATTCGTTCACCGCGGAATTGTGGCGATATGCCGGCCCTGCAGGTTGGTATTTTCTTTCCCTGCCCACGAGGTTGTCGAATGAAATCCGCATCAATCTGAAAGCAAGTGAAGAAGGCTGGGGCAGAATGAAAGCAACTGCTTTCACCGGACACAGTAGCTGGCAAACCGCAATATGGTATGATACCAAACTACAAACCTATCTCTTGCCTGTGAAAAATGAAATCAGGAAAAAGGAACAATTGGTTGAAGGAAAAGAGGTAAAGATTGTTTTAACGATTTAACAAATTCTATTTTGCTTATCCGTTAAAAGATATTTTGTATCTGTTTATAAATAAATTTCGTACACCATGAAATCCCCAAGAATAATTTGTTGTATTGCACTTGCTCTTTTTTGCATAGTACAGGTTTCCGCACAACGAATCTCATTTGATAGTTCATCGACTTTGATTGACGTTGATGCCGGATCGTCCGGTGCAACCATTCACCTTCCTGCTGTTGCCATAAAACCTGAATACCCGGGCGGAAAAGAAGCATGGCATAAATTTCTGAAGGATAATGTCAACATAGTTGTTCCTTTTTCCAATAAAGCAGTTCCTGGTACATACTCCGTAATGTTGCACTTCGTTATAATGCCAGATGGGCGGCTTTCTTATATCGGCGCAGATTCCAATTGTGGTTATGGAATGGAAGCAGAAGTGATCCGTTGTATTAAAAAGAGTGGTAACTGGAAGCCTGCGGAAACATCCGGTGGAAGAAAAGTTGCATTTACGTTAAGAACGATTGTGTTGTTTGTTGTTGAGAAAAATAATGTGCGTGTCGAATTTCGGTAATATGCAACGGGATCTTTCTTTACCCTTCGTTATGTATGTACAAGCGATATTGCGTTATGGTTTCTTTTCGTCGTCCTCAAACTTCTTTATGAAAAAAGTTTTGTTTTTTTTCTATTGATAGAGGGAGTATTGCCATGCTTTGTATTTTTGGAGAATTATCCGGCTACTTCGCATGTTAATATACCGGTATCCTGGTATCAGATTATATTTTTTCGCTGGCAAGTTTTAAACCTAAAAATATAAACAGGGCTCCAAGCATCTTATTAAGCCATCCGGATATTGCAGAATGCTTACGAAAGCTATTGGTGAGCAGGCTGGCAGAATATACCAATACGATGTTGATGATGATGGCAATTACGTTAACTGTTACGCCGAGGAATAAGATTTGCAGCGATTGATGAGCTGTATTTGGTTTAATGAACTGCGGAAGAAATGCCAGGTAGAAAATGGCAACTTTCGGATTAAGTACGTCACTTAAAAATCCCTGCCAGAAAATTTGCCTGTAATTCCTGTTGCTATTGGCGTTTCCATCAATTAAAACCTGGTTCTGTTTAGATAATAGGATACGGGCACCAATATAGAGCAGGTAAATAGCCCCCATCCATTTAATTATCGTAAAAGCGTATGCCGATGTTGCCAGTAATGCGGAGATGCCGGCAACTGCGCCAAGGAGGTGAACGTAAGCACCGAGGTTGATGCCCACCGCCGCGATGATACCGGCCTTTCTTCCTTGAGCAATTGTTCTTCCCAATAAAAAGATCATGTCCGGCCCGGGCGCAATGCACAATAGCACACTAGCTACAACAAACAATAAATAACTATCTATGGTCATATTGAAAGAAGTTTTATATTTTTAAAAGTAATTCATTTTCATGTTGTTTGAAATTTAGATTTTTGAAGGGGAACGTTACATTGAAGCTATAAACTTTATTTGTTCACAATGCTATCCGGTAGAAAATTTCGTCGCATAACAATATTCTTTACAATCATTCTCCTGGTATTAACTTTCCTCTGCCTTTTCCTGGTATTTGCACACAGCAGTGTTACAACTAACATGGATACATATGCATACAATTTACCGTACCAAAAGGGAAATAGTTTTAAAGTTGTACAGGGGTATGGCGGTTTATTTTCTCATTACCAAATCGCAGCGCTCGATTTTAATATGCCCGAAGGAACAATAATTTGTGCTGCCCGGGAAGGAACGATCTATAGTTACAAAGAGGATAGCAATGAAGGCGGCCCTTTTGAAAAATATAAAAACAAGGCAAATTATATTATCATCAAACATGCAGATGGAAGTTTCGGTTGTTACTGGCATTTAAAAAAGAACGGTGTATTGGTAAAAAAAGGTAAAGTGCAAAAAGGACAGACGATTGGAATTAGTGGCGCAACAGGTTTTGTATTTACACCTCATTTGCATTTTTCTGTAAAAAGAAAACTGAACTATGATAAAAATTCATTTGTTCAAACCAGGTTTGTTACTACGGGAGGCTTACGGTTTTTAAAGAACTTCCATTCATATCGTAACCCCTGAAGGAATTAGTAGTTTAAACTTTGTCATATTATAAATTGTGTTTACTTTCGGCCCGCTTGTAAAAGAGGGTATGTTTTATTGCACCATTTTACTACGCTTTAATTTATTGTTATGAACATTCGCAGAAGGAAAATATTAAGAAGAAAATCATTATTGGGAAAATTACTCAGGTTGCCGTTTAAACTGATACCAGCAAAAATGGTAGTGCCTGTATTACGTGGACCATTGAAAGTTAAAAAATGGATAAAAGGTTCACACAACGTAAGTATTCCGCTCGGTATTTATGAAACGAAACAAACGGCATCTTTCCTTAAACTTGCCCGTAACACGAATGTATTCTGGGATCTTGGTGCACACGTAGGTTATTATACATTGTTGTTTAATGCAGTGTCGCCAAAAGGAAAAATTTATGCTTTTGAACCAATGGCAGATACCGTAGAAACGTATAAGAAACACATGTCGTTGAATAGTATTACAAACTACGACGTGTTCCCGCTTGCTGTATCGGATAAGGATGGATCGTTTAATTTTAAAAAAACCAGTACGTCGGTAGCTGGCCGTCTCGATGAATCCGGTGAAACAAGAATTGAAGTGGTTAAACTTTCCAGGCTGGTTGCTGAAAAGAAAATTGAAATTCCTGATATTATTAAAATGGACATTGAAGGTGCCGAGGTAAATGTACTGAACGATCTTAAACCACTGCTGATTGAAAAAAAACCGGTATTGTTTGTATCTACACACGGACCCCAGATTCACCTCGATTGTATTGATATCCTGCAAAAGATCGGTTACCAGTTAAAACCGCTGGACACTGATGATATGAAAACATCTAAGGAATTTGCTGCGTTTAAATAAAAGTATAATCAGCTTGTGAAATGATGTGCTTATTGCACATGAAGCTGAAGTGCCTCTGATAATAAGTATAAATATTCTTAGTGTTACTTTGTGTATTTCTGAGTTTGTAGTAAATTATCTCCTGATTGATTTTGCAAATTTAATGTACGCTCAATGACCAAATCAATTTCATCTTCACGGTCAGAACAAGAAATAAGTACGCTGCTCCAAACCCTTCAATTGCGGTTTGAAAAAAATATGCACCGCCACCAAACACTTACTTGGGAGGCAGTAAAAACGAAATTGCTTTCCGGTACATCAGCACTGAATAGTTTATTTCAAATGGAAAACACCGGTGGTGAACCGGATATTGTTCGGTATGATTCTACAAGTGAGGAGTATATTTTCATGGATTGTGCTAAGGAAAGTCCGGCGGGCAGACGTAGTTTGTGTTACGACCGGGAAGCATTAAATGCAAGAAAGGAACATAAACCTGCTAATACGGTTATCGACATGGCTCATGCTATGGGAATTGAATTGTTAACTGAACAGGACTACCGTTTGTTACAATCATTGGAAACTGTAGATACCAAAACCTCCAGTTGGATTGTAACGCCAACCAATATACGAAAACTTGGCGGGGCATTGTTTTGCGACAGGAGATATGATACGGTATTTGTTTACCACAACGGCGCAGAATCCTATTATGCGGCCAGGGGGTTTCGGGGAAAGTTGCGCATGTAACCGGTTTTATTTTTTTACTGCGGTTACCAGCCAATCCCATGGATATAGTCCTAGCGGTTTATTGGGCAAATCATGAACTTCCTTATCCCAACTGTATTCAACTTTTTCTACGTTGATATTTGTAAATCCAAAATCACCCAGCGTGGTGATGAGTTCTTCTTCCAGGTAATGTTTGGTAGGCGTTTGTTCCAGTTTGGCGGTGCCCTGTTTAAATGCAAAGTGCTCTGCTTTGCTGATCTTACCTTTAATTTCATCGTCGGCAATATTTTCTTTCCTGTTGGATCGGTCAATGATAAATTCACTGAACAAATAAGATTCGAATGCTGGAACTACCAGTACAAGATTGCCTTTAGGTTTAAGAAACCTGTTCAGGTTTTTGAAAAATACCTGGCGCTTTTCATAGTCGGGAATTAAGATCGCATTTACACATACGATTACGTCAAAAGAATATTTTGTTTTCGGGTTAACCGTCATATCCATTTGCCGGAAGCGGATATTTTTCAGATGGCCGTGATTTGTTTTTGCATAATCTATATTGGATTGGGAAATATCGATTGCATGCACTTCTTTAAAAAGACCAGAGAGCAATGGAAGCCATTTCCCTATTGCACAACCAATGTCTCCAACCGTTTTTTGTTTGGATGCTATGCGGTTGATATGAGCAGTAACAATTGATTTCTGATCGCTTTTTAGTACATCGTGAATTTCTTCATCGTAGTTATCAGAAATTTTTTCCCAAAAATCTTTTTCCATATTAATGAAGGTTGTTGTGTATGTTGAAAGAAATATTAATCACACAATTTATTTCTTTTTTCAATCGGTGATTACCCGGTACGATGTCAATTTTTTTAAAAGTTGGCACTCATAAAATTCGTTTCTTTACATTTCAGGGAACATGAAACAAACGGCACAGGTTTACAAATGAACTACATCGAATTTACAGAAACGTTGAAGAAGCAGGTGGAATCGCAGGATTTCACTGGTCAACTTCAACTGGCAATTACCATTTGTAAGGAAATGTATCCATGGTATCAACGCTTTTTTGATGAACACAAGTGGGGTAATCCATATTTACTGAAAGATGCGATGGATACTTGTGAAGATGTATTGGAAGATCCCACTGCAGGAGAGTTTGTGCCGCAATTCATAAAGCAGGTGAGGGAAATAATTCCTGATCTTGATGACTTTCAGGATAAACTGGCTTCCTATGCTTTCAATGCTTCTTCATCGGTGTATGAAACATTACAATTTATCCAGGATGAAGATTGTGTCCGTATTTTCAATATCGTTGCCTGTTATATAGACACGTTCGATTCTCAGGTAAAAGATAATGAAGAATTATCGGAAGAGGAACTTGATGATAACCCGGTAATAGCAGACGTGAGAAAATTTTTACTTGAAGCAACAAAATAAGCAGGAAGAATTTACATTCGATAATCGATATAGAATTGAATACCTATACCTGATTTACTAAAAAAACATTCATGAAACGATTGTATTTCATTTTGATTTTATCAACTGTTCCGGGAATTACAAATGCACAAAAGGAATTCATTGGGATGGCGTCTTACCGTTTAACAGTAGTGGGTGCAGATCAAAAAAGTGAAGATTCGATGAATATAGTTTTTGACAGGGGAAGGTTGAAGATAATGTTACACATGGCCGACCAGGAGCATCCCGGCGCAATATACACATCAACCATTATTGAAGATTTTACAAACAAAACGGAATATGTTGTTGATGAACAGACAAAAACATTTAAAGCAGATACATTCATATACCTGTCGGGATTACATTTTCACGATACCAACAAACCGGATATCATTAACGGCATTAAATGCACCAAATTTATGGCTGATACCGCATCGATTGATAAAGCCATCATGCGGAATGCAGGATGTATGGTTTCTCAGGAGCACTTGAAATCAGGGATCAGCGAGTTTGTATTTATGAATATGCAACCTGTAATTATTAACAATCGCCTGGTTATTGATTTTCTTGCTGAAGATAATGATGGTTTGCAACCCAGGATCTACATTCAAAACCTTACGGAACTTCCATCTGTGGAAGCTTATTTTAGTCTTGCAGGGTATAAAGAGGTGAAATAATGGGGAGTCATTGCAGATGACATCCGGAAGACAGCAAGACTACAACCAGTTGACATCTTGTTGCCATCTCGAGTACATCTGGAGTTCATCTGGAGTTCATCTCGATTACATCTGGAATCCATCCTGATGACATCACGAGTACATCAAGCATACATCTCGACTACATCTCGTCTCCATCTCGATGACATCTAGATGTCATCTCCATACGCCCTGGTAATCAAATTTTTATCCAAATTTTTCTCCGCCATTGCTTAGGCCAGTCCTTCCGTAATACCAACAATAAATAAAAAACCCTGGTAAAAACCAGGGCTCTATTATTAATTAAACAACAACTTATTCATTATCCACAGTAATCGGGTATTCATACAATCCATCATAACCCGGGTAAAAACCACTAAGCGTAAAAGATTTTTGTGTTCCTATCGCCGCCTTCAAATCGTCTACCGATTTTACTTCCTTGTCGTTTACTTTAAGAATTACAAAACTGTCTTTCATTCTCGTCTGTTCCTCCAAAGCACCGCCCGAATTAATTTTCTTTACAATTACACCTCCTCCAACACCATATTCTCTTGCTTTTTTGGGGTCTAAAGTAAGGAACGACGCACCCAGCATGTCCATCACTGCATCATTCTTTACAATATCATAAGTACCAGCTTTATTTTTCAACGTAACAACCACCGTATTCTCTTTGTCATTTCGTACATACGTTACCGGTACTTTATCCCCTGGCTTGAAACGGCTTACCTGTTCCTGCAATTCCGCACTGCTGGTAATTTCAACACCGTTTACTTTATGAATGCGGTCGCCTTTTCTTAAACCCGCTGCAAAAGCACCACCATCTTTATCTACTTCCGTAGCATAAATACCATCATAGGCAGTTGAAGGAATACCAAAAGCTTTTTTACGTTCATCCGTTAAATCGGCATCTGAAGCATTTTTATATTGAATGCCCAGGAAACCTCTTTGTACGGTTCCAAACTTAATCAGGTCATCCACAACTTTCTTGGCAATGTTCACCGGGATGGCATAAGAATATCCTGAATAGTATCCGGTAGGGGAAGCAATGGCAGAGTTCACACCAATTAACTTTCCATCTGTATTAATCAAAGCGCCACCGCTGTTTCCCATATTTACCGCTGCATCCGTTTGAATAAAGGATTCAACAGCACCTCCGGGGTTGCCTGATCTGTCTTTATTTAATCCCAGGCTCCTGGCTTTTGCACTCACAATACCCGCCGTTACGGTTGTTTCCAGGTTCAATGGATATCCGATCGCCAGCACCCACTGGCCAATCTTTACCTCATCAGAATTTCCATACACGAGATAAGGCAAACCGCTTGCATCTATCTTAATTACTGCCAGATCATACGAAGGATCGGTGCCGATCACTTTTGCTTTATACGTTTTACGATTGTTCAGCGTAACAGTTACTTCATCCGCATCCTGAACCACATGATTGTTGGTTACAATAAAGCCATCATCGCTGATAATAACACCCGATCCCGACGCTCTTTGTTCCGGAATTATGCTGTTGCGCCTTCCAAAAAGCTGGTTAAACAAATCATCGTCGAAAAAATCGCCGAATGGACTTTGCTGCATACGGGGTAAATTATTGGTAACCTGTTTTGCGTTCGTTTTTGTTTTGATATGAACTACTGCCGGAATTGCCGCCTGGGCAGGAGCGGTGAAATCAATCGCCGCCGGTGGTGGGGTATTTCCATCATTAAATCCGGCATATTTATAATTCGCCGGCAATACACCAGGTTGTTGTCCTGCAATGGAATGATCGTCTTTCGTAAAATGGGTATAACCTGCAATCACTGCCAGTGCTGTGGCAGCGCTGATAGCAACGGTTCCAAACACTTGTTTAAATTTCATCTTTTATAGGTTTTATAATTTTTCCAAAGGCTCAAATGATGTGCCTGCATACAAAATAACGACGGTTTGTCATTTACGTTTATACCTTCCGGCACCTTTAACATTAAATTAGTAAGACCTTCGTAGATCGTTATAAAGATAGCAAAAACTGCATCGTATCTACCTTATCTGCATAGGAAAATAATCCTGGTTCCTGGGCCTGGCCGAACGGTACAAAATGCTTTCCTACCACACATTGTATATCTGTATTAACTGCAAAATTTTCCTGCAATTTTTTCGGGTCGTCATAATATTCAAAATGTACCACACTGATCGGTGAGAAGAGGTTATTGCTTTCCACGAGTAAGGTAGTGCCATTCGTCATATACTTCGCATTGTTGAGCAATAGGAGCGACAACTGGAAATCGAAATTGTTTACATATTTGTGTTCGTCTTTAAGCGACACATATTTGTTGAATGCCTGCAGTAATGGTACAAAATCATAATTCCGGGGAACATATAATTTTGTTACGTTGCGGCACCCCAGTCCGAAATACAGGTGAATATCATCTGATAATTTATGAAGCTCTTCATCGGTTTCACTTCCATCAAGTACAGCCACCGAAGTTTTGTTTTTCCTGATGATGTTCGGATACTTTGAAAAATATTGTTCAAAATACCGCGACGAATTATTACTACCCGTAGCAATATAGGCATCACAGCCTTTAAGATTTTCTGCAATTGATACCACGTTTTGAATCTCAATATCGTAGCTGTATAATTTCTTAATAAGGTGTTTCAGCAACACATCATCTTTAGACGAAAGTTTAATGGTTTGATAGTGGCCACTGATCAGTACGGATAAAAAATCATGAAAGCCCACTAATGGAATATTGCCGGCCATTACAATGCCTACATTTTTCGGGGATATGGCATCATCGAGATGATAATGCTCCACCCATTGCTGAAGTAATGTTTTATCGAGAAAGAGATCCGTTATATTTTTTACTGCGATATCAATAAAGGGAGGAGAAAACCAATTGTTCTTCCGGTAAGCAATTTCTTTTATCTCCTGCCATTCGGGGTCGTTTGTTTTGAGGTAATTGCCAAGCTCAACAAATAAATTAATCCTGTGTTGTAAATTCATTTTAGTTTGTATAAATTGCAACAAAAATACAACAGATGGCTATAAAGATTACCGACGAATGCATTAACTGCGGTGCCTGCGAACCTGAATGTCCAAACAATGCTATTTATGAAGGTGGCGTAGAATGGGCTATTTCTGATGGCACAACAATCAAAGGAAGTTTTACATTGATGGATGGCTCTGTTATGGATGCCGACCAGCGTAATGCTCCCATCGCAAATGACATTTACTACATCGTACCCAACAAATGCACAGAGTGCCAGGGATTCCATGAAGAGCCCCAGTGCGCTGCTGTTTGCCCGGTTGATTGTTGCGTACCAGATGAAGCATATCGTGAAACAGTAGACGAACTGATCAGCAAGAAAAACAAACTGCATATTTAATTTTTTAGCCGGAAGGCTTTTATAAACAGGTGATATTTCCTGTTCAACGGGCGAGGGTATTGTACGATACTTTCGCCTTTTTGTTTATTATTGCAACTGTTGATTTTTTAATGCTAAACAACCACTCATGAAAAACAGTGCCGGTCTATTGCTTTTGTTAATCATCGCATCCTGTTCAACGCAGGAAAATAAAAAGTCAGATACCCAACTTGCAGATAAAAAAGCCCTGATTCAGGCTGATATCAATTTTTCAAAAATGAGTGCCGAAAAAGGGATGAAAAGCGCATTTATCGATTATATAGACAGCAATGGTGTGCTCCTTCGCCCCAATCATTTGCCCATCATTGGTGCCAACGCAATTGATTACCTCATACAGGAAAATGATTCCGGTTATGTGCTTACCTGGGAACCTCAATATGCAGAAGCCGCATCGTCCGGCGATCTTGGGTACACCTACGGGATCTATCAATTACATATTAAATCAAAAGACAGCAGTATATACGGTTCTTACATCAGCGTCTGGAAAAAACAAAAAGATGGTAAATGGAAATTCGTTCTCGATAGCGGAAATGAAGGACTTGGAGAAGAATAGCTGCCATCACAATCTTTTCTTATTATTTCCTTTATTGAATTGTAAAATGTTTTCCTGAAATATTTTTGTTTCTTTGTTTACTAAACGATCGTTACACCATGAGGAAAAACATAGCATTGGTAACCGGCGGGTATTCGGGTGAGTCGGTAATATCTTATAAGAGCGCTGAAACCATGAAGCAACATACCGATGCAGAAAAATGGAATTGTTACCTGATAGATATAAACCCTTCAGGCTGGTTTCACCCGGCAGACAATGGCGACAAAATTCCGGTTGATAAAAATGATTTTTCAATCAGCATTAATGGTAACAAAATAACTTTTGATGCGGTATTGGTTGGATTGCATGGCACACCGGGCGAAGACGGAAAATTGCAGGGATATTTTGATTGCCTTGGTATTCCTTACACATCTTGCGACGCAGCCACGTCGGCACTCACCTTCAACAAACGGTACACCGTAGCCGTAGCTGCTTTTGCTGGTATTCATGTTGCCAAATCATTACATCTTTTTAAATCAAACCCGGTTAGTGCTGATGAGATCAGCAGGCAATTAACGATGCCTGTTTTTGTGAAGCCTAATAACGGAGGCAGCAGTTTAGGCATGAGCAAAGTAAAAGATCCGGCCGACCTGGACGCAGCCCTGGCTAAAGCTTTTAAAGAAGATACACAGGTATTGGTAGAAGAATTTATCAGTGGAAGGGAATTTACTATTGGCGTGTTTACATCCAAAGGAAATATTATTGCCCTGCCGATAACAGAAATAATTTCTAAAAACGAGTTCTTCGATTTCCAGGCGAAATATGAAGGTGCCAGTGAAGAAGTTACACCTGCAAATGTGGAAGAATCAATTGCTGCAAAAATCAGGGAAGAAGCAAAAAAAGCTTACGCAGTGTTCAATTGCAGGGGAGTAGTTCGCATCGATTTTATTTACAACGAACAAAACGGTAAGCCATACATGCTGGAAATAAATACAGTGCCGGGACAAAGTGCAGCCAGTATTGTACCGCAACAGGTACGTGCCATGGGCTGGTCGTTAAAAGAATTTTATTCGGCATTAATCGAAGAAACCATTTCAATTCATAATTCATAATTCTCAACCCCCTCTCTTGTTCAAATTCATAACAAATCGTCCTTTCTGGGTAAACCTGCTGGTGGCAATTGGCGTTGCACTCATCATCCTCTTTATTTTCTTACAACTGCTGGGTGTGATCACCAAACATGGTCAGTACCTTACCGTTCCGTCTGTTCTGGGAAAGGATACCAAATCCGCTATCAGTCTCCTCGAAAGCAAAGGCTTTGAAGTAGAAATACAGGATTCTGTGTACATCGATACGGCAAAAATGGGAACCGTACTAAAACAGTTACCCGATCCCAACAGTACCGTAAAAGTAAACCGCACTGTTTTTCTCACCATCAACCGGGTAACTTTACCCATGATAGATATGCCGGCATTAAAAGGTAAAACGGTAAACTTCGCTATCGAAATTCTAAACCGCAGTCATTTGGTTTTAGGGGATACTGTTTACAAACCCGATTTCATGCGTGGCTCCGTTTTATCGCAAAGCTATAATGGTAAAGAAATTGAATCCGGCGCAAAACTGCCCTGGGGAAGTAAAGTAGATCTTGTGATAGGTAGCGGTTTAAACCAGGAATACATCACCGTTCCTTCTTTATTGGGGTTAACATTATCTGAAGCAAAAATTGTGATTGAACAAAACAGCCTGATACTGGGGGCAGTAATTGTTGAACAGGGCGTAAGCGATACTGCCAATGCATTCGTATATCAGCAATCACCACCAAAATACAATTCCGACAAAGAACTGGTTAAAATAAAATCCGGTCAGATCATGGATCTCTGGGTATCTAAAATAAACAAAGCGCCGGCCGATTCCATTGCAACGGCGCCGGAACCATAAAAAAATAAATATGCAAACAATATCATCTACAGAAGTAAAACAAAGACTCGATGCCGGGGAACCACTAATACTGGTAGACGTGAGAGAACCATTCGAGCATCAGGAATTCAGTATCGGCGGAACCTTATTGCCACTGGGTGAAATAGAAACAATGATAGTTGAGCCCATTGAGGAATATAAAAACAAAGAAGTAATATGCTACTGCCGCAGCGGGCAACGTAGCATGCGTGCCTGCCTGATGCTGGAATCTATGGGTTTTACCAACGTAAAAAATCTTACCGGTGGTATGCTCGAATGGAGAGAAAAATACGGAGCGTAATACATTCACAACCTAATGTTGTTGTTCCATACCTTCAACGCTCCATTTCTTAAAATGCTATTCCAAGGCCCACTACAAAATTTATTTTTGCCATCGGGTAATAGTATTTATCTGCCGTTACCGCACCATCATATATCCACGAATACACGGAACCGTTAGGTTCATATTCACGGTTGAACAAATTGTTTACCTGTGCCGATAACTGCACAGAGCGGGTAATCTTATTTGGAATGTTCACCAACAACCGCAGATCCTGCGTATAAAAATCGTGGAGCTTCCTGCCATTGTTCTGCGTATTATCGAGGTATTGTTTTCCCACGTATTTACCTATTAAAGAAAGTTCAGTATTTTTTACCGGGAGAATATTGATCGTTGCTCCACCAATTACAGATGGAGAGAACGCAATGTCTGTTTTATTATGTTCAATGATTTCCTGTCCGGTCCAGGCCCAGTTTACATCATACGCATCCAGGTATTCCGTAAAACTTTTTATTTTGTTGCTGCTCAATGACAGGTTTGCCTGAACATTTATCCATTTTGAAAAAGCATACCCGCCCTGTAATTCTATACCCGTGCGGTAGCTGTTGGGAACATTCGTACGGGTATATGCTCCTACATCATTTAATTTACCCGTTAACACAAGCTGATCTTTGTACAACATGTAAAATAAAGTAGCGCCGAAAAAATAATTCGTTTTTCTTTTTTCGATACCAGCCTCAAAATCATGCAACGATTCTTTTTTTGGCTGATTCCCGTTACCCGCTTCAAAATCATCCCGGTTGGGTTCTTTGTTGGCCGCAGCATAACTGAGATATGCCTGCCATCCCTTGTAGGTATAACTCATTCCCAGTTTTGGATTTACAAAATTAAAACTGCGTTTCACCCTTAACGTTGGTGAATGATCAAAGCCATTCATCGTGTGCTGTACATAGCGGTATTGAACATCTGTAAACAGGTTCCAATGCGGCATAAATTCAAATGCCCATTTCACATAGCCACTGGCTTCCGATTTGCGGGCATCATTAAAATAATACCGGTAATCGTTTTCGAATCCATATTGCGCCCAGGTAACATTTCCATAATGTGCACCTTCATACGTACTCCAGGCGCCGCCGAGCGTTACCTCATTTTTATTTTTTTTGTATTGAAGTGAAAACACCTGGCCATAGAAATCATTGTCCAGCCATTTACGTCGTATCAAATCTGTTTGATCAATGGTGGTATTGCCTATGGTAAGGTCAGGAACGCCATAATCTGAAAAATACTGGCCTGCTTTGTAATTTTCATAATAGCCTTTTCCTGTAACCAGGTAAAAAGCAGTATTTAGTTTCCAGTTATTGCCTATGAATTGATCAAAAAATAACTGGTAATGTGTTTGGGTGTAATTATCCGTTTCGTTGTTATAGGGTTCACCGGGTTTATCGGTACCGGCAGAATTATAAGTTCTTGCAGTATCCAGGTAAATTTCAGGAACACCATTCCATGCCTGGTACGTTTTTTCCTTGCCTGAGAAAATATTGAATCTTACGGAAGATTTTTTCCCGGTGTAAGCGCCTGAAAGATACATCGCATATAATTTGCTGCTGGCCCTGTCGATATAACCATCACTTACAATCCTGCTTAGTCTTGCATCTACAGAAAAATGATTGTTGATCAGTCCTGTTCCTGTTTTTACGGTATTTCTCCAGCTATTGAACGAACCAAAATTATTGTTGATCTCCGCGTATGGTTTTTCATGTAGTTCATTGGTAGAAACACTGATCGTTGCACCGAATGCGCCTGTTCCGTTAGAGGATGTCCCCACACCTCTTTGCACCTGTATCGAATTCGCCGAGGAAATAAAATCGGGCATGTCTACAAAAAAAGTTCCCTGGCTTTCTGCATCATTATACGGAATGCCATTTACCGTTACATTAATTCGGGTAGCATCTGTTCCCCGGATGCGGATGCCGGTGTATCCGATACCGGTTCCTGCATCCGAATTCACAACAACAGATGGCGTTTGATTGAGTACAAAAGGAAGATCCTGGCCCGTATTGTTTTTCGCAATCTCTTTTGCAGAAAGATTCGTTTTGGTAAACGGTGCTTTATCGCCCGCACGGGTTGCCGCCACTTCCACCGGGTGCAATAGCGTTGTATCGTTGAATTTTTTCTGTTCCTGTCCACGGGTGATGATGCACAATGAACACAGCAAACTGCCGATCATAAATTTTTTCATAATAAATTATTTGTGCTGAACATCCGGGCAGAACCCCAGTAAGATGCAAACTCCCTTCGCAGGCATTATCCTGTGCAGGTTAAACGGGTATGATCTCAGCCTTCTTACAATAGAAAGCACCCCGGAAATTCAGTTGATTAAAAGAACGATACACAAAACTAAGGGCATTTTTTTTAACGGTTGATTTTTGTTTAAAAAATTATTTTTGCGAATTGTAACAAATTAAAACCTGTAACGTATTAAACAAAAGTAAAGTCATGAAAATCTTATTTGTACTATTCAGCGCCCTTTTTAGCCTGGGCGCTTCTGCACAGAAAAATGCCAGTATTGAAGATGCAGATGCAAAAACAAGAACACTGGATGGATCATTTTCAGCCATCGAAATTTCAGATGGTATTGCACTCTATCTCACCGCCGGCACGGAAGAATCGCTTGCAGTGAGTTTTGCTGATGAGAAATATGAATCCAAATTTAAAACCGAGGTTGTGAAGGGTGTTTTGAAAATTTATTTCGATAACAAAGGCATCAACTACAACGACAACAAACGTCGCCAGTTAAAAGCCTATGTGTCATTTAAAACACTGGAAAAGTTAACAGCTTCCGGTGGCGCCAATGTGCATGTACCCGTTGCTGTTTCACTTGGAAATTTTGAAATGGATTTTACCAGCGGCGCTTTATTCGAAGGTGAAGTGAAAGCCAATAGTATCAAAATCGATCAGAGCAGTGGATCGGTGATTACACTCTCCGGTAAAACAGAAAAGTTTACAATTGAAGTGGGCAGTGGCGCCATTTTTAAAGGCTATGATTTTACAACTGATTTCTGCGATGCAGATGCCGGTAGCGGTGGCGACATTCGCATTACCGTTGGTAAAGAACTTACCGCAAAAGCGCACAGTGGTGGAAATATTCATTATAAAGGAGAAGCCGTTATCAAAAACATTGATATCAGCAGCGGCGGATCGGTGAAAAAAGCATAAACATTTCCTGTTATGAAAAAATTATTAATCAGTTTATTTTTTACTGTACTGGCAGCGGGGTTGTTCGCCCAGAAACAATTTGTAGTGGATGCCAATGCAACAGTACGAACGCTTGATAAAAGTTTTACTGCTATTAAAGTATCCGGCGGTATAGACGTATATCTTTCGCAATCCGAAACAGAAGCAGTAGCCGTTAGTGCATCAGACGAAAAATACATTCCGAATATTAAAACAGTTGTAGAAGACCAGACATTGAAAATTTATTATGAAGGGGAGAAATGGTGGGGTAAAAACAGGAAGATGACCGTATATGTTTCGTTCATCAACATTGAAAAGATAGATGCATCCGGCGCATCTGATATTACCATTGCCGGTTCGATGAAAGGAGCAGCTTTGAAAATGATATTATCCGGTGCCAGCGATTTCAAGGGAAAGGTTGAACTCACATCTCTCGATATGGAATTGAGCGGCGCTTCGGATGTAACCATCAGCGGAACATCCATCAATGTTTTAATTGAAAGCAGCGGCGCCAGCGATGTAAAAGGATACAATCTTACTGCCGATATCTGCTCAGCCAAAGCATCCGGTGCTTCCGATATCAACATTACGGTTAACAAAGAACTAACCGCACACGCCAGTGGTGCCAGCAGTATTCTTTATCATGGCAACGCTGTGATAAAAGATATTCATAGCAGCGGCGCCAGTACCGTAAGCAGGAAAGGAGCGTAAGGTTAACGGGCAAAAGCCCATAAAAGAAATTCAGCAAAATGATGACGCCAGGCAATACCGTCATTGCCACTGTTTTTATCGGCAACGAATTGAATACCGGTTATAAAGCCGGTATTCTTTTTTTGAAGTAATGATGTAAATAACTGCGTATTTTTAAAAATACTACTATCACCTTGCATTCCCGCATAGAACCAGCAATCAAGTTTCGGTCGTTTACGGGAAGATTGAAAGTATTGTAAAACCGGGTTTACGGTATCTGAAGTTTTACTGTAATCAAAATTTCCTGAAAACATTCCTGCACGTTCAATCTTTTCTGCATTATCCCATGCAATGTCAAAAGCGGCTATCCCCGCCAGTGAGGAACCGGCAATGGCAACAGATTTAAACTTCCTGATCTTTGTTTTCTTTTTAATGAACGGGTACAATTCATTCATTACAAAATTGCTGTACTTATCTGCCTTTGAACCTTCTCTTTGTACTGAACCGGCAAGATCAGCTATACCGTAATCTGTTTTCTCATCTGCATCTATGCCTACCAGTAAGAGTGGCTGAATTAATTTTTTCCTGGTTAAACTGTCGATGATTGTTTTAGCATCCATCGTTTGCAGCAATGCAGCATCATTAAACAATAAAAGATTCATGTCGGCTTTCTCATCCGGAACTGTTGTACTTACGATGTGCAGGTTGATATGTTTCTGCAGGTGACGGCTGTACAATGCATCGCTCTGTTCTTTTACAGCGCTCTTGCAGGCAACCATGCAGAAAACAAGAAACAATAAAAACGGGTATGAAGATCGGGTGAACACGATATAAAATTTTATAGATAAAAATATAAGTTTTGGTGGCAACTGCATAATCTCTTATTTTTGCATCGCGAAGTAGAGCAGCGGTAGCTCGTCGGGCTCATAACCCGAAGGTCAGAAGTTCGATCCTTCTCTTCGCAACCAAGAGCCTGGCTTCCAGGCTTTTTTTATTTAATAGAAAGCTGTTGTTTTGCTTTTCAAATGGTAACAGCATCTTTTACATAAAAGCTGAATTAAATTTTAACCCAATATGAAAAAAATTATTTTTATTGCCTTCATAGCTGCTTCTTTAACAGCCTGCAAGAAAGAGAATGACCCTGTTTGTGAAAAAACCGTAACCGCCATTGCCGCAAATTATAAGCTTACTAAAATTGAAACGGTTACCGCCGCCGGTAGTTCGGATGTTACCAACAGCCTGCTCGACAACTGTAAGAAGAATGCATATTATGGTTTAAAAACAGATAAAACTTTCACGTACACTGAAATCAGTTCCACTTGTACCGGATCGGGGGCAGGAACCTGGGACGTAACCAGCAGCACCATCACAATAACCGGTGCAGGCGGGTTCGATTTCACCAATGCTCCTATAGAATCCTGGGATTGTACCAACCTTATCATCACCCAAACCATTAATGTAGCGGGCGTGACTACCAACTACCGTTTCACTTTCGTAAAACAATAGGGTAGTGATAATGAATTATTTTGTTGGAATTAGGAATAGCCATTTCTTAATGGCTTAGTTGTAATCAAAACAAAATTTGCCTTTATAAATAGAATCTTACCCGGCTTTCCTGCCCTGGCAGTCGTTTTTGTGTATTATCATGTACAAAAGTAAAAACGATTCATCCTGCGAAAAGTCAGTAACAGGTATTGCAGCTTCTTATAAAATAACGAAAGCTACCGATCAATCCGCTGCAGGTGGCGGTTAAGTTGACTCACCACTTTCCATTTGCATTAAAAGCAGTGCGTAAATATTGAAGACGGATAAAACCTTTTCTAATAGCGAAACAGGTGCTGCCTGTCACCGGAACCCGGATGTTGTGAGTGGGAAATTCCAAATTGATATGCCGGCTTCCACCGGCTTTATTCTGCCCTCAGGCAAAGTGAAATTGAGCACCATTAATCTTATTCCGCTTTGCACTGTAAATAAAATAGCTTTGCAGGTAATTAAGCAGAAAACATTTCAGATGAAAGCAGGTTTCGTAAATATTTTTGGTAAACCCAACGCCGGGAAAAGTACTTTGTTGAATGCACTGATGGGCGAAAAAATGGCCATTGTGTCGCATAAAGTGCAAACAACCCGGCATCGTATCAAAGCAATCCTTACAGACAAAGATTACCAGGTGATTTTTTCTGATACGCCCGGTATCATAGAACCCAAATACAAACTTCATCAAAAAATGATGGACGCTGTGAAAAGCAGTCTTGAAGATGCCGACCTCGCTTTGCTCATTGCAGATGCGGGAGAAAATCCCGAAGAAAATGATGCGATATTCAAATCCCTGAAATTAAAAGTACCGGCAATTGTAGTGCTGAATAAAGCAGACACGGTGAAAGATGAATCTCAACTTTCCGCAACCCGTTCCTTCTTCGAACAACAACCGTATTGCAGGGAAGTGATCACTATTTCGGCCCTGAAAAAAAAGGGGGTAAACGAATTACTGCAACGCATTATATCCTTACTGCCGGAGGGCAATCCTTTTTATGAAGGCGACGACCTGAGCGATATGCCTACAAAGTTTTTTGTGGGAGAATTGATACGGGAGAAAATATTTCAACTGTTCCACGAAGAACTGCCTTATCACACAACCGTACTCGTACAGGAGTTTAAAGAGAAGCAAACGCTGATAAAAATTGGTGCCGATATCATTGTTCAAAGAGAAACGCAAAAGGGCATTATTCTCGGCGAAGGCGGCAGCATGATAAAAAAACTCGGCTCAATGGCACGCAAAGACATTGAAGAATTTCTCGGGCAAAAAGTATTCCTTGAGCTGTTTGTTAAAGTGCGCCCGAAGTGGAGAGACAATGATATTCATTTACGGGAATATGGATATTAGGAATTAGCTGCCGGGATGTGATCATTTGCTTATGAAATTGTATTCATACTGTATATTTCTCCCTTCAGCATACACTTCACCAGCTCCGTCATTTATCCCGTATCTTGCACCCGAAAATAACATCTCTTCAACAATCACCTGTTTACCAGGATCTACTTAGCGTTTATGAGTTTTACAGTAGCAATAACCGGTCGGCCAAACGTTGGCAAAAGCACATTTTTTAACCGCCTGCTCGAAGAAAGAAAAGCCATTGTAGACGATCAAAGCGGGGTTACCCGAGATCGCCAGTACGGGGTAGCCGAATGGTCGGGGAAATCATTTAATGTAATTGATACCGGCGGATTTGTAGCCCAGAGTGAGGATGTGTTCGAAAAGGAGATCCGTAAGCAGGTAATGATCGCCGTGGAAGAAGCTAATCTTATCATTTTCATGGTAGACGCCGCTACCGGCATCACCAACCTCGATGAATCTATGGCCGAGATGTTGCGTAAAAGCTCCAAACCGGTTTTCCTGGTGGTAAATAAAGTTGACAATCACAGCCGCCTCCTTGAAGCAAGCGAATTTTACAGCCTCGGTTTTGAACATATTTTCTTCCTGTCTTCCATCAGCGGTAGTGGCACCGGCGAATTACTTGATGCGGTTATCGCCCAAATTCCCGTTGCAGAATCCGATGCAACAGATGATGAATCACAGCTTCCGAAATTTGCCATCATCGGTCAGCCTAACGTAGGAAAATCATCCTTACTCAATGCACTGATCGGGCAGGAGCGAACCATCGTAAGTGATATAGCAGGTACAACAAGAGACACCATTCACACACACTATAACCTTTTTAATAAAGAATTTGTACTGATAGATACAGCAGGTATTCGCCGCAAAACGAAAGTGCATGAAGACCTGGAATTCTATTCGGTGATCAGGGCTATTAAAGCAATGGATGAAGCCGATGTATGCCTGTTATTACTCGATGCCGGCAAAGGAGTTACCGCACAGGATCTGTCTATTTTTTCTCTTGCCACAAAAAAAGGAAAGGGTATTGTTGTGTTGGTTAACAAGTGGGATTTGCTGAGTAAAGAAACCAATACCGCACGCGACTATGAAAAGGAATTAAGAAAAAGACTGGCGCCTTTCAACGATGTACCGATCGTTTTCACTTCCGTAACCGAAAAGCAACGCATTTTCAAAGCTATCGAAATGGCATTGGAAGTTTTTGAAAACAAACACCGTAAGGTTGCTACCTCAGCGCTTAATGACGTAATGCTGAAAGCCATCGAGAGTTACCATCCACCCGTGGTAAGGGGGAACGCCATCAAAATAAAATACGTTACCCAATTGCCTACCAATACGCCGAGTTTTGCATTTTTCTGTAATTACCCCGATGACGTAAAAGCGCCGTACCGGAACTACCTGGAGAACCAGTTAAGGGAACATTTTAATTTCACCGGTGTACCGATCCGGCTTTTCTTCCGGAAAAAATAATTGCCGGGTAATAAAAAATCAATTAAGTTTTTTTCAAATAAAGTTGCTGTATTCAAAAAACCGTTTATTTTTGCGCCGAATTATTCAAACCAAAAAAACAAAAAATGAAAAAATTATTATCAATCGTAGCAGTAGCCGCTATCATGGCTTCTTGCGGAGATAACAAAAGCAGTGATACTACAACTCCTCCTGCTGATACTGCAAACGCTACACCGGCAATGGATGCCAATGCTGCTGCTAACAGTGCAGACACCGCAATGAAAAATGCTGCTGATACTGCAAACAAAATGATGAACAATGTTGCTGATACAGCAAAGAAAATGATGGGAGAAGCTGCTGATAAAATGAAAGAAGCCGGAGATAAAATGAAAGATGCAGCTAAAGATGCAGGCGACAAAATGAAAGAAGCAGTTGATAAAAAGAAGCCTTAATTACTTCAACGAAATATAGCAAAGCCCTGCCGGTATGGCGGGGTTTTTTTATGGTTGAAAATCCCGAAAAAGTAAACGCATCATCAATTCATTCAGATGTTCAACAAAAATGGTGAAATTATTGTTGTTAACTGTTTGTAAGCGATGTACACATTAGCTGTACCTTTATCTTGCGTTAGAAACTTAAGAAATTGTTCATTCGCCGGTTATTTACTGGTTATAAAAATTCACAAGTATGAAAAACATGTTTACATTGGTTTTGGCATTGTTCGGTTTAATGCTTACCGGCTTCTCACAAATTACAACTTCTCCTCTCGGGGGAAACTGGAGTGATCCGCTTACCTGGAATGGGAATATTGTTCCCACCGCTACAGATGATGTTGTGATAACAGACGGGGCCATCGTTATCATCGACCAGGATGTAACGATTAATAATCTTACGGTAGGTGAAGGGGTTTCAGGAATCCTGGAATTTGAATCACTGAATGCAAGAACATTTACTGTAAGTGGAAACACAAGTATCAATGACGGAGCGATCCTGCGTTCTTCCATCTCCGGAACAGTAACCACACATATATTTTCCACGCAGGGAAATATTGTCAACAACGGAACTATCGATTTCAGCACAAACGGAAATACCGCCGGTGCAGATATTTTATTCACGGGCGCTTCAAATACAAGCCTGAGTGGAAACGGAATTGAAACAGATATTTATACCATTACTGTAGATAAAGGATCAGATGCAACTTCAGTTGTGGAAATCAGCCCTGCTAACTTCAGTTTTCGGGGCAGCACCAGCACGCCGGGGTTTGTACAATCCTTCCTAACCATCATCAACGGAACTTTTGAAATCTCCGGAACCTTTACCATGGACAATGGCGTGTTTACCGGAACCGGCGCCTACACCGTTCCTCCAACCGGCGGCTTCTGGTTAAACAATCCAAATTTTACAGTTAATGCAAGAGCAGGTACAGCAGAGATAGAAGGATTGCTGAGGGTAGATGCAGGTGTGTTAAACATCGGAACCAGTACAACGCACAGGCTCGGCTACACAACAGGAACGGTGATCATTATCAATGGAGGAGAGATCAATGTATCGAGCAGGATGACCGCTTCCAATACGTTTGGGGTGAACTATACACAAACAGGCGGCGTAATTACGCTGGCAATAGTGGGCAATCCAAGTGCAACCAGGGCCAGCTTCGATATACAGGACCAAAGCGATAACGCCTCTTTCACTATGAGTGGCGGAACCATCGTTCTGCAAAACGCAAGTGTTGGCTCGGGTAACCTCGATTATTTTGTACAGGCCGAAAATATAAACATCACCGGCGGCACACTTCAGATTGGCAATGCCGCTTCCGGTACAGCACAAACATTTTATTTATCAGGCAATGCTCCTTCAGTTGTAATTGATAATACGGTTGGCGGTCATACAGCAAGACTCTTAAACGACCTCAACGTTTTTGGAAATACGATCATCAACACCGGCACAAGTTTATACCTGGATGATCTTACTACTCCTAGAATACTTACCCAAATCGGGGCAGATTTCATCAACAACGGAACCCTTGACGCAAATTTCACCGGAAGTAAATTATCTTTTTCAGGAACAGCAGCACAAACCTATTCAGGCGATGGAGCGATCACAGGTGCAATTGATAGCCTGGAAATAAATAATGCAGCCGGACTATCCATCAATAATATTGTTCCATCTGATATCGCTACATTAAATCTTTCCATGTTAAATGGCGATGTTACTACGGGTGTGAGTGTACTTACAATTGGTACCGGCATTGCCACACCGGGAACATTGAATTATGTTTCCGGAACGGTGGTTGGTAAATTAAAAAGATGGTATGATGCAGCAACAGGCGGCAAAGATTTTCCGGTTGGTATTGCCGGCACAACACGTAATGCAAACATAGATTTTACAACAGCTCCTGCAACAGGCGGCACACTAACGGCATCATGGAACGCTGCGTACGGAGGAACCAACGGATTGCCGCTTACAGAAGCCGGTTACCCGGATATAACAGATGTTGCATCTGATGGATTCTGGACGGTTACCGCAGGAGACGGACTTACCGGTGGTGATTATACCGGAACATTTACAGCAACCAATGTTATTACTGTTACAGATTATACACAACTGGTACTTGTAAAAAGAACAGACGGGGCTTCACCCTGGGTATTAGATGGAATACATATTCCTACAACAGGTTCAAATGCTGCACCTGTTTTATCGAGATCAGGGATGACGGGATTTTCTGATTTTGCCATTGGCGGAAGTATTACTTCCCTTCCCATCAGCATCGAATACCTTAAAGGCATTAAAACAACAAACGGCAATGCCCTCAACTGGAAAGTGAATTGTTATAGCTCACCGACTGCAACAATGGAGCTCGAACACAGCAGTAATGCCCGGAACTTTACAGCCATCAATACTATAACGGCAACTGCTGTACGCTGTTTGCAGGCATTCGACTACACCGATCCTTCACCGGCTGCAGGCACAAATTACTATCGCATAAAACTTACCGATGCAGATGGTAAATTCAACTACAGCAATACCATCGCTTTACTCAACAAAGACAATGGATTCTCTATTGCAGGTATTGCTCCAAACCCGGTTACGGATATTGCAACGGTTAGTATCGCCAGTGCAAAAGCAGGCATACTGAACATCATGATCACTGATGTAAGTGGTAAAAAAGTATTGAATCAGAAAATAAGCCTCGTTGCCGGAAGCAACCAGTTGCCTTTACGGTTATCGCATCTGGCTGCCGGAACTTACCAGCTTACGGCAATCAGTGGAGAAGGAACACAAACGCTTCAGCTTATCAAAAACTAGTATCGTAAACATAGCTTAAAAAAAATGCTGCCTTTAAAAAGCAGCATTTTTTTTATTTAAAATTTTCAGTTGTCAATGGTGTGCTGAAATAGCTTTCATCATCGTTTCTGCATTGCGAATGGTTGTATCATCACTCCTGGAAACCGATTTTGAAAAGAGCAGGTAAAAGAATATCCGTGAGCAATAGGGATCACCGGTAGCCAAAAAAGTTTATGCGGTCATCTTCTTAATAATGAACCAGGCGATCACAGCAAGCGCCAGCAACACAATAATGCTGATATAATTCCAATATTGGGGAAGAATTCCTTTTTTATTCCTGCGTTGCTTGTTTTTATGAATTTGTTTTTTGAGGTCGGCATTTAATTCCTGCACATACGATGGAATTGCTTTTTTATTTTTTACTTCCTGCAATCCTTCCATGGCATCACTCATAAATGCATCATTATTCATTTGCTTTTCCAGTTCATGCTGTTCGGCATCTGATAAATGATCATTCAGGTATTGTAACAGTTTTTCCTGTTCAATATCCTTGTTGAGGTTCGACAATATGTTTTTCAATTCATCACTCATCCTGCTGTAATCTTTCAAGTTGAATTTTGAGGTTACGTTTGCCGTTCTGTATATGGCTCTTAACCTGTAATAATGAAAAACCGGTTTCTTCTGCTACCTGCTGATAACTTTTCTTTTGAAGATAAAACAAAGTTACACAAAGCTGTTGCTCTTTGTTTAATTTAAGTAAAGCCACAGATAACAATTCAAGCGTATGATCTTTTTCTTTGGCTTTTGTAATCTCAGTTGAATCAGCGGTGGCGGCTATTGTATGTTCATTGAGTTCCTGTGTGTACTTTCCTTTGTCTCTCAGTTTCATTAAACAATGATTCTTTGCCACCATGTACAACCAGGTTTTGAAATATTCAACTTTGTACTTGCGCAATTCTCCGATCACTTTTAAGAACACCTGTTGCACGGCATCTTTTGCTTCTTCTTCGTTTTTGAGGTATTTCATGCATACGCCAAACAGCAACATGGTGTACCTTTCCAGGAGTACACCCAGCCATTCATTGTTGCCATCAGCATAAAACTTTTGCAACAATGCAGTATCGTTTGTATCGTTATAATTGCGCAGCGACAAAACGGGAGTGAGTTTTAGCTTTCAGTACTAAGATGTAGAAACCTTCCGATTTCCATAAAGAAGGTAAAGAGAGAGCGATGCAATTGCACCTAATTGATTTTCTCCGTGTTTTCAACCCGGCTTGTACTTCCTGCCTTTTTATCGAGGAACAGCATCTTTACAGCTATTACGATCATGAGCATAGCAAATATTTTTTTTACTGTTTCCTGTGGCAGGCTTAAAGCGATTTTGCTGCCGAAATAACTTCCGAAGAAAAATGCAGCAGATATGATGAGCACAACCCGAACATCAATGTATCCCTGTTTATAAAATTGCAGCACACCCAATAAACCAATGGGCAATAGCAAAATGCCCAACGAAGTTCCCTGTGCCATTTTTTGTGAGAAGCCAAGAATATAGATCAATGCCGGTACAATGATGATACCACCACCAATACCAACCATTCCGCTGAGGATGCCTGCAGCCGCTCCAATTACGAGCAAAAGCAGTATTGTTTGTATGTCCATATTTTTTGATTTTAATTGCATGCTTACCTGGGAAATTTATTTTTGTATGCGGTGATAGCGGAGTGGATAATG
>JAFDXE010000026.1 GCA_018268085.1 Bacteroidota bacterium
TACTATGCCGATGCAGATAACGATGGCTTCGGCGATCCGAATGTAAGCGTAACGGATTGTACTGTTCCCCCGGGTTATGTAACCAACAATACTGATTGTGATGATACAGATAACACCGTATATCCCGGCGCACCGGAACTATGCGATGGAAAAGACAATGATTGTGATGGAACCATTGATGATGGTGCCGGAACTACGCCATACTATGCCGATGCAGATAACGATGGCTTCGGCGATCCGAATGTAAGCGTAACGGGTTGTACTGTTCCCCCGGGTTATGTAACCAACAATACTGATTGTGATGATACTGACAACACCGTATATCCCGGCGCACCGGAACTATGCGATGGAAAAGACAATGATTGCAATGGAATTATTGATGATGGTGCCGGTACAACAACCTATTATCAGGATGCCGATGGAGATGGATTTGGGAATGCAGCTTCAGGTGTGCTGGCATGTACAGCGCCAATTGGATACGTTGAGAACAACAATGATTGTGATGATAATGATGAGACGATCTATCCTGGTGCGCCTGAATTGTGTGATGGAAAAGACAACGATTGTAACGGAACCATCGATGATGGTGCAGGACTGATATTCTATCGGGATGCCGATAGTGATGGTTTTGGTGATCCGTTTGTTACCATCCAGGCTTGTGCAGTGCCGCAGGGGTATGTAAATAATGGTAATGATTGCAATGATGCAGACAATACCATTTACCCCGGAGCACCAGAGTTATGCGACGGAAAAGACAATGACTGTGATGGTAATATTGACGGTGGGTTGAACACACCGGTGGTAGAGGGGCCAACCAATATGTGTCCTTATGTTGGCACCAGCCAGCAGGTAGTATTCACCGTTAGTCCGTTGCCAGGTGTACTCGGTTACCAGTGGACGGTTCCGCCAACCATAAACATCGTTTCGGGACAAGGAACAAATACCATTACTGTAACTATTTTAAATGGTTTTATACAGAACGCCAATAAACAGATAAGGGTTACTACTACGTCTGCCTGCGGTACAAGCCCGATCGGTATAAAATATCTGTTGGCTCAATTCCCATCCACGCCTGCTGCCATATCCGGACCAGCAGAAGCCTGTGCTTATGTTGGATCGGGAACAGCCGCTACTTATTCAATAAACAGTGTAGCAGGAGCTTCTTTATATAACTGGATAGCTTCTCCGGGGATCACCATTAATCCGCATACACCAGGTGCAGCAGATACCCTCATCACCGTATTGTTTGCACCTTCATTTACAGGAGGAACAATTACAGTTTCTGCTGCAAACAGTTGTGGTAATAGTTCAAACACTAGGCAGATCTCCATCATTAGCAGCAGTACCGCTGTTCCCGGTTTAATACAGGGTCCGGCAAATGCCTGCCTGTACATGCCTTCGGCGGCGATACCTTCCGGTACGGTTGCAACATATACCATTCGCAGTGTAAACAATGCAACATCTTACAACTGGACAATACCTGCCGGCGCATCTGCCACTCATCCTGCCGGTTTGGGTATTAATGATACAATCGTTGAAGTAAATTATACGAATGCCTTTACCGGGGGCAATATAACGGTTTCGGCTAGTGGCATTTGCGGAACCGGCGGAATAAGATCATTAACAATACAGGCTAATTTAAAACCAGGCACTATTGGAAACATTACTGCAATAGAAACACAGGCATGCCTGAGCAGGGAAATAACATACAGCATCACAACGCCTGCCAATACAAACTGGATTGAGTGGACCGTACCTTCTAATGCTGTGATCGTAAGCGGCCAGGGCACAAACAGTATTGTGGTTTCGTATCCAATTGCAAGTTCAGGGGTGGTTACGGCTACAGCTTCCAATGGTTGTGGAAGCAGCAAACCACGTAGCCTGCAGGTAAATGTTCCTGCCTGTCCGTCGGGTGGATTTGTAAAAGGATCTGTAATGATGGATACCGAATCAAATGAAACTTTACAGGTTCGGGTTTATCCAAATCCTTCGAATGATGTATTTATCATTTTAATAAACGGTATGAGTAGAAAGCAGGTTACAATGAAAATATATGATGTGAGTGGCAGACCTTGCCTTATACAAAATCTTAACCCTTCATCTTCCATAAGGGTAGGAAGCAATTTAAAACCCGGTGTGTACCAGGTAGAAATTGTGCAGGGTAATTCCAGGAAAATTCAACGACTGGTGAAGCTATAACCTATAGTGGGATTCCAGCTATGATAAGGGCTGTCTTTTTTCAAAGGCAGCCTTTTTATTTATTTAACGTCGAAGTCTACTTTTATTTTTTCTGATATTGGGTGCGATTGGCAGGTGAGAATAAATCGTTGTTCGATCTCTTCGGGTTCTAAAGCATAGTTAACGTCCATGTTCACTTCACCTTCAACAAGCTTTGCCCTGCAGGTTGCACACACACCTCCCTTACAGGCATACGGCAGGTCTGCACCATGTGCAAGTGCCGCATCTAAAATACTTTGCCCGCTATAGGGAAGGTCAAAGGCAAAGGACCTACCGTCTAACTTAATGGTAACATTACTTGTTGGCCCCGTTGCTGTTTCAGTAGTAACAACGCTTTTTTTATTGCCATAAGCCTGGCCGGGTGTTGTAAACAATTCAAAATGGATATGTTTGGGATCGATGCCTTTGTTTTCTAAAAATTTTTTAGAAGAGAAAATGAGCGCTTCCGGTCCGCAGATATAAATATCATCAAATGAACTGAATGAAAAAGCCCTATCCATTGCCGTTAGTTTTGCTTCATCAATTCTTCCGTAGAAAAGTTCGGCATCGGTTTTTTCCCTGCTTAGCACATTGATGAAATTAAAACGGCGGATGTACTTATTTTTTATAGCTTCCAGTTCTTCAAAGAAGATAATGGAACCCCGGTTTTTATTTCCATAAATCAAAGTAAAATTACTGGCAGGTTGTGTTTCCAGTGTATGTTTAATGATGGAAATAACAGGTGTGATTCCGCTACCTGCGGCAATTGCCAGGTAATTACCAGCTTTATTTTTTGAAATTTTAGAATTGAATTTCCCGGTAGGCGGTAAAACCTCCAGCACATCGCCCGGTTGTAAATTGCTGTTTGCAAATTCAGAAAAAAGTCCGCCTTCCACTTTTTTAATGGCAACACGCAGTTTTTTTTCGTGCGGGGCAGAACAAATAGAATACGATCTCCTGATTTCTTCACCGCCTATGTTTTTTTTGATGGTTATGTTTTGCCCTTCTTTGAATTGAAATTCACCGGAAAGGGTTTCGGGTATATCGAAACAAACCGATACACATTCAGGTGTTTCTCTTTTTACTTCTTTTACTTTTAATGAATGAAAATGTACTGCCATTTTATTTTATTAATCCTTTTATTAAATGATTTACCATATCGTTTTCAAGTTTGGTTGCGTCCAGGTTTTTCTTATGACGCTGCCAGAATTCTAATCCCCGAACAGCAGAAAGCAACGTAAGTACAACAACGTATGGATCAAGTTTTTTTAATTCATTTTTTTTAATACCGTCCTGAACAATTCCAACCAATGCATTTTCATAATTTTTCCGTTGACTGAGGAAATTGGTAAGAAAAGGTTCCTGTAATTGTTTCCATTCATGATTGGCCACAAATACTTCATCGTACGATCGCAGCATCATTTGGATATGAAAACGTATCAGGCTTTCCAGTTTTGAAATATTGGAAGCTGTTGTACCGGCTACCTTTTCCAGTTGTATGGTAAATGCGTTGGCAATGGTAAAACAAATTGTTTGAAGTAATTCGTTTTTAGAACCAATATGATTGTACAAACTGGCTGCTTCCACACCAATGTTATCGGCCAGTTCTCTCATAGAGGTGGATGCAAATCCTTTTTTTCTGAAAAGTGCTGCAGCTTTTTTTGTAATGGTATCTTTTTTAGAGCCGGTACCCACCGCTTTTATCCTGGCCATATTCAGCTTTGTACAAAACTAACACTTATTAGTTTTTTTGGTAGATATTCAGCAAAATTCACCGGCTCTTTGACGGATTCCAACATAAGCAAACGGAGATTGAAATAAATTTAAGGGCCTGATTTACCTTAGTTGAAAGCAATTATGTATGCTTTACGATGCCCAAAAAAATGTTGAGCAGACAACGCCACGGAAGCACAATTTTTTTTACATATTTCAAAAAAAAATTATGATAATTCAGGAAAAGTATTAATTTTACGTCCTATCCCCAAAGAAAGTCCTCTCCAATACTATCTTATTTAAAGCTCACTGATGAATTGCATATTTTAAAATGCAACTTTACGTTTGTGTACACAATTATCAAAGAACAATCATTTATTGAGAATATAATTTAAAACCCACCTCAAAATTTTTCTTGTGGTTTCAGAGGTAAGCAAGGCCGGTGATTTTTATCACTGGCCACATTTTTTAACGGGTATTTGTCTATTAAATTTCAATTATCACCGATATATATATATAAATGCCATACGGATTAACTTTCTTTGAGTATGAACAGGATCCGGGGCTATTTTATAGCCATGCATTGCCTCTGCTGGTTGATTTTTTTTAGTATACCTGCACTATTTGTGGCAGGGCAATCAGATAGTACCAACCTGTTGACCCTTTTCAGCAATTCAGCCTGGTTATTTTTCCTCGTATTTGTGGTAATATTCTATTTTCATACGTACCTTTTTTTTCCACGCTTATACTTCCGGAAAAAATACCTGCTATATTTCATAGCATTATTCGCTATGGCAGCTTCTGTTATTATTACAAGCCCTTACGACAGGGTTGCAAGGATATCTCACCGTAACCATGAGGAGATGGAGCGTAAATTTTTCGAAAAGGCATTGCAGCAACCTGCTTTCAATTCGGATGCGCAGATAACTAAACTTCTCCCTGAGTTTAGAACGGGCTTACATAAACACAAGCGATTAAGGTTTGATATTATCAGTGCTGTTTTATTTTTTCTCATCATTGCTGTTAGTATTGCGCTGGTAGTAATAAAAAGATGGCAGGAAGACAAGGAACGTGCAGCAAAAGCAGAGGCGGAAAAAACTAAAGCAGAACTAACGGCCCTAAAAGCGCAGATCAATCCACATTTTCTTTTCAATACACTGAATAATATTTATTCGCAGGCTGTAATGCATGACGAAAGCACTGCCGAAAGCATCATGAAGCTATCAAACATCATGCGGTATATTACGGATGATGCCAATAATGATTTCGTGTCTCTGAAGAGTGAAAGTAATTTCATCAGCAACTATATTGAACTGCAAAGAATGCGTTTAGGCTCCAGGGTTATGCTTGATTTTGCTATTAACGGTAAACTGGAAAACAAAGTTATTGCGCCGCTGATCCTTATCACTTTTATTGAAAATGTATTTAAATACGGGATCAGTAACAAAGAACCCGGAACAATTACAATAGAACTGAGAGCTTACGACGACAGTATTGCATTTTTTACACGCAATAAATTATATCCTTACAAAAATAACCTGGAAAGTACCGGTATCGGCATAACCAATACAAGGAAAAGACTTAATCTTCTCTATCCCGGTAAACATACGTTAACCATTAAAGAAGATGATGGTTATTATTCCGAACACTTAATTTTACAATCCTAAATCCAGTTTTCTATGCCAGATTCTACCATTAAATGCGTTGCAATAGATGATGAGCCGCTTGCTTTAAGATTAATAGAAGATTATATCAAACGAACACCAGGCCTTGAATTGTTACAAAAATTTGAAGATGCTATTGCAGGCCAGGAATTTCTCCGTAATAACAGTGTTGATATTTTATTCCTCGATATCAACATGCCCGATATAACCGGGATTGATGTTGCCCGCTCACTTGATCCGAAAACGTTTATCATTTTTACCACTGCCTATAAAAAATTTGCTTTTGACGGATTTGAACTGGGGGCAGTTGACTACCTGTTGAAACCAATTGAATTCGGAAGGTTTGAGAAAGCTGTACAAAAGGCGATTGCATTGCATCAGCAAAAAACTGTACTAAAGCAACCTGAAAACGATTTTTTATTTGTGAGGGCAGAATACCGTATGTTGAAAATTGATGTTGATACTATTGAATGTATTGAAGGGCTTGAAGATTACATCAAAATTCACATCATCAATTCCAAACCGATATTAACCCTAATGACGATGAAGGCTGTTCTTGAAAAATTGCCCCCGTCAAAATTCAGGCGTATCCACAGGAGTTATATTATTGCTACAGGAAGGGTTGTTTCAATACTCAATAAAAAAGTAACACTTGCTTCTTCAAAGGAAATTCCGGTAAGTGATTCCTACATTGATTTTATCTCTGAATGGACCCAAAAAACAAGGTAAACTGATCGGTACATTGTATTAATCCGGCGGTATTTTTTCATTGCGAAATGATGCTAAGCTATATTTATTCAACATTTAGTTGTGTTAACCGGGTAGTGATAAACATCCACAAACAATTTTTACTTCGTTATAGCGTCCCGCTTTAAAATCCTTATCAGAGGTTGGAATTTCCAGCCTCTGATTTTTTATACAACTGCTCAATCAACAGCAGTGTTTAAAAAGCTGATGAGTGGTTTTGCAGATTGAAATACAGCAGCAACTTTTTTTACAAAATTTTTTTCAGTGATGTCTTTATCACTTATCACATGCATTACTACAAAACATTTAAGTTTCAGAAATTCCAAAGCCGGGTTATCCTCCGTATATCCTTTAGGCGGCCGGGATAAGATTTCTGATGTATCAAGCCCCTTCTCAAAATTTTTCCTGAATGCAGCCTGTTTCAATATTTTATTCCAGTCATTTAAATTGTAATCTATCTCCTGCCTTATTTTAGCAAGCACTGCAGGTTCGGGCATCCAAATGCCTGCGGCTGCAAAGCTTTTTCCGGGCTCAATATGCAGGTAATAACCGGCGCCTAAACCTTTCTTACCATCTTTATTAAAATAGGCGGCCATATTATGCTTATAAGGTTTCTTGTCTTTGCTGAACCTAACGTCTCTGTTTATACGAAAAACGCAGTTCCTGGCTTCAAGGCCGGCAATGGTACTGTCAAATGAAGCAATGGCCGGTATTAATTTATCAACCATAGAGAGGAAATCCGATTTCGCATTTTCATACGCAGGGCGGTTCTTATCAAACCAGGGTTTGTTGTTGTTTTTTTGGAGCTGACTTAAAAATTTTAGTGTTGATGCCTGTACCATATCCGTTATTTTGAACAACGAATGTACAATAAAAAAGAACCGGTGATTAGCCGGTTCCTTTATCATGATTCGATTGAGTTGTTATTTAATTCTGCCCCAGTTTTCCCCGCTTTTTATACGATACAAAGTCATTTCACTCACACCGTATTTTTCTGCCATTTGCTTGTAGGTTAATTTTCTTTTTGGATTTTTGATAAGATCCTTAATGGTTTTAACCTGGGTTGCAGAGAGCTTTAAACCACTGGTGCGGTTCGCTTGTCTTTTTTTATAAGCGATCTTTTGCGGACTTTCCTGTTGGTGATCTGCTACTTCTTCCAATGTTGCCCAACGCAGATTTTTTGCAACGTTATCTGTTTTCTTATGATTGCTGTGAATTACGTATTTGTATTTTGGAGATTTCTTTTTGCAAAATAATTTCGCAACTTCCCTGTGTATGTAGATGGTTCCGTTTCCGTCTTCTACATGTAAGTTTAATGTACGGTAGCCCGATGTGAGAGAGCCGTTCAACAATTTACCGTCTTTATCTACTCCTTCAGAATAGCTGGCAGCACGGCCCATGTTGGAAACTGCATATTTTTTTCTCAATTGCTTGTGCCCGGAGAATTGCATTTGCTTCCAAATTTCTCCCGGAATTTTCTTAATCATGTTTATATGATTTACAGGTGGGGTTCAGTATTTAAATACTAAACAATAGTTTTGATTTAACTGATCGGTGAATAAATATAATAAATATAAATATAAAAATCACTAACCTGGTATCATTTTTAAAAATTCATCCTCACTGATTATTTTTATTCCAGGTATTTTTTTCGCTTTTTCAAGTTTGCTACCCGCATCTTCTCCAACCACCAGGTAGTTGAGTTTGGAACTAACGCCACTCACAATTGTTCCGCCGTTCTTTTCAACAAAAGCTTCGGCTGCACTCCGTTTCATTTTATTGAGGGTTCCGGTAAATAAAAACGTTTGTCCGCCAAGGTTGCCTCCGCTCATCACTGCTGTTGTGCGGTGCATGTGCACCCCCAGTTTCTCCAGTTGTTTCAGTAGCCTGATATTGTCTTTATTCTGGAAGAATGCATAGATGCTTGCGGCTACCTTCACGCCAACATCGTTTAACTGTTGCAGTTGATCGAGGCTGTAATCTGCAAATTCAAAAATGCTTGTTACCGATTGTGCCAGTGTTTTAGCGGTGGTTTCTCCAACATACCGGATGCCTAGTGCATATATCAACCGGTGAAGAGGCTGTGTTTTGCTGTTTTCTATTGCCTGCTGAAGGTTACTTACCGATTTTGCACCAAATCCTTCCAGCTTTCCCAGTTCATTCATATCCAGCATGTAAATTCCGGGCACATCCTTCAGTAATCCCATGTCATAAAACTTCCGCACATTGGCCTCACCAAAACTTCGGATATCCATGGCGTCTTTACTTACGAAATGGATTATTCTTTCTACTACCTGGGCCTCACACCCGATATTTACACAACGCCAAACAGCTTCACCTTCAGGTTTGTGCAGCTTATCATGACATACCGGGCATTTCCGGGGAAATGTAATGTCGGTTTGAGTACCATCTCTCAGTTCGGGGAACGACTTTACGATTTGTGGTATCACATCACCACTCCGTTCAATTAAAATGGTATCATTTATCTTAAGGTCTTTTTCATGAATATAATCTTCATTGTGAATGGAAATGCTACTAACGGTAACACCCCCTACCTGCACCGGCTGAATGCGGGCTACAGGTGTTACTGCCCCTGTTCGTCCAACCTGGTAATCTACCTGCAATAACTTACTGGTTGCCTGGCGTGCTTTGAATTTAAAGGCGATAGCCCAACGGGGATGGTGAGACGTCATGCCGAGTTTCTCCTGCAATTCAATACTGTTTACCTTAATCACCATTCCATCTATCTCGTACGGAAGATCATCTCTCCCTGCTTCAAAGGAATGAACATGATCAATCACGGCATCAATACCTTTCAGGATTTTCATTTCATTTTTCGGGCTTCTGAATCCAAGGTTCCACAACATTTCGAGCATGCCGGAATGTGTAAGCGGTTCTTTGCTTTTATTGCCATTATCACCGATATAACTTACATGATATAAAAAACCTTCGAAGTTTCTACGGCCAACTTCTTCCGTGTCTTTTATGCGTAAAGAACCGGCTGCGGCATTGCGGGGATTCGCCAAAGGAGGCAATCCTTCCTGTATCAACGCATCATTGTACTTTTTGAAATTATTTTTATTCATCAGGATCTCTCCCCGTATTTCTACCTGTTCTATTCCATATTCGCTGAATGTTGCAGACAACGGAATGGATTTTATTTTTTTGATATTGGGTGTGATGTCATCACCGGTTTCGCCATCGCCCCGTGTTACCCCTCTCACCAGCATATCCGACTCATACAGTAGCGAGATGCTCGCCCCATCAAACTTTGGTTCAACGCAATATTCAATTTTTTCCAGGCCCGACAATTCTTTTACCTTCCTGTCCCAATCTGCCAGGTCTTCTGCATTATAAGAATTTTCGAGCGACAACATGGGAACCAGGTGTTGCTTTTTAGGGAAGTCTTTAATTAAGCCGATGCCCACTCTTTGGGTAGGTGAATCGGTTGTTATTAATTCCGGGTGCTCTTTTTCAATCTTCTCCAGTTGCTTGTACAACTGATCGTATTCCGTATCACTGATCAGCGGATCGTTCATCACATAATAACGGTATTCATGGAAACGCAAAACATCTCTCAGGGATGCAATGGAAGATTGATCTGCTTTTCCTTTGAACAATTCCTGTGTAAGTTTCTGAAGCGATCTTGTTTGTTGTGAATCGAACATGCAACGCAATCTTTATAATGTTTACAACACGTATTTTTGAAAACTAAATGTACAATAATGTTTAAAAAACAACGGACTGCTTTTTCGTGGATAGCAGGTATTTATTTTTTAATGATAGTACTTCAATCCTGCTCCTCAAAATTACAGGCCGACCTGATCATACATCATGCAAAAATATATACCGTAGATGAGGCATTTTCTGTGGTAGAAGCAATGGCCATAAAAGATAAAAAGATCATTGCCACAGGCACAAACAATAACATCCTGGGAAAATATGAATCGACACAGGTTATAGATGCTTCGGGAAAAGTAATATTACCCGGACTAATAGACGCACATTGTCACTTTACCGGTTTTGCAACCGATATGTGGAAGTGTAACCTGGTGGGTACAAAATCATTTGCAGAAATTGTTGAAAAGATCACTGATTACAGTAAGCATGCACCGATGGAATGGATTTACGGAAGAGGTTGGGATCAAAATGACTGGGTGAATAAAGAATTTCCGGACAAGGCAGTACTGGATAGTTTGTTTCCCAACAGGCCGGTATTTTTGAAACGCATAGACGGGCATGCCGCATTGGTAAATCAAAAAGCGCTGGATATTGCCGGCATCACTCCGTCAACTACCATTAACGGCGGAAGTATAGAAGTAAGCAATGGTAAGCTCACTGGTATCCTCATAGATAATGCAATGGATCTTGTAGATACCAAAATTCCAACGATCAGCGACAGCCTGGCTAAAAAATACCTCGATGCCGCACAGCAAATGTGCTTCGGCTACGGGTTAACGGGAGTACACGATTGCGGCATCAGCGAACATATAGTAGATCTGGTAGACGCTGAACAACGTGCCGGAAAACTAAAGATGAAAATATTTGCTTTGCTGAGTGATAGTGCCCGGTATTACGATAAGTGGATCGAAAAAGGACCGTACATCACAAACCTTCTACACATTGGCGGATTTAAAGTTTATGCTGATGGTGCATTGGGATCCAGGGGTGCCTGTTTACTGGAAGATTATAGTGACAAGCCGGGATGGAAAGGATTTTTATTAAGTGACACATCCTATTTTAAAACCATAGCTGCAAAACTTGCACATTCATCCCTTCAAATGTGTACACATGCCATAGGCGACAGCGGTAACAGGGAAATATTACATATTTATGCAGAGGTATTAAAAGGTAAAAATGATCGTCGCTGGAGAATAGAACATGCGCAGGTGATCAATGATGCAGATTTTAATTTATTCGGCAACTTCAATATTATACCATCTGTTCAGCCCACTCATGCAACCAGCGATATGTACTGGGCTGAAACAAGGCTCGGTAAGAAAAGGGTTAAAGGAGCGTATGCATACAGGCAACTATTGGAGCAAAACGGATGGATGCCGTTAGGTACGGATTTCCCGGTTGAGTACATTGATCCATTGAAAACATTTTATGCAGCGGCTGTTAGAAAAGACAGTAAAGGTTATCCGGCCGGGGGGTTCCAATCTGAAAATGCATTATCCCGTGAACAAACGCTACGGGGTATGACCATTTGGGCGGCCAAAGCGGCGTTTGAAGAAAAGGAAAAAGGGAGCCTTGAGGCAGGGAAGGCGGCAGATTTTATTATCATTGACAAGGATATCATGCATTGCAACGATGCAGACATATTAGGTATTAATGTTTTGGCAACATATATTAATGCTGAGGAGGTTTTTGCAAAATAATTTCCACCGGTTAGAATACTTCTTAGGAAAATAACCGCCCCTGTTCCCTGAAAAATCAGGGGTTATACTTATCAATGTTCAAAGTTGAACAAAATTTTTACTGATTTTCAATTAATTATAAATCCCCGATAAAAATTACTTCCTTTTTTTGTTGGATGCAATCCCATATTGCACCTACCTTCGCCGTCCCAAAATGAAACCGTAGTAATTATGGTTAAAAAAGGGAAAGACTTACGGGATGGCGTAAGCTTTATTGATCACTGCACCGGGTAAAAGAAGGCCGGTGTTAAAAAACAAACAATGAGTAAACTACATTTTACAACAAAGCATGCGAATGCGGCTACCGTAAAACACGACTGGTATGTTGTGGACGGTACTAATCAAACTGTAGGTCGTATGTGCGCAAAAATTGCGTCTGTTCTTCGTGGTAAGAACAAGGCTTACTACACACCACATGTTGATTGTGGAGATTTTATCATCGTAACCAACGCCTCAAAAGTTGTGTTTTCCGGTAACAAAGGAGATGATAAAGAATATTTAACGTTCAGTGGTTACCCAGGGGGTCAAAAAGCTGAAACTGCATCACATCTTTTAAAACGTCGTCCTGAAGCAGTAATTGAAAGAGCTGTAAAAGGAATGTTGCCTAAAAATCGTTTGGGCCGCCAGATGTATAAAAAGTTGTTTGTTTATGCAGGTGCAGAACATCCGCATACAGCACAGCAACCTAAAGAATTAAAATTCGAAAAAATTAAATAATTAGCTAACAGCTAAAAGCCCTGCTCTTAGCTAAAAATTAAATAAATGGAAAAGCAAAAAAATGCAGTCGGCCGTAGAAAAGAAGCTGTAACACGTGTTTTCCTTTCAAAAGGAGACGGAAAGATTACAGTAAACGGTAAAGACTATAAAACTTATTTTCCCCTTGTATATCTGCAAAACCAGGTTGAAACACCGTTAAGGGTTGTTGAAGCTTCTGATAAATTTGATATCATCGTTAATGCAACAGGCGGTGGCGTAAAAGGCCAGGCTGAAGCTGCTAAGCTGGGAATTTCCCGTGCATTGATTGAGTTAAGTGCAGATTATCGTCCTGCTTTAAAAGCTGCAGGTTTATTAAAACGTGATCCCCGTTCTGTTGAACGTAAAAAGCCAGGTCGCAAAAAAGCGAGAAGAAGCTTCCAGTTCAGCAAACGTTAATCTGTTTTCGTTTATGGTTTGGTGTTATGAATTCACCAAACACCAAACAATTAAACAACAATTAAAGAAATTAATTAAATGGAAAATAATACAACATCATTACAGCAGCAACTTCTTGAAGCAGGCGTACACTTTGGTCACTTAAGAAAAAAGTGGAATCCAAAAATGCTTCCTTTCATTTTTGCTGAAAAGAAAGGTATTCATATTATCGATCTTAATAAAACTGTAGAAGGTTTACAGGATGCAGCGGCAGCAATGAAAGCGATTGCCCGTAGTGGAAAAAAGATCATGTTCGTTGCCACAAAAAAGCAGGCGAAAGAAATCGTTCAGGAAAGTGCTAAAAGGGTAAACATGCCTTTTGTTACTGAACGTTGGCTGGGTGGTATGCTTACCAACTTCAACACCGTTCGTAAGAGCGTAAAGAAAATGCAGAGCATTGAAAAAATGCTGGGCGACGGAAGTGCAGAGAACCTTACCAAAAAAGAAAGATTAACACTTACCCGTGATAAAGAAAAAATGGAAAAGGTATTGGGTGGTATCTCCCAGATCAGCCGTGTTCCTGCAGCTTTATTCATGGTAGATATCGGCCACGAGCACATTGCACTGGCAGAAGCAAAGCGTTTAAACATCAGCACATTCGGAATGGTAGACACCAATTGCGATCCGAATAAAGTTGATTTTGCAATCCCGGCTAATGATGATGCAACCAAATCAATTGCCATTATCGTTAACTACATAACTGCTGCTATTGCTGAAGGTTTGCAGGAGCGCCAGGCAGATAAAGAAGAAGACGATCATTCCGACGTTGAAGAAAGTGCAGAAGCTAAAGCAGCACGTTTCGAACAGAAGGTTGATGGTGGTGACGACAGGAACAAGCGTGGCGGAAGAGGTGGTGCACCAGCTAAGCGTCGTGTTCCGGGTCCGGGTGCAGGCGGAAGAAGGCCGGCAGGTGGAGGTTCACCAAGATAATGGTAGCTTAAGAGAAGAACTAACGTTTATGATTGAACGCGGTACAAGCCGCAACAGGGTATTAGTTCATTAACCAAAAAATTTAAAAAATGAGTGTTACTATAACAGCAGCAGATATAAATAAGTTACGCCAGGCAACAGGCGCAGGAATGATGGATTGTCGTAAAGCCTTAACAGAAAGCAACGGCGATTTTGAAGGAGCGATCGACTGGTTGCGTAAGCAGGGTCAGAAAGTAGCCGCTAAACGCAGTGATCGTGAAGCGAAAGAAGGGGTAGTAATTGCGAAAACAACGGCAGATAATAAAGCAGGAATAGTTTTGTGCATAAGTTGTGAAACAGATTTTGTAAGTAAGAATGCAGACTTCGTTGCATTTGCACAAAGCATTGCAGATGCGGCAATACAGCACAATGTAAAATCTGCTGAAGAATTAAATGAAGTGTCTATCAACGGTGCAAAAGTTGCCGATATGATCAATGATAAACTGGCTGCGATCGGAGAAAAAATTGCTGTTTCAAAATTTGAAAGAGTAGATGCACCTTATGTATCCAGCTATATTCATGGCGCTTACCGTATGGGTGTACTGGTAGGATTTACAAAAGAAGCTGGCGACGGAGGTAAAGACGTTGCCATGCAGATTGCTGCAATGAACCCGCTGGCTGTTGATGAAAATTCTATTCCTGCAGATGTAGTTGCCCGTGAAAAAGCAATTGCCATTGATGTAGTAAAAGCAGAAGGTAAACCAGCAGAAATGGCCGAGAAAATCGCCATGGGTAAACTCAATAAGTTTTTTAAAGACAATACATTGATGGCACAGGCATTCGTAAAAGATGGTAATAAATCTGTTGCAGAATTCCTGAAGAGCATTGATGCAGATCTTAAAGTAACAGAGTTTAAGAGAGTTGCTTTAGGATAAGTCTGGCAAATAAAATCATATTACAAATCGGAAGTCCGTTACAATAAAAGTAACGGACTTTTTTTTACAGGATGCGGGCTATGCTACAGGCATTTATTTTGATACTATCCAATTTCTATTTAAAATTGGGGTATGTAATTCAATTGTGCTATATCTTAGTAAGGTGCTAAGAAAACTACTCCTGATATTAAGCGCCCTGTTTGTATGTATTAATATCCTGCACGCACAACCGAAAGAATTTTCATTTAAGAATTTTACCCAGGAAGACGGGCTTCCCAGTAATGAAAGCTATTTTATTTATAGCGACAGTAAGGGATTTCTATGGATTGCCACAGACCAGGGTGTTGTAAGATTCGATGGTTCTAAAATGGAGCGGTTTAATTTACCGGATAATGTGGTGTTTAAAATACGTGAAGATAAAAAAGGGCGTATCTGGTTTTTTTCTTATTCGGGTAAACTTGCCTATTTTTTTAATGATAAGATATACCCTTATCAATACAATGAATTGATAAGTTCTAAAATTAAAAGCAATCTGATAATTGACGGGTATATTGGAGATAACGATGAAGTAAATGTTTCGGGTTCATTTTATAAATATAAAATAACCGCAACTGGGAATATTAGTGTTAGTTCAACGTGGTCATTTTTAGCCAGGTACAACCCAAGGTTCAGCATTTCTGAAATTAATAACAGGTTTTATTCTGAGTTAGATAATTATGGTGTTGGCGATACTATTTTCATTTCTTTAAACCAGAATAAGAATAACAGACAATATGTAATTCCGTGTTCAATCAATAATACCCGTCAATATGGAGCCGTATCAACGGATGATAAAATCATTTATTTCTTTATAGCAAATAAACTGATAAAATTAAACCCAGATGGTAGTAGTCAATTCAAACAAATGCCTGCAGAAATCTTGTCACTTCACGTGGATAAACATAATTTCCTTTGGGTAGGATTGTTAAATAATGGTGTTACTATTCTGGACAATAGCCTACAAGAGATTGAAAAATTAAATTTATTACAAGGAAAAAGTGTGAGTTCAATCACCAATGATTCTGAAAATGGTATTTGGATTTCTTCATTGGAAAGCGGGGTTTTTTATTTAAAATCAAAACATGTTTTCAAATTAAAAGAAGATTCTTCGGCTGCACATCCCGTTTCTTTTATTTATCCATTAAATGATTCTGCATTTTTATTTGCCAATACAATGGGCTTGAAACTTTTTAATAAAAATATAGTATCATACGTTTTGCCCTGTCCTAATCAGCTAATCAATGACATTTTTATAGATAATAACAATATTGTTTTAGCTGGTAACATTAAGGAAAACAAACTCATATATTCTTATCCCAGGATAAACAATGTAGAAAGGCGAGTACTTTTGATAAATTCATCATCAAAGATTATAAGACATTCTAGTTTAAATTATTTCCTTACACAGGGGGCGATGCTTCAACATCTTAATTTCAATAACCTCAGTGAAGAAAAAATAGACAAACTTGCTTCTAGTCTTACCATTGCCGCAAAATCACCTGCCCAGGCCGAGGAATATAGAAAGGTGTACTACAAAATGATGAGTTCAAAATTTTCCAGCCAGATTTGGGATAGTATATCACAATCTCTGAATGGTTCTGATTTTGCTGGTTATTCAAAGATTGCCAAAGTAACTCCACTTGAATTTAAAGCCAACTTTGTTTTTGAGGATAAACAAAAAGAGGTATGGATTGGATCTCAGGAGTCGCTATACAAACTTGATATATTATCCGGTAAGGTTATTCCATTTAAAAAATTTTCTTCCATTTTAAGCAATGGCGTTTCCTGTATGTCACAAACAGACAATGGAATTTATTGCATTGGAATTCGTTTTGGTGGCCTGGCACTAATATGGAATGACAGTATAATTGCAACTATCACAGAAAAAGAAGGTTTGCTTAGCAATTCAGTCAAATACATTTTGCCTTTGAAGAACGAAGTATGGGTAGCCACATCAAAGGGAATTAGTGTAGTTAGCATATCATCGTTTACTCCCTTTCGTTATAGTATCAGCAACATTGGAAAAAACTTTGGATTATTCAATACGATCATTTATCAACTGGTTCCTTTCAGCGGTAATATGCTGGTAGCAACCAGTAACGGCATTTTTGTAATAGAACAGCCTGGTAATATGATCAATAGCGAACCACAGCAAATACCGTTTTATATTCAAACAATAAGTTATTATAAAGGAGACACAAATAATATCCGCTCATTGAGTGTGCCATATTCTGATAACAGGGTTAAAATTCAATTCTGCGCTATCAACTATAACTCACCGGATGAAATTCAATACTATTATCGAATCCTTCAACTCGATACAGTTTGGCGTATAAAATCAGGCACTGAAATTTTATTGGAAAACCTTTCACCAGGCAACTATACCGTGGAATTAAAGGCCGGCATTTTTAATCAACGCAGATCTTCAGAAGTTCGTTCAATAAATATTAATGTTGAAAAACCCTGGTGGCAAAACAACTGGTTTAGATTGTCGATAGTTTTATTTTTATCTCTCTTAATTTACTTACTATACAAAAGCAGGATTAATAAAATAAAAATAAAAGAAGAACAAAACACCCGGCTGCTCGAACTGGAACAAACGGCTTTACGTGCACAAATGAATCCTCATTTTATTTTCAATAGCCTTACATCTATTCAGCAATTAATTGTAACCAATAAAAATAAGGAAGCCAATAACTATCTGGTAAGCTTTGCCCGCCTTATTCGTAAAACACTGGAGTTGTCATCCAGGGCATTTATAAAAATAGATGAAGAGAAAGATTATCTTTTGCAATACATCCATCTTGAAAAACTTCGGTTACCAGATGTGTTTGAAGTTAATTTTAATATCCAAAACGGAATAGGCAACATGGAAATTCCGAATATGATGATTCAACCCATTATAGAAAATGCGATCAGGCATGGGGTTAAACCTCTTGAAAACAGAAAGGGAATTATTACTGTTGAAATTAAAAAAGAAAATGAGTACATCGTTTGTTCAGTTTCCGATAACGGCGTTGGCAGAAATGCGTATAAATCGGAACAGGTAATTTCAATCAAAGAACATAAAAGCTTTGGAACGGAAGTGGTTTCCAAAAGGCTAAAACTTTTAAGCAATGAAAAACACCAATACTTTGTAGAAACACATGATTTGAAAAATGAGGCAACAGGCGAAGCTGAAGGAACTACAGTTATCTTATATCTACCTTTTAAAATTACCGTATAGTGATATCCGCAGTACACATAGAAGATGAAATTCGAAACATAGAATTGCTGGAAACCCTGTTAAGGTCGGGTTGTGCTGATATCGTAAAACTTGTAGGATATGCCCGGGAAATTGAAAGCGCTTATCAATTAATTAATACGGTTCAACCGCAATTGGTTTACCTGGATATTGAATTGAACAAAGGAAATGCATTTGAATTACTCAGCATGTTTGATAAAATAAACTTTGAAGTGATTTTTATCAGTGCTTATAGTGAATACGGTTTAAAAGCAATCAGGGCAAATGCACTCGACTATATTTTAAAACCCATCAGCACCGATGAGTTGCGGGCAGCAACAGAGAAAGCGGTGAATAAGATAAATCAAGCCACTGCACATTTCAACCTTAACCTTGTTGAAGCATTGAATAAGATGAGAGAAGAAACTGTGCTTAAAAAGATTGGCATTCCTGTGTTAACGGGTTTGATCTTTGTAAACAGCGATGATATTGTAAGCGTTGAGGCCAGTGGCAGCTATACCATCATATATTTTATAAATGCCGAAAAAATAATCTGCACGAAAAATTTGAAATACCTCGAAAGCATTTTGCCCTCTCAATCTTTTTTGCGTGTACATCATTCATGGATCGTTCACTTAAAATATATTAAGAAATACTACCGGGGTAAAGCAGGTCTACTTGAAATGGAAAATGGCACCACCATCTGCGTATCTGTTCGTAAAAGGAAAAGTTTATTTGACCAGTTGTTTGGATAATTCACCTTTACCGGGCTTTAATGATGACGGTTACGGTAGATTGCCGGAATGAAACTATTCCATTATCTTCGCAAAAATTTAAACTATACCTTCTCCTATGCTTCCTAAATACAAGCGGATTCTTTTAAAACTTTCAGGCGAATCTTTAATGGGCGATAAGAATTTTGGAATGGATTCGAATGTTATTGCACAATATGCACAGGATATTAAACAGGTTACCGAAATGGGCGTACAGGTTGCCCTCGTAATTGGAGGCGGTAATATCTATCGCGGTATGAACGAAGCGGAAACCGGTATCGAAAGAGCACAAGGCGATTATATGGGAATGCTCGCAACCGTTATTAATGGTATGGCGGTTCAGAGTGGTTTGGAAAAAGTAGGCGTTTACACCCGTTTGCAAAGTGCCATTAAAATGGAACAGGTTGCCGAACCCTATATCAGGAGAAGAGCCATGAGGCATCTGGAAAAAGGAAGGGTTGTAATTTTCGGAGCCGGAACCGGAAATCCTTACTTTACTACAGATACAGCCGGTTCGTTAAGGGCCATTGAAATAAAAGCAGATGTTATTTTAAAAGGAACAAGAGTTGATGGCATTTATACTGCCGATCCGGAAAAAGACCCTAAGGCTACCCGTTATGAAAAGATAAGTTATTCGGAATGTATTTCAAAAAAGCTGAGCGTAATGGATATGACTGCATTTACACTTTGCATGGAAAATAATCTTCCGATCATTGTTTTTGATATGAATAAACCGGGTAATTTATTAAGTGTAGTTACGGGTGAAAAAGTAGGTACACTCGTTAGCAATTGATTCCTGTTTTTATTGGATATACTATTTTTTAAAAGCGGCGTTATAGCCGCTTTTGTTTTTCAGAACCGCTATAAAATAACAAAAGCTGTCTACCAGAACAGCTTTTGTACCCTCATATAATAAGCACTTAATAAGTTTGCTTATATACAATTACGATATAGATACTTTCAGTTTAATTTTCGTTGTCTGAAATTTTAAAAATCTATTCTTACGCCTAATCTCAGGCCAACAGTTGTATATTTTTGTTTCAATGTGATGCCCGATTTGTTAGCTGGGGAAAAATTATACCTGAAATAAGGCTCTCCAAGCAGATACATTTTACCCGTTACATGATAATAGAAAGAGGCTGCAGCAGTAAAACCAATACCCACATTTGTTTTGAACTGGTAAGCAGAATTTGTTTTACCTGTAGTAATACTAACTGGTTGGAGTGCACTATCGAGTACATCACCCTTCTGCCAGCTATACGCATTAAATATTACACCTGCATTTATATTGGTACGCAGTTTTTTATTTCCGAATTCATAACCTAAGGTTAATGGTATATCTACCGTTTTATACCTGTTACGGGTAGTCTTATAACGGGTACCTGTAGTCGCATAACTTCCGATGGTATCACCTACCGGGCCAAGCTCATACACATTTTGAACGATATGACTTTGGGCATATTTGAATTGTTCATTTATCTGGCTGTAATTAATACCCGTGCGGAAACTCAGCCCGTTGCCGAATACTTTCGTATAACGTATACCGATACTAAAGGCGGAAGTAAACCGGGTACTCTCTTTTCTTTTTTTCAGGTAAGTAGAATTTGCCGTATCATTAAAAGTTCTGAAAACATAATCGGGGCCGCCATACACATCAAAATAACTTGTATTGGCTGCTTCATTTCGGATTACGCCAGGGCATGGAATGGTATAAGCCGGCATTTTCAGTTCCTTAATAGAAAGAGAAAAGGTTTTGTCAAAAGGATTGCTATTCACATCCAGCCAGGATTTTGTAAGACTGCTCACAGCAATATCGTTTTCGGAAGTATTCTTTTCTTCGGTGGCATCCTGAGATAATCCTTCTGCATCCGGACTATCCGTTTTTAATCTGTGTTTTGCAGCCGATTTTGCCTTTGTATTTCTTTTCGTACTCATCGATTCATTTCCATCGTTTGCATCGGTATCTTCATTGCCAGCGTTGGCTACAGCGTTACGTGCATGTTCAGGGTTTGGATGATGCGAATTGTTACTGGCTGTCCGGATTTCTTTTTCGGTATTTCTGTTAGTGGTTACCGTTAGCTTGCCATTTTCATTTACTGCTTCATCATGTTGCCTGCTTGTTGATGCATTTTTAACCGTATTACCGGTGCCTGTAGCTACCGTATTTTCTTCAATTATGTTATTGTTGTTGTTATGGGTTGTACCTTCTGCCGGTGTTTGAGCTGTTGCATTGGTTCCGGTTGAAACTGATCCGGAAGTTGGTTCGTTTATGGCGTTAGTATTTCTTTGAGATAGACCGTTGGTTTTTTCTGTTGAGTTAACATTGTTTACACTGCCAGTGTGCTGTTCTGTATTTCCGGGTGTATTGTTTTGAAGAAAAAGATATCCGCCGCCGGCCAGCAACAGTAACAAAGCTGCAATCAGCAGTTTTCCGTTACGGGTATTGAAAAAGAAGCCAACGGGTTTCCGTTTTTCCTTTTCCGCCATGATATTTTCCCACACCTGTGGAGGCACTTCCGGCTTATAATTGCCGAATTGCTTTTTAAAATGTTCGTCAAATGGAGAGTTATTGATCATACTGCTACCTTTTGTAATTCTAAAATTTGTTTTTGAAGCATTGTCCTGGCTTTTACCAGTTGACTCCTGCTTGTGCCGGCCTGGATGCCCAGCATTGCTGCTATTTCATCATGTTGAAATCCCTCGATCACATACAGGTTAAATATCAACCGGTATCCGTCTGGTAGTTTATTGATGAGGGCCAACAGGTCTTTTTCCGTCAGATGCCCGTAAGCGGTGGGATCGGCTGCAGGTTGCATACTTTCACTTACTTCATAACCCGTAATCTCTTTGTCGTACCTAGTAAGTGAATATTTCTTAATCGCTGTGTTTACAACGATACGGCGTATCCATCCTTCAAAGGATCCTTCAAACTTGAACTGTCTTATTTTGCTGAAAACTTTAATAAAAGAGTCCTGTAAAATGTCTTCTGCATCGGCTGAATTACGGGCATAGCGATGACATACGCCCAGCATACGGCTTGCGTACCGGTCAAAAACCTCCTTTTGACAGGCGGCCTCATCCCTTATACATCCTTTTATTAATTCATCTTCAGTCAAATTAGTTCACGTATTTAACCTGACATGAGCGCATAAATTAGACGCCACACAGGCGAAATCTGTTGCCCACACTACCTGAATGGCGTAATAAATTTAAAAAAACAAGCCCATTTGCTGATTTAATTCTTACATTTAAAACTGCTGACCAGATATGTCTTCCGAAAATCTTCTACAACAACTAAAAAGTGAGAATGAGCTGTTGCATATACAGCTCAACGATCTGAATGAAATGATCGGTGCCAGGGAAGAAGAACTGGAATTGCTCCGCAAAAAAGCTGCTCATGCAACCGCCTTACAAAGCAGGCTGGATATGAACTTAGATGAGTTTTACCAGATGCAGGATACCATCGGTAACCAGCAACAATATGCTGAAGGTGCAGCGCAAAGAGAAGCGTCCATGGAAAAAGAACTGATCCAGTCTATTGAAATGGAAACACAGTTATACACCCTCAAAGATCAATACGAAAGTACTAAAGCAGCGCTCGCTGATGTTAGCATGGAATTGGATAAACTGGCTTCGATTCATAAAGAACTGGCCGCATTAAAATCCAGGATTACAGAACTGGAGAGCGACCTCGAAATTGCACAACTCGAAATCGGGTTTTTAAAAGAAGAAGTAGAGAAGTATCGGAAAGAAGCGGAATAATTATTCTGCATACCGGTTGCAGCTAACCATCTGCTCACGAACCATGCTTACTTTTTTATTTGGGTTAATTGAATGAATTTTACAGTGAAAAATATAACATGGAACATATAGCCCATATCAGGAAGGAATACAAACTGGAAATACTTACAGAAGAAGCAACTGAAAAAGATCCCATACTGCAATTTGAAAAATGGTGGCGACAAGCTATTGAAAGCAATATTGATGAAGTTAATGCCATGACCTTAAGTACGGTAAATATAAACGGCCAGCCATCTGCAAGAATTGTTTTACTGAAAGGATACAATAAAGACGGCTTTGTTTTTTTTACGAATTATAACAGTCATAAATCAACCGACATACTTCACAATCCCCATGTAAGCCTTGTTTTTTTCTGGAAAGAACTCGAACGACAGATTCGTATAGAAGGGCTGGCTTCAAAAGTGAGCGAGGAAGAGAGTGAAAATTATTTTCAGTCGAGGCCGGAACAAAGTAAGATTGGTGCATGGGCATCACCGCAAAGCACTATTATACAATCCCGGGAGGAGCTTGAAAAAAATGAAGCAGCATTTACACAACAGTTCCTGGGAAAAGAAATACCGAGGCCGCCGCACTGGGGCGGATTTATTGTAAAACCTGTATTGATGGAATTCTGGCAGGGCAGGCCGGGAAGGTTACACGACAGGATCTGCTATCATTTGGAAAACAATCACTGGATTAAAAACAGGCTGGCACCTTAATAAAAATGGAAACCCGGAAAGCAATTGCCTGCCCGGATTTCCACTACATTCATTGTGCTTATTTACTTTTTTTAGAAGCAGTTTTTGCAGGAGCTGCTTTTGCAGCAGGTGCGGTAGTTGCTTTTTTTGCCGGCCTTGTTTTTCCAAAACTACCTGCGAAAATTTTTCCTTTTTTGGTTTTGATATCACCACGTCCCATATAAAATTATTTTTTTGGTTGCGTAAAGTTATAAGAAAAAAAGCAAGACACAGTTGGGTCTTGCTTCAACATGTTTTTAAAGAGAATTACATTTTGCTCGCTAATTCTTTACCTGCTTTAAATCTTGCAACTTTCTTTGCTTTGATTTTAATTACAGCACCTGTTTGCGGATTGCGTCCGTTACGTGCTGCTCTTTTAGAAACCGAGAAAGTTCCAAAACCTACTAAGGTAACTTTGTTACCACTTTTCAATGTTTTTGTTACTGCTTCAATAAAAGAATCCAAAGAAGCATTTGCCTGTGTTTTAGTGATACCGGCGTCATCAGCGATTTTTGCAATTAATTCTGCTTTGTTCATAATATAATGTTTGAGAATTTTTAGAGGGGCAAATATAGAAGGTTTTTATTGGGAATAAAATTTTTTTTACCGGAATTCATTGAAGTGATAATGCTTTCAAACCCGCTGTGCATCAGCATTTCAAAGGAAATGCAATTGTTGGTTTTTTCAGATGAGTTATATCATATCGGCTGAAACCCTTGCTGGCATTGATTTTCATAATGTATGCAGTTACAATGCTTTGCTGGTGCGGCTTTTAGAGGAATGGCCAGAGTGAAAAATGCGTTTTTATTTTACACAATTAGTGCACAACTTCCATTACCGATCTGAATGCAATGAATTTATTACCCCATTTATCAAAACTTTTTTCACGCATTTCAACTGCAAATTTTTCAATATACCTGTTGTACAAAGATTTACTTTCAGCAAAATACTGAATGGCATAGGTAGGACCTTCGGTTTCATCTGTTTCAAGCAATCGTAAAATTGTGGCACGTTCAAAACAACCGGTATTAATTACTTCCGGAATGTGTTCTTCTTTCAACCATTTGATCCACGCTTCATGAATGGCATGTTCGGGCTTAATGGTTACATTGTAGACGATCATCGGTTTATTTTTTTATTTCCAGGTAAATTGGGCAGTGGTCGCTGTGTTTAACATCAGGATAAATATCTGCAGCAACAAGTTGTTTTTTCATCGGTTCGGTAACCGTGAAATAATCTATACGCCATCCCTTATTATTCAACCGTACGCTGGGAAAACGCTGGCTCCACCAGCTATAACGATGAGGCTCAGCATGAAAATGCCTGAAAGTATCTATCCAGCCACCACTTAAAAATTTATCCATCCATGCACGCTCTTCCGGTAAAAATCCGGATGAATTTTTATTTCCTTTCGGATCGTGAATATCAATTTCGCGGTGAGCAATATTGTAATCGCCGCATAAAATGATTTTTGGATTTTTCTTTTTTATGGTATTGAGATAGCCGTGAAATTCATCGAGCCACTGGTATTTATAGGTTTGCCTTTCATTGCCGGAAGTGCCCGAAGGAAAATAGGCATTGATGAGTTTAACATCACCAAACTGCAATTCAATCACCCTGCCTTCTGCATCACTCATTTCAAAACCGGATCCTGTTTTTACATTATCGGGTTTTATTTTCGTAAACACCGCAACGCCACTATATCCTTTTTTTTGTGCACTGAACCAGTGATGTTCAAAGCCAAGGTCTTCCAGGGCTTTTACATCCACATCAGTTTTTTCCGCTTTAGTTTCCTGTAAACAAATAACATCTGCCGGATCAGTTTTTAACCAGTCGGTTAAACCTTTTTTCATGGCGGCACGAATGCCGTTTACGTTGTAAGAGATGATACGCATTGGAATAAATTGAACAGCAAAAATAGGGAGGAAATGTTGTTCACTTTGTTGTGGCAGTTTACAACAGATCCCGCCTGCAATTCAATGAAATAAATTTTTGTAATCTATCAACGGAAATTATTCAAGAATTGGCCGCAACCATTTTGTAGCTTCCTCTACACTCATACCTTTTCTTTTTGCATAATCTTCCAGTTGATCTTTGCCGATCTTTCCTACACCAAAATATTTACTTTCTGGATGTGCAAAGTACCAACCGCAAACCGATGCGGCAGGATACATGGCCAAAGATTCAGTGAGGTGAATTCCTGTAGCAGCTTCACCACCCAGTAATTCAAATAATTTATATTTTTCGGTGTGATCGGGGCAGGCAGGATATCCAGGTGCCGGACGAATACCCGAATAGGATTCGTTTATTAATTCTTCGTTGCTGAGTTGTTCGTTTTTGGCATATCCCCAGAATTCTTTCCTGGTTCTGGCATGCATCAATTCGGCAAATGCTTCTGCTAAGCGATCGGCGAGTGCTTGTAAAATGATCTTGTTATAATCATCGTGATTTTTTTCAAATCGTTTGATGTGTTCTTCGATGCCCTGTATTGTTACCGAAAATGCGCCGATGTAATCTGTTCCGGAATCTGATACCAGGTCGGCCAGTGAAAGATTCGCCTGGCCTTCTGCTTTTTTAATTTGCTGGCGAAGGAATTCGAGTGATATTTTCGTGTTATTGTTTTTTACTGCAACCGTATCTGCAGCGGTTTTTTGCGCCGGCCAGAATCCAACTGCTGCTTTTGCCTGCAACCATTTTTCATCAATTACCTGTTTAAGTAATTTTTGTGCATCGTTATATAAAACGGTTGCTTCTTTTCCAATAACCGGGTCGCTTAACAGTGCAGGAAATTTTCCATGCATTTCCCATGCAATAAAGAATGGCTGCCAATCGATATACTGCGCTATTGCAGAAAGATCGTAATCTGCAAAATATTTTGTACCGGTGAACGATGGTGTTACGGGTTTAAACTGCTGCCAGTTAATTGGTAAGCCGTTCTTTTGTGCGTCTGTAAAAGGCAAATACTGTTTTACCGATTTTTTATTACCGAAATCACTCCGGAGTTTTTCATATTCAGCCTTAACGTCATTAATGAATGTGGTTTTCGTTTCCTGGTTGAGCAAACTACCGGCAACGGTTACACTACGGCTGGCATCGAGTACATGTATTACGCCATGTTCATATTCCGGTGCAATTTTTACGGCTGTATGCATACGGCTGGTGGTGGCGCCCCCGATAAGTAAGGGCAGGTTCAACTGTTGCCGTGCCATTTCTCTTCCTATATGCACCATTTCATCTAAAGAAGGAGTGATTAATCCGCTCAAACCAATAATGTCTACCTTATGTTTTTTTGCTTCTGATAAAATTTTATCCGCCGGCACCATTACCCCGAGATCAATTATTTCGTAACCATTACATCCCAACACAACACCTACAATGTTTTTCCCGATATCATGTACGTCTCCCTTAACGGTTGCAAGCAATATTTTAGCTGCGCCTGTTGCTTCTTCATTGGTGGTTCCGTTTGCGAGGGCTGCCTGGCGTTTGTCTTCTTTTTCCTGTTCAATAAATGGTGTGAGTACTGCAACGGCTTTTTTCATTACACGTGCACTTTTTACCACCTGCGGCAGGAACATTTTGCCTGCGCCAAATAAATCACCAACGATGTTCATGCCATCCATTAACGGACCTTCAATTACATCCAGCGGCTTTGGATATTGTTGCCTTGCTTCTTCGGTATCCTGTTCGATGTAATCTGTAATTCCGTTTACCAGTGAATGGGCAATGCGTTTTTCTACAGTATCATTTCTCCAGCTTTCATCCTTTACGGTTTCCTTTGCTTTCGATTTTACAGTTTCAGCAAACTGGATTAATTTTTCTGTGGCCTCGTTGTTTTCATTGTTCCGGTTGAGAATTACATCTTCACACAATTGTTTTAACTGCGGTTCTATTTCATCATACACAACAAGCTGACCGGCATTTACAATGCCCATGTCCATTCCTGCTGCAATGGCATGAAACAGGAATACGCTGTGAATGGCTTCTCTTACATGATCGTTACCCCTGAATGAAAAAGATACGTTACTCACACCACCACTTACTTTGGTAAGCGGCATTAGTTTTTTTATTTCCCTGGTTGCTTCAATAAAGTCTACCGCGTAATTATTGTGTTCTTCAATACCGGTTGCAATAGCGAAAATATTCGGATCAAAAATGATATCCTGCGGATCGTAGCCGACCTGTTCGGTAAGTATTTTATACGCTCTTTTACAGATTTCTATTTTTCGTTCTTTTGTATCTGCCTGTCCAACTTCATCGAATGCCATTACGATTACTGCTGCGCCGAAGCTTTTACAGGTGAATGCCTGTTCAATAAATTTTTCTTCTCCTTCTTTTAATGAAATGGAATTTACAATGCATTTTCCCTGTACGCATTTTAATCCTGCTTCAATGATTTCAAACTTGCTGCTGTCGATCATGATGGGGATGCGTGCAATGTCTGGTTCTGCCTGCACCAGGTTCAGGAAATTTTTCATGGCTTCCACACCATCAAGCATGGCATCATCCATATTTACATCAATTACCTGTGCGCCGCTTTCTACCTGTTGGCGGGCTACAGATAATGCTTCTTCAAATTGTCCATCCCGGATAAGGCGTGCGAATTTTTTACTACCGGTTACATTTGTTCGCTCACCTACGTTTACAAAATTCGTTTCCGGGCGAATGGTGAGGGGTTCGAGGCCGCTAAGGCGGAGATAAGGTTTGATGTGTATTTGTTCGGTCATAGATTTTATTTTTAACCACAGAGGACAAGGAGGTATTCACTAAGTTTCACAAGGTGAATCATAGCACTAATCTTTTTATGCCATGTTTCAGGCTACTGGTTTTAAAATTTAACAACAATCCGAGTTTGCATTTTGAGAGTTTTAAATATGTTAGCACCTGGGCGATGTGTACATCCGTAAAACATTCAATACATTTCGTTTCTACAATTATACTTTCTTCCACCATCAAATCCACTCTATAACCAACATCCATTTTTAAGTTATCGTAGTACAGTGGCATTCCCCTTTCTTTTTCAGTATAAATGCCATTTTTATTTAGTTCATAAAACAGGCATTCTTTGTATGCAGATTCAAGGAGTCCGGGCCCTAGTTCAGAATGAATTTTAAAAGCATACTTTAATATGTTTTTTGACAGGCCATTTAGTTTTTCCAAAGTCTGAAGTTTAATCGTCAAAGGGTAGAATATATACTCTGTGTAACCTTGTGAAAAACCTCAGTTTCCTTTGTGGTTTATCCCACTAAACTTTCTTCAATAACCGGTAACACCCGCGGTTTATATTTTGCCACTTCTTCTGCAATGTGTTTAATATGATCCGGTGTTGTGCCGCAGCAACCACCAACAATATTCAACCATCCGTTAGCAGCCCATTCTTCAATGATATGCGCCGTTTCTGAAGGTTGCTCATCATATTCACCAAATGCATTGGGCAAACCGGCATTGGGATATGCAGAAGTATAACAACCGGCAATTTCACTCAGCTCTTCAATATGTGCACGCATTTCGGATGCACCCAATGCACAATTCAATCCAACACTTAAAGGTTTTGCATGCATGACCGATACATAAAACGCTTGTAAAGTTTGTCCGCTTAATGTTCTTCCGCTCGCATCTGTAATCGTTCCTGAGATCATGATGGGTAATTCCGGAAGTTTATTTTTTCTGAAATAATTTTTCGCTGCGTAGATAGCGGCCTTCGCATTTAATGTATCAAATATTGTTTCAATAAGCAGGATATCTACTTTGCCATCTACCAATCCTCTTATCTGTTCTGTATAGGCAGCAGCTACTTCATCAAAACTTACGGCACGGTAACCGGGGTTGTTTACATCGGGAGACAATGAAAGCGTTTTATTCAACGGCCCGATGGCGCCCGCTACAAATCTTGGTTTATCCGGTTGCAATGCTGTGTATTTATCGGCAGCACGGCGGGCACATCCTGCTGCAGCAACATTTATTTCGTAAGCAAGCGATTGCATTTCGTAATCGGCCTGTGCGATAGAGGTACTACTAAATGTATTTGTTTCAATGATATCAGCACCGGCAGCCAGGTATTCTTCATGAATTTTTTCAATGATCTGCGGTTGCGTGATACAAAGAATATCATTGTTACCTTTTATATCGAGCGGCCAGTTTTTAAATCTTTCTCCCCGGTAATCGGCTTCTGAAAGTTTATACCGCTGGATCATGGTTCCCATGGCACCATCGATAATGAGTATGCGCTCTTGTAATACTTCCTGTATTGTTTTCATCTTCTTTATTTAGTTGTACCGGTATTGTTTTACCTGCTATTGTTGTACATACAGTCATTAACCGTTTGCACGGTTGCCAATTAAAAAAACATAAACTTAAACGATTGTCAAATCCGGGAAGAATGGTGGAGATGGGTCGTTTATTAGTTCAGTTTTTTTACACAACAGGGGCTGAACAATAAACAAATCCTCTCCTGTTGCGATGCAAATTTATAGTAAGAATATCATAAGTCAAAATAGATTGCTAAAAACTTAAACGGGTTGAAATGAGGATTTGCCAGCCTCACTTCAACCCGCTTATAACTGGGTGATGTATGTTATTTCCTTTTGCCGATATTAAACACTCTTGAAATATTAAATCCGAACAGGATATCGCCTTTACCCCATTTGCCGGTAGTTTGCGAGATAAAACTATTCTCCGTCATACCCGGTGTATTGGTGAAGTGCAACTGGAAAACGTGGCCGCCTGTTTCTATATCAAACCCAACAGAAAGTGCATCCGTTGTACCATTTATCCGGTCGCCGATAACCGGGTAATATTCAACATTGATACTGATACGTTTGCTTAATTTCTGGCGTCCTCCGATTCCCAATGCGAAAATATTGTTGGGATCTGTTGCCAGCTTTGCCAGGTTCTGGTGAATAAATGTTGGCATTATTTGTAAAGAAGTTCCTTCTGAAAATTTTCGTCCAATGATAAGCTGGTGTGCATAAAACAACCTGTTGGATGCTTTGTTGCTGATCTTTGGATCTTCAAACTTTAAAGTGCGCAGCGCAATTGCTGGTACATAACTGAGTGTTATGGGCATTTTGTGTTTTCCTTTCGACTGGCTTAATATTTTTATTTTCAAAAAGCCATCGAATGTTTTCTGGAAAGTGCTGCGCCCAACACCAATCATGATATTTTTTGTAATGCCATAGTCGAAGCCAAAACGCATGGAAGCATTATCGAGGCCCCATAGTTCGTAAGCACCGTTGTTCAATTTGCCGAATCGATGGGAGATTTTTACATCCAGCACACCTTTTCCTGTATTTTCAACAGTATGGCCATTTATAAGACGTGTTGTTTTAAATGTGGCTGTAGTATAAATCGTTTCCGGTTTATTGTCTTTTTCAAGTTGAGCCATCAGGTCTGTTGTATCTGTTTGTGCAAAAGATAAACATCCGAAGCTGGTGCTCAAAGCAATTAATAAGATAATTTTTTTCATTTGTGCTGTGTTAAATGAGTTACATTTTTTTATCGTACCGGCAGTTAACAGTTATATCAACTGTTTCTGAAATATTGTCTTTTACAATTTTCGGAATGGATATTTTGTAATCTGCCAGTGTTATGTTGAAAGTAGATTTTCCTGTTGCAATGCCATTGGTTACCTCAATGCTTGCGGGTGTTGAAATATTTTTTGTTACGCCATGCAGGGTAAGATCGCCTGAAATCATTACCGTGTACTGCCCGTCTTTTGAAAGATCCGGAATGGGTTGTTGTAAGAATCCCCTGAATGTTGCTTTCGGAAATTTGCTGCTTTCCATATAGTTCTCATTAAAATGCTCTTCCATTAAACTTTTTTTGAAATGAAAGGCTTTGATCAATACAGAAAACTGAACCTGTCCCGATTGCATATCCATCGTACTCATCACCTGGTTATTCTCTGCAGTAATTTTTTCCAATGGAGCTTTTGAATAAAAACCAATTGTTCCGTTTTTCGTATAAGATTTCTGAGCAGTTACTGAAATGCAGGTAAATAAGAAAACGATGATAAGGCAGTTACGCATGGCGTGTATTAATGTTAAGCGATTAATTGTTGGGAGCGCCGTCGTCGATCCATTTCTTGATTTTAGCAATATTGCAATCACTTAATTTGTCGGAATCTTTGGGCATGGCGTTGTAACCTGAGCTGTGTGTAATGGCGCCATACATATGCCCGCTTAAAGCTACAAGGCTTGCATCTGCATAAGAATCGAGATGAAATGGTGCCACGGTTTGATTGCCTGCATGGCAGCGGTAGCAATTGTCTCTCAAAATCGGCAGAATGGTATTGCTGTATGTAACATTGGAAGTATCGCAAACGTCCGGCGGATACAACAGCTCGGCATTGTCGTTCTTACAACTGATACAGGTTATGGCAGTAATTAAAACGACTGCCAGTAGTTGTGTAAATTTTGTCATCATTTATTATTTATGTTTCGGTTTTATTTTGTTGAAACAAAGTAGCACCTGGTTAGGTACACATCTCCTTTAATTCCGAGATCGGCATCACCTTCACCAATTCCGCTGCATATACCCTTAATCGTTACTTTGTCGGTTGCTTTGATTTTTTGTGCCGGTTCTTCCATTGTACAGTTGATATATGAACCGTCGGATCCGTTTTCTAACAGGATAACCTGCTTTTGTTGCTGGTTCAGCGACGCCTCATGCACTTCCCCTGATACTTCCAGTATTTTACCGGTATAGTTTTTTTGTGCTACGGCAGAATCTTTTGTATAACTATCGTACAAAGCAATCGCTGTTACTTTTATGGAGTTGCTGTCTTGTACATCAACCGGACCTTTATTATAGAGGTAGTAACCTATGCCTCCGCCGGTGATCAGGAGCGCCAGTATAATCAGTAAGAAAGTTCGTGTAGATTTTTTCATGATGTTGGTAAAACTATCTTCACTCACAATAAACGTAGTTGATTGTAAGATGGTTGTTTTATTGAGATTTTTCTTTTTGAAATGAATCGGTATGCAACCTGTTGGTACCCGCTGTGCTAAAATATATAAATAAAGGGAAAAAAGTAAAAATAGTAATGCTGTATTGCCGCTGTAAAATGGATTCATTGAAACAATAAGCCAGCAGGATGGCAACGGTGAAAATTAAATCTGCTGATGAACGACGGATTGCCAGTTGTACAATTGAAACAACGATGAAGGTAAACAGTAGCAATCCTGCTATACCGGATTGAAGTAATGATTCCAGGAATTCATTGTGTGTATTAAAATCGAGATAACCACGATCTGTGCTCTTTCCATCGCCTGTGTACATCCTGGTTGAAATGTACTTCTGATCCAGCATTGGTTGTGCATTGTCCGACACGCCCCATAGCCATGAGTTATGTTCATCCAGGATTTCTTTTACAAACCGCACTTGTAATAGCCGGAACTGAACACCATCAAAATAAATTCCCGGATCAAAAGTTTTTTGTTGAACCAGGCTATAGTTTGTATGAATTACTTCATTGAATCGCCTGCTGATTTTATTGTTGCCCGCAAGCACCAAAATAATCAGTACCATCATTACGGCAGGCATGATAAATGTTTTCCATTGCAAAGATTTTTTTTGATTATCCCGAAGCAGGTAATAGAGCACAGTGATGAGCGTAAACCCAATCACCAGTTTAGATGAAAGTAATAACAAGGTTCCAACGAAGTAAAACAACAGCAGGTAATGAACCGGTTTCTTCCGTAAAATAAAATCATTGTTCCGGGCAGCACTTAACAGGAAAACGAGATTTATATATATGAGAATGGATACCTGTATAGCATGTTGTTTAAATGGTGATACCAATACATGATAATAGAAAACATCTGCGCTGTTCTGTTTAAAAAAATATTTATAACAGGCAATACTGATGCAAACAAATGTAAACGCAACAAGGCAGGAAGTAAAATAATACATTAGTTTGCGGTAAAGCCCCGGATTAAAATAATTTCCGCAACTAACGGCAAGGGGCACCAGTACAATAGAAGATTTTAAACCGATATGCCGCAACATGGCATCATGATTCGGAGATAAGATGATTAGCACCGATTGCAAAAGGTAAAATGCCAGGCACCCGAAGAGCACATTATTTTTTAGATTGCCGGTGAAAAACTTTCCGGTTTGTTGTTTGTTTACCGCTATACCCAACACAATAATTAATCCTACGGAAATACTGGTAATAGCCCTGAAGCCAAAACAAAGACTGATAAAGAACAACAGGTATATCAGCGGAATGAAACGATCTGCAGATGATGCCCGGTTGTTCATATATTTTTTTACAAAAGATAGTGATGATGATAAGAAAGGCAATCTTCAACAGTATCAGTTTCTTCTTCTCCTGATCTTTTTTTGTATAGATAAAAATACGGCGATGATATATCCCAACGCAAAACCCGCTATCATTCCCAACGCAACAGATTTAATCAATTTTGGCTTTTCCGGTTTGTGAAATTTTTCAAACGGATGCAATACCTGTACTGCATTCATAAATTTTAATTGTTCCTGGTAGTTCAGCAGCTTCTCATTTAAGGCGATCATTTGTGTATTGATACCGGAAATATCGAGTATATATGAAGCAGCATGTTGTGTATTGTTGCTAATGCTGTTTTTAGTTGAATCGAGTTTGCTTATTTCCGTTTTTACTTTTTCTATCAATTGCCTGAAGCCATCTCTTTTGGTAGCCAGCCTTTCTTTCATGTATTCGCTGTTTTCCAATCCATATACAATTCCTTTTTGAAGGGAATCAAGAATGGCATTGTTATTCACCAGTACCTCCACATTAAATCCATTGGGATTGTTCTCGCTGTATAGCTTTTGTATTTCGGCTGCTCTGATCTCTGAAACCTCAGCAGCCATATCCGCAGAACAATTCCATCTTTGCGCCAGCGTAGCGTATTCTTTGTGTTTGATCAGTTCATTCCAGTTTTCGATGATATTAACCTGTTCATTGTTGGTAAGGGTGTATGAATGCAGTAACATCGATGATGCATATTGTTTAGGCAGAAATGTATATGCAGCAAAACCTGCAGCCAGTCCTGCAATGGTAAAAACAGCGAGCATCACAAAATAATTCCTGAAAAAGCAATACAGTTTTTCAAACAGCATTACCAGGTCAAGATCATCATTGCCCGGAGAAGATTTTTGTTGATTGTCTGTCATAAATACCTGGTGAATGTTGGCACTGGTTCATCTGTAAATATAAATTCAATGCCCGATTGTACGGCAAGATACAAAATGCAACTGCAATTTTTGAATTGCGCTTGTTGCCACTTATCCTGATTTTGATAAAGCGGGTTTATTTCTGCTGTTATGATTACATTTATGCTTTGATATGGATACAGCACATTATAGTAGTAAACAGGAAAATTATTTCATGCATGTACGCATGGATGTGATCAGCCTGTTACCACTGCTGCCGCAACAGAAAGTATTGGAAATCGGCGCCGGAACCTGTAATACATTAGTGTACCTGAAAGAACATAAACTGGCTGCAGAAGTTATGGGCGTTGAACTAATGAAGATACCCGGGTCAAACCAGGAACATCCATCGATTGATCGTTTTCAACTGGCAGATATTGAAAGAGATTCTATTGAGGCCAATGAAGCTTATTTTGATACGATTATTTGTGCAGATATACTCGAACACCTCGCCGATCCCTGGTTAGCGGTAAAAAAAATCACCAGGTATTTAAAGCCGGGAGGAACCATGATTGTAAGTATTCCCAACATCCGCGAAATAAAAACAATGATGCAGTTATTATTGAAAGCCGACTTCAGGTATGATGCTGCAGGCGGTATTATGGATAAAACACATTTACGTTTTTTCTGTAAAAAGAATATAAGGGAGTTGCTTACTACCGATGAACTAACGCCTGTTTATGCAACGCCGAACTTTATGCTGAAAGTTGTTACCGACGGACGCAAAAGAAGGATCATTAATAGAGTAACCCTGGGATTGATAAAAGATTTACTAACGGTGCAATACATTTTTGTTGCGAAGAAAAAAAGTTAGCATGCCACATGTATATATTGTGATCCTCAATTATAAAAAATGGGAAGACAGCCTGGCGTGCCTCGAATCCGTTTTGCAATTACGTTACGATGATTATACGGTTATTATCATCGACAATCATTCTGAAAATAATTCAGTAACAGAACTATTGCTTGCACTGAAACGTAGAACAGTTCAATCCCAAAACAGTACAGGAAGAACGGTAGCTTCAGTAAACGCAATGCCTGCATATTGTATCATGGAAGAAGAGGAGCTGAGTAACAAAACTGCTGCTGTTCTTCCCCGCCTCGTATTCATAAAAAATAAAACGAACAAGGGATTTGCCGCAGGGAACAATACAGTGCTCAGGTGGCTTGCGGATGAAGACGCTTTTATATGGTTACTGAATCCTGATATGCTTGTACAACAAAACACTTTAGAAGAATTGGTTCATTTTGCAACTACAGCTTCCCGTAAAACCATCACAGGGGCACAGGTGAAGTTTGCTGAACAACCCGGTAAAGTTCATTTTTATGGAGGCGGTAAAATAAATTTCAATACTGCTACTATTGAATTGATACAGGAGCGCAGCAGGATCAGTGAAATAGATTATATATCGGGCGGCTGTTTTTTTACCCATATTGAAAATTTTAAGCAACTGGGATTTTTGCCGGAAGACTATTTCCTGTATTGGGAAGAAACGGATTTTTGCTATGCAGCCAGGCAACAGGGGTATTCACTTAACGTGTGTGAAGAAGCGGTTTGCTATGATAAAGTAAGTACCAATATTGGTAAGAGTTTTTTATCGGATTACTATTATACAAGGAACGGTTTGTTTTTCCTTCAAAAGTATAAAGCGAATAAAGTAGCCGTGGCATTTTTTTTCAGCTTGTTTCGATTGGCTAAACGGATTTTGCTGTTTCAGTTCCACCGGGCTTCTGGAATGTTTCGCGGGCTGCTGTCATTTTTAAATAAAGAAAAGCATGCGTATCAATAAATATTTGCCTTTTGCTTTTATTTATTTTTTCATTAATTCACTGGGTTTGCCATTCGGGCTAACGTACACGGCTGTATTAAGCCCTGTATTATATTGGTGGACTGTGCGACAGAGAAAGCAGGAAATACTTTTGCCTTTTTTTGTTTTACTGGTGCCTGTGATATTGGTTCATTTGTACCAGGGTGTTGAGGCAAAATCCTATTTTATTTCCCTGCTCAATTATACGTTTGTATATATCTTCTGCCAGGCTTTTTATACATTCTTAAAAACTGCAGATGACAAGGAAATCATTTTCAGGAACCTGTTGATTGCAAATACCATACTTTGCCTTATTGCAATACCTGTTTATTTCACACCCATTAACGAAATCGTATGGATGAAAGAAAATATTACGGAAGGACTGGATAATTTTTTACGACTAAAGCTATTTACCTATGAAGCCTCTTATTATGCTTTATTGTGTACGCCTTTATTCTTTTACTATTTCAACCAGGTTATATTCAGGCAAAACAAAATGAACAGTTGGTTGCTGTTGGCAATGATAACCCTTCCTTTCCTGCTCTCATTTTCTATCGGAACAATTGCCTGTATTTTGTTTGCTGTAGTAACAGTTTTTATGATCTATTGTACGAGGCTGATCAGGAAACGCAGGGTTATCAGCATTGTTGCCATTACCGCAGCAATAAGTTTTACGGCTTTGGGGCTGATGCTGGCTTTCTTTCCGGATAACAGTTTATTTGTACGGATTGGAAATATTCTGCAAGGGAAAGATACATCCGGCAATGGCCGCACTGCAGAAGCATTTATACTCGCAGTAAAAATGCTTAAGCTTAAAACTTTTGCTTTTGGTATCGGCGCAGGGCAGGTGAAAACGCTCGGCGCAGAAATTGTTCGCGACTATTATTTTTACCCGTTTGATTTTACCAATATTGCCATTCCTAACGCTACGGCAGAAACGCTGGCATTGTTTGGCTGGGTTGGAGTGAGCTTTCGTTTTGCTGTAGAGATTTTCCTCTTCTTCTATACTAAAGTATGGACGAATTATTTCAGGCTCATGTTATTTCTCTTTATATTTCTTTACCAGTTCACCGGGAGTTTTGTAACCAATATCGCAGAATATGTGGTTTGGATAATGGCGTTTTGGAAAGGCTGGAATGAATTTGATGTGCGTAAAGAGATGCAGAACAGTGAACAGCGGGCAATGATTTGAATAGATCAGTACACAACTGATACCAGTTCATTCCCGGTATATTAAATCTGAATAAAAAAATAGTTTAAATACAACATGCATACAATCGCCCTCATCGTACGTTCTACACTTTTCACCGTTCCGGGAGGCGATACGGTTCAGGTTCAGCAAACAGCGGCACATTTAAATAAATACTTAACGGCAGAGGTTAAACTATCCGGTGATGATATTGACTACAGCCATTACGACCTGCTGCATTTTTTCAATATCACCCGGCCTGCAGATATCCTGTATCATGTAAAAAAATCGGGGAAGCCTTATGTGGTTTCAACGATTCTTATTAATTACAGTGAATACGACAAACTGCACAGGAAAGGATTATCCGGAATTGTTTTCAGCATGTTTAGTCATAACGGTATCGAATACCTTAAAACGGTTTCGAGATGGCTATTGGGTAAAGACAAACTGGTGAGCAAGGCATATTTATTAAAAGGGCATAAAAAATCAGTATTGGAAGTTTTAAAAAATGCCCGCCTGTTGTTGCCCAATTCTTATTCAGAATACCGTCGCCTCCAGCAATTATATAATTGTAATACACCGTTTGTTGTTGTGCGGAATGCAGTAGATACAAGCCTGTTTTCATTTAACCCGCAGGAAGAAAAAGAAGCAGACCTGGTGTTGTGTGTGGCAAGAATTGAAGGGATCAAGAACCAGCTCAACCTGATACGTGCGCTTAACCATACAAAATTTCGTTTGGTGCTCATTGGCGCAGCTTCACCCAATCAACAGGCATATTATAACGCATGTAAAAAAGCGGCAGCAGAAAACATTAGCTTTATTCATCATCTGCCACAACAGGAGCTGGTAAAATATTACCAAAAGGCAAAAGTGCATGTATTGCCCAGTTGGTTTGAAACAACAGGATTGAGTTCGCTGGAAGCAGCGGTGATGGGTTGCAATATTGTTATTACAGACAGGGGAGATACCGAGGAATATTTCGGTGATGATGCTGTGTATTGTGATCCTTCTTCGCCTGAAAATATATTTGCTGCTGTGGAAAAAGCTTCTTTACTTAGATTAAACGAATCATTTCAGAAAAAGATATCAGCCCTTTATTCGTGGGAACAGGCAACCATTGTTACAATGGAAGCGTATGAACGAATATAATTTCTATGGGATTGAAAATAGGTATACTTGGTACAAGAGGAATTCCTAATCAATATGGCGGATTCGAACAGGTAGCCGAGCACCTGTCTACAGGGCTGATGAAGCTGGGGCATGATGTAATGGTATATAATTCTCACAAACATCCTTATCAGCAAAAAACATGGAATGGCGTGCCCATTATTCATTGCTATGATCCCGAGTATATCCTGGGTACCGCTGGCCAGTTTATTTATGATCTGAATTGTATCCTGGATGCCCGCAAACGAAATTTTGATATGCTGCTGATGCTGGGTTATACGAGCAGCTCTGTATGGAAAATGTTTTATCCTAAAAAAAGTATCATCATTTCAAACATGGACGGGCTTGAATGGAACAGGGCGAAATATTCAAAACCGGTAAGAAGATTTTTGAAATATGCAGAGAAGCTTGCCGTTAAAGGAAGCGATTATCATATCGCAGATTCTCCCGTAATAAAAACTTACCTCGACGAAAAATACAAAATACATTCTAAGTACATAGCCTATGGTGCAGACGTAACGGATAAAGTTGGCACCAACGGATTAACGGAATACGGACTCAGCAAAAGAGAATATTTTTTATTGATGGCCCGTATGGAACCGGAGAATAATATTGAAATGTTGCTGGATGGATTTCATGCAAGCAAGTCTGACAAGAAATTTATTGTAATCGGTAATACCGGTAATGCTTATGGATCCAGGCTGGTAGAAAAATATAAAGCTGATCCAAGAATTGTTTTTCTTGGCGCAATATTCAATCAGCATAAACTTACAGGCATTGTAAAATATTCAGCAGTTTATTTTCACGGGCACAGTGTGGGCGGAACAAATCCTTCTTTACTGGAAGCAATGGCCGATGGCGCTTTTATTGCAGCGCACGGAAATGCATTCAACAAAACCATTCTCCGGGAAAACGCATTGTACTTCCAGGATTCAAAAGAGGTTTGTTCAATTATTGAACAACATGATAAATTATTCAATGAAGATTTTATCCGCAATAACTACGATAGGATCAAGGAAGATTTTACCTGGGATATGATCATCCATCAGTACGATCATTTTTTCAGGCAGTGTTATCTCGAAAAAACAGGAAAGCAATTTTCAATACCGGTTGCGCATCCCGGGCAACTGGTGGAAGCCGAATCATAACAGTATAAAAAGTAAACAAACATTCATTGTGTATTAAGAAAGACATATTATCTGCCCTTGCATATTTTGATATGTTTGAATACCCGTTAAAAAAACGGGAACTGTTTACATTTCTCCAACAGCCAGCCGAATATTATGAATTTGAACAGGCGCTTGATTACTTACTCAAAGAGTCTCTTGTTTTTAAACTCAATGAATTTTATAGCATTACCAATAATTTTTTATTGGTAGAAAGAAGGTTTACCGGGAATGCAAGAGCCGAAGCATTATTAAAAAAAGCTGCATCGGGCGCCCGTTTGATTTCCCGTTTTCCTTTTGTACAGGGCGTGGCTGTTTCCGGATCACTGTCTAAAAATTTTGCGGATAAATCTGCTGATGTAGATTATTTCATCATCACTTCTCCCAATCGGTTGTGGATTGCCAGGAGCTTCCTGCACTTATTCAAAAAATGTACATTCCTCGTAAATAAGCAGCATTTGTACTGCATGAATTATTTTATTGATGAAGCGGAACCGGTGATCGTTGAGAAAAATATTTATACCGCTACAGAAGTTACTACGCTGCTACCGATGCATGGTTCAGCAACGTTTGAAAAATTTTTCACTGCCAATAATTGGACAACCGGTTTCCTGCCTAATCATTTTATGCGTGTTTCTTCGGCTAAGCCATTACACCCGGGTTTATTCAGGCGATTTGTAGAAAAATGTTTTAATAATTCCCTGGGAGATAAATTGGATAATTTCCTGATGAAACTTACGGCGAGGAGTTGGGAATCTAAAACAAAAAAGAGAAAGAAAAACAGCCGTGGTATTGTGATGGCGCTTGATACGGCCAAACATTTTGCAAAACCCAGTGCAGCAAATTTTCAGCAAAAATTATTGAAGCACTACGAAAATAAAGTATCACAGGTATTTGATCATTACGAAAATATTTTTCAAACAACGGCAGGGGATATTCGCTACGAGTAATACAAAGATCATGTTGCAGCTATCGATAGTTATCATAACAAAAAATGAAGCACATAATATTGTTGCGTGCATCCGGTCTGCAAAAAAACTGGGCACCGATGTTATTGTTGTGGATTCCGGCAGCGATGATGATACCGTATTGTTAGCAGAAGCATGTGGTGCAAGAGTGAAACATATTACCTGGAGCAGCTATGGCGCTGCCAGGAATGCGGGCGCAGCGTTGGCGAAAAACGACTGGATATTTGCACTGGATGCAGATGAGAGAATAACAGATGAGCTTGTGGAATGCGTTAAAGACCCGGGCTTCTTTCAAGCGAAAACAATTTATGGGTTTCACCGGACTAATTTTTTTAAAGGAAAGAAATTACAATTCGGCAATTTAGGACGGGAAACAGTGTTTCGTTTATACAACCGGCGGCTTACAGAATGGAACAATGATCCCGTTCATGAAAAATTGCATTTGAAGTCGGGAAACAAATTGATTTTAAAAAGTTCCCTATTGCATTTCGGCATTGAAGATATCCGCAAATACCAACTCAAAAAACTTAACTATGCCTATTTATGTGCATTAAAGTATAGAAGCCAGGGCAAAAAAGGCGCTGTATTTTTTAAATTGGTATCACCGGTATTTCATTTTGTACAATCGTACTTTATTCGCCTGGGTTTCTTAGATGGAAAGGCAGGCCTGTTGGCGGCAAAAATAAATGCAAACTATACCTGGCATAAGTACGATAATTTATCCCGTATGAAAAAACTGGATTATAAAAAACCAACAGCGATTCCCACTATTTCATCCACTTTTACAAAAGCATACAGCAGTTAGTACTTCGCTGACATTAATTTGTTTCCGGTGCTGTATCAAAACTCTTCTTTTCCTCTTTGGGCTTTCCGCCAAAATTGTAACGCAGGGTTAAACCAAGCCGGCGAGTATCGTTATACCTCGATCCTGATGCATGTACATTTCCCTGGTTGATGTTGAAAGAAACATGATTTGTTCTGAGCAGGTCGTTCACAGAAACAATTACATTCATTTTTTTATTCAGCAATGCTTTGTTTACAGAAACAAACAGTCCGCCGAAAGTATTGAGTTCATAAAAATTCTGTACACCCTTTGTACGCATGAAGCCCTGCATATTAAAAATAAACGTAGGGGTAATTTTAAATTCCTGGAACATGAAGAAGGTATAACTTCCTCTTTTATAATTCAACGGTTTATTATCGTAGAAACCTTCGTAATGATTGTAGTTGTATTGTGCGCCCACGTAAAAGAAAAATTTTCCTCCGGGCGGAATACCCCCGATGATCTTAAAATAAACTTCCTTGTTTTTTCCAAGATTGTCATACGTGCGGTATGCAATTTTTGTTCGGCTATCCTGGTACGTTACCTGGCTGAAAATATCTTTTGTATTATTTATACCAACAGCAAAAACAGGAAAACTCTGGAATAAAACATTGAATTCATAGTTGGTAGTAAACTGCGGCTTTAACTGCGGATTGCCCACGTCATACAAATACTGATCAATATATTTCGGATATGGGTTTAATGATTCATAATAAGGACGCTTAATGGATTTCCGGTAAATAACACTGCCTATCAACGGCGTTTTAAATAATTTAAAAAGGTTGTGTTTGATGAACAGGTAAGGAAAAACATCTGTCCTGGTAATGGATAATGAAGTGTCTTTTGGAATAAACTGCCTGCCATTGATATTGGTCGTTTCAAGACGTACTCCCGGTTTAAAAGTAAATCCTGCAATGGTTCTGGAAACCTGCAGGTAGGCAGCGGTAATTGTTTCTTTGTATTTAAAGGTGTTGGTTTGATACCCGTCAACATATTTCTGTCCATTACCGGTATCAATAAGGTAATGTGCGCTGTTCCTGCTATTGCTGAAATTTGCTTTAAAACCAGCCTCCAGTGTAAATTTCGCAGGAAGCTTCAATGTAAGATCAGATTGCAGCACGTAAATATTCTTCACATTATTATTTTCTCCATCACCTTTTACCGTGGCGGCCGCTGGTAGTAAATAGGAATTACTGTAATCCTGGTTGTTCTTATAATCATAATAATAATAATCAAATTCCGTAGTCCACTCACTTCCCAATGTATCCAGTTTTAATTTGGAAGCAATTTCGTTGCTGATATAACCGGAGTTGTTTTTATTCCTGATATCAGATTGATTGTTTCCCAATACGGAGGAAGAAGCGGTATTGATGATGTGAATTGGGTTATATGCATAGCTACGCTGAGAATTGTTACTCAGGCGAAAATCATACGAAACATTGAATTTTTTTGTAAAAGCATAATCTACTCCTCCGCTGATATAGTTGTTTAACGAAGGATAAGTAGTGTGCGACTGTTGCGAAACCAGTGTATCGATGGCTGTGAACCTGTCTGAATTTAATTTTTCAAAATTATTCCTGTTGGTAAACTGGTAGCTGAAGTAACTGGTAAGTTTACCCGAACTACGATTGATATTCACGCCGGCTGTTTCTGTTGCATACACACCCTGGAAATAGGCAAGGTTCACACTACCACTGGTTCCAAGCTTAACGCCTTTTTTAAGTACGATGTTTACAATACCGCCACTGCTGGCTGCATCAAATTTTGCTGAAGGACTCCTGAGAATTTCTATTTTACTCACACTTCCCGCCGGCAAACTCTTTAACATGGAGGCAATGTCGGCATTGCTGAGTTTCATTTCTCTTCCGTTAACATAAATTGTTGCAGGTGTTGTGCTGCTCAGGTAAACATTACCATCCTGGTCTACGATAGCTCCCGGTACTTTTTCCAATACTTCAAATGCATTGGAGCTGCTGTTGGAAATCGCTTCCGCATCCACGATTGTTTTGTCGTCGTCCTGTTTTATCAACGGTCGCTTGGCGACTATAGTAATGTTTCCAAGATTACTTACTTTGGGATTTAATACAATCGTTACTTCAACGGAACTGTCTTTTACCCGTATTTCTTTGCTTACATTTTGTACGCCTGCTGCGGATACCTTTAACAAATAAGTTGTTGCTGAATCTGCTTTAAAAACGCCATTGCCATTTATTACCTGCCGTAATACTAAAACGCTGTCGGGTAAACGATATAAACTGGCTGTTGCATTAGGGAATGCTTCCTGCTTTTCAGTCAGCAGTGTTAGTTGAATTTCCAGTTTTTGTGCATGAACAGAAGAAACGGATAAAACGAAGGCTAAAATGAAAACTAATTTTATTTTCACAAGTAAGAATTGAGGACGCCGCTAAACAGCAACCATTATATAATATTGGTGTTTCAGAAAATATTGTAATAATAAATAAGGATGAGGAATTAATATTCCCGGACTATGTTATTTCTTTTCAAAAAGTTCTTTCTTATCAACTACTTTCACTTCATCGCCTTTCTTCAGGGATTTGCTCACCACATCATAAGGCCCGGTAACAACCATATCGCCTTCTTTTAATCCATCTGTGATTTCAATATTATTGATATCCTGTATGCCTGTTTTCACTACCAGTTTACTGATCTTATTATCAGTGCCCACAAGAAAAACAACAATGTCGAGGTCGTCCAGGTTGGTAACTGAACTGGTTGTGGAGATCACCGCATCATCTTTCTTTTTATCCGTTTTCAGGCTGTCATTTTTTTCACGTGTGGTTACGGCATTGATGGGCACACTCAGCACATTTGATTTTGTTTGTGTTTGTATGTCGGCGCTGGCGCTCATTCCCGGGCGGAAAGGAAAGCTTCCTTTTCCAATAAGGTCCATATAGCTTTCCGGCAATAATCTTACATAAACTTTATACTGCGTTACATCCGAACTGGTAGATGCAAGTGCGGATTGTGTAGCAGCGCCATTGTTACTGCTGGCAATCTGCGTTACGATGCCTTTAAATTTCCTGTTGCTGTATGCATCAATATCTATTAAGGCACTGTCGCCGATCTTTACTTTCGGAACATCGTTTTCACCCACATCCACTCTCACTTCTATTTTCGACATGTCGGCAATACGCAACATCTCCGTTCCCAATGCGAAACTGTTACCGGCAACTTTTTCTCCTTTTTTTACACTCAGCAAGCTAACAACACCATCCATTGGCGCCAGTATTTCAGTTCTGCCGAGGTCTTTATTTGCCTTGTTCAGGTTGGCCTGGGCACTGGCAACGCCTGCCTGTCCGCTCCTGATTCCCTCCAACGCAGCTTTGTAATTTGCTTTCGCAGATTTCAGGTTGGCGTCAGCAATATTAAATTCGCTTTGACTGATCACTTTATCATCAAATAATTTTTTCTGCATTTTATAGGTACGTTCGGCCTGTTCCTGTGCAGCCAGTAAAGCGTCTAAGGCTGCCTGTGAGTTAGCTACCTGTGCCTGCGACTGTACTACGCCGGTGGCTGCCTGGTCTCTTTGAATATCATAGAGATCGGCATAGATCCTGGCGAGTAATTGTCCTTTCTTAACGGTATCTCCCTCCTGAACATTTAATTCTGTGATCTCACCACTGATATCCGGGCTTACTTTTACTTCTACTTCCGGGTATATTTTTCCGCTGGCGCTTACCACTTCAATAATGGTACGTCTTTGTACTTTTTCAGCAGTTACTTTTATGCCTTCGTCTTTTCCAAAAACGCCCGCTTTTGATAACGCTACCAGTACAACCAGTAACACTGCCACAATGATGAGTATCCATTTTGTTTTCTTGTTCATATACTTTCAGTTAACGTAATCAAAAATCTTTAGCCCTGTTTCAATTGTTTATGTTCAAATGCTTTATTCTCTTTTTATAATTTTATTCCCTGCCCTTTGTAAAATTCCAGCACTTTCATCTTAAACACATAATCAAAACGGCTGATAGAATTTTCCAGTTTTGCCCTTAGTAAATTGTTCTGCGTGGTGATCAAATCAAATGTGCCCAGCATACCAACATCAAATCTTTTTTTAGCATAATCGTAGGTGAGCTGACTTGCATCTACAGATTTTTTACTTGCATTAAATTTCTCCAGGGCAATCAATACTGAATTATACGCCTGGAAAATATTCTGCTTCAGTGTTTGATCATCCAGCACTTTCTGTAGCTTCAACGATTGAACATTTAAGATGCTTCTTTCATAATTAGCTTTCAATGATCCGCCATTGAAGATCGGGATGTTTACACTGAGTCCAACTGACTTACTGAAGTTATTCGACAACTGCCTGAAAAAATTCTGGGATTTAATATAACCTGCAACATCACCATTCGTGTACACCGGTTGATATACTTCCGCCTGGTTTGTTGTGCCGGGATTTATGAACAGGTTGGTTTGATCGTAGGTATTCGTAAATACCGGTACGTAATATGGTCTCTTTTTAAAAGAAAGATAGCTGGAATTCAATCCGCCGAATAAGGAAAGTCCAGGTAGCCGGGCACCCCAGGCTGCATCACGGTTTCTTTCGGCAGCTTTTATTTTTAAATCGTTGTAGCGTTGCTGCGGCTGGTTTTTCAATGCCAGTTGATAAACAAGCTCTGGTAACAGGTCGGCAATGGGATCAAGCGGAATCAGGTCAAGCGGTGGTGTTTCTACTTCAAAATCATCAGCAGGATCTATATTCATGTACGCTTTCAGATTAAGAATATTCTGTACCACAGCACCTTTTGCCGTAATGTAGTTTACACTGTCTGTAGCCAGTTGCGCTTCCAGTTGTGTTAGATTCAACGGTGGCAAAGCGCCGGCATCTACCATTTTTTTGGTGTTCACCAGTTGTGCTGTTGTTTGCTGCACCTGCACAGAAGCAATGTTTTGCTGTTCAATGGAAAGTAATATTTGCAGGTATGCGTTGGCGACAGTAAGGGCGATATCATTCTTTAGTTTATCCACGTTGGCATTGGCTGCCTGTAATTCCCAGTTATTGGCTGCAATGGTATTGCGTTTCCTGTAAAAATTGAATATATCGGTGCTGGTTTGAAACTGGAACTGTGCAGACAGGGTATTTTCTGTTACCAGGCTATACGTTGTAGGATCCTGTGTGTTTCCCGAATTAATGCTGCTGTTACCGTTGATGCTGGCAGTTGGAAATTGCGAAAGCTTACTTTGCTTGTAATTAACCGATGCAACTTTTGCCTGTACTTCACTCATTTTAACAGTAATGTTGTTGGCCATCGCATAATCAACGATTGATCTGAGATCCCATTTTTTTTTCTGGGCACTGGCTGTCGTTGCCAGGAAACAGCAGATAAGCAGCGGTAAAAGACATTTGGTATGCATTGCGCAAAATTAATTATAAGCGGGCTAACTTAAGAATTTCTATATGACAAACGGTAACTATAGACTGCCGGGTAGTAAATTCCCGATCTTACATTTTATCAAATGCCTGCCGGAGGTCATTTATCAGGTAGGATGCATCCTCTAATCCGCAATACAACCTTACCATCCGGTGTTCTTCGCTGGCAGGGTTAAAATTTTCTTTAGGTACACCGGAGCATTTGGGAATAATCAGCGATTCATGCCCGCCCCAGCTTACCGCCATGAGAATATGTTCCAGGCTTTCACAGAAGCGCTCTATCTCATCAATATTTTCTGCCTTAAGAACAAATGTGAGTAAACCGCATGCATTTTTCATCTGTTGCTTTGCCAGTTCGTATTGCGGGAAACTTTCGCTGAATGGAAATAATACCTTTTCTATCCTGGGATGCTGTTGAAGAAATTCTACCACAGCATAGGTGGTTTGGGTAATTCGTTCCATACGTGCAGGTAACGATCTCAGCCCCCGGATCAGCAACCACGCATTGAAGGGTTGTATCCCGCTGCCAATGTTCAGATACTCGAGGTAAAAGATTTTCTCTATCATTTTCCTGCTTCCACTTAAAACGCCGGCTACAGTATCGCTGTGGCCCCCGATATACTTTGTTCCCGATTGCAAAACCAGGTCGATGCCGAGTAAATAAGGTTGCTGGTAAAGCGGCGAGCAATAACTGTTATCACAGATAGTAATTATATTTTCAGCCCTGGCTAGTTCTGCCACTGCTTTCAGATCCTGAATCGCATAATCCCAACTGTTTGGAGATTCGAGGTAAATGATTTTTGTGTCGGGAAGAATTGCCCTTTCAAAATTTTCGATATAACGTCCATCTACATACGTAGTTGTAATATTAAACCTCGGTAGTATTTCATTGAATAATTTCTGCGCCCAGGTGTAGGGCTTTTCAACACTTACGATATGATCACCGGCTTTTACATTTACCAGCACTGCCGCAAAGATGGCAGCAGCGCCACTGTTGAACACAAGGCAATCCTCCGCACCATCCAGCGCCGCTAATTTTTTCCTGAGTATATCAACCGTTGGATTTTTTCCCCTGCTATACAGGAAGGTGGAATATTCATCTGCAAATGCCTTACGCATGTCATCCACCGTATCAAAAACAAAATTGCTGCTCTGCATGATTGGCGGTGCGATTGCATTAAAATACTGAGCCCGGTCTTCGGCCAGTTCGTTGATGATATATGACAGGTTCATAATGATTATATTTTTTTGAAGCGTTTAGATAAAAAATAAAGGGCAATAAAAACGGCCATTACACAAGTGCCCACCAATGCAGCATGATGATTGTTTTCATAATCCAGGGCAATGCTCACTGCAACAAAACTGTAGGCCACAATAAAAATTATGGGCAGTAGTGGATAGGCTTTCATTTTGTAAATGCCTGTATTATCGAGGTTACGTGTTTTCTTCCGCACAATAAAAATAGTAGCAGCTGATAAAACCATGCCGAAGCAATCGAGGAAGATGGTGAAACTCAAAATGCTGTCAAAATCTTTCGACCAGAAAACAATGATTGCACAAAGCGTAGCAAATACGGTTAAGGAAACAGTGAGTACTTCTGATTGTTCATTTCTTTTTTTAAAAATAGGCGGAAGAATTTTATCGTCGCTCATCGCATACATTACTCTCGGGTTGCTCATCAGCAATACATTCACATAAGCAAGAACACTCAGGAAAAGAAATACCGACAATACCCTTTCTGCATTTACACCAAAAATTTTTGAAGCCATAATGGCGGCGATGTTTTTACTTTCTTTCAATGTTTCAAAACCTATTACTTTAATATAGGCATAATTGATGGTGAGATACAACAGCACAATGATCAATATCCCGAAGAAAATGCCACGTGGAATATTTTTAGACGGTTCTTTCACTTCCGCACCGAAATTGATAGATTGCTGGTAACCACCGTACGTAAAACTAACGGCTACCAAACCGATTCCGAAAGCTTTGATGTATTCTCTTATGCCCGGGCTTACAGCATTGCTTATTGAAGTACTGCCTGTTGCTGTATCTGAAAAAAATACGGGGAGGATTAACAAAAGGATCAGCACAATTTTAGTGATCATTAATATATTCTGCGTTCGGGCGCTCATTTTCAATCCCAGTAAATTAACGCCATAAAAAATTACAATGGCCGCAATGGCAATACCCACCTGTATCATTTGAATGTGCGCTGCATTTGTTGCAATGCTCATGTACGTTTTGTCTTTCACTGCCGGAATAAAAATAGCTGTAATGTATTCTCCGCCAACAATAGCAACACCGGCCAGTGATGCAGCATTGGATACCAGTATCACACAATTAATGGCAAACGCAATGGACGGATGATACGCATAGGAAAAAACTTTATAATATCCACCGGTTACGGGTAGCCGGCTGCCGATTTCTGCATAAGTGAGTGCTCCGCACAAAGCTATAAGTCCGCCCGCAATCCAGGTACAAAAAAACATAAACGTATCCGGAGACACTTTGGCAACATTTGCAGGTGTACGGAAAATACCCATGCCGATCACCAGGCTCACCATGATCATGGTAAAATCAAAGAGGTTCAGTTTCGCTTTAGATTGCATCATGAAAAGATATTAAATAAACGCTGTTTTCAAAAATATGCAAGGTTTATGCGTTTAATCACAATGCGTATCAATATGTTTGGCTATTTTTGCTTCGTGTTTAAAAAGGCATTCGCTACCATATTATTACTGGCTTTTGTGGTGCAAACATTCAGTGCTCCCTTTATCAGGCTGGATTATTTTTTTAACCAGGCCGATTATGCAAAGAATTGTGTGAACAAAGCAAGACCGCAAATGCATTGTAATGGTAAGTGCCAGGTGATGAAAAAAATTATTGCCGAAGAAAAAAAGCAACAGGAACAAGACGAACAGAAGGCAGGAAGTAAAGTAGAAGTGTTGTCTTCAAAATCTTTTTTTATTTCATCTGTTACCGTATTTTCCTATCCCATTCAGCGGACCTATATTCTGCGAAATGATTTTTCATTGAGCAGCACTCCACGTTCTGTTTTCCACCCGCCAACGGTTTAATGATTTTTTGAAACATAATCTTTTGTGATTATGGGATTTACTTATTAACCCTTACCGGTTAACCTCTTACTATTCTTAATTATCTACTGCGGAAGTTGTAATAAATTCCTGTAGAACTGCATGTGCATGTTCGGGGGGTACTTTGTTGATGCACCGCAACAAAACAAATAAAATAAAATGAAAAAAATATGTTTATTGGCAGGCGCTGCCGTTGTAATGATGACAAGTTGTAAAAAAGATGATACGCCCGGTTATAATACTACCATTAATGCACCACTTTCTGTTGAGTTCGACAATATTGCAGGAGCTGCAGACCTGGAATTAAATACCGGAACCTATACCAATGCCGCTGGTGAAGATTTTACGGTTACAAAATTAAAATACTACGTAAGCAATTTTGTGTTAACCAAAACAGATGGCACTGTATATACCGTTCCGCAAGACAGTTGCTATTTTTTAATTGATGAAAGTGATGAAGATACACATGAACCTGTGCTGAGCGTTCCCGAGGGGGAATATAAAACCATCAGCTTTGTTTTGGGTGTAGACAGTCTCCGGAATACCATGGATGTTAGTCACCGCACAGGCGTACTCGATCCTTCCGGTGCGGGAGCAGATATGTACTGGGGTTGGAACAGCGGTTACATTTTCTTTAAAATGGAAGGATTATCAGCAGCCAGTTCAATGGGCGATTATATGTATCATATCGGAGGTTTTGGCGGATACAGTTCTGCAACCATCAATAACATTAAAAAAATTACACTCGACCTAACCACCAGGGGAGTACCTCAGGTTAAATCAGGCAAGGAAACAAATATTCACCTGATGGTAGACGTGTTGAAAATGTTCAACGGTTCTTCCAATGTAAGCATTGCAGCCAATTCCATGGTAATGTTTGATCCTTACAGTACTACCATTGCAGACAATTACGCTAATATGATACGTCATGATCATACCGAAAATTAATTTGCGTGTACCCAGGTACGTTATAGTAATCTTTATCTTTCTTACAGGTATTATCGCCTGTAAGAAAGCTTTACTGGATGCGGATTTTGCAGGATTCAGCAACCCGAAACATTTTCCGTCGCCAACCTATCATTTCGAAACAAACAATATTACAAAAGAAGGATTTGTATTGGGCAGGAAATTGTTTTATGAGAAAATGTTGTCGGCAAATAATACCATCAGTTGTGCCAATTGTCATATTCAGTCGGCTGCATTTTCACACAATGGCCATAGTGTTAGTCATGGTATACACGATTTACTTGGAACCAGGAATTCACCTGCCATTATGAACCTCGCCTGGAGCAAAACATTTATGTGGGACGGGGGCATATTCGATCTCGATCTACAACCCGTAGCTCCCATTACCAACAGGGTGGAAATGGATGAACACCTTGAAAATGTGCTGAACAAACTTTCAGCATCTCCCGTTTACCCGGTGATGTTTGAAAAGGCTTTTGGCAGTACCGAAATTACTTCGGCCAGGCTTTTAAAAGCGCTATCGCAATTTATGCTGATGTGCGTGAGCGATAAAAGCAAATACGACAGTGTTCAGTTGGGTACAGGCGCCGTATTCACAATGGAAGAAAATGAAGGTTATCTTTTATTTAAACAGAAATGTAACAGTTGTCATACAGAGCCGCTCTTTACCGATAATAGTTTCAGAAATAACGGTATACCACAAACGAACATAAACGATTCCGGAAGGGGAAAAGTAACCTTGCAGGCTTCGGATGTGTATACATTTAAAGTACCATCATTGCGTAACCTTTCTTTTACTGTACCCTACATGCACGATGGAAGATTTTTTACGCTGGAGGAAGTACTGGACCATTATGCCAATCATGTTCAACCCACGCCCAACCTTGATCCGCTATTACAACAGGGAACTAATTTGGGTATTTCACTTACAACAGTACAAAGGCAACAGATCATTGCATTTTTAAAAACACTCGATGATCATGCATTTGTGCGTAATCCCGATTTATCAGAACAATAAATAATGTTATGAAAAAAGTCATACTCATCTTCGTGTTTGCATTATCGTTTTGGGTTTCATCATTCGCCTGCGATATCTGCGGCTGTGGTGTAGGTAATAATTATATCGGCATCCTGCCCGATTTCAAACAAAAGATCATTGGTATGCGTTTCCGGTATAACTCCATGCTTTCGCATATAGGTGTTGATGGCGTGCGTACCTATCTTACAACGGATGAAACCTACCGTACACTTGAACTATATGGCGGCTGGAATATTGGCAAACATTTCAGGGCCATGGCTACAGTGCCTTATAGTTTCAACGAAAGAGAGAACCGTGGTACAACAAGCCGCAAAAACGGAATGGGAGATATTAGTTTTACCGTGTATTATCAACTGCTTAATTCCAGGAAGATGTTCCGGCAAAAATTACTGGTTCAAAATTTATTTATTGGCGCAGGAATGAAATTACCTACGGGAAAATACAATCCTGCCGATAAAGGAAATACAAGTGAATCGGGCAATCTCTTTCAATTAGGAACGGCCAGCGTTGATTATACGATCACTGCAATGTACGATCTGCGTGTGCAGGATATTGGCATCAATGTAAATGGCAGCTATAAAATAAACGGAACCAATAAATATGAATACCGGTACGGCAATAAACTTACGGCCACAACGCAACTCTATTACAAGTATAAAATGAAAAACAATCTTTCCCTGGCGCCCAATGCAGGTATATTATATGAGAATGGGAAAACCGATACCGACAATGGCTTTCGTGTGGATATATCGGGAGGAAAAATTTTTTGTGTTACCGCTGGAATAGAAGTGGCGTATAAAAAAGCGGCCATTGGTTTCAGTTGGCAAAAGCCTGTGTCGCAGGATCTTGCTCATGGCATAGTTAAGGCAAACAGCAGAACGATGTTGCATTTGTCTTTTTTACTATAAACCATGGAGATTACCTAAGCGATGATGCCCCCGAACCTTTGAATCATGCCGAACATTCCTTATGTTTGCGGCTCCAAAAAGGAATAAATAATTACTAATAAAATTTTTACAAATGAAAAAGATCAAATTGTTTTTGTTATCAATGATTGTTTTAACAGCCACCAGCTTTGCACAGGAAAAATCTGCAGGATGGGCTGAAATGAAAGCCTTCCATACATTGATGGCGGCAACTTTTCATCCTTCTGAAGATGGTGATTTAAAACCATTAAAAGAAAAAGCTGCTGATCTGCTGACTGCTGCAAAAACATGGCAGGCATCCACGATACCTGCAGACTATAAACCTGAAGAAACAAGTTCAACTTTAAAGAAACTGGTTGTTCAGTGTGCGGCAATAGACAAAGCAGTGAAAGCCGGAAAGAGCGATGAAGACTTAAAGAAAATGATTGCAGATGCGCACGATATTTTTCATAAAGTAGCTGGCGAATGCAAAAAAGGAGCTGACGAACACGAAGGTCACAAACATTAATCCTTCATAAATTTTAATTGAGCCGCTGTATCCCAGCGGCTTTTTTATTGATAACAGGTATCATTAATCTTTTTTGGTTTTCAATTTCAATCTTATACATTTGCACCGGATCTGGTTCCCGATCATTCGGGATTAAAAGGGAAGCCGGTGTAAGTCCGGCGCTATCCCCGTAGCTGTAAGGTAATTGCGTTCATCGCCTGTTGGATCTTCTAACCACTGTTCTATACGAACGGGAAGGTGTTCAAACAGTACCAAGCCAGAAGACCTGCCGATTCCATTCTCAATCATCATGCTTTCGGGTGAAAGGCTGAAGATCAGTACTGCAGCGGCAGCCATCTTCATCATTACCCCATTTGCATTTAAGCAACTGTATTTGAAAATTAATTGTACATATTTATTGGCTGTACTGGCATTGTTTATTTCTTTCCATGCAACTGCACAGGTTACAGATACACTAACAGCAGTAACGCTGGTATCAAAAAAGCCGATGGATATTACTACAGCAGTTACCCCGGTTCAGCAACTCAATAAAACATCACTTTCACAGCTTAACAGTTTATCGGTTGCAGATGCTGTAAAATATTTTTCCGGAGTTGTTGTAAAAGATTATGGTGGCATTGGCGGGTTAAAAACAGTTTCTGTAAGAAGCCTGGGCGCAAATCATACAGGTGTAATGTATGACGGACTGATGTTGCAGGATGCACAGGGAGGGCAGATTGATTTAGGCAGGTTATCACTGGATAATATTGCTATGATCCAGTTGTTCAACAACCAGCCAACGGATATTTTATTACCAGCCCGCAGCTATGCGTCAGCGTCAGTTATTGCTATCAGCAGCATGTTGGAACAGGAGAATGAAACATACAGAACTGAAGCAAGCGCTACCTGTAGAATGGGTTCATTTGGATTTATCAATCCCGCTGCAAGAATTAAATATAAACCCGGGAAAAAAATATCATTGGCGGCGTCTGGCGAATACCACTATGCAAAAGGAGATTATGCATTCACAGATTATGAAACAGGCGCAACAAAACAAAAAAGGATCAATGCTGATATACGTTCTTACCGCATGGAATTGGATACGCGGTACCAGTGGAGTGATAGCAATACAATAAAATTCAAAGCCTATTATTATGATTCAAGGAGAGGGTTGCCGGGTGCAGTGATATTGTATCATCCTTACGCCAATGAACGTTTGAATAACCGCAATCTTTTTACACAGGCCGCATGGAAAAAAAATTTATCATCTCGCAGCAGGATAATGATTGCAGCAAAATTCACCAGCGATTATAAATATTACATAGACCCTTCTTATGCAAACAATGCAGGAAAACTGGAGAATGAATTTAAACAACAGGAATGGTATGTAACTGCCGGGTATACTATTGCAATGCGAAAAGGAATAAGTGCAGCTTATGCTGCAGACTATTTCAATAATACATTAAAGCGTACCGATAGCTTTGCCGTAAACTTCGCCAACCCGGTAAGGAATACCCTATTGAATAATTTATCGGTACAATGGAAGCGCCGGTTATACAGTATCCAGGCGAATCTTCTCTATACATACATTAAAGAGAAAACTTCGTTCGGTAATACAGCAAGTGATCTGCAGAAGTTAACGCCTGCTGTTTCAGGATCGGTTCAGCCATTCAGAAAATTACCGCTATATATAAGGGCTTCCTTTAAAAATATTTTCAGGGCACCAACTTTTGATGATTTGTATTTTACCAATATCGGCAACACAGCACTTCGCCCGGAATATGCAAAGCAATACAATATCGGGCTAACGATCCATAGGCAATTTAATACGGTTATTCAATCGTTGATAGTAACAACCGACGGATATTATAACCGGGTTACGGATAAGATCCTGGCCGTTCCGAGACAAAATCTTTTTCAATGGTCGATGATGAATGTTGGTACGGTTGAGATTCGTGGCCTGGATGCAGCAGTTCATATTATATTTTTTAAATGGAAAAATATAGATGTATCGCTCAATGGAAATTATAGTTATCAGTATGCGGTAGACTTGTCTAATGCTTTTTCTTCCACCTATAAAAAGCAATTGCCCTACACACCCAAACATTCAGGAGCTGTAAACCTGAATATAAGCTTCCGGAATTTTTCATGCAATTATAATCTTACTTCATCATCCTACCGGTACCGGCTAGGTGAACAGATACCTGACAATTATCTCAGCGGCTGGTCTACACTTGATATGACCATTAGTTACCGGTTTGCAACAGGAAGGCAAACAATCACCAGGTTTTTTTTCGAAGCGAATAATATGGGCAATAAACAATACGAAATCATAAAATACTACCCGATGCCACGATTCAATTATCGGGCGGGCCTTACTGTAAATTTTAAAAAATAAAAAATATATAATGAACAAAAATTTATTCAGATGGATGCTGCCTGCAATCCTTGTATTTGGTGCCTGTAAAAAAGATGATAAAGTAAATAATAGCAACAACAACAATAACAATACAGCACAGCCCGACAAAAGAGGTGGTGAATATATATTGAGCGAGGGTGGTTTTGGTCAGAACAATGCGAAACTTTGTTACCGGGTAGATTCATCGGGAGTGATGAGTACTGATTATTTCCTGCAGCAAAATCCATCACAAAGCGGGGGGCTGGGTGATCTTGCCAATGATATGATCATTTATGGAGGAAAGATATATATCGTGATGAATGGATCGGGGAATATTACCATATTGAAATTATCAGACGGCACTTTGCTTAATACGATACCGGTGCCTGCCGGTCCGAGATATGCGGTAGGGCATAATGGTAAGCTGTATGTAACGGCTTATGATGGCACGGTGAAGGTAGTAGATACTACGGCGCTGGCGATCAGTAATTCCATTCCCGTTGGGCCCAATCCCGAAGGAATAGTGGCTGTAGGGAATTATTTGTATGTGGCTAATTCCGGTGGTTTAAATCCTGTTCCCGATTCCACAGTATCAGTTGTAGATATTAATACAGAAGCAGAAACGCAGAAAATTACCGCCTGTTTAAATCCGCAGAAAATTGAAGCAAATTCAATTGGAGAATTGTACGTAACCAGTTATGGAAACTTCAGTACCATTCCGCCTGCCATTGCTATTTTGAGCAGTGCAACTAAAACAAGAATTCAAACGCTCAGTACTACAGAATATAGTTATGACCACATCCGTATTTTTAACGATACGGCTTATATGTACAACAATTACGGTGGAGGCGGCACGGCCAAAATGTACAACACGCTAACGCATACCACTATACGCAATGAGTTCATTACGGATGGAACAGCGGTATCCGTTCCTTACGGCATCAATATAGACCCTGAAAACGGCGATGTGTATATTGCGGATGCAAAGGATTTCGTGTCGGGAGGTGAAGTATTTTGTTTCGACAGGAATGGCACAAAGAAGTTTAGCTTTTCAGTTTCTCCCGGCGTAAATCCGAATAAAATTATTTTCCTGCGGTATTAATTTTTGAATGATACAAAATGGAAAAACGTACGAAGCATGAAGAGAAATATTGCCCGCGTTGCGGAAATGTATTTGAATGCAGGGTGGGTAATATTTTGAATTGCCAGTGCTACGGCGTTGAGTTAACTACAGAAGTAACGGCACACATCAGCAGGGAATACGATGAATGTTTATGCAGGGCTTGTTTGTTGGAAATGAGTGAGAGGATCAGGGGTAGCGATAAAATAAATAAAGGATAAAGCGTAAAACCGGACGAGCGGAGGATAAGGATAAAAGGGATTTTTTAATTTATTTAATTTGCTTTTTCTGAGGGGTGGAATGGGGAAAAATGTTTGAGGTGCCGCCAGGGGCTGATCTTTCTTACAAAGATAAACAACCACAAATATCAAGAGACGGTCTTGCTCGCAAAAGCTGGTCTTACAGGTCTTTCTTAATCACACCTGTTCATCTTTGTTAAGTAAAAAGGATTACCAAAGGGGTTACCAGGCAATTAGTGCAGCCTTGTTATTCATTATCCTATCCATAAAGAAGCCGGTGCAGAAAGTTTGAACGTGACCGGATCAAGCGTTATATATTCTCCATCCTTCATAAAGTAAATCGTATCATTGATCTTCAATACTGATTGCAGACTGTCTTTCCATGTTGCCGGCCAACCTTCCCAGGCAGTAAAAAAATTTCTTTCTGTATACACATTTTGCGAAATCGAATACAATAAATATTCATTTCCTGAAAAGAACATAATCTCGTCATCACCCCAACGCACACACGCATCTATCTTTCCCTGCCATTCTTTCGGCAGGGATGGCCAGGTTACCCAATCTGAAATGATACGGGCACTGTCTATTTCATATATCACATACTGCGAATCCACGAACAACAGTAAATGATCATCATCCCAGAGTACCGACGCATCAATGCTTCCAAACTCGCCCAATGAAAACCAGGCCGACTGTTGCGTTGACGTAGCTTTCATATCATAGGGCATCACAGAAGTATTCCCAAAGAAAAAAACATGATCGTATTTGGGTATATACACAGCATCGCTGATAAAGGAGGCCGTTTCTGCATTGAGATAAAAAGGAGGTGTCGTCGCTTTTAAACCCGGGAGATGAAAAAGCAGTATCAAAGAGAGAAAATATTTTCTTTTCATAATAAATTATTTAAGCTTACAACGCCAATGTATTCATCATTTGCAATCCCCGTCTTTCATCGCATTCTTAAGTTTTTTACGTGGACCGCCTTCCATAACGGGAAGATATTCCCTGGCTGTATTATTTTTCTTATCAACCAAACATGCATTAGCGCCCTTTGCAAGCATTGCTTCAATACAATCTTCCCGCAAGCTGTTTTTCATGTCGCCTTTGCAGAGTAAATGGAGGGCTGCATCACCGTTATTGTTTACCATATTCGGATCGGCTCCTTTATCCAACAATCCCCTTACCATACTGAGGAACAAACCAGGGTTTTTTGTTTTCTGGCCTTCTTCCCTGTTAATAATAGCCATAATTAATGGCGTATTGCCCTCTATATCTTTTGCATTTACATCCAGTTTGTACCCGGCAAGGAGGTCGAACATCATGATCTGTCCTTTTGCAGCCGCCAAATGCAGCAACCCGATTTTTTTATCATCTATGTAAAGAGGATCGGCACCACCTTTGTCGATTAATATTTTTGCTATTTCTGTAAAACCTGTGCTTACAGATTCTCTTAGCAGCAATGGGTCTTTTACATCAGCACCCTTATCAACCATAACAGCCAGTGCTTTGGGTTTGTTTTGATTCACTGCAGCAGCAACGCCTTCTTTTGGATCGGCGCCTTTTTCTATCAATAATGTTGTTAATACCGCATCATCGTGCCCAACCGATGCTTTTAATAACCCCGGTTCTCTTGCACTGCCCCCTTTGTTGATCAACTTTTCCACGATGGCGATCACTCCTCCTTTTACACCTGCAAGCATTGCAGACGCATTCGCCTGCGCTCCTTTTTCAAGCAACAGGTTCACGATCTCTACACTCTTTTTTTCGGCAGCAATGGCAAGCCCCGGATTTGGATCAGCACCGCCTTTCACCAACGCCTCCACCATACGGATATCGCTTTTATTCACTGCAATGTTCAAACCCGGATCGGCAGGTGCTCCTGCCAGTAACAGTGCATTGAGAATATCGTAATTCGAATTTTCACAAGCTGTAACCATGTACTCTGATCGGTACACATCTGCAGGTTTGCCCGCTGTTAAACACATTTGCACCATCGATGTATTATTTTTTTTGATGGCAATGGGCATGGCGATATTGGCATCGCCTTTATTATCGAGCAGTAGTTGTAAGGTGGCAGTTTTATCATTATCGGCTGCAGGTTTCACGCCATTATCGGGATTGGCGCCTGCTGTTAGAAATGCAGTTACGATTTCATTATTACCTGCGGCGGATACTTCATCCATTTGATCATTGGGATCGGCATGGTTGCGCAGCAGCATGTTCACCATTTGTGCATTGTTCGACTTCACTGCGGCGGGCATCGCAACACTTGCATCAGCCTGGTTATTCGTGATAGCTGATTCTGCTTTTGAAATATCCCTTTGTTCCACAAAAAAAGTGAGTGCTTTATTAGCGGTAGTAACATCCACGCCGGTATTCAATACCAGGTCAACCATATCCTTGTTCCTGCTCCTGACTACAAAATCCATTGCCTGGCTTTTGTCTACGCCATTTTGTAATAAGCCAATGGCACATTTTGTACTTCTCTTATTTATCGCCTCTTCAAACAGCGCATTACTGGCACGGGCAGACGAATTTTCGAAAACAAATTTCATCGTCTCCACATTATCCGATGCAATTGATTTTCTAATAGCCGTTTCTCCATTTGCGCCATTCTGCAACATCAGTTTCAGGATTTCCATGTTTTGTGTAGCCAACACCCTGTCGAGGCCTGCGTTGGCTTTACTGGCATCGGCATTATTATTCAGCAAGGCCAGGGCGGCTTTAAATTTCGATCCTTCCAATGCAAGGTCGAGGGCTGTTTTTCCCTGGTTATCGGTAATGTTGAGGTCGGCATTGCCTTTGTCTTTGAGCAAATTAATCATATCAGCATCATCATTAACCGCTGCATAATGTATTGCAGCACGACCATCCCTGCTATCCCTGCCATTAATATTCACACCATTACCAAGTACCAGTTTTTCTGCACCCGAATAATTATTCTGGCGAATGGCATTAATTAATTCCATAGATGGTGCCGGAGTGGTTGAGCTATTCACACCCGTTGAAGTATTGCCATTTGTTGTTGTTGAAACTGTAGTTGCATTTTGAGTACCGTTGTTTAAATGTTCCGACGGTAAATAGAAAGAAGTCCTTGGAATTGCGACCCCCTCTTGAGCGATTGAGATAAGATTAAACAGGGACGTTTGGATGTTCTTGCTTTTATTATCCAGGATGTCTGCCGTAAAAACATACTTATTAGGCGCTTTCGAATAGGGTAACTTAAACTTTTTGAGTGTGCTGTTGTTGGCATTGCTTTCAGTCACCCATTCAATAATATGTGTTTCAGGATTAACATAATATAAGTAGTGCATTGATGACTCCTTCATTTTTACATCGGATACTGCAACACGACTAAATCTTGCAATGGCGTACCTTGATTGCTTATTAATTGTAATAGTCCCCTGGGTCGCACCTTTCAAGTCACGATTATCATCACTCTTTTCAATGATAAAAATTCTAACCTGATCTGGTAATTTTTTACCGGTTGACTTCTCGTATTCTGCAAAAGTTTGATTTTGAGGCGTTCTTAACCAAATGAAAAAAGGGTTATAATCTGTAATTAGGTCATTTGCAAGAGAAAAGTAAGTTCCCTGCCTTATTGGATAACCATTTGCATCTACTTCACACTGGGCCCAGCCAATTTTAATATCCTGAATATTAGCCTGCTGAGCTATTACAGCATTATTCAGAAAGGTAAAAACCAGGATTAAAGAACAGATTATTCGTTTCATATCAATTTGCTTTTATGTAAAATTTTTTATGTTGTTTGAAAAGAGTTTACTTAACCCAGGTAAGTCGCACCAATATTTGTATCACCCCTTTTTCACCACTTGGTACTACTGTAATTTCTTTCGAATCACCCGGCACCTGGAGTACGTCCAATGTTGTTTCCTCTCCGTCAACGGCGTTTGGCATATCGAAGTAAACATCATCTTTCATCATAATCGACTTGTCTTCTTCTGTTACTTTACCGTAAATCATTAACCTTGTTTCTGCGAGTTGGCTCCTCGGTATTTTCAACTGTGTGTTTTTGTTATTAAAATTGCTCCAGCTATCTACCGTAAATTCCTCATAATTGTTTGATGTCTTATCCCAGAATGAACCAGAACGTAATGACTTATCGCCGGCACCCAGTATAGCATACGAAAGATTACCATAGAGCTGGTTCTTGTTTTCTCCCCTGTCGCCTTTTCCATCCTTTTGTGATGTTTTCATTCTTACAAATTCTACTTTAACAGTGATGATATCGCCCGCATCATTGGCGCTTTGTTGCGCTTCAGTTGGAATAGGGATAGAATGATATCTGTCGACTATGGGCACGTCGTTGTCCAGCAGGTATTGCCTTATCATGATACTTAGCAACTGTTGCTTTTTCGATATGTCTTCGTCGAAAGGAAAAAACACCTCACTTAACAAAGTATCCATGCTGTAAAAAGTAAATGACCTGGGCCGTGGTTCTTTTCCAACTTCCGCTTCCCATTGCGCATAATCTGTATTGCCACCACCACCCGTAGCAGACACATATACTTCCGAAGTGGATACGGACTTGCCGCTGGCGCTGCTGGATTGTATTTGCGCAGCCGCATGTACGCCAACTTCTATCTTCCTGATTGTGGCATCGAATTTTGCACCTACCGAATCAAGCGTCATCTTCGAACGTTCAATCTCTTCCTTCGTCATCATCATCCACATCGTATAATATCCGCCAAATGACAAATCATTCAGGAAATGTGTACCCCATTTGTTGATCAGCGCCTGGTACGCCGGCCTGAACCGGTTTATATCATCCGGCAATCCGACACCTTTTTTCATACCTGCCGTTTCAATGCGATTCATTCTCCCTTTTGGTACAGGGAGCGCAGCAACGTCACGCCTGAAAGCAGCGTTGAGTTTCTGACGAAATTTTTTGCCTTCCACATCTTCCCAGGCAAGGTCGAACGTTAAAAAATGAGAAATGCGGTTAATAGTCTGGGTAAACATTACCCGATCGTTCCCGATCTTCTGCGTTTGGCGCTCTGTATGCCCGTAATTAGCACTGCCCGCCGCTGCCATAGGCACGCCTACACTTCCCCCTACCTGTATAGCAAATTCATTCGAATATGCGTTATAGGAGTTCAACGCTTTTACTTTTTCTGATCTGTTTCCGGTAGTGATAGACATTGACCTGTTTTGATTATATCCATTCACCATATACCAGTTATTCTGTGGCCCACCCAGTTCGGGGCCGGCAGTAATGTACAAGGGGCTTTGAGCAGGAAAGCCGGTTGATTGGGTAATATCAAGAGGATCTATTTTGGTGAGGTCAACAGCCTTGCCTACCCATAGATCATTTGGCATAGGTAAGGCTGTATAAGTCCCACCGAAATATGCCGTTCTTTCATCGCCTTTAAGTTTCCGGATATCAACAAGACTATCGCTGTAAGGATCTGTTTTGCCGTCTGTTCTTACGTCGGTTTTTATTTTTGCCGGATCTGTTTGTCCCGAAGCCCAGGCCGATTTATCACCCTTATCTTCTATGATCTTGCCATTGGCATCTACAAAAAGATATTGAATGATATAGTACTGTATGCCGATGGCGTTGAGGTTGTCGGAAGCATTACCGGCAAAACCTGCAAATGATGCTTCCGGAGGAACCATGGCTGTAAACGCTGTTTTTCCTTTCATGCCGCCAGCGCCGCCGAATTCCGGGCTCTTGCGCTTGTTGGTAATGAACTTTATCGTGTACAGGTCATCGTTAGTTGAACCTCCCCAGGTTCCTTCAATTCCGGTAATACATTCGCCAGGTACCAGTTTAAATACTTTAGGTGAGCCAAATGCTGAACCATGTTTTCCCGATTCAGTTACAAAACCCTCTCTCGATTCAGTTACAATTTCAACGGCGCTGATATTCCATGATCCCCATACCCTAATCTCCGATACTCTTGTCCCGGCAGGCAGCAGGTCGCGGAAAGGCGTGCCTTTTTTTGCGCCGGCCAATGGAGAAATCGATGGTGTGATGCTGCCTGTAGCGGACGATTTTTTGGGATCGGGTGTACCCACAGCACACCATTCGGTGCTATTATCCGTAACCGTTATGTCTTGATTGGTTGTTGTTGGCGTTGCAGGATCCTGGTTGAATTGATCAGTACCAGTCATTGTTACGATGGCGCCCGGGTTGCTTGCTGCCAGAGATTTGGGATAGCCCGGAAGAAATCTTTTTGTGTTTGCATTCATTACCAGTATTTGTCCCTTGCGCATGAAATACAAAAATCCATCACCGCCATTAAAAGCGGCATCTATAGCACCCGACCATGAGGTGGGCCATCCCGGCCAACTGCTCAATTGTGAAGTGCCCGAAGTTTTTCCTGTTTTTGGATCATAGCTTACATATTGCAAACCCTTGATAAAAACATAATTTCCATCGGGCCATTCCATTGCAGCATCAATATCATTGTTCCAGAATGCGGGCCATCCGTTCCATCCGCCAATGGCTCCTTTGGCAGTAAGCGTTTCTTTATCTACCGGCAGGTATACATTTCCTTTAAACAACAACACGGTTGTTTTATCATAAGAAATTGCGCCGCTGAT
>JAFDXE010000027.1 GCA_018268085.1 Bacteroidota bacterium
TTTTAGTTTTTAGTTTTTAGTTTTTAGTTTTTAGTTTTTAGTTTTTAGTTTTTAGATGATTGCAGAAAAAGAAAATTTGTTGTCCGGGGAGTGTTAACCCGAAGATGCAAATGTTAAAATAACGGATCAGCATCGTGGGTGCTGCACAATGCTTATATTTGCATCACTGTTTCAAAAATTATGAAGCGAAATTTATTGATAAAAAGGTTTTTTGCCGGCTTCCTGCTCCTGCTTTTTGTATTGAGCAATATGCCACGACAAACCCTGCACAATATTTTTGCGGATCATACGGATGACTGCAGGAAAAATACAACCCCGGGCGACCTCGCTACTTCACAACTTACAATTGCGGGCACACATTGCCAGGTTGATCATCTTGTAGTAGAAAATCCATTTGTAGATAACAGCATCCAGGTTGTATTTGATCGCGTTGTATTTTTTGCAAACAATGGTTTTAATCCTTCTCAAAGATTTTACTCCTGTACTAAAGAACTGGTTAGCCTGCGTGGCCCCCCTTCCCTGGCCTAGTTAATTTATTTCGCATTGCAGGCTCATGCCTGTTTATCTCCATTTATTAAGGGCAGTTCTTTAAATCATTAAAATGAAAAAACATTTATTACTGGTAGTAATCCTGTATTTGATTACCTGTTACAATAGTTTCGGTTCCGCTTCAACTGAAATAAAAGGAAGCATCAGCGGCGTTATCACCGATGAAAAAACCGGCAAACCGATCCAGGGAGCCAGCATTTATATTGCCGACATTAAAACCGGCAGCAGTTCTGATGCAAACGGGAAATTCATCATTACAAACCTGAGTGAAGGTGTTCATCTTATCGAGGTATCTCATGTTGGTTATACCACGATAGCCGCAACGGTTGATATTTCCGGTGATGTTACAAGAGATTTTAAACTTACGGAAGCAATTATAGAAAACAGCACTGTTATTATTACCGGTGTTACAAAAGCTGCGCAGCTTAAAAAAGTTCCTTTCCAGGTAGCAGTGATAAAAAAAGATGAGTTGCTTCAAAATGCCGGTACAAACCTTATTGATAATATCTCCCGCAAACCGGGTATAGCTTCGGTGGCAACCGGGCCTGCTATTTCAAAACCAGTGATACGTGGCCTGGGTTACAACCGGGTATTAACCATTAATGATGGGATTCGACAGGAAGGACAGCAATGGGGCGATGAACACGGAATAGAAATAGATGAAGCCAGTGTAAATAAAATTGAAGTACTAAAAGGTCCCGCTTCGCTGGTGTATGGCAGCGATGCAATGGCTGGCGTGATCAACATCATTACAAATGTGCCGGTGCAGAACAATACGATTAAAATAAATGCCGGTAGTAATTACCAAAGCAATAACAGGTTAACGAGTATAAATGGAAATGTAGCAGGAAACATTAACGGTTTCAACTGGAATATGTATGGTACTGTAAAAGAAGCTGCAGACTACCGTAACCGTTATGATGGCTATGTTTTCAATTCAAAATTCAATGAACACAATGCCGGCGGATACCTTGGTTACAATGGTGGCTGGGGATACAGTCATTTGCTTATCAGCAATTTTAATTTAAAAACAGGTTTAACAGAAGGTGAAAGAGATGACGAAGGGTATTTTGTAAAAGACATTGCAGGCGGCTCACAGGTACGGGCAACCGAAGATGATTTCAAAAGTACCAAACCCGAAATACCTTATCAGCACATCCGGCATTTTAAAATAGGAACCGATAACAATTTCAGGATAGGGAAAAATAACCTGGGTATAAATGTGGCCTGGCAAAGAAACCAGCGGCAGGAATTTGGAAACCCCGACGATATCCGTGAAGCGGCTTTATATTTTGACCTTAAAACGATAACCTACACAGCGCAATTTCACCTGAAAGAAAAAAATGGATGGAAAAATTCGATAGGAATAAACGGCATGAATCAGCAAAATAACAACAGGGGTATCGAACAATTGATTCCTGACTATTCATTACAGGATCTCGGCGGATTTATTTTTTCACAGAAAGAAATTAAAAAACTTACGTTGAGTGGCGGAATCCGGTTCGACAACAGAAATGTAAGCGTTCAACATTTGCTGGATGCAGGTACTATTAAAGGCGATGCATTTTCAAAATCTTTTTCCAATGTATCCGGAAGTATCGGCGGTACGTACGCTATTTCAAATACAATAAATCTTAAACTCAATATTGCCCGTGCATTCAGAGCGCCGGGAATATCGGAACTGGCATCAAATGGTGCACACGAAGGAACCATAAGATATGAATACGGAGATCAGCAACTCCGCAGCGAAACCAGTACACAAACCGACTTTGCCATTGAATACGGCAACAAACATTTTTCCCTGAATGCAGCAGCCTACTATAATTACTTCAACAATTTTATTTTTTACAGGAAGCTATTGAATAACAATGGAACAGATTCATTGGTAGCTGTAGACGGCCAGCAGCTCACTGCATTTAAATTTGACCAGGAGAAAGCACATCTTGCAGGCGTAGAAGTATCGCTGGATATTCATCCGCATCCTTTAGACTGGCTGCATTTTCAAAATTCATTCTCCTATGTTGCAGGACGATTGCAAACGGCCATTGAAGGCACAAAAAATCTTCCCTTCATTCCTGCTCCAAAACTCCTGACGGAATTGAAAGCTGATTTCAAAAAAGTGGGAAAGAACTTTTCCAATTGCTATATAAAGTTTGAGGTTGAAAATAATTTCAGGCAGAACAAAGTATTTACTGCATTCAACACAGAAACAGCAACAGCAGCTTATAGTTTGATGAATGCCGGTATCGGTACCACTGTAATCAATAAACGGGGTGTTGAATTGTTTTCTCTGAACCTGTCGGTTAATAATATTGCCGATATCGCTTACCAGAATCATTTGAGCAGGTTGAAATACGCTGCTGAAAATCTGGCTACCGGGAGAACCGGCGTGTACAACATGGGAAGGAATGTGAGCCTCCGGTTAAACGTTCCATTGAGTTTTAGCATTCAACAATAAAATGAAGCACTTCATTCAATAATTATTTCCAGCGAATTGCGCATACCTTTAATCGAACATCTTTTTCTCTTTAATATTTTTTTCCGCCGGCTTTTTATTGCAGGTCATGCAGGCATTAAAATGTTTGCCATCATTTCTACAATAATAATTACCGGTAAATTAAAGGATTGCTCAATTATTTTTTGGTGATGGCTTTAACGGGGATTGATGAAGATCTGCATATATGCTCAGTAAAATTTTATAATCATCTTCGATCCATTCTCCTGTTGATGCTCCCCTGTAGTGACTTTTCTCCAGGTAGGTTGAATAATTCGTCCATGCCTTAGCGGCATCTGTTTCATTATAAAAAGAATTTTTCCAAACAGCCGGGATGATCGTAAACGGTAAAATGCCAATACCGCCGCTGTATATTTTTGCAGGTCCTTGTGAAAATTCAAAAGACACAACAGATTGTTTTCTTTCTTTGGCTGCTCTTAATACAAGCGCCAGGTGTTTAAAATATCCGGCGAGCCTGTTGTTCAATGCTGCGTCTGTTTCACTGGTATCTGGCTTCATACGCCAGGTGTTGTTTGCCGTATAAAATGGATCGTCTTTATATTGTTTCAGCGATTCACTTTCTTTATTAAAAATAAACTTCCTGTTTTCCTGCTTGTCGGAAATCATGAGGGTTTCGCGACTGTTATTACCTGCATGCATACTAGCAATGGCCGTATGTTTAGGCAAACCTGCGGGCATGAGTTCAAGCAAGCTGTCTTTTGAACTGAACTTCCACAATCCCATTTCAAAACTGCCACTACCCATTAGCGTTGTATAGGATCCGTCTTCAAAAAAGTTGATTAGTATGCCATCCTGCACGGCTTTGTTCATCATTGCTTCATTTGCAAATGCATCGGCTGTTGGCTGCTGATACAGGGTTTCAATATGCTGAATTCTCCAGGTGCCGGAAATGCCGGTAGATCGGTCTGCCTTATTCAGCCTGCACCCCGTGGTTACCATCAGTGTTATGGCTAAAAGGAAATTTGCTCTCATTTTCAAAGACTATTTTGAATCATTTTTTTTACACAGCGCCGATAAATATATTTCATTTTCCCGGGGAATTGCATGGTATAGAAAATTAAAAAGTCCTGCCGCAGCAGGACTTAAACCGAACAACCTATCACTAAAAGATCATTGTTTTTCTTTTTCGATATTTATTTTAAAATGATCTTCTTTAAAATACTTACGGTACTTACCGGTAATATCAGAAGATTTCTTTTCTCCGTTAATGAAGAGATCATTGTTCAAATATTCTATTGTGAATCCGTCTTTCTTTTTAATGAGGCCGTCTGCTTCCATTTCATCGAACATGGTTTGTAACTCTTTTATAGATGACTTTGCTTTTTCCACTTCCGCTTTCGCGTCATTTATGATGTTGTGAAAATCTATTTTCTTCAGTTCATCCCTGCTTTTCATCATCTCCTTGCGGGCCTGCTCCATTTCCTTTTTGATTTCCGTAACGTTAATTTTTTTCATCTCTTCCTTTGCCTGCTCCATTTCTTTTTGCGCTTCTTTCATGGCTTTTTCAATTTCGGTTTTATGATTGCTCCATTCTTCTTCATTTACTGCAGATAATGCTTCCGCGGTAATTTTCCGGAAATCTGTTTGCGCTAAACTACGTTCCACTTCTTTCAGCATTTTTTCCATATCAATGGCCTGGAGACTCAATTCGGCGGATTGCAAGGCCTTGTCGAGGTCAATTTTTTTGATATCCTCACTCACTTCCAGTAAACTTTTATCGAGTACATCCGACAGGTTTTCAAATTCCTTCATCGTCATTCCCCGGTCTTTTTTGTCCGGAACAGTATCTTTCTGCATTGGTTTGCCCTGCAGTAAATTAATGTTCGGACTATCCTGGAAGGAAAAGCTGATGCCTGCGATTAAGAGGCAAACCGTTGCCAGTACAACGGCTTGTTTGTTTTTTTGATTCATTTTTTTCATGGCTGATTTTTTAATGATTGAAAATTGTTAAGTGCTATACTAAATCGCCCACAACCTACGATACTTTTCGTTGATTAAGTATCCTTCCTCAATTTTTTACATGAGCGGTGCTATCAAAGGGAAATCGGCACCTGTTGTTAAAATCATTTACAGAGCCCGGAGATAGACATGCGAATGGACAGTACATCAAACCCCATTAACTTGCGTTCCAAATAAAATTTATGGATAAAGGCCAAATCAGTATTCGCAGGATTGGTACAAATGAAGTTGATGCATTGCAGGCAATCAGCATTGCTACTTTCAAACATGCATTTGAAGCAGATAATACGGAGGAAAATATGCGAATGTATATTGAATCCGCATTTAGTAAAGCGTCGTTACTCGGAGAATTAAATAACCCCGAATCGTTTTTTTATTTTGTGTATCTGGCCGAACAGGTGATTGGGTATATGAAGCTGAATATTGGTGCTGCCCAAACTGATCTGCAGGGGGAAAACGGACTCGAAATTTGTCGCATTTATGTTGATCATCGTTTCCAGGGTTTGAGGCTGGGGCAACAGCTTATTGATCTTGCTTTTCATACCGCTAAAGAAATGAAAGTAGCTTTTGTGTGGTTGGGTGTATGGGAGAAAAATGCAGGTGCGATACGGTTTTATGAAAGAAACGGATTTGAGACAATTTCAAAACATGATTTCTGGTTAGGAACCGACCGTCAAACGGATCATATTATGCGTTGTTTGTTGTAATCTTACCACTGATAAAGATAAAATTTAAATGTGTTTTTTATTCCACAAACGGGTAAAATCGGTTTTCATATTTTTGGGATTATACATTATATTTACGCCTTCAATTAATCAAATTCAAAACTAAAATTGCATGAAAAAAGCTCTACTATTAACATGTGCTTTTGCTTTGTTCGTTGCTTTCGGTTTTTCACAAACGGGGAAATATTGGTCTCCGAACACCGAAAGCCGTGAAAGCATCGTAAAACACAAAGCGGTTTCAAGGCTTGCTTTCCCGACTGAATTCAAATTATTCAATTTGAATATCACACCGTTAAAGCAGCAATTAATGAACGTGGCAGATAACCGCGTTAGTCACACTACCGTAATTTCTTTACCTAATGCCGATGGCCAGATTGAAGATTTTGAAGTGGTAGAAGCTTCAAATTTCGACCCTGCATTACAGGCTCGTTACCCGGAGATCAGGGCGTTTTCCGGAAGAGGTATTACCGACAGGACTGCTACTGTAAAAATCAGCATTTGTCCTGCTGGTATTCAAACAATGGTATTCAGAGTAAACGGGCAGCCAACTGAATTTATGGAGCCTTATTCTGAAAATCTTTCAGTTTATGCTGTGTATAAATCTCAGAGAAAACCAGGCCAGTTACCCTGGTCATGTTCTGTTGCAGATAACGAAATGTTCAATGGAATAAATGGTAAAGTTGCCAATTCAAATTTCACCAACAGTTCCGCGGGTGAATTGAAAACAATGCGTTTGGCTCAATCTGTAACATCTGAATACTCAGCTTATTTTGGTGCAACTTCTGTTGCCCAGATTGCTTTGGTATATGGTGGCATCAATGCAACATTAACCCGTTGCAATGGCGTTTACGAAAAAGATCTTGCTATTCACCTTAACCTGATTGCAAATAATGATGCAATTATCTATTTTAATGCAGCAACTGATCCTTATTCTCCTGCAGGTACAGGAGCCGGTGGTGCATGGAATGGTGAATTGCAAAATACGCTTACCAGTGTAATCGGCGAAGCTAACTACGACATTGGTCACCTGTTTGGTGCCAGTGGTGGTGGTGGTAATGCAGGTTGTATTGGTTGTGTTTGTGTAAATGGTCAGAAAGGAAGTGGTTTTACTTCTCCTGCCGACAATATTCCAGCAGGCGATAATTTCGATATTGATTATGTTGCTCACGAAGTTGGACACCAGATGGGTGCTAATCACACATTCTCTTTCAGCAGTGAAGGAACAGGTGTAAACAAAGAAGTAGGTTCAGGTTTAACCATTATGGGTTATGCCGGCATTACTAACTATGACGTAGCACCACACTCCATTGAAATTTTCCACGAAGCATCTATTGCCCAGATCCAAACCAACATGGCCGGTAAAACCTGCCCTGTAACAACAAATATTACGGCAAATAATGCAACACCTACTATTGCCAATCCAACCAACTATACCATTCCAAAATCTACTCCTTTCGCATTAACGGGTTCTGCAACTGATGCAAATGCAGCAGATGTACTTACTTATTGCTGGGAACAGGATGATAACGTAGGTTCAGGCGGTACGGGAGCAGGAAGTAATGCAACCCCTACTAAAACAACGGGTCCGGTTTGGACTTCATGGTTGCCTACAACTTCACCAACAAGGTATTGCCCTAAATTAACTACCATTCTTGCAGGTAACTTCACCACTGCACAGGTAGGTGGTGATGCTGGTATGAACTCAGAAGCATTGAGTTCAGTAGCAAGAACATTGCATTTCAGGTGTACTGTCAGGGATAATTCCCCTTATAGTTCAACTGCGCCAGTGAAAGTTGGTCAAACAGCCGTAACCCCACAAATGACAGTAACTGTTGATGGAACAACTGGTCCGTTCAAAGTAACACAACCAAACGTAACCGGTATTTCATGGCAGGCTGGTACTACGCAAAACATCACATGGGATGTTGCGGGAACAACCGGCGGATCTGTAAACTGCGCTAACGTAAAAATTTCATTGTCTACCGATGGTGGATTTACATGGCCAATCGTATTGGTTGCAAATACTGCTAATGACGGAACAGAAGCTGTTACTATTCCAAACAACGTAACAACAACTGCAAGAGTGGTAATTGAATCAATTGGAAATATCTTCTTTGATATCTCTGACAATAATTTCACGATCACTGCTCCTGCAACAGGATTTTCATTCAACAGTGTAGCTCCTACACTTGTTCCATGTGGCGGCGCTGCTACAGCAAATGCTACTTTAGGAACAACTGCATCTGGTGGTTTCAATACACCGATCAACCTTACAGCATCAGGTAACCCTGCCGGTACAACTGTTAGCTTCAGCAGCAACCCGCTAACTCCGGGCAACAGCACAACGGTAACTTTAACCGGCGTGAATACACTTGCTCCGGGAACTTATGATATCACTGTTCAGGGAACTGCAGGTGCTGCAATCCAAAACAGCACGGTATCATTTACAGTACAACCAGGTACTCCTCCTGCTATCACAACACAACCAGCCGCAGCGCCTTCAGTGTGTGCAGGCGACGTTGTAAACCTGACTGTAGCTACTTCTGCAAGTGGTGCTACTTACCAATGGCAGGTGAATACCGGTAGCGGATTTACTAATATCGCTGGTGCAACCAATGCTACTTATTCATTTACACCAGCTCAGAGTGATAATAATAACCAATACCATGTGATCATTAGCACTTTATGTTCTTCAGTAACAAGTAATAATTCTACTTTAACTGTAAACACTGCTGCTAACATTACTCAACAGCCTCAAAGCGCAAGCCATTGTGTTGGGGAAACTGCTGTATTCAGTGTTACTACTGCTACTTCTACTGGTGTAACTTATCAGTGGCAGGTAAATGACGGTAGTGGATTTACTGATATCGCAGGTGCAACCAGTGCAACCTATACAACATCTGCACTCACAGCAGGAATGAACGGTAATCAATATCATGTGGTGATCACGGCTGCAGGTTCTGCCTGCGCTGCGCCAGGAACTTCAAATGATGTTACCCTTACCGTTAAGCCTCTACCATCATTAACAGCAACAGCAACAGATGCTAATGTTTGTTCCGGTGGTAGTACTACACTGGATGTAAGTTCTGATCTTACAGGAACAACTTACAGTTGGACAGCTTCTTCTGCATTTGGTACATTAACCGGCGCAAATACTGCAACTCCATCCGTAACACAAACGGTAGATCCTGCTGCACCAACAGCGCCACTTACCATTACATACACAGTAACCGGTACAGCAGATGGATGTAGCAGTACAGAAACTACAACTGTAACTTCAAATCCACTTCCATCAGTTACATTAACGGCTGATCCTTCAAATACAACGATCACAGTTCCATCTACTATTGTAACCTTAACGGCGAATGTTACACCATCAGGTTCAAACTATACCTATAACTGGACACAAAATGGTGTTGCTATTGCTAATAACAGTTCAACATTACAGGTAGACCTGGCACATGTAGGTGAATATGACGTTACTGTTTCTGTAAATGGAAATTGTGCAAGCACTTCAGGTAAGATCAACATTGTTGATTCTGTAGCTGATAAATTCTACATCTATCCTAATCCAAACGACGGACAGTTTGTAATTCAACTCAGGAATCCAAACCTGGTTGGAAATGTAACTGTATTCGATAGTAAAGGAGCAAGGGTATATGCACAGATCAATTCTGTAGTAAGAGTTCCTTACCAGGTAATTTCTGTAGACATGAAAAATGTTTCTTCAGGTGTTTACATTCTCGCTATTTATGATAAAGGCGGTGAAAGATTAGCAACTGAAAGAATTATAGTAAGAAGATAATTCCTGCTATCATAGCTTTAATAAAAACTCCCGTTCTTTGCGGGAGTTTTTATTTTAAGTAAACGCTCCTATTCATTAAAACTTAATTTCTACAATGATTGCGCAGCTTACGGGATACATTGCATCGGTATTGTTGGCCGTTTCTTTAATGGTAACTAATGATTTAAAATTCAGGTGGCTGAATACGCTGGGATGCCTGGCATTTATTGTTTATGGAATTTTAATCAGCGCATTTCCGGTAATACTCACCAATACATTATTACTGGCGATTAATACATATTACCTGGTAAAGATCTACCGCACCAGTGAGAGCTTCGACCTGTTGGAATATGATCCAACAGCCGGGTTGATTGTAAAGTTTCTTTCTTTTTATTCGGCAGACATTCATAATTTTTTCCCCGAGTTTAAAACGATTGAATCTTACAATAACATACGGTTTGTAGTAACCCGCGACATCGTGATCGCCAATGTTTTTGCGGCTACCCTTGACAGTGATGGAACTGCAATTGTAAACCTGAATTATACTGTAGAAAAATACCGGGATTACAAGGTAGGCCGTTTCATATTTGACAGGGAAAAAAAATACCTTATTTCAAAAGGTGTAAAGAGGTTGGTGTACATGCAGGAGGTTAATAAAAATCATAGTCGTTTCCTGGAAATTATGGGTTTTAAAAAAGAAATGATATCAGGAAAAGAATGTATGGTGAAGGTGATGGAATGAAGATAAATATCCATTGATTATATTGGAAAACGAGAATACATCTGGATGTACTCTGGTTGACATCTTGATGAGTTCTGGTTGAGTTCTGGATGACATCTAGATGTCATCTCCATAGCTAATGATTTTCAATATCTTGTGCAAAAAATATGCCCCCAATTACGGGGGCATATCCTTTATTTCCAGTTCGGAAATTACATTTTAAAATCAGCTACTACCATAATTTTTGGCTCTTTTGCCACTTTTCCTGCTGCGATTGCACCACCGTTAACCTTATAATCTTCCAGTTTTACCGTAAAAGCTGCAGTTGCAGTAACTACCTTATTTTTCACCGTAAATTCGGCGGTTGTTTTAACCGGCTTTGTTTCTCCATGCATCGTTAGATTTCCTTCCACATTAGCAGAATAAACACCGTCTTTTGAAAAGTTAATGGATTCCATTCCTTTTACTTCCCCTTCGAATGTTGCTGTTGCATATTTTTCTGAATTCATCCATTGTTCTCCGTTGAAATGCTCCTGCATCATCGGATTGGAGAAAGAAAAATTTTTGATACTTGTTTCAAAAGCAACTTTACCGCTTTTAAGATCGAGCGATGCAATTGAAGATTTGTTTTCTGCTTTGGGCAACGCATCTTTATCCGTTGTCGCATCAAAACTGATGGTTGCAGACGTTGTTGTTTTTTTCTGAGCAAACATAACAGTGGTAGTCAAAGCCAGGGAAAATAAGAGAATTGTTTTCTTCATTGTAATAGTTTTTAATTGAGCTTTTAGTGAAAGATTGTTTTTTTTGTTGTTATTTATTTAATACACATCGTTTAAAAGTAATAGATTCTGTTTCCAGTATTTTACTGTACACACCATTGCTGCATGAACCTTTTATGGAAACTTTTTGTCCCGGTTGCAATTTTTTTGCCTCCGCCTGGTTTTCCTGCTGAAAGCCAAAAATGATATAGGAACCCGTAGCCTCATCTGTCATTTTAATATTCACCGTTGTATCAGCAGGCTCTACTTCGGATACAACACCATTTACTACAATAATTTTTTCTGAATACTTGCTGTTTGCCAGGCTGTCGTTACTGGTGAATTCTTTCATAAAATCAATTGCATTCACAGTATAAACCGCTTCCCGTTCTACCGTATTGGTAAATCTTTCATTGAAAATATACCATATCACAACTGCGCCAATTAACACAATTACAAAACCTGCAACCAATAATCGCCAAAGCCATTTATAAGCTCCACTTGCATTCATCGCCATAATTCAAAAATTTACATCACCCGCAAATGTACAATGTTTAAACATTAATTATACTATACCTGGCGAAATTTCGAATATTATTTTGTTAATTAATATCAAACACATTATTTACACTGCAGCTCAAAAGATTAACTTTGGCCACAAACATAGAATCAATGCGTACGTTCCTTTTCATTTCTGCCTTAACCTTCTCATTACTCCTGTCTGGTAATATCAATGTTGCTTCTGCTCAATCGAACAATACATGCCAATATGCAGTAGTACTCAAATTCAACAGTATCGGAATGGGTGTACCCAATGATTCTTTATTGCGAAACTATATTGATGCATTTAAGCAGAAAAATAAGATTAAGAAAATAACAGCGTGCCGCATCGGTCCCATGGGAAAAGAAGGTGAATACTGGCTTGCCTTCTCTTTAAAAGAGCTTAGCAAAAAACAAAAATCTATATTCAAAACTGAATTAAGAGCTGTTACCGAACAAATGACAGACCGTGGCAATGTTAGTTATGAAGAAAATGAACAGGTAAATAAAAATGATATTTCCGGCAGGGTTTCGGCCGTTGAAGTAATATTCTAACTGGTAAATCAATCCTCTTCATTTAATATCTCTATCGCTTTTTCATCGGTAATACTTACCGAAGGAACGCCATTGAAATTGGTAACCTTACCGGTAACACAGATTGTTTTTCCTTCAAGGAATTTTTCGGGCTGATAACTGAAATTGCTGGTATAATCTTTAAAAATTGTGATACTAAAAACCTGGTTGGGAAATTTCTTGTCGAGGTTAAGAAAAATATTCCCTTTTGAAGACAGCTTGGTGCTTACAACCGTTCCACAAACCCGAATGTTTTCATTCTTCCCCATATACAGTTTTGCCTGGATGCTATTATAAGTATTACGGGGAAGGCTATCCGCTCTTAATGGAAGTACATCTCCCAACTCACGCTCTCCTACCCATTTAACAGGATCAGCATTTTTTTCCAATATATTTTCTATTTCATCCGGCAAAGCGGCAAAGAAATCTATACCGGAAATTTGCTCAACACTATCTACGGAACAGGCATAACTCATTACCGGGTATTCACATTCTTTATTGGGCATAAGGAAACCGATCGCCTTTTTATTGTCCAGGTCGAGCGCCACTTTAAAATATTGTTCGGGCACACTTACTTTATGTACACCTCTTTCAATTTTTTTTAATCCGGGTTTTAACACCGGACCGGTAACCACATAGAGTTGTACTTTGTTCCTGATCACATATTGCCTGAGTACATCTTCCAGTTCGGCCCAGCGGCCACGGTTTAATTCGGCAACCTGCGGCGACATATTGGAATACAGGTAGCTTTCTGACAATGCCCGCTTTGAATACCTGAAATCAGCAGAAGGTGCCAGGTGTCCTCTATCGTATCCAAAAGCATCGTATTTGAATGTACTATCGGGTTGGTATATACGCAGAAAATAATCTGCTTCCGTTGCAGAACCGGTTTTTATTTTTTCATCCGGACGAAAATCATTTGTTCGTCCTTCATTGCCTCTTACTACATCCGGCAAAATAATATGTGCTACCCACCTGGCCTGTTCATAAGGTTCTGCATACACAAGATCATAAGCCAGGTGATGAATCACTTCTTCTCCCGGATTTAATTTTGGCAAACCGGTTTTATCAAGGTCTTCCTGCAGCTTACCCAGTTTCAGATCTTCAATGAACAACATCAAACTGTCTTTCTTATTATTCAAAAGCTGCAGTTCCCGCTCGGCATTGCTAATTTTATGCGACCAGTCCTGTGCAAATGAAATAAAAGGAAAGAATAGAAAAACTATAATCCACTTCATACTAACTGTTATTGAACTGAATAAAATTGAATCGTATTTATTACCGGTAAGTTACAATGATTTCACCTGCAAAAAATAAAAAAGCTGCGTTTACATGCGCAGCTTTCTGAATCACATTATAGATGATTACTTAAATATTTTACCAAAGAAATTTTTCATATCATTCCATGATGTTGAATCTGCCGCAGCATTGTATGCAATCGGCATTTTGAATTTTTCACCCATTGCAGTTGCGTTAGGATTGGTAAATGCATGCGTTGCACCTGCATAATGTTTGATTTCATAATTCGCCCCGATAGAATCCATTTGCTTTTTAAATAATGCCACTTCCTCAGGTTTTACAAACTGGTCATCATCGCCGTGACAAACAAGAATTGGTGCTTTCAACAAATTTTTATCTGCCGGTACTACCGTAAGGTTTCCATGAAAACTCACCACACCTTTTAAATCATCACCCAGTTTTGCCATATTAATAACCTGCGCACCACCAAAACAATAACCGATGGCCGCTACCTGGTTTGTATCTGCCTGCGGAAATGTTTTCACTTTTGCCAGTGCGGCATCAAATCTTTTTTTAGCCATTTGCGGATTCATATAAAAAGGTGTAGCCAGTTTTGAAGCCTGGTCAGGATTATCAGCCGTTGTTCCATTACCATACATATCAACTACCATAGCCAGGTATCCTAATTCCGCCAACTGTTTTGCCCTTGATTTTGTGTAATCATTTAAACCCCACCATTCAGGTACAACTAAAACAACCGGTTTTTTTGTATTTGTAATAGAATCGTATGCTACGTAACCGATCATATTTACAGAGTCGGCATTATATCGTACCTCGCTGGTTTGTATTGCATGTTGTGCCATAATTTTTGCATCTTCAGGATTAACAGATTCTTTTTTTTCATTGTTGTTGTTACAGGCTGCTAATGATATGCAGCACCCAATTCCAACTATACCCAATACATTTTTAAACTTCATGATTTTAAATTTTTATAAAATTAAATTAGAATTAATTCAGTTGCTGATTTGATGCGGGGAATTTTATTTGACCCCATGCTACATTTCAAACACATCTTTATTTTCCTGCCAAAACCGGTCGATGGCAATGATCCGTTTTTTTAAAAAGCTGATGATGGCCGGCCAGTCAGACTCCCTGTGAACATTCACGTTTTGTAAATACGTACACGCCCTCGCAACAGTTGCTCCACTTTCATTCACAAACCCCGGTTCCCATATCCATGATTCTTCCAGTATTTCTTTGAATGGCTGTTTTAATGCTTTCAGTTTATTAAAATAAAGTGCCCGCACTGCTTCATCTTTATGCGTTATTTCAATGGCTATGTAAGCATTTTTTACCGTTGCATCCATTTTACAATAAACAGATTTGATCCCTGTTCTGTAATTGATCCAGTTTATTTTATTTCCCTCTGCCGATAATACAGGATGCATATATCTTCCAAAACTGATCCAGAATTTCTGCTTTACAGCAGATGATTGCTCTTGTGAATACATCTTAATTGCTGTAATTGATATTTACAAAATCTGGTTTGCGCACCAGCGAACTATTATATTTGAACCTGAGGTTGGAGGTAAAAATTATCTTCCATCGCTGCATTTCCGGGGAACTGACCCTTGGAAAATAAAATGCCCTTAACTCCAACGTACCGAAAACAAGATTTTCATTACGGGTACGTATTCCACCGCCCAATGCAGTAAATCCCTGTTGCACGTTTCCCGGGTTCATCGTTGGTTTTACCAGGAAGAATTGTGCCGACACAAAAGGCGCCAGTCTGAAGCCTGCAATTTTTCTCATATTGTAAAAAACCGATTCCAGTTTCAATGCCATGCGGAAGCTATATTCAAGTGTGTTTAAAGAATCCGACCGGAAATAAGGTAACCCGTAATCGCTTTGCAATTTTACCGGTTCATTCAAATCCCTGTTAAACAATCTCGAATATGAAAAGCTGATAAAATTCCTGTTCAGCCATTTCCTGTTGAACGACCTCAGCCTGGTGAAGTGATCTACACTCAACAGCAGGTTAATATCTTCCCAGGCATTGGCTGTTCTGTACGCTCCCAGCCTGGCGGTATATGCACTAAAAAATCCCTTCGGTGAATAAGTACTGCCATCTAACGCTGCCGCATAGTAGCCCCGCAGCCGACTTTGAATATTCGTCCAGCCTGCTAAAACAGTGGCATTAATTCCTATAGGTACGTCTTCATTCCTTCCAAATCCGTAAACAAAATTTGTAATGTAGAAGTTCTGTTTGTACAAACTATATGAGAACAAAACCCCATTCTTGTCTGCAAAATTATAATTGAAACTATCTTTAAAAATACCCGGCACTTTACTGAATGAAGTATAGAAAACACGTGCTGCAACAAAATGACGCAAACGTTTTTCTGAATCTGTTTTTCTTTTAGTACGCCAACCAATATTATAACCCGACCAAAGATCGAAATTGTTATAACTGTATGCTGAGGTATTCCTGTACTGGGTTGTATCGAGATAGGCATTTACAGATTCATTGTGCGACACAAAAAAGGAGCCTGTCCATTCTGTGTACCTGCTTACCAATGGTTTTTCCAATTGCAGGTAAGCTGCATTCTCTTCATAACGATCACTCAATACGGCATTTTTAAAAGATTTAAACCCGATCGTACCCGATAAGAAACTGCCTTTAATATTTCTCTCCAGCAACTCAACCCCAAACCCTGCATTTGGATTCCTGGCTTTATCATATAAGCCGCTGAAGGTAAGTCTTGCACCTGTTCCCACCAGGTTTTCCTCTCTAACTTCCGCCTTTGCCCTGTCGGCACCACTGAAACTGAAATTACCACCGATGGAAAAAACATCTTTGGTAAGTACGATGATATCTACCGAATCGCTGGACATTACCGACTGGTACACTACGATTACTGCATCCCTGATATATGGTTGTTCCCTGAGGAAACGTTCATTATCTGCCACAAGTAATGGAAGAAATACCTCTCCTTCCCTGAAAAAAAGATTTTTGCGTATGGTGATGTCCCTGGTTGTTCTGTGAAACCTGTTGGCTACCCTGATGGCAAAATTCCGCCTGATCTCTGTGGTATCATTCAGGTTCTGGTTAAACCCTACCGGAACCGTTTCGATAAATCGTATAACTTTTCCATTGTACTTTTTGAAAACGTCAACCGACTTTACAGGTGGAGCCGCAAACTCCGGATTCCTGGCGATGCTCCTTCCCAGTTTTCCCAGCAACCCCTTCTTTTTGGCAAGAAAGAAAGTATCTGTTGAATTTTCTCCCTCCTGCGCAATTGAATGGATACAACACAACATCAACAGTAAAACCAGGAAAAGATTTTTATTCATCAGCCAATGATTACTCCGGATGTAAAAAATTCAAGTTAATGATTCGAACGGGTATTGCAATGATTGTTCCGAACTGTATAACGGTGCACTGGCAGCAAACTCAGGATTCATCCAAACCCATGGCTGAGCGTTTCATTTTATAGGTAAGTTCTTTGCCCAGGTATTTTTCGATACGGTGTTCTATAAAATAAATCAACGGTGTAAGTAAGATGGCCACGGTAAATTTATATGCATAATTTACCATGCATATAGCCAGTACTTTTTGAGAGCTCCATCCCTTCCCGATCTTAAATGCGATGAATAGTACAATGAAACTATCAACCAGTTGCGAAACGAGTGTTGAACCGGTGGCCCGCAACCATACTTTCTTTTCTCCTGTTACTTTTTTTATTTTATGAAATATGGTAACATCTACAATCTGGCTTACCAGGAAAGCGGTTACACTTCCGGCAATGATCCACATCCCCTGCCCGAAAATTGAATTGAATGCCTTCGACATATCCGGAACACCATCCTGCACGCCTGTTCCATACCAGAAATCTGCCGGCGGTACCGACATTGCCATATAGAACATGAGGAATGCGTATAGTATCAATGCAACAGCCGTGTAAGAAATTCTGCGTACTGCTTTCGGGCCATAGTATTCATTCACAATATCCGTCATCACAAATTCAAGCGGCCAGAGCAAAACCCCACAGGTAAGGCTAACCGCCAATCCGCTTTCACCGAATAAAGTAAAGTTCAATGGCTGAAACCCGAACAATTTTTCCAGTGAAAATATTTTATTGCCTATACATTCAGCGATCAGTGCATTGGCCACAAAAAAAGCTGTAAAAATTACAAAGAGTTTTGTCGGCTTATCTTTCAGAATGTATTTCAGCATTGCGTACGTTTAATTGGTAAAGAAAAAAAAGTACACCTGCAATGGAAAAATAAGCAGGTTACTCCAAACAATCCATCCAGGCACAGATTGTATTTTTTTAAACAGGAGGCCATATACTGCAAACAACACAAAAATCAGGTTCAAAAAAATGGCTCCATAACCAAGTATAACAAGCGTGGCTTCCAAAGGTTGAAATTTTATTGCCGCATCTCCATTCCCTGCAGATCGTTTGCCTAGTTCTACCCATCTTAACACTACCGCAATGAGAAAACAGCAATTACAAATAAAAGTTACCCTGGAAAAAAAGCGCATTGATTCAAAAGTTGTGAAGCATAAAAATAGGGATAAATCGGTAAGATGCAGAAGGCTGTTGCATACGATGACCATTCAATTTAACGAAACAACCAGCATTTAGCCGGCTTTCGCAACTGATACCCGGAATGGTTACTTTATAATCCGAATCCTGCTATAAATGATTATCCGTTTTTCCCGGATAACATGGGAACGAAAGAGAAATTTTGAAATGCTTCTTCGCTTGTACTGCCATCAGCATTTTTAGTTATCCGCAACATACGCTGGTGATGATCTTCATCAACAGGCACCACCATTTTACCCCCGGGTTTTAACTGGTCAATTAATTTTGGTGGAATGAAAGGCGCTGCCGCCGTAATGATCACTTTATCAAAAGGCGCAAAGGTTGGCAGTCCTTCAAAACCATCTCCATAAAAAAATTTAAGATTCGGATACTTGCTTTTAAAGATGTAGTTTTTTGTTTTTTCAAACAATTTCTTCTGCCGCTCAATAGTAAACACCTTAGCGCCCATTTCTGCGAGTACGGTTGCCTGGTAGGTGCTTCCCGTTCCGATCTCCAGTACTTTTTCCTGGGGTTTTACCTGCAACAATTGTGTTTGATAAGCTACGGTATAAGGTTGTGAAATGGTTTGATTCTCTGCAATGGGAAATGCCTTGTCTTCATACGCTATGTTATCAAATGCTGTATCCAGGAAAAAATGACGTGGAATATTGTTCATTGCTTCCAATACCCGCTCATCAGTAATTCCTTTTTCACGCAATGTGTCCATCAATTTTTTACGTAAACCTTTATGCCTGTATGTGTCTTCAAATTTTCTCATGGATGCAGCAACGTTTCTTTGATGTGCAATATAAAAAAATGTCGACCGCTAAGCCGACATTCTTTTCAATTTATTTTTATAAGACTATGATCTAACAAAATCGACAGTAATTTTTGCCACAAATACACACTAACATTTCACGTCTACGATCATTTGATAAATATTGCCACTGATTCACTGATTTTGAACATCAACACATGGCCACAACCACCATTATCAAATAATTATTGCCGCTGATTTTTGCCACAAAGACTGAAAAACACAAAGGAGCGCAAAGAAATGCAACGATCTTAAATCAGCGATTACCAAATAATTATTGCCACTGATTCTCTGATTTTGAACATCAACACATGGCCACAGCCATCATTATCAAATAAATATTGCCACTGATTCACTGATTTGCACATCAACACATTGCCACAACCACCATTATTTAATAAATATTGCCACTGATTCACTGATTTTACACATAAACACATGGCCACAACCACCATTATCGAATAAATATTGCCACTGATACACTGATTTGCACATCAACACATTGCCACAGCCATAATTATCAAATAAATATTGCCACTGATTCACTGATTTGCACATCATTCCCGCAATCCCATCTCCTTCTCTATCCTCGCAATTTTATCATCCAGCATTTTTTCCGTAGCATCAAAATCAGCAGCAGAGGCCAGCTTTGTATTTACACTAAAATAAAATTTGATCTTTGGTTCGGTACCGCTTGGCCTTGCTGAAATTTTTGTTCCGTCAGCCAGCACAAACTGCAGCACATCACTGGTAGGTAAATTAATTTCCCAGGATGTTGCATTCACAATATTTCTTCCGATGTGTAATTTATAATCGAGTACCTGCATCACCTGTACACCATCAATTGCTTTTGGCGGATTGCTGCGGTACTGCTCCATCATCGCACTTATTTCTGCAGCGCCATTCATTCCTTTTTTAGTAATACTGATCAGGCTTTCCTTGTAAAAACCATATTGCACATACAGGTCTACCAGTTTATCAAACAAAGTCCGTCCTTTATTTTTTTCATAAGCCGCCATCTCGCAGATAATCGTTACAGCACTCACAGCATCCTTATCTCTTATTTCATCACCGATCATCAATCCAAAGCTTTCTTCGCCACCGATAATGTAATTTTCTTTTCCTTCTTTTTCTTTGATCAAAGATGATATCCATTTAAAACCGGTGAGCACATTGTAACAGTGTACCTCGTTTTGTTTAGCAATCACATCAATCATATCTGTTGTTACAATTGTTTTGATCACCATATCATTTGCACGGGCAATGCCTTTTGCTTTCCTGGCTTCTATCATATAGTTGAAAGCCAGTAAGGCCGTTTGGTTACCATTCATTAATATCCATTCTCCTTTATTGTTTTTTACGCCTATACCTACCCGGTCGGAATCCGGATCTGTTCCCAGCAATATATCTGCATCCAGCGCCGCCGCCTGTTGCAATCCTATACTCATCGTTTCCTTTTCTTCCGGATTTGGATAAGCTACCGTGGGGAAATTTCCATTCGGTTCACTTTGTTCTTTTACCACGTGAACATTATCGAAACCATAGCGGCTAAGCGCTGCCGGTACCATTGTTATTCCTGTTCCATGAATGGGTGTATATACAATCTTTAAATCATGCTGTGCTTTACACACATCAGGATATACGCTCAACCCCTGCACCATGTCTAAATATTTCTCATCCGTTTCTTTCCCGATGATGGTAATATTTGCTTCGCCGCCATTCCATTGTACATCATCAACCGATGCAATTTTTTCCACTTCCGCAATTACATTTTTATCATGCGGCGGAACCAGTTGTGCGCCATCATCCCAATAAGCTTTGTACCCGTTGTATTCTTTCGGGTTATGACTCGCCGTACATACAACACCACCTTTACATTTATAATGCCTGATGGCAAAGCTTAATTCAGGCGTTGGCCGCAATGCTTCAAACAAATACACTTTAATGCCGTTGGCTGCAAATACGTTTGCGGTTATTACGGCAAAATCGCGACTGTTATTCCTCGAATCATGTGCAATTGCAACACGCACATCATTGCCAAAAGATTGCTTCAGGTAATTTGCATAACCCTGCGTAGCCATTCCCACGGTATATTTATTCATGCGATTGGTACCAATGCCCATAATACCTCTTAATCCGCCGGTACCAAATTCAAGGTTCTTATAAAAAGCATCCGCCAGTTCATCGGGGTTTTCTGCCTGCATTTTTTTAATTCCGTTTTTTGTGGCTTCATCATAATTTCCGTTAAGCCATTTATCAATTTTCTCCTGAATGTTCTTATCCATATTGTTTTGTTTTAACATCTTCAAAAATAAATTATTCGTACCTGATTAAGCACATTTACCGCTATTTTTGTTTTTATGCAACGGGCAGTAACTCTTTACTCAACTTCAGTGGCGTCGCACACTTGTACAGTAAGTTCACTGTGCTGCCTGCTCATTGCACTGTGTATGTATAGTAGCGGGTTCACACAATCAACTGTTCGTGATTCAACACTTACTACATCCGATACCACAGTAATTGTACGGTTGAATTGTTTTCCCGATAATTATACATTTCCATATAATAAGAAACGGGTTCGGCTGATTGCTGCTGCCAATGTGTTTGGCTACAGTGCTGCAATGGTGGGGTTGTATTCGGCCTGGTACAAAGACTATCCTCAAAGCAATTTTCATGCGTTTAATGATTTTCCCGAATGGCAGCAGATCGATAAAATAGGACATGCTTACAGTGCGTATGCGGAAAGCAAGGCGAGTATGGAGTTGTGGCGATGGACAGGCATTGATCGCAAAAAAAAGATCTGGATCGGCGGATTGAGCGGTGCGTTTTATCAAACCGTTATTGAAGTACTCGATGGTTTCAGCAGTGAATGGGGATGGAGCTGGGGAGATATCGGCGCAAATTTTATCGGCAGCGGAATGGTAGTGGCGCAGGAACTTGCCTGGGATGAACAACGCATACAATTCAAATGGTCGTTTCACCGGAAAAGATATAACGATCCCGAATTGAATAAACGCAGTGATAAAATTTTCGGTTCTTCTTCACCTGAACGTTTTTTAAAAGACTATAACGGTCAAACATATTGGCTAAGCGTAAACCTTCATTCCTTTATTCCGCAATCATCCTTGCCGCGATGGTTGAATATTGCTGTTGGTACAGGAGCAGAAGGCATGTTTGGTGCAACAGAAAATATAGGGAAAGATAAAAACGGCAGCATTGAATTCTATCGCCCGGATATCAAACGGTATCGGCAATGGTACCTTGCACCCGATATCGATCTTACCAAAATCAAAACAAATAAAAAGGGAATTAAAATGGCGCTCATGATCCTGAACATTGTAAAATTTCCTGCGCCGGCCCTGGTATTGGGCAATGGAAAATTAAAAGTAGAATGGATTGGTTTTTAAATTCTGAATGCCATTTCATTTTTTGGATCATCTCCTATTTCATCCAGGCGCCCATCACTTCACCTGCTTCCACTTCCACTACGATCATTTCATTTAATGTGGTAGATACGGAGAGTCCGACATAATCTACTGCAATCGGGAATTTTTTATGCGTACGTTCAACCAGCGCCAGCGTTTGTATCTGTGCAGGATATTGCTTCAGTAAAGGCTTCAATGCATACAACATCGTACGGCCGCTGTTGGCAACATCATCAATTAATAAAACGGTTTTATTGGTAAAATCGGGTTCACTGCCCAGGGTTATCTCCCCCGGATTTTTTTTATCCAATGCCAGGTCGGTTAAAATAATATTGCCTTTGAAAACTTCCTGCAGGTACTGTTTAATTTTTGTGGCGATGAATATGCCGTTTTCTTTTATACCAATTAAAATAAGTTCTTTCGCATCAAAATTTCTTTCTGCAACTTCCAATGCCATGCGGCGAAGTTTTTTATTTGCCGTAATGCTGTCTAAAATCATAACCGGTTTATAATTTAAAATTTGTTGCGCCCAACATAGCCTGTTCTCTGCAGTTCATTACAAAAATATTCAATCTTCAAGATTAAATCTTAAATACTTTAACTTAGCCGCACAAATAGGAATTATGCAGTATTTACAACAAATCGCTTTTGCATTACTGGCAGGTTTTTCTACCTGGTTGTTCAGAAAAAACATTATGCAGATCAGGCGTAATATTTTGCTGGGGAAGGATGAAAAAATCAATGATCAATCTTCCCTGCGCTGGAAAAATGTTTTCCTGCTGGCATTCGGTCAAAAGAAAATGTTCCGCAATCCACTGGTAGCTGTATTGCATTTTGTTGTGTATGCAGGTTTCATCATCATCAATATCGAAATCCTTGAGATCGCCCTTGATGGTTTATTTGGTACGCACCGCATTTTTTTAAACGACAGCATTCTTGGTTTTTATCATTTCGTGATCAACTTCTTTGAAATACTTGCATTTGCCGTTTTACTTTTCTGTGTCATTTTCCTGGTAAGAAGAAATGTTTTAAAATTAAAACGATTCATCAGCAAAGACCTCGATGGCTGGCCACGCAGTGATGCAAATTATATCCTGCTTACTGAAATTGTACTGATGCTGTTGTTCCTAACCATGAATGCTGCAGACAGGGCTTTGCAATTACAGGGCAGCGAGCATTACCGCCAAACGGGCGATTTCGTGATCTCCGGTTTACTGGCACCGGCTTTTAAAAATTTTTCAGCTTCACAACTCATCATCATTGAACGCAGTTGCTGGTGGCTGCACATCACCGGCATTTTTGCATTCTTAAATTACCTGCCGTACAGTAAACACCTTCATATTCTCCTGGCTTTTCCAAACGCCTATTATGCCCGCCTCGAACCCAATGGCAAAATGGACAATATGGAAAGCGTACAAAATGAAGTGAAGTATATGATGCAACCGGAACTGGCGCCAACAGGCGAAACAGCCCCGGTAAAATTCGGTGCAAAAGATGTATTTGATCTTAGTTGGAAAAGTTTACTGGATGCCTATAGTTGTACGGAATGTGGCAGGTGTACTGCTGCCTGCCCGGCAAATATTACCGGCAAATTACTCAGCCCGAGAAAGATCATGATGGACACCCGTGATCGCCTCGAGGAAGTAGGTAAAAATATCAATGCCAATGGTTCATTTAAAGACGATGGCAAAACGCTGTTGCATAATTATATCTCCGTTGAAGAATTAAGGGCCTGTACTACCTGTAACGCCTGTGTGCAGGAATGCCCGGTAAGTATCAGTCCGCTGGATATTATTATTGAACTCCGCCGCAGCCTTATCATGGAAGACAGCAACGCACCACAGGAATGGAACGCAATGTTCAGCAATATTGAAAATAATTTTGCCCCCTGGAAACTTAGCCCGGGAGAAAGAGACAGGTGGGCACAGGAGATGGAAAGCTGATGTGAAGATGCGCTTATGTAATCAGCGAATCAGTGGCAATATGCATTTGGTAATCGCTGATATAATCAGTGAATCAGTGTCGATACTAATCTAAACGATCATTGACGTGAGATGGCAGCATTTCTTTGTGCTCCTTTATGTTTTTCAGTCTTTGTGGCAAATGAGCCTAGTTCATTTTCAAATTTTCATCAGGATGAATATGCTGAATTTTATCTACCGCATCTTTATGCGTTATAATTTTCCACAACTGAATTACAGCCGTTATGGCAAATACAGCCCCAATTACCCAGTTGATATAATCCTGGCTGCCAGAAATTTTTTCTACCATTAATTTTCCGCCGAATATAAACACGCAGTTTCCTGCCAGTGTGCCCAGCCCGATGCCGATGATATAACTATTGTATTGAGCATTTACCGGCTCCAGTATTTTTTTAGAAAACAATACAGTGCTCCATCCAAACCAGAAAGGAATCTGTACCGGGTTAATCGCACACATACCGGCACCGAGTAAAAAACGATTGATGTTTATCTTGTCCCATATATGCACCTGTTTCTCCCCTGAACTATGAATGGCAGCATAAAAACTTCCAATGGCAAGCAACACGATTATTGCCAGTGTAATCCATTCCATAATTTTCATCAGCTTCACCTGTTTCTGTATCCAGCTTATGCCAACCAGGGAGATACGTACGTAAATCATTTCTACCAGCAGCGATCCAATAGAAAACAGCATGGCATAATAATATCCTTCTGCTATACCAATCTGCATAGCAGCTACATTTAATGTGCCCAACGGCAATGAACCAAGAAAACTGATGAGTAAACCCCAAAAAAGAATGCGCAGCATTTTAGGCATATCCCAAAGATACAATCCTGAAGTGTATAGAATGAAGATTAATAGAAATGGTTGTTCAGTATCCGATTACACTAACTACCGGGCAAAAACGCTGATGGTAACTTTCAATTCATCAGCCATGGAAATACTGCTGCCGCCAACACCGAAATCCCTGCGGTTTAAAGTGATCGGATCTGAGGTAAACAATATGCCGCCGTCTTTTTCTTCAGCTACAAACTGGAACTGGATGGGTTTAATTGTGCCTTTTATGGTTAGCTCCCCGGTAAACTGGTACCGACCGGGCTTTGTTGTGCCCTGCACTTTTGTACTTACCATGCGGATTAAAGGATACCTGGTTACGTCGAAATATTCTTCTTTTTTCAAATGCCCGTCCCGTGAACCGTTGTCCGTATCAATGGTAGCGGCATCTACGGTTACATCAAATGAACCACTCCACGGATTTTTCGGATCAAATCGGATGCTCCCTTTCAGCCCGGAAAAATCTCCCCCGGTTTTAATACCAAAATTTTTTATTACAAAATGAACTTTGCTTTTCTCTTCTACAGGATTCATTGAATGTTGGGCACGCACCATAAAGAAACTTCCGACCAAAAATAGCAGCAGGTACAACCTTTTCTTTTTCATAACGTAGTTTAAAAGTTTATAACATCCGGCGTTGAGAAACACTTTGTAAATATTTACAATAATTATTCCATCATATTTTAAAACCTACATTTACATTGGTTAAAATTATGATAAGGCCTTCAACGATACAATTACTGCGCTTCCATTTTTCGTTTTTCCTGATGCCGGTGTATTGGTTTGCCCTCAGCTTTACGGAACATATTTGTACTGCAAACGCCATTGCCGTATTCATCATTTTACACCTGCTGGTTTACCCGGCCAGCAATGGTTACAATAGTTACATGGATAAAGATACAGGTAGTATTGGCGGAATTAAAAACCCAAAGCAACCAACCCGGCAATTATTTTATGCATGTAATGTATTGGACGCAGTGGCTTTGGCAGCCAGTTGCTTCCTGGGATGGAAATTTTTTACAGGGATATTGGGATTTATACTTGCTTCAAGAGCTTACAGTTACAGGAAAATACGTTTAAAAAAATTCCCGGTTGCAGGTTATCTCACCGTAATTATTTTCCAGGGTGCGGTTGTATTTTTTTGCGTGATGAATGGAAGCAGTATAGATAAAACAACTGGCGTTCCTTTCATTGGCATGGTTGCTGCGTCGTTACTGGTTGGGGGATTTTATCCGCTTACACAAATTTACCAGCACATGCAGGATAAGGAAGATGGCGTAACTACATTAAGTTACTTACTCGGCTACAGGGGAACATTTATGTTTACGGCTATCGTATATGCATTAGCGATGGTTGCCATTGGGATTTTTTTTTACAACCGGCATTTATTGCCATTTTTTTATACCATCCAGTTGATACTTGCGCCTGTATTGTTTTATTTTACGTGGTGGTTTCTTAAAGTGTATAAAGATCCCGGGCAAGCCGATTTTAAAAATACAATGCGCATGAATATTATAGGTTCGGTATTCACCAATGCAGCATTCATTTATTTATTTATAAGCCAGAAATTTTGAGTAAGATCGTTTCAATAGCCACCGCAGTGCCTGCATTTGAACATCAACAGGAGGAGTTGTTCCGGTTTGCAGATACCGTTTTTTCAAACAGTGAAGAAGATTCAAGGAAATTAAAATTCTTATATAATCATAGCGGAATAAATAAACGCTATTCCGTGCTTCCTGATTTTAATGTTTCCCGGGAAGAAAGAACTTTTTTTCCCACAACGGCAAACCTCGAACCTTTTCCAACAGTAGAACAACGCCTGGCTGTGTATAATGATAACGCTGCCGCTCTTTCAGTAACTGCAATTCATGATTGCATCCACAATAACATCAGTACAACCGAAATCACACACCTTATTACGGTAAGCTGTACCGGCATCAGTGCGCCGGGGCTCGACTTACAAATTATGGAGCAGATGGGTTTGCCCTCATCTGTTACAAGAACATCGGTGAATTTTATGGGATGTTATGCTGCCGTTCATGCGATGAAACTGGCCGATGCATTCTGTACATCTGCGCCCAACTCAAATGTGATTGTAGTATGTACAGAATTGTGTACGCTTCATTTCCAGAAAGAAAAATCCATTGATAACATTACTTCATCCTTGCTGTTCGGTGATGGTTGTGCCGCTATGTTGATACAACCAGATCAATCGGCTAACAAAGGCATTCGTTTAAATAGTTTTTTTTCAGATGTTTCCTTCAAAGGGAAAAATGAAATGGCCTGGGAAATTTCTTCCAAAGGTTTCCTGATGACGCTAAGCGGTTATGTTCCGGCACTGATCAAAGAAGATTTTAAAACTCTTGTTGAAAAAGCCCTGCATAATGCCGGCAAAAAAAAGGAAGATATTACACATTGGTGCATTCATCCCGGGGGAAAACAAATTGTACAAAGCATTGGCAACAGCATGGAACTAAATGAAGAAGCATTGCAATATGCGTATGACGTGCTGAAAGACTACGGCAACATGAGTTCGGCAACCATTGTTTTTGTACTGCAAAAAATACTGGCAACCCTTCAACAAAATCCTTCCGAAAATGTATTAATATTCGGTGCCGCTTTTGGCCCCGGTTTAACCATGGAAACATTTACTGCAACCTATGCCTGATCTGAAAATACGATCTTATCAAAAAGAATTGCTGGATCGCATCGACATCCCTTTTGCCGACATTCAGCAGAACATGAAAGAACTGAATACCGTAAATACGTTGCTGGGCGGACATGCGATCACCATCAAAGGTGTGAAATCATTATTACAACACAATCAACAGGATGAAATTTCCATTTGCGAAACCGGTTGTGGTGGCGGAGATAACTTACAGGCAATTGCCAAATGGAGCCGAACAGTAAAAAAAAGCTTCTCATTTATCGGGATTGATATCAAAGCATCCTGTATTGAATATGCCGCATTGCAATATCCCTCGCTAAAGGCACAATGGATCTGCAGCGATTATGCAGATGTTCAATTTGGCAACAACAAACCAACCCTACTTTTTTCCTCCTTGTTTTGCCACCATTTTACCGAAGAAGAATTAATTAACATGATGAAATGGATGAAGCAAAACAGTAAAACCGGTTTTTTTATCAACGACCTGCAAAGGCATCCGCTCGCTTATCATTTAATAAAATGGCTGACCCGGATTTTTTCATCGTCGTACCTTGTAAAAAACGATGCACCATTATCAGTAGCCAGGGGTTTTACAAAAAAAGAATGGAAAAATATTTTACAGGCAGCAGGCATTACCAACTATACCATTCAATGGAAATGGGCGTTCCGTTATTTAATCATTTGCAGGAATGAACAATAAACAACTGTACGATTGTGCCATCATTGGCGGTGGTCTTGGCGGATTAACCCTGGCCATCAATCTTTCCCGGCAGGGATATTCAGTTGTGTTATTTGAAAAAGAACAATATCCTTTTCATAAAGTGTGCGGTGAATATATCAGTATGGAAAGCTGGCCATACCTTGAGTCCCTGGGACTGCCATTGTCATCAATGAATTTACCGGTGATAAAAAAACTGATCGTTACATCGCCTGATGGAAACACGCTTTCGCAGGAATTACCGTTAGGCGGATTTGGCATCAGCCGTAACCTCATAGATTATTCTTTAATGAAAATTGCAAAGGAGGCAGGCGTTACCGTTATGGAGCATTGCAAGGCAGAAGACATTGCATTCTCCGGCGATATTTTTTCAATACAAACAAGCAAAGGCAATTTCAGCAGTAAGGTATGTTGCGGTGCCTTTGGCAAACGAAGTAATATTGATGTTAAATGGAAAAGAAATTTTGTGCAGCAAACGCCAAACAAACTGAATAATTTTATTGCCGTAAAATATCATATTCAATCTTCATTTCCCGCAGATAGTATTGCGTTGCATAATTTTCACAATGGATATTGCGGCATTTCCAGGATAGAAGACGGGAAATACTGTCTTTGTTACCTGACCAATGCGGCCAATTTAAAAGCATCCGGCAATTCCATTGATGAAATGGAAAAAAATATTTTATCAAAAAATCCTCATCTCCAAAAAATTTTTCAGCAGTCGGTAAAATTATTTCACGAGCCGTTATCCATTTCACATATCTCATTCCAGGAAAAAAAAGTAGTAGAACAACATGTGTTGATGATTGGTGATTCCGCAGGATCGATTCCGCCCCTGTGCGGTAATGGTATGAGCATGGCCATGCATGCCGGGAAAATTGCCGCAGGTTATATAGTTGATTTTGTTCAGAACAGGATCAGCCGTACAGAAATGGAAAAGAGATATACGGCAAACTGGAAAAAAATGTTTGGAAGAAGATTATTTACCGGCAGGATCATCCAGCGTTTGTTCGGGAAAAGTAAAACCACCAACCTGTTCATACGAATGATGAAATCTTTGCCGGGGTTAACCCGGTACATCATCAAACAAACGCACGGTAAGGAATATTAATGCGTTTTGGGAATCGCTACCCGATTTTCACATCTGCTTTCTTCATAATCCGGTACAATTCTTTCGTTTCTTCCCTGAACCTGATACCTTTCATAAAAGGCCAGGGTTTCACACCTTGTTTTGCATTGTATTTACTGATCTGGTACAACGCTTTCCAGTGTTTCAGAATTTCCCGGTAAGCGCCTATAAGTGTATAACCAGTATCATAGAAATGATTTGGCTCTGCACCACAACCATTGTATTCGAGGATGGTAAAATCTTTTCCCTGTTTCAGTGATTCAATGCTTTCGCACATGATGTCGTAACGGCCGTAAAAAAAATCGTTCACAGCATGACTTAATTCATCGAACACTGCCAGCAACTGTTCATCGATATGTTCTTTCAGGTCAACAAAATGTGCCCCACGGTTATGGTTAGCCGCATAACTCAATACATATTTTTCATTAGCCTGAATTACTTTATCCCAGTTTGCTTTATGTTTATTCTTTAGTTCTTCTACCCTTTTCGATGCTTTAGGATGCAGTGCAATTAATTGTTCAAGCGTGAGCTTTCCATCACCCACCAGGTGCAATGGAATTTTATGCAGGAAGCCGGTGATCCTTCCCTTTTTTTCCAATGGATGGCGAATATAAAATACGCTTACTTCCATGGGGTAATGAACCATGCGTTGAACGATGTATTCAACAGGAACAAGGTCATGGTAATGTTTCAATTCTTCTTTCGTATCTATTTTACGAAATAAGATTCCCTGCCCGCCCATTTCGGGTTTAACGATCAAAGGAAATGGAATTTCCCGCTTATTTATTTCCCTCATCACTTCTTCAAAATCATCAGAAGGCAGTACATTAAAAGTAGTGGGAAAGGAACCAGGCGGCAGCAGGTCATACATTTCTTTTTTGGGTTCACCATCCATTCCGCCGAATGTAATTTTTGGATTACTGGGTGTAAAAAACCAAACAGAACCCGACCGGATCATATACAATAACCACACAGGAACCAGCGGTGCATAAATCAATTTAAAGGGCCATGCTTCCCAGTTCGTGATCTTCCTTACTATTTTTTTCAATTGGTTGGTAATTTTTTAAATAAAGCGCTACGGAATATAAAATGTTATTACTTTGTTGCCACAAATATATCTGAAATATGCATGTTCCAACAATGGCTGAGTTTTTAGCAAAAGGCGAACAACCGGAAGTGTTATTCTGGGTGGGTTGTTCAGGCAGTTTTGATCAGCGTGCACAAAAAATCACAAAAGCATTTGTTACCATATTGGATAAAATCGGAATTAAATATGCCATCCTGGGAAATGAAGAAATGTGTACAGGCGACCCGGCAAGGCGGGCGGGCAATGAGTTTATGTTCCAGATGATGGCTTACCAGAATATCCAGGTGTTGAATGGCTACGAAATAAAAAAAATTGTTACGGCTTGTCCGCATTGTTTTAATATTCTCAAAAACGAATACCCCGAACTCGGCGGTAACTATGAAGTGATTCATCATGCAACGTTCTTACAGCAACTGATAGACGAAGGAAAGATTAAAATGACTGATGGAGACAGTTTCAAAGGAAAGAAGATTACGTATCATGATAGTTGCTATCTCGGACGGGCAAACGATATTTATGAAGCACCAAGAAAAGTGCTGGAAGCCCTGGATACTTCACTGGTGGAAATGAAACGTTGCCGCAGCAATGGATTATGTTGTGGCGCAGGCGGCGCTCAAATGTTTAAGGAAGAGGAAAAAGGAAGCACTAGAATAAATTTTGAAAGAAGTGATGAAGCGCTGGCAACAGGTGCAAATATCATTGCAGCCGCCTGCCCTTTTTGCAATACGATGCTCACAGATGGCGTAAAAAATAAAGAGAAGGAAGACGAAGTGCAGGTGTTGGATATTGCGGAAATTGTGGCGAAGGCGATGGGTTGATGTGCTGCTGTGCAAAATGAATGAAGCCCTGCAATTGTAACCTGCAAATGTGTAGATCAACTGTATATCACCTGCTGTACTTGCTGTAAAAAAATAGCCATACCTGTACGATATTCAATGTAACTTTGTCCAATGGATTTTGATATTCTTCAACATATACCCGAAGATTTTAATAACAACTCAAGGGTTTGGATTTACCAGAGCAGCCGTTTGTTTTTAATGAGTGAGGCATTTGAACTTGAAGACCAGTTTAAGCATTTCATTGAAACCTGGAACAGTCATGGTACACCTGTTAAAGGCTACGCCAATTTATTTTTCGGAAGATTTATAGTTTTAATGGCTGATGAATCCGCAACACATGTAAGCGGATGCAGTACCGACAGTTCCGTACGTTTGATCAAATCCATCGAAGCAAAATATTCGGTAAGTCTTTTCGACCGGCAGTCGCTGGCCTTTATCATGAAAGACAAAATAGAGTGCATTCCTTTATCGCAACTTAGTTATGCACTGGAAAATGGTTTTGTAAATGGCGATACATTGTATTTCAATAACACCGTTCTCACCAAAAAAGAACTGGTTGAAAACTGGATCATTCCAATAAAAAACAGTTGGCTCAACAGATATCTAATTTCCCAACCACAATAAGCTACAATCATTCACATCCCTTTTCCATCAAAACAGGGAATTGAGTTTATTATTATTGAAGCCTCTGCCATCCTGTCACAATTTCCTGTAATTGACCTATCTTTGCCCTCCTAAATTTTATGAGTATCATGCAGGAGCTGATGTTGGATAAAACCCACGACGAGACCAGGCAAGGAGAAGCATTTTCATCCGGGGCAACCGCCAACCAGGATTATAATAAATATTTCTACATCGAAAGTTACGGCTGCGCAATGAACTTTGCCGACAGCGAAGTTGTAGCCTCCATTCTTCATAATAACGGCTTCGGATCAACCACAAATGTTGATGCTGCCGATCTCATCCTCATCAATACCTGCTCCATCCGGGAAAAAGCAGAACAAACCGTGAGGAAGCGCCTGACCGAATTTAAAAAACTCAAACGCAGTAAACCGGGAATGGTTATCGGCGTATTGGGTTGCATGGCCGAAAGACTGAAAAGTGCTTTCCTGGAAGAAGAAAAACTGGTTGACATTGTGGTAGGCCCCGATGCCTATCGCAGCCTGCCCGGTTTAATTGAAGAAGCCAACGGCGGACAAAAAGCGGTGAATGTGCTGCTGAGCCGTGATGAAACTTATGCCGACATCGCCCCCGTTCGCCTCAACAGCAATGGCGTAAATGCTTTTGTAAGTATTATGCGTGGCTGCAATAATATGTGCTCGTTTTGCGTGGTTCCGTTTACCCGTGGCCGTGAGCGCAGCAGGGATGCAGAAAGTATCGTGGGAGAATGCCAGGCTTTATTTAACGATGGATACAGGGAAGTTACCTTGCTGGGGCAGAACGTAGATAGTTATTACTGGCTGAATGAACAAACAGACACAGTGGTAACCTTCGCCCGGTTATTGGAAAAAGTAGCACTCATCTCTCCTCTTTTACGGGTACGGTTTTCCACTTCTCATCCCAAGGATATTACCGATGAAGTGCTGTTTACCATGAAGCAATACGAAAACATCTGCAATTATATTCACCTTCCCGTACAAAGTGGAAGTACCAGGGTATTGCAGATGATGAACAGAACGTATAGCCGCGAATGGTACATAGCCAAAGTTGATCGTATAAGGGAAATATTACCGGATTGCGGTTTATCAACCGACATGATCGCCGGGTTCTGTACTGAAACAGAAGAAGAACACCAGGAATCACTTAGCCTGATGGAATATTGCAAGTACGATCTCGCCTATTTATATTTTTATTCCGAACGCCCCGGCACATTAGCAGCGAGAAGATTTGAAGACGACATCCCTTTGGAGGTAAAAAAAAGAAGGTTACAGGAATTGGTTGATCTGCACCGCACCCATTCGTTGAAAAGTATGCAGAAAGATGTAGGCAAAACATTCAAAGTATTAATTGAAGGCGAATCAAAGAAAAATAAAGATGAACTTTTTGGCAGGAATGATCAGAACAAAGCAGTAGTGTTTCCCAAAGGTCATCACAAAAAAGGTGATTATGTATTTGTAAAGATAAATACCTGCACCGCCGGAACATTACTGGGAGAAGTGGTAGCATCAGCGGAATAAACATTTCCGCTCACATTAAAATTATATACACATGGATCAGCAATCAATAAAAAACAGGTTTGGCATCATAGGTAATTCGCCCGGGCTCAATCATGCATTGAACGTGGCGGTACAGGTTGCCAATACCGATTTAAGTGTTTTGATCAATGGCGAAAGCGGCGTTGGTAAGGAAGTATTCTCGCAGATCATACATTCATTGTCTGCACGCAAACACAATCCTTTTATTGCGGTGAACTGCGGTGCCATTCCTGAAGGAACCATCGATTCGGAATTATTCGGGCATGAAAAAGGTTCATTCACCGGCGCTGTTGATAGCAGGAAAGGATATTTTGAAACCGTAAACGGCGGCACCATCTTCCTCGATGAAATTGGCGAATTGCCATTGGGAACACAGGCACGTTTACTTCGTGTACTCGAAACCGGTGAGTACATACGTGTAGGTAGCAGTAAAGTACAAAAAACAGACGTACGGGTTATCGCAGCTACCAACAAAGACCTGCTGGAATATACACACAATGGAAAGTTCAGGGAAGATTTATATTACAGGCTGAATACCGTTCCGATCAGGGTTCCGGCTTTACGCGACAGGAAGGATGATATCATCTTACTGTTCAGAAAATTTACAACCGACTTTGCAGAAAGATATAAAACAACGCCCGTACAACTTTCAGACGATGCCAAAGAAATGCTGATCAATTACACCTGGCCCGGAAATGTAAGGGAACTAAAAAATATTGCGGAACAGATATCAGTATTAAGTAAAGATAAAAATATCACGGCCGAGCAGCTTCGGTCATTTTTGCCCGAACATAATTACACAAGGCTTCCCGTGCTTACCAGCGACACAGGACATGTAAGCCAGCGTGAATTTGCCAACGAAAGAGAAATTTTGTACAAGCTTTTTTTCGATATGAAAAAAGATGTGAACGAGTTAAAGAAGATGTTCTTCGATTTGTTACAAAATCCTGCAATGGCATCTCACGCACCGGTATTTACCGAACCTGGATCTATCAGTTCAATGAAAGAGCTAACGCCGGTAACGGCTAATACCGGTTACGCACAAACGAACACGCCGGCGGTTATCATCCGAAACAACAACGATGGCAATATTCAGCAACATGAAGACGTGGAAGAATCTTTAAGCATCATGGATAAGGAAAAAGAACTGATCATTAAAGCGCTTAAAAAACACCGCGGTAAAAGAAGAGACGCATCACTCGACCTTGGGATCAGCGAAAGAACTTTATACCGTAAACTGAAAGAATATGATATAGAAAACCTGTAATAATACCGGAACATTCGGGCATCATATCTTTTAATTCCACCTTACTTACTGAAATCATTCAAAAAATTTAATTATGGGATCCTGGCTGGCAAGAAAAAAACAATGGGAACTGTGGTTCTTTTCTGCAATACTGTTGAGTTGCTTCAATTTTATGACTTGCAGGTATTCATTTAAAGATGTTTCCATTCCACCTGAAGTAAAAACATTCCGGGTTAACCCGCTGGAAAATAAAGCACAGTATGTAAACATTCAACTGGCGCCTCAACTCACGGAACGGTTAAAACAGAAAATCATCAGCACTACCCGTTTACGGCAAACGAACGACGACGATGCCCATTATGATATCAGCGGATACGTATCGCAATATTATACCAGTACCGTAAGCATTACCGGAAACACGGCCACCGGTAACAGGTTAACGGTAGGATTTCACCTCATTTTTAAAAATACGCTCGATGAAAAGAAGAATTTTGAAACTGACCTCACCCGGACTTTTGATTTCGATGGCAACCTCAGTTTAAGCCAGGCAGAACAAAGCCTGAATGACGAAATTCTTAAGAATCTTGCCGATGAAATTTTCAATAAAATATTTTCCAACTGGTAAAAGAACTAGTTTTGAAACATGCCGCACCAGGAATTAGCAGATACACTTTTTGCCGGTAAAACCGGGAACGCCGATCTGAGATCGTATTTACAGAAATTATGTAATGAAGCTCCCTATTTTGCCATCGCCCAGTTTTTCTTATTAAAAGAAACCCCTGCTTCAGATTTCAATTACAGGAAAGTTGCGGCGAAAACGGCCGTTCATTTTAATAATCCATTATGGTTGCGCAGGGAACTGGGAAGAAAAATGGTAGAAACAGTGGAAACGGCAACTGTTGAAGATACTCCGGTGACGGAGGAAAAAATCGTGGTTCCATCCGTACCAGAAACAGAACCGGTGACAGAAACCCACGTAATACCAGAAGAAACAGCACCCGAACCTATACCTGGAATGTCGGAAATGCAGGTGGCTGAACCAGCAATACAGGAACCTTTGGAAGCACAGCAGGCCGTTGCAGAAGTGGTAAAAAAAGAGAAGAAGGATAAGGAAGAATTGTTGTTTGAACCCCTCTATACCACCGACTATTTCGCTTCGCAGGGTATTAAACTGAGCGAAGAAATACAATCGGGTGATAAACTGGGAAAACAATTAAGAAGTTTTACCGACTGGCTGAAGACGATGAAGAAACTGCACCAGGGAAAGATTCCTGAATCACAATCATTAGATGCTACGGTGCAGAAACTGGCAGAAAAAAGCAATAAAGAAGACGAAATCATTACCGAATCTATGGCTGAAGTATTTGCCAGTCAAGGCAAGAAAGATAAAGCGATCGACGTATATCAAAAATTAAGTTTGCTTAATCCTTCTAAAAGCGCTTACTTTGCAGCCAAAATTGAATTTTTAAAAGAAAACTGATATGTTAGTAATTTTTGGTGTGTTGATCATCCTGGCCTCTGTGATTCTCGGAATGATCGTATTGATACAAAACCCTAAAGGCGGCGGCCTTACCGGTTCATTAAGTGGTTTCAGCAACCAGCTTATGGGTGTTAAACAAACTACCGATGTCCTGGAAAAAGGAACCTGGATATTTGCTGCAGTTGTTGGATTGCTTTGCCTCGTGTCTCCTGCTTTTATTCCGAAAGACACCGGCGGTTCATCTAAAAACCAGGAACTGTTGAACAACATGAACACAACGGCACCTGCTGCTACACCAAAAGCAACCACTCCGTCAACCAATACCGTTACAATGCCAGCACCAAAAGGGCCGGATTCTACCGTAAAATAATCTGTTCGAAAAATAGTAAGAACCTCGCTGTTAATGGCGGGGTTTTTTATTTTACTTTGTTGTCATTATCATACATCATGAAAAGAATTCTTTCCATAATACTCATCCTTGCCGTTATCCTGGGCGCTTACACCGCATGGAATTTATTCGGCTCAACGGTTACGCCGCCACCGGGTAAATATTTTTATATAACTACCGGCGCAGATTATGCCGAAGTAAAAAAGAATCTTCTCGAACAAAAAATTATCAGCAGTGGATTTTTTTTCGACCGTGTGGCCAAACAGGTGAAGTATGATCAGCGCATCCGGCCGGGGCGCTATGAAATAAAAAAAGGGAATCTTATTAACCTTGTAAGAATGCTGAAAGCAGGCAATCAATCTGCTGTACGATTTGTGATCACCAAACTCCGTACAAAGGAAGACCTGGCTGGTAAAATCGGAAATTATTTTGAGGCCGACTCCGCAAAAGTGATGCAGTTTATCGGCAACAACGATTCGCTTAAAAATTATAACCTCGATACGAATACCGTAATGACGCTCATCATTCCCAACACTTATTTATTCTGGTGGAATAGTTCGGTTAAAAATATATTTGATCGTTTTGCCACGCAGAAGAAAAATTTCTGGGAAGGAAAAAGAACAGCAAAAGCGGCCGCACTTAACCTGAGCCCGGAACAGGTGTATACCATGGCAAGTATTGTGGAAGAAGAAACCAATCAACCGGAAGACAAAGGAAAAATTGCCAGTACTTATATCAATCGCCTGTCGAGAGGAATGAAACTGGAAGCCGATCCTACGGTGAAATTTGCCATGCGTGATTTTGGACTAAAGAGAATCCTGTATGGTCACCTCGCCTATCCGTCGCCGTATAACACCTATCAGCAAACAGGATTACCACCCGGACCAATCTGCACACCATCTATCAATACCATTGATGCCGTACTCGATGCGCCTAAAACAAATTATTTATTCTTTGTAGCCAAACCCGATCTGCGTGGGTATTCTAATTTTGCAGAAACCTATCCGCAACACCTGGCTTTCGCTAAAGCATACCAGCAGGCATTGGATAGTTTAATGAAAGTAAAAAGTGAACGGTAATACAACAGCACGTGACAAAATTCGAAAGATTACTCATCACTAAAACACCCATCGCTTTTGTGTTGCGCAAGAGCAAGCACTGGTATTTCCCTGGCTTTGAAGGTGTGGCGTTTTATGATGTATTGCGATTCTTTTATTTGCAGATCAAAACACACGGACTTACAGAAAGAGCATCAGCAGTTGCGTATAATTTTATCATGGCCATTCCGCCGTCGCTATTGTTTTTATTCACGCTGATCCCAAACCTTCCTTTCATTTCAAAGAAAAGCATTCAAATGCAATTGCATGCATTGGTGATCGATATTGTACCTTCTAAAGTGTACAACAGGGAATTATTAAAATTCGTTGATTCATTTATTTACGGAAATAAAATCGGGCTTCTTTCATTCGGACTACTATTCTCTTTATTTTTTGCATCAAATGCGATGATGGGTGTGCTACGTTCGTTCAACAGGAAATACGTAGGATTTGAAAAGATACAAGGATTAAAAAGACGGTGGACAGCCATCAAACTTACCATCATCATTTTTGCATTGGTACTCGGATATTTTATTTTATTGATTTCACAGGGTGCATTATTAAAAATGCTTGTAGCAGATAAGGGCTGGCGGGATGTGATCTACTACACCCGGTGGCTGATGATCCTCTTACTGATATTTTATGCCATCGGTTTTATTTTCAAATTTGCACCGGCTGTAAAAAACAGGTGGAAGCTTGTTTCACCCGGAACCATTATCACTACTTTCCTGAGCATCATTTCCACCCTCGCATTTTCCTGGTTTGTAAACAGTTTCGGCAGGTATAATTTACTGTACGGATCTATTGGTACCATTATGGTGGTGATGGCACTGATCTATCTCAATTCACTGGCAATTCTTATCGGCTTTGAGCTGAATGTGAGTATCAAATCACTGAAAGCAATTTCAGAACAAAGAGAACAGGATGAAAAAATGGCAAACGAACGAAATGGATAAGTGGTATTGCTGTTGACATGAATCTTTATAACTTAGAATTAAAAAATAATAATTATGAAAAAGATACTCTTTGCCGCGATTGTTGCCTTAACAGGAATGGCCTTTTCACTTACCACCGTTTTACCAATCGGCGCCGATATGCCGAAAGCCGATGTAAAAATGAAAGACGTTTCAGGTAAAGATGTAAGTATAAAAGATGCGGTAAAAACAAACGGTGTGCTGGTAATGTTCAGTTGCAATACCTGCCCTTATGTAATAAAGAATGAAGAACGCACCATCGCCATTGGAGAATTTGCACAAAAAATGAATGTAGGTGTAATCCTGCTGAACAGCAATGAAGCACAAAGAACTTCTGATGACAGTTTCGAAGAGATGAAAAAATATGCAGCAGAAAAAAAATACAACTGGAGTTATGTGATGGATCAGAACAATGAAGTGGCGGATGCTTTTGGTGCTAATCGTACACCGGAATGTTTCCTGTTCGACAAAAACCTGAAACTTGTGTATCATGGTGCCATTGACGACAATCCTTCAGATGAAACAAAAGTTACGAGGCATCATTTACGGGAAGCCATCAATGAACTCGCAGGCGGAAAAGAAATCACAGTTAAGGAAAGCAGAAGCGTAGGCTGTTCCATTAAAAGAAAATCGTAACCACTAAATTAATGTAAGTGTACACGGGGTAATGTAGCGCATTATCCCGTTTTTTATTATAGCTTAATTACCAGGCGGCACCGGGGCCATTTCCAGCTTTGGGCTGCTTTCAATATCCGGTTCCAGGTTTTTTATTTCTTTATTCCTGGCAGCCGCTTCTTCCATTGCTTCACGGAATTCGGCTTCACTCAGTTCCTTTTCATAAAATCTCCTGTAACCGGTATTCGTATTGATGATATAAGTTGCCGGTATGGCGCCAGACCAGATTTTATGTACCCGAGGGCAAAAATAATCTGCATTCGTTTCATCCAGCCAGGCAAATTTGGCCTTGTATTGATGTTTAGTAACAAAACTGTCGATCCTGGCCGGGTATGCAGCCGGTAAATCGAGGCTAATGAGTACGAGTGTAGCTTTTGTGGTTGTATTACCTGAAATCACTTTCATAAACCCGGGTATCTCGGCAACGCAGGGTTTGCAGAATGTAGCCCAGAAATTAATCACCAGTATGCCACTGTCTTTCCATTGCATCATTTTCTCAACATCCGTAATTTTCCACTTTTTAATTTTCTGGCTATGCCCGTGTGTACACACACTCAATATCAGCCACAGTACTATTACTTTTTTCATATTCCTAAAGTAAGAAAAAAATGGCTTTGTTTCCAGGTTACAGTGAATTTGCGGTGGGTTTGGACAATCCCCCATTAACCACTAATTTCGCAGGGCAAAAAAAAGGGAATTGTCCCGATAAATTCAAGAAAATAAACGTACAAATATGGCATACGATGTAATCGTTTTAGGTAGTGGCCCGGGAGGTTATCCCGCTGCAATAAGAGCCAGTCAGCTTGGTAAAAAAGTAGCAATTGTAGAACGTGAAAGCCTGGGTGGGATTTGTTTGAACTGGGGTTGTATCCCAACCAAAGCATTGCTAAAAAGTGCCAGCGTGTTTGAATATGCAAAACATGCTGCTGATTATGGTATCAATGTATCTGCACCTACAGCCAATTTCGATGGCGTGATCAAACGCAGTCGCGGAGTTGCCGACAAGATGAGTAAAGGAGTTCAGTTCCTGATGAAGAAGAATAAGATTGACGTGATCATGGGCAATGGTAAACTGGTTGCTGCCAATAAACTGGAAGTAACGGCTGCTGATGGAACGAAACAAGTACTGGAAGCAAAGCATATCATTATTGCTACCGGCGGCAGGGCAAGACAACTGCCATCAATGCCTATTGATGGAAAGAAAATTATCGGTTACCGCGAGGCTATGGTTTTACCTAAACAGCCAAAAAGCATGATCATTTGCGGAAGCGGCGCCATAGGTTCTGAATTCGCTTATTTCTATAACAGCATTGGTACAAAAGTTACGATTGTAGAATTCCTGCCAAGGATAGTTCCGGTTGAAGATGAGGATATCAGTAAAGAGCTGGAAAGACAATTTAAAAAACAGGGCATGACGATAATGACCAACAGTGAAGTAACAAAAGTGGATACATCGGGTGAAGGCGTTAAAGCAACCATTAAATCTGCTTCAGGTGAAGTGGTACTGGAAGCGGATATCCTGTTAAGCGCTGTTGGTGTTGTTGCCAACATTGAAAACATCGGGTTGGAACAATTGGGTGTAAAAACAGACAAAGGCAAAATTATTGTGGATGCAAACCAACAGACAAATATCCCTGGAATATACGCAATAGGTGATTGCACACCGGGTCAGGCATTAGCGCATGTGGCTGCTAAAGAAGGGATCAATGCATCTGAACACCTGGCTGGTCATAAAATAACGCCAATGGATTATAACAATATTCCGGGATGTACCTATTGTACACCGGAGATTGCATCAGTAGGTTATACAGAAAAAGCGGCTAAGGATGCAGGTTATGAAGTGAAAGTTGGAAAGTTCCCATTCATGGCAAGTGGTAAAGCAAGTGCAGCCGGTGCAACCGACGGATTTGTAAAAGTGATTTTTGATGCGAAATACGGCGAGTTTCTCGGATGCCACATGATTGGTATGAACGTAACAGAGATGATCGCTGAAGCGGTTGTAGCCCGTAAGCTGGAAACAACAGCACATGAAATATTAAATGCCGTTCACCCCCATCCTACCATGAGTGAAGCCATGAAAGAGGCAACAGCCGTTGCGTATGGTGAGGCTACTGATATTTAAATAAATAATTCATTCAACTCATACACTGCCCGTTCCAACAACGGGCAGTTTTCATTAAATTTATAGAAATGAGCGATGTTGATATTACGATGGATATATTAAAAGCTATGCTGGTAGCAAAGCCTGAATCGGTTTTTATTAAAAGCCTGTATGATCAGTATTGTAATCGGGGCGGTCTCAGCAAAAAACAACTGGAAGGCCTGTATGCAAAAGCACTTAAGATAGATTCGATACCGCCAGGAAAGCTTGCCACGCTTGAAGCCATCATCAAAAAGAAACCAACAAGATATAAATCGGATGCACCGGCGCAGGTGGCTGCGTTGCAAAAAAATGAAACAGTCGGACAAACCATTGATGCCATTCTCTCCAAATACCCGATGCACAAAAGGCTGTTGTTTTTACAATCCAAATACAAAAACAATGATCCGATCAGTGCAGCAGAAATAAGTGAAATTGAAAAATTTAAATTGTTATTGTTGAAAGGTTAACGCCGGCATCACAGCCTAAGTACGTTTCTCTTTTATAAAAAAACCGGGTGCAGTAATTATACAACACCCGGTTTATGTTTTATGAAAACGATTAGTGTTTAATCACCAGCCGCTCATGGTATTCTTCAGCGCCGGCTTTTACTTTCAGCACATAGGTTCCGGAAGCAAGTTTACCAAGATTATTTAGTTGTATTAACTGGTTTCCGGCATTATCTGTAGTGAAAGATTGTTGCAGTACAAGTTGACCTTTCGCATTGTACAGGCTGATCAATCCTGTAACTTTTTCATTGGTGAAGAACGACAGGCGCACATCAGTTGTAACGGGGTTTGGAGAAACGATCAGATGCCCGTTAGTTCCCAGGCGAATGATGGCCACCTGGCTAAGTCTTTCCTGTGCATCTTCATCTTTGGAACGCAACCTGTAATACAAAACATTGGCCGATACACCTGCGAGATTGTCGATAAAGTTGTACCGGTCATTTGTTCCTGCATTGCGTGCTGCTACACTTCCAATTGTTGTAAATCCGTTAGCCTGCGAACTTGTTGAACGTTCTACATAATGCCTGTTTACATTTGATTCATTTACCACATCCCACACCAGTTTCACACTACCGCCTGCAAAAATAGCTTTGAATGAAAGCAATGATAATGGTACGGTGTTCGTTGGTCTTACAATGATGTGAATCGTTGCGTTTGTGCATGCCTGTGGTGTTCCGTTATCGCAGGTTGTATAAGGAAAATCTATTGCGCCGGTATATCCTGTGGCCGGTGTAAACGTCCAGGTTCCATTACTGTTCAATACCAGCGTTCCCACACCTGCTATTGTTGTATTTTGAGAGGTAATGGTTTGGCTGTCGTTTTCAGGATCGGTATCATTGATCATTGCGTTTCCGCTTACTGGTGTTTCCAGTGCTGTGCTGGCATAATCATCGGCTGCAGCAGTAACATTTGCATGAATGGTTGGCACTACCGTAATGATCTGAATAGCTGTAGCACAGCGTGGCGCCGGTGAAGTATTATCGCAAACAGTGTAGGTTAATGTATCTGCACCTGTAAAACCAGGGTCAGGTGTGTATGTAATTTCACCGGTTGCCGGATTTACAGAAGTTGTTCCGTGAGAAGGGCTAGCCGTTACCGCTACACTGGATGGCGTTAAAGCACCACCCGGATTTCCCGGCTCATCGTTAGCTAATGTATTAAGGGTAACAGGTGTATTTTCTGTAGTAGTTGCAATATCTGTATTGGCCACCGGTGGATTTGTATTTACAGTATTATCAAGTACGGTAATGGTAAGTAATACCGGCGGGCAGGGAGGTGCAGAAGACGGATAGCACACCGGCACATCAAAAAGAAATACGCCGGGTATATCGCTGATAAAAGTATAGGTTCCATCGCTGTTGATTACAGGCACTGCCACACCAGGGTTACCCGGCACTGCTGTTGGAGAGCCATAGGTACTTCCGGGTTCAACATTATCATTGGTACTAACGTTTCCGTTTACCTGCACATTCACATAAGTAACGTTAAAATCAGGATTTGGATTTTGCACCGGCGGTGCCACCAGTATATGCAATGTTGCGAAAGTACAGGTAGGTGTTGCATTGTTGTCGCATACAGAATAAATATATTCCGTTTCACCAAAGAAACCCGTTTCCGGTGTGAATGTAAAAGTGCCGTCGTTGTTTAATACAAGTACACCTACGCCAGGGTCAACTACATTTTGCGGTGTAACCGTTAATGCATCTCCTTCCGGATCGCTGTCGTTGAGTACAACATTTCCATTTACGGAAGTATTAAATGGCGTTACATAATAATCATCTACTGCAATCACAAGGTTTATCGTACAATCGCACACACCCTGTACCGTTATGATCTGTATTGCTGTTGCACACAATGGTGTGGGTAAACTATTATCGCAAACAGAATAGGTTAATGTATCATGCCCGGTAAAACCGGTAACCGGTGTATAGGTAATATTTCCTGTTCCCGGATCAACGGTTGCCGTTCCGTTAGTTGGAGCAGCAGTAATGATTACGCTTGCAGGATTCAGCGATCCTCCCGGATTTCCAGGCTGATCATTTCCCAGCGTATTCAGCGTAACAGGAACATTCATATTGGTTGTATTGAAATCGGTATTTGCAACCGGGGGATTGGTAATAACGGTATTGTCGAGCACCGTTATCGTTAATGTCACATTAGGGCAACCCGATAACTGACCGGGCGCACATACAGGAACATCAAAAACAAATATACCCGGAACACTGCTTACAAAAGTATAAGAACCATTAGGGTTTATTACCGGTAATGCCGGTCCGGGGTTACCAGGTTGTGCAGTAACGGTTGAATAAGTAGATCCGACAGCCACATCATCATTGGCACTAACGCTGCTGTTTAGGGGCAGATTAACATAGGTGATATTAATGTCCGGATTCGGATTACAGTTAGGAATATTTACGGAGAAAGAACCACCCGATTCTTCTACTGTCCAGAACCAGGTATTGATGATACGAACATTACCAAAATCATCATCAAGGTTACTAACTGTTGCATTTCCGGTTCCGCCGATGGAAGGCGCAGGGAAAGTAGTGATCATGGTAGCACCGTAGTTACCATTCCATGCGTGACCAGGCGATACCTGGCCAGTATTGATGTTGGCAATACCGGCGCCGGTTGAGTTATTAAGATTGGATCCCTGCCCTGTTATCACGCCGAGAAAGCTGTCATCCCAAAACATTTTCAGGTTTAACACCGGAGCCGGCAACACCGTATTTAGTGTGAATCCATAGAGATTATATTCAGGATCATACAATGGCATATTTACCCTGCCCCTTAATGTTGTTAACCGGATATTGATGGATGCATTGGTAGCCACCTGGTTCCCCAAACCATCGAAACCATTCCAGGTGATGGTATTGATACCAACCGGAACATTGTAGGCATATAAATACAAATCGGCGGTGTTAACCTGGTAGCCAGGCACGCCGTTAAGATCGAGTAATACTTTTATATCTCCAGGAGCATACGTAGTATAGGGAATATAATAGAAACCCGGACAACCATACATGTTGCCCGTACCGGTAGGCGGCGTAGGTGTTGCAGAAGTTGGGAATACAACATTATCCGGAACGTTTAAAAATGTATTGAAACTTCCCGACAAATTGGGATTGTTTGCACTGTACACCGAACGACGACCGATCTCGAAATCTGTTTGTGCAGGATCTACACCATAACTATTAAAAGCCACATTAAAGGCCAGTGGGTTAAAGCGATCAAAAACAACATTGGCAACAGTTGAGTCGGCTGTGTAAGTATAAAAAGACGGACTAACGTCATCCGTAGTCGCACCTGCATAATCATCCGCAGGATTACCGGCAACAAATCCCCATTTTTTTGCGAATACTCTGCCTGCATACCTTACACCTGTTGTGGTAGCTACAGTAAAATCAAAGAAGGGAGCAATTGCAGAAGTAGTTACGTTTTGAGAAACACCACCGTTATTGCTTCGATATAGTTCAATATAATACGTATCGTTGGCGGCCGGATCGAAGAAAATCGGCGTGTACCCTGCAGGTGTGGAACCGGCAATATTAGGCCCGGCAACCGCACGGTTATATGTTGTAATCAATCCTGCTCCTGCCGTAGGACAAAGCGTTGGTCCGGCAACTACTACACCTGCAGCATTTAAAATACGGTAATACATGTTGTTTACAAGTGTTGTTGATCCGCGTGTTACCCACCTGAAACCGAAATACAGATTTTCAGTAGTATGGTCGCTGATCACAAAATTGATCCTGTTATCAACAGGGCAATTAAAATAAGAACCATAGTTTGTAGGTGAATAATACAATGATGCGATCTGCGTGCTTGTAGGGGAAACTTCCTTTGTTCCTTCAGCAAATGAATTTGCCAGTGGAAACATTGCTGCCAACATTGATATCATCAACAATGAAAACAGTTTTTTGGGGAGGACGAAAAGTTGCATAAGCTGGTTTTGGTTTTTGCAAAAGTATTGGTATTTTTGCAAAAGTATTGGTATTGAAATGGGTACTAATATCCCGAATATCCACAGGTGTGAACATCATTGGTATATTCAGACAAGGAGATTTACAACAGTGAATAATGTTGGATCAGTGGTGCCGTCATAATGAGTTTTATGACTTATCTTCCGAAAAAAATACCAGCAAATCAGTTATGAAAAAAATCATTCTATACATCCTTGTTTTTGGAACAACGATCTCTGCTGCTTTAGCGGATGAGGGTATGTGGTTGCCTCAATTATTGCAAACACTGAACGAAAAGCAAATGAAAAAACTCGGCATGAAGATTTCCGCCGAAGATATTTACAGTATCAGCAAGAGCAGTCTTAAAGATGCCATCGTTAGTTTCGGTGGATTTTGCACGGCTGAAGTCATTTCCGACAAGGGCCTTTTACTTACCAATCATCATTGCGGTTTCGATGCAGTGCAGAACCATTCATCGGTAGAAAATAATTTAATTCAGAACGGATTCTGGGCTTATAAAAAAGAACAGGAATTACAGAACCAGGGTTTGTTTGTAACATTCATTGAACGCATTGAAGAAGTAACAAAAGAAATGCTTGCAGGTGTTACTCCCGGTATGACAGAAAAGGAACGTCAATCGCAAATTGATAAAAACATCAGCGAACTAAAAAAGAATTACCGTAAGGAAAACTTCGAAGACATTTTAATTAAACCATTTTTTGATGGCAATAAATATTTTCTTTTTGTTACTAAAACGTTTAAAGATATCCGGCTCGTAGGTGCTCCTCCTGCTGCTATTGGTAATTATGGAAAAGATACCGACAACTGGATGTGGCCAAGGCATACCGGTGATTTTTCGATGTTCAGGATTTATGCAGACAAGAATAACAATCCTGCTTCGTTTTCGCCCGACAATGTTCCGTATAAACCGAAGCGTTCTTTAAAAATTTCACTGGATGGAATGCAGGAAGGAGATTTTACAATGGTGTTTGGTTTCCCGGGCGCTACAAAAGAATATTTAAGTGCTGCTGCGGTGAAACAAATTATGACAGTAAACGATCCCGCTAAAATAAACATAAGGGCAAAAGCTTTGGAAGTATTGAACGGATTTATGCGTAAAGATGAAAAAATAAAAATTCAGTATGCAGCAAAATATGCCAGCATTGAAAATGCGTATAAAAAATGGCAGGGCGAAGTACTCGGACTTCATTCTAAAAATGCAGTAGAGAAAAAAACAGATTATGAAAACCTGTTTACGCAACGCATCAATGCAAATGAAACCTGGAAAAATAAATATGGTAACCTGCTCCCTGACTTAAAAGCATCCTATACTTCTATTGAGCCTTATGGGTATGCGAGGGATTATTTCAACGAAATTTTTCCGAGGATAGAATTACTGGTGATCGCTTCTGATATGAACTCACTGGTAGCTGCGTATGATAAAGATGAGAATGCCTATACAAAGAGAAAACAGGAAGTACTGGAAAAACTGGAAGAAACATTTAAAGAATATGATGCCACTGTAGATAAGAGAATGTTTGAAACACTGATGGAATTGTATACTAAAGACCAGCAGGCTGAATATGTTTCACCTGTATTCAGGCAATTGCTGGATGGCAACCAGCAGTCTTATGCATCCGTTGCCAATGACCTGTACGGGAAAACATTGTTTACCGACCTGGCTAAAATTAAAAATCTATTGTCGGGCAATGCAGCAGATGTAATAAATAGTATTAAAACGGACGCAGCGTTTAACCTTTACAGTGATATGGTTACTACCTACACAGGTAAGGTTTCTCCTAAATTAAATGAGTTACAGGCAGGCATCAATAAATTACAGCGTAGTTACATGGAAGCGCAGATGGAAGTTTTTAAAGAAAAGAGTTTTTACCCGGATGCAAACAGCACTTTGCGGGTAACGTATGGTAATGTAAAAGGTTACCGGCCGAGAGATGCTGTTCAGTATGATTTTTACACTTACCTGGATGGTGTGATGGAAAAATATAAACCGGGTGATTACGAGTTTGATTTGCCGAAGAAATTAATTGAACTATACCAGAAAAAAGATTTTGGTGCGTATGGCGTAAAGGGAAGACAACCTGTTTGTTTTATTGCTTCTAATCATACAACAGGTGGTAACTCCGGCAGCCCGGCATTGGATGCCTATGGCAATTTGATCGGTTTGAATTTTGACCGTGTGTGGGAAGGAACAATGAGTGATATCAATTACGATCCGGATATCTGCAGGAATATTATGGTTGACATCCGGTATGTATTGTTCATTATTGATAAATATGCAGAAGCAAAAAATTTAATTGCTGAATTGAACCTGGTTCATCCGAAAAAAACGACTTCGAAAAAATAAGGCGAGTACTTCATACGGTAATTGAGTGTATGCTGTATTGTGTGCACCGATAAATTGTTTTACAAAAGAGGACGGACTTATAATTATCACTTTCAAAAATTAAAGGCGCTAATCAGTAATTAGCCGCGTTATCCTGGTATGTAAAACAACAGGCGTTCATTTCGTTGTATACACAGTAAAAAAAAGGCCGAAGACCTTTTACGGTCATTCAGCCTTTTCAATCAGGGGTCAAAAAAAAATTTATTTTCCAAAAACTTTTTTAAGCAGTTCGGTTACCTGGGCAGCCGGATCTTTACGGATCTTTTGTTCTTCCTGTGCTACCGAATAAAAAATTCCGTCCATTGCTTTTTCAGTTACGTGTGCCGTAAGATCGGGGTTTACTTTTTTAAAAGCTATTTTATTGTAAGCGGTAAATACTTCTTTCCAGTAAGTGGTGGCATCAACTTTTTTTAAAGATGCATCAATAACCGGTCTCATCTTTTCAATTAATGCGGCGGTGGTTTGCGCTTTTAAGTAGTCGGTTGCCGCATGATCTCCGCCCTGTAATATTTTCAGTCCATCGGTCAGTGTCATATGCTTAATCGCATCAAGGAAAATATTGCCCACTTCTCCTGCAGCATCTTCTGCAGCCCGGTTCATGGATAAGATGGCTTTGTCTACCAGCGATCCCATACCCATGTCTCTTAATGTTTTCTCTGCTTTTTTTGCTTCTTCGGGCATGAGTATCTTCAGGGCCGCATCTTTAAAAAATCCGTCAACGGCTCCGAGCTTTTTTGTACTGTTATTGGTACCAACCGACAACGCTTCCTTTAGCCCGTTGATAATTTCTTCATTTGACAGAGAACCGGTTTTTCCACCGGACCCTGAAATGGTTTTGTTGATGGTTGATAAAACTGACTTGCTGCTATCGCTTTTTGAAGATTTATTGAGTTTATCTAAAATCCCCTGTGCATGAACGTTAGCAAAGAACAGCATGCTTACAAGAACGAGTGTATATTTTTTCATAATTAATTTTTACAATGCCAAAATTATGCAGATTGCTGTAAAGAAGAGGTTAATTTTAATTGGATAACCACAGCGTGACACCATGTTCTGAGCAGAGGATAAGGGAGTAACCCATTCTATTTGTGCGTAAGTATAAAAAGGTGAGGCCGCACTGCCCTATATGTACCCTTCGCTACACTTCGTGGCAATAAAAATTCATTTACGCTTAGTACAACTTCCCTACATTTGCAACAGAACCATTTACATTGATCTATACTTTTAAACTTCCACATTTTTACAGGCGATCCGCCTATATATCCATCATGATGAATGGAACCTCGGTTCAATGCTGAACCATTTGTTGCGGCTGAAGTGTGCGACGCAACAATGCATATACCTGCACAACTGTTGACAAACCAAAAAAATTAAACAATGAAAATTGGCATTCTTGGCGCCGGAATGGTGGGCCGTGCAATTGCAACTGACCTTGCTAAAAACTATGATGTTACTTCATTCGACATCAGCAAACATTCACTGGACTTACTGCAACGTAAAAACAGCAACATAAAAATAAAACAGGCTGACCTCGGCGAATTTTACCAATACGAAAACTGGTTTACTGAATTCGACATTATTGTAAGCGCCGTGCCTGGCTTCATGGGATTTAACACGCTCGAATCCATTATCAGGTTAGGAAAAAATGTAGTAGATATTTCTTTCTTCCCGGAAAATGCTCTTGACCTCGATGCGTTGGCGAAACAATTTAATGTTACAGCTATTGTAGATTGTGGTGTGGCGCCGGGAATGAGTAATCTTATTCTTGGGTATTATAATAGCCTTATGCATATTGATGAATTTGAGTGCATGGTGGGTGGCTTACCTAAAATACGCATCAAACCTTTTGAATACAAAGCCCCCTTCTCGCCTATTGACGTAATTGAAGAATATACAAGGCCAGCACGGTATGTTGAAAATTCTAACATCATTACAAAACCTGCATTGAGTGATCCTGAACTGCTGAATTTTGACGAAGCGGGAACGCTTGAATCGTTTAATACCGATGGGTTGCGAAGTATTTTATATACCATGTCGCACATTCCGAATATGAAGGAAAAGACATTGCGTTATCCCGGGCATATCCAGTTGATTACCGCTTTGAAGCAGGCCGGATTTTTTAACCAGCAGGAAATAATGGTAAATGGAAATAAGGTGAAGCCAATGGATTTTACGGCTGCCCTGTTATTTGATTCCTGGAAACTGAAAGAAGAGGATGAAGAGTTTACGCTGATGAAAATAATTTTAAAAGGAAGCCTGAATTACGAACCTACCACCATCGAATACACGCTTTTTGATGAATACGATAAGGAAACGCAAACATCATCGATGAGCAGAACTACTGGTTACACCTGTACGGCTGCGGTAAATATGCTGGTGCAGAAATTGTTTAACGAGAAGGGTGTTTTTCCCCCGGAGCTGATTGGGAATAACAAAGATTGTTTTGAATTTATAATGAAGTACCTGGAGGAAAGGAAGGTGCTGTACAGGAAGAAGGTTTATTGATTTTTTTTAACCCGGTCGGTTTGCATGTAAGCGCAAAGAAAGGTTGTAATTAAAAAAGAGAGGCTCTACTTCATCTAATTTCTTCCCGGTGGGAAATGTCAGGTAAATCAAATGAGATGTTCAATGTATTCCTTCGGAGAGACATTTAGGAAAAGCACAAAAGACATGCACAATGTCTTCCTTCGGAGAGACGTTGAGGGAATGCAAAAAAAAACCGGCCAAACACCGGTTTTTTACTTTTATACAAACGCCACCCTATAATTTAATCAGTTTAATATTTCTTTTTTCACCTCCCTGGCCAATGCGGAGAATATACACGCCCGCCGGTAATTTTGCAACATTGATGGTTGGCTTTTCCGACGACAATGTAAGTTGCATGAGTTTCATTCCAGCCATATTAAATACAACACATTCTTTACCGGTTAAAACATATTCATTCAATGGCATTAATGTTACCTGGTCGTTTGCCGGGTTGGGATACGAACGCACATCTGCTCTTGGTTTAGCAACAGGCAATGTATCATCGGGCAAGGGTGCACCGGTAGCCAGGCTGCTGTCGCATGCATAAGAATTTAAAAATGTATTTCTTGGACCGCCGTTGGCAAAAGCAGAACGCATCTTTAATTTTTGTCCGTACGTAAACATATTCATGCAGGCGTCGTTCGTAAGATCCATGTAATCCATAAACATATCTCCATTGCCATCGGTAGAACAACTGGTTACATGCGGGAAACTCGGGCAGTTAAAATTGTAACTCAACTGGCGTGGAGTATCGCCAACACCATCATCTCCGCAGGATTCATCGCCCCATAAATGTCTTAATCCCAGCCAATGCCCTACTTCATGTGTTGCCGTGCGGCCTTTATTGAATGGCGCTCTCAGGTTGCCGATCGTTCCAAACACATCATAATTAATAACCACTCCGTCTTTTTCCGGCGCACCACCCGGGAATGTTGCATACCCGAGGCTTCTGCCAAACATATAACAAACCCAGATGTTCAGGTATTTTTTACAGTCCCATGCATCATCGCCTCCCGAACCGCTGAATTTCATTCCATCGTCGCCTAAAAAATATTCTACATTGGTGTGTTTGCGCACAATACCTTTTGTGGCCCTGCCGTTCGGATCTACCTGTGCAAGGCAAAACATGATACGGGTATCGGCTGCATACGGTTTAAATGCATCGGGTGTGTTCGAAGTATCCGCATTCAATCTCCGGTAATCGTTGTTCAATGCTTTTATTTGGGAGATGATCTGCTCGTCGCTAATATTTTGTTCAGCCGTATTAAAAAGTAAATGAACTACTACCGGGATAGTAATCATTTCGTTTGGAACCGTGTCTCTCGACCAGGTTGAGGCGCTCGTTTTATTCGAAGCATTGTGTTGTACACGGAGACCATACTCTAGCGTACCACAAATCCTTTGAGCTTCACCAACCACAAAACAGCACATAGCCGTTACAAAAAGTAAAACAGACTTCATCCCCGTTGATATTAAAAATGATTAAATAGTTTAAATCATTTTTCAATATGATATCGCAAGGGTTTTTACAGCGGAATTGAAATTATGGCTGCATAGAATTTGCCCAGCATTAACTGAAACAATAATTGGAGGAGAGCGGCATTAACTAGTTGTGAGAAAAGAGAATATCCGGCTCAGAGGTAGTTCAAAAATAGAAACAATTTCCAGAAAAGAAAACATTTTAGAGTTTTATTTTAAAAAATTTTGAGGCGGCCCATTTCAGTTGCCTACTTTTGTGGCTAAACCGTTTACAATGAAGTATATAAATATACTACTCCTGGTTCTCCTGCTGGGTTCCTGCAATAATGAAAAGGATAGAAAAAGCAATGACGATGATGCTACTTATACGCCGGCATCAACAGGCATCCCCGCTCCTAAATCAATTAACTATAACATTATCAGTGAATTTTCGAGAGATACTGCCAGTTTTACTGAAGGACTGGAATTGCACAACGGCAGGCTGTATGAAAGTGGTGGAGAATATGGCCACTCCCTGTTGCAGTTCAGTAACCCGGGCAACGGCGCCATTGCTGAAAAAGCAAAGCTGGAGGACAAATATTTCGGAGAAGGCATAACCATTTTAAAAGACAAATTATACCAGCTCACCTACCAGGAAAATGTGGGTTTTGTGTACGACATCAGCAATATTCAAAAACCGTTAAAAACCTTCACCTGGCCTTATGAAGGCTGGGGAATGACCAATAATGGAACCGACCTGATCATTGATGCAGGTGGCGCTACATTGTATTTTGTAGATCCTGAAACATTTAAAATAAAGACCAGTTTGCCGGTAAGTGATGACAGAGGCCCGGTTAATGAAATCAATGAACTTGAATATATTGATGGTTTTATCTGGGCTAATGTTTGGAATACCAACAGGATTGTAAAAATAGATCCGGAAACCGGGCATGTGGTTGGCGACATGTACCTGGATAAGATAGCTTCCCGTGAAGGTAAATTCCTGGGAAAAGCATTTCCGAATACGGATGTACTGAATGGCATTGCCTGGGACAGCACGAAAAAATCGATGTATATAACCGGGAAACGCTGGCCGAAGTTGTACGAAGTGAAATTGTGAACTGAGAGCCATGAGCTGAGAGCTATGAGCTGTGAGCTCTGGGTAAAAGTTATTAGAATTGGAATCTCGTATGTAGGCTATGCCTGCTTAACTACATAAATCACAGAGCTACATTGTGCCTTATTCCTTACCGCTTTCAGGTTTGATATAAGCCCGGTGATAAATGCTTTGATCATATTGCCTGAATTGTTTTTGTACTGCTGGCTGAGCATACTCACATAAAAACTATCGAACCACATTGGCAGTATTTTTTCCACTTTCATTCCATGCTTTTCCATTAACACCGACATACTCTTTGGCGAAAAATGATAGAGGTGCCTCGGAACATCATAAGCTGCCCAGTAAGCCGCATAGTGCGCTGCATCGTAAGAAGTATAATTCGGTACCGCAATAAACAAACGGCCATTCTCTTTGATGATATGCTTTAGCTGCAACACATATTCATGCAACGTATGCACATGTTCCATCACATGCCAGGCGGTAACGGCATCAAAATGTTTTTCAGGCAATGAGAATAATAATTCCGGGTTCATGCAATGCACCTTGTTTACGGTTAGTGCTATCTGCCTCGCCTGTTCATCGGGTTCGAGCCCTGTTACCGTCCACCCCGCTTCCTTCATTGTTCTTAAGAAAGCGCCCGTACCGCAACCAATATCCAGCATATTTCCTTTGCTGATGCTCGTTTCCGATTCTACCAGTTTTCTTTTTTGCTTTAAGGTGCGCTTGCGAACGAGGTGGTATAATTTATTGATGATCCCCTTTTGGGTATTGCTGTGTGAGATATAATTTTCAGACTTGTAGTACTTACCAATCTGTGATTGCACCGGGATGTCCTGTGTAAATAACAAAGTACAGGTTCCGCATTTCCACACCGGGAATTGCTCATTGCTTACGGTGTAATCTTTCGCAGAAAATGAAAGTCGTATATCAGAAGAAGCGCAAACCGGGCAATGAGAATAATGAAACATGCGGCAAAGGTAGTAAGTTGTTTAGATGATTTTCCTCGATATTAGAATGCAAAACGAATAACAAAACTATTTTGTTTCGTAGGTTTTTACATCCGGTTTTATTTCTGTTGGTTGTGTATTTCCGAAATTTTCTGAGAAGCTGTGCGACTGGAAATAGAAATACAATCCTGTGATAACGGCCGCCAGTACCAGCAAAGCACCGATCCACCAGTTTTCCCTGCGCTGTGCAGGTTTATCGCTGTAGTATTCCGTCATCACTTCATTGGTAGTATCCTTATCGCCTACCCTTAACCGGTGGGAACTTGTTTTGGAATGAACCACCCTTTTAATGGAAACCGGCGGCAGCAACTCTTTCAACACCGGTTCCTGTTTAAATTCCAGTATGCCCGATTTACTCACAAAAAATCTACCTGAATTTTCCAGTTTCATTTCCAGGTAAGAATTGAGTTTACCAAGATCTGTACAGTATTTCTGCAGTATCAATGAAGCTTCCCCTATTGAAATATTTTTCCTTTTAGAAACAAAAGCAATAAATGCCTCTGCAGGAATTTCTTTTTTGGTAAATTCAATTGCAGGCGATGGGGCTGATAATTTATTATCGCCGTGCCATGCAACCGCATTTCCGCTCACTACCTGTAAACTACCGATGGATGGTAAGGGACAATAGCCCTGGATAAAAAGGTATTCTTCAATCAGTTCTTCCATGGGGCAAATGTATGTTTTTTAGAATCTAAAGATCACACCACCAATGAAATTTACGCCATACACTTCGTAGTTATGCCAGCGCTCGTATTTATTATTGAGAATATTATGTACATCAAAGAAAGCGCTGAACTGCCTGTTGATGGTGTATTCGAGGCCCGCACTTAGATCAGAACCACCAGAGAACGGGTGACTGTTTCCGTCAATTCCCAGGTATTTACCGCCGCCGAAAATATGTACATCAGCTTTTGCCATTAATGGTTCAAATAACCACCAGCGAACAGACCCGGTAATTTCCATTGGAACCGTATTCCATGCACGGGCATTTACATTTAATCCTGTATAGCCATTCAGGATAAGCCCGGCTGTAGCGCTGAATTTATTTTGCTGAATATAACTGATATCACCATGAATGCGCAGGTTCTGCATACCCGGTTCATAACTGATGACAAAATTATTTTCCGTGTTTTCGCCTGCCGTGATATCATTTACAAACAATGCATAATTCTTATACCGTACAAATCCAACTTTCGCATTAAAATTAAAATGTTTACCCACCGTTGCCTTTATACCTGTGTAGAATTCCATCTCTTTGGTATTGGTTTGTGAAGCCAGTGGCGCCAGGTATGGATTGATGGCTGTTAAATTTCTGTATGTATTCTTGATGATTTTTCCAACCCAGCCGGCGGTGATCATAAATACTTTATCCTTAAGCTGGGCTTCGGCATAAATATTCGGCAGGTATTCAAATGTACCATTGTTCCAGGTTGGAATGATTCCTCCATTGATGATCAACCTTGGCGAATTGTACACAAGCGATGGCGCCAGTTGTTCAATATTATTGCTGTAGCTGTAGTTGGAACTTAATCCCCTCGAACTGTACCGGGTGAGATCAGCTTTCGCTTCCAGTTTCAATACAAAGTTGTCGCCGAATTTTTTCTCTACCGGTGCCTCAATGATGAAACTGGTTTCAGTAAGCCTGCCAGGGTTTGTAAAAATGTTTGCCTGGAAATTAGGATTGTAACTGATCTTATACTGTGTACTAACGGTATTGCGTACACCGGCAGATGCATTGATCTGCTGAAACTGCTGGCGGATGTCTTTCCGTTTAGGGAAAACCGTTTCATGATTGTATCCGTAGAGGTAATATTCATCGCGGCTGGTACCAAATGAAGCATAGAGTTCATTAGATGGTAAAAAATAACTGCCGGTAGCCTTAACATCCAGCATGGTATAATCCTGGTTCCTTATTTTGCCATTGGAACTGATATAACTTCCGTAAGCATTCGCAAGAAATTTTTTACCATCGCCGATACCCAATCCTACATTTACAAAAGGCGTTGTAAGGTTACCGAAACCGGCTTTAATATGATTCCGGTTACCCAGGTAAAGATTCGTATCCTGTTCCATTGCCAGTGCCCGGAGCGGAATGGCCTGGTAGGCATAGATGAGGTTTTGCGACGGTATGGAATATTGTTTAACGGATCGGGAGGTATCCGCCTGCAACTGTGAGCCGGAAAAATTAATTTTTACAGCATTGCGCAATACGGGTTTAAAGGAAGAGGTAATGTTGATGCTTTGTTTCTTCGTGGTATCCCTGCCCTGTTGCGCCATCAATTGTGTAACCGGTAACATACCGATTACTAATAAAACCGTTCTGCAGTTCATTGTGTACTTTTTATATGCGGTAGAATGTAATAGGTTCATGGTAGATTAATTACTGATTTTAGAATGTTGTTTCTCTTCTGCAATGGCTGCATCCAGCTTTTGCTGTGCTTCATTTTTCAATTCAGTAATTATTGCATTCCTGGCTACACTTTCATAAGTGGCTTTTGCATTGAAATAGTCATTTTGTTTCATAAAAATATCGCCGAGTAAAATATAGGAACGGGTTACCCACTCATCATAAGAACCGGTTTCTTTAATAACCGACAATGCGGCTTTTTCTGCACCGGAATAATTGTTCAGCGCAAACTGGCAATTGGCCATTTCATATCTTGCTTCTGCACCCCATGCCGTTTTATTAATAGCGGCTGCAGATTTAAAAGAGGCGATGGCAGCATTACAATCATTAGCAACCTGTTGAGATTTACCGAGTACCAGGAAAGCAATAGATTTATCATCGGTACTGATTCCCTTTTTTGCCAGCAGATCTTTTGCCGCATCATTGGCAGAGCTATAGTCTTTCAGGAGATAATAACTACGCACCAGGCCACGCAATGCTTCCAGTAAATTATCCTGGTTTACCGCATTGGTTCGCAGCGATTCAAAATATTTTTTTGCTTCTGCATAATTCTTTAATTCAAAGTAGCTGATCCGTGCTGCTTCCAGCGTTGCTCTTTCAAAATATTTACTGATGCCTTTTGCATTTACATTGCTGAAAGCTTTTACAGCATTATCCCAGTCTTTGTTTTTCTGATAACAAACAGCGCTGAGATAATAAGCATCCAGCGTGTAAGCACCGTTTTCATAACGGGATAAATAATTATTAAATCCGTTTATTGCTGCGGTACAATCATTGGCTTCATATTTAAGCATGGCAGCGGCATACGTAATTGAATCTGCTTCTGACACGGAAACCGTAACCCCATTTTCTTTCATCAATTCAAGATATTCGTTTGGTTTACCTTCTTCTACGTAGATGTCTTTAATAATGGCCAATGCTTCTGTTGATTCTGTTGACTGCGGATATTTTGTGATCAGTTCCTTGTAGGCGCTGAGTGCATTTTTATTGTCGTTGCTGTTGTAATAAGCCAGTCCGAGTTTCAAATGCGCTTTTGGTTTTAAACCGCCGGCTTCATTGCTCGAAGAATTGATGATATTATTGAGATAAGGAACCGCATCCCTGAACTTTTCATCTGCAATATAGGTTTGGGCTATTTCCATGTTCACTTCATCCAGCAGGCTGCTTTTCGGATATTGCCTCGAAACGGCATTAAGTATTTTTATTTTCTCCGCACTGTTTTTTATGCCGGCGATCATGGCTTTCTGGTACAGGGCATAATCACTTTGGGTAAGGGCTTTGTCGATTACAGCGTCGTACATAGCGCCGGCTTTTGCAAAATCCTTTTGCATATAATAACAATCGGCCGTGCGTATAAATGCATCCTGCTCCACGAATGTAGAGGTAGCCGATACGTTTTTGATAAGGGGTTCAAAAGCCGACTGTGCATTTTTAAAATTTTCTTTCTGGAACCAACTGTATCCGAGATCGTAGCGTGCTGCAGAATAGGTAGCCTCACCGGAAGCCGGGACATTCGATTGCAGGAACAGGTTTAAATGACGGATAGCATCATCGTAACGTTGCTGCCTGTACGCAATTTCACCTTTCCAGAAATTGGCATAAGGAGCTGTAGTACCTGATAAGGGGTTGGATAGAACATTTTCCAGCAGTTCATCTGCATCTGCCAGTTTCTGATCATTGATATATTCAATCGCCCTTCCATATAAAATTCGTGGGTAAACTTTTTGCATCGCCGGTGTGGGTGATTTAAAAGAACGGTACAGCGTTAATGCATCATTGAAGTTATTGGTATTGGCAAGCAGGCTTACCAAAATCTCTTTCGCTTCCGTATCATATTCCGAACCGGGATAATCACCGATGAATTTTTTCATCTCACTTAATGCGATGTCCTGGTAACCCAGTTCGTATGATAATTTAGCGTAGTTGAACCTTGACACCTGTTGCTGCGTGGGATTGCTGTTATTGAAAGCACAATACTGAAATGCATTTCTTGCATTTTCTTTCTGACCCGATTTAAGGTACAGATCACCCAGCAGGTACATACTGTTTTGTCCCATCGAATCCTTTTCGTTGCTGAGTTGCTTAAATCCTTCAATGGCTTTTTGTGTTTGCTTTTGATAATAGTAGCAGAAACTCAGTTCATATAAAACTTCCTTTGTTACTTTATCACTGCTGTTTACATAGTCTTCGAGTAAAGGCAGCGCTTTATCATACTGTTTCTTCTCATAAGCAAGCTGGCCGATCAGCAATTTCATTTGCTTTTCGTAGTATAAAGAACCATCTCTTCCCAAAACACTTTCACCATATTTTAATGCTTCATCTTTCTTTCCCTGGAAATAATATATCTCGGCTATATAATACGGAACAACGCCTTTATAATTTTCGTCAGCCTCAATCAGTTTAAACGATTTCAATGCTTCCGAATATTGCCTGTCGGAATAGGCAATAAATCCATAATAGTAGTTGGCGGGTATAAAATATTTGTTTTTGGGGATCTGTACAATTTCAGAAAAAAGCGGTTTGGCTTTATCGAATTGTTTCAGGTTAAAATAGGAATATCCTTTTTCATATTTTGCATCTGCAATTTCTTCGTTACTGAGATTATCATACCCGGCACGATCAAATGCTTCGATTGCCTTTGCATATTCATCTTTCAGAAAATAGTAATGCCCGAGGTGAAAGCTCAACATCTGCCGGCGTGGCTCATTGTTGATATCATGAATGTATTGTTCAGCATCTTCGCTGGCTACATCCTGCATCAGTTTCAGTTCGCATACTACATAGAAAAAATTTACATCTTCATTGAGGTAAGCGTGATCGCTGACGGTATTATCCGGATAAGCCTTTTTTAATTCTTTCGTAAGCGGATACGCCAGGGCATATTGCTCCTTCATCATCATCTCTTTTACATCTTTGTATTTTTTTTCAGGATCAATGATCGCATAAGAAGGCTGTGCCAGCGAAGAAAGTGAAATTGCCGAAAGCAATAATGAAAAAAAACATTTTTGTTTACTCATGGTGGGTTAGTATTTCTGAATTACTGTGCAAATGTAAAACAGCACTGCGTTAACAAACACTATTCCAAAAGAAATATTCGCACATGAATGTAAACAAAACGAATATGCTTTTATTTTCCTGTTAACGAATTGATAAAAGAATTTTTCATTTTCAGAGAGATTATACAGATATTCTAAACTGTGTTTATTATTTTTACTGAAATATCTATAGCTATGAGAAAATTATTGTCTACCAACTATTCTGCTGCCGCATTCAATATTGCTATGTTATTATTGCGTATTGTTTTTGGAATTCTTCTTATGAATCATGGTTACGGCAAACTTTCACATTTCACAGATACCAGTCAACACATGCCACAATTCCTGGGCATGAGCAGTTCTATTACCACTGCGCTGGTTGTATTTGCTGAATTCTTTTGTGCCTTGTTTGTTATCCTTGGATTATTCACCCGGTTTGCGGCTATGATCATTGTTATCAATATGAGCTATGCATTAATCGTTGCACACAAATGGGATGTATTCAGTACCGGGGAGATGGCAACGTTGTTCCTGGGGGCATTCTTTGTATTATTACTCATTGGCCCTGGCAAAATAAGTGTAGACGGTATGTCGGGCAAATAGTTCATTTCAATCTTCTTCAACACCATTAATGTTTACAACCGAAACACAGATCCGCATCCATTATGCATTAACCGATCAGATGGGTGTAGTGTATCATGGTCACTATGCACAATTCTATGAAATTGGCCGAACCGAAGCCATACGACAACTCGGATTAACTTACAAAGACATAGAGGCAATGGGCATCATCATGCCGGTGATCGACATCCACAGTCGCTTTTTACGCCCTGCTACATACGACGACCTCATCACGGTTAAAACAACATTGAAAGAGATGCCGGCAAATCATAAAATTGTTTTTCACGCAGAAATTTATAACCAGCAGGATGAATTGCTGAATACGGGAGTAGTTACGCTGTATTTCATGTATAAAGACGGTATGAAAAGAGCTGAGATTCCCGGAGTGTTGAGGGAGAAGCTGGAAGGGTATTTTTGAAGGGATAAGCGATGTGAGCTATGAGCTGTGAGCTGTGAGCCATGAGCTATGAGCTGTGAGCTAATAGATTCTTGTGTTGACTGCATGTAACTGGTATAAGAAAAGGAAAAGAAACAGAGAAAGAGATTATAAGATTCAGCATTCAGGTGACCTCACCCCGGCCCTCTCCAAAAGAGAGGGAGATTGATCCTTCAATGATTGGAATTAGTTA
>JAFDXE010000028.1 GCA_018268085.1 Bacteroidota bacterium
AACTGTAGAATTCGAAAAGCTGTAGCTTACACCTGCTGGTAATCCAGATACAGTTGGACTTCCAACGCCACCTCCTGCAGTATAAGTAATATTTGTGATCGGTGCGTTCTGACAAACTGTTTGAGCATCTGTACCACTTGCTGAGGAAAGGCTTACAAATGTTGCCAGTGTACCGAAAGAAATATCATCTATTCCAAAGTCGTTACCACCAAATGCTGTTTGCAGATCTTTGATGCTTACGGTTGCAGATGTTACACCTGCACCTGAAGTCCATGAACCGTAAAACTGTGTCCACGAATAAGGAGCAGAAGTTGAATTCGGACCAGCAGGTAAAACTGCCGTTGTTCCGATACCCGATCCATTGATATCAAATTGCAATTGTGCAAATGGAGCTGCATCGTTCAAACTCATTGCCCATGCAGAAAAATAATATGTTGTGTTTGGCTGAACTGTAATTGTTTGTTGCCAAACGCTTACTGGTGTTCCACTTCCGTTTACAATGAGCATATTTCCGCTACCGGTTGTATGGTCGTGTCCGAAGAAATAGCCGTGTGTAAAATTCGGATCAGGGCCTACTGTATAAATGGCCTCCGGATACATACATCCGGATGTATAAGCTACAGAACCATAAGATGACGAGAAGCCTGCATCGCCTGCAGAAAAATCTCCGTTAACTACCAGTTCCTGTGCTACCGGTACCGTTACCGAATTTGTACAACCTGCAGCTGTTGTTGCTGTAACCGTATAGTTACCTGCCAGGTTTACCAGCACTGAAGAAGTAGTGGCGCCTGTACTCCATAACCAGCTAGTTGCCGCCGGACTTGAACTTGCAGACAATTGTATATATCCACCACCATAGCAATAGTCGGGTGTAACTGTTACTACCGGACCAGCAGTTACTGCTACTGTTTGTGTAGAAGTACATCCGATGTCGGTGGTGGCTGTAGCTGTATAAGTGGTGGTAATAGCTGTAGATGATTTAAAGTAAACCGTAGCAGCAGAGGTGCCGGTATAGGCGGAAGTTGCCGCTGCGTCGGTATATAGATTTGTGATCGGTGACCATGTAATTGGACTTGTATAGTTAATGGTAATCGTCCAACTGGTTAATGTTCCTGCCCTTGCAGCTACTTCGTCATCGATAACCAAAGTCCAGTTTCCATTGGGTGTTCCGTATAAAAAAGAGAAAGCCGCTACGTTGGATTTATATCCTGTGGCACCTACGTTGTTTGCCGCGTTGGCAGCAAATGTTCCCGTGAAAGGCGAAGATGAGGATGCAAAAGTTGTGGTACCGGCACTGCTTACTGTTGTATTGGTAAAGTTATTTCCGGTACCGCCTTTGCGATTTACCAGGTTTAATATGCTGCCATTCGGAGCTTTTAAATTTATATTTAAATCTCCATCATTGTTATGTGAAATGTTGAAATTCACTGTTATGCCGCTTATCACGGCATAGGACGGGATCCCTGAAATTGCCAACGTATTGGTGATACCGGTAAGGTCATTATCCGGTATAGCCTGCGTAATAGCGCCGGTTGTTTGTGTTGCTGAAGTTGGCGTTACCGACAAAGCCTGCACTGCATTTCTACATACGGTAGCACTTGAAGGGCTGATGGTAATAGCTGATGGTGCAGCTCCGACAGCTATTGTTTTTGAATCTGAAGCAGAACCACAGGTTCCTCCGGTAGTTGTTAATATAAGTGTGGCTGTTCCGGTAAATCCGCCCGGTGGTGTCCAGGTGGCATTTAACGTATTGGCATTAGGTGTAAATGTTCCACCCGAAGCGGTAGACCAAGTTCCACCCGTTGCCGAACCACCCACTGATCCGCCTAATGGAGCCGAAGCGCCACCAGAGCAAATCGGGCTTAAGGCAGCCCCTACATTTACTGTTGGTCCCTGTATCAGTGTAAACATACCATCAGAAGAAGTTACATTACCCCGGCTATTGGTGAAAATCGCACGGAATGAATATAAGTTCATTGTATATGAGGTAGGGTTCACCGTTAGTGTTGATGTGGTAACGCCGGATGCACTGGTTGTATTAACAGAATAAGGACTAGCGATCGTTAATGTATTAAATGTAGATCCGCCATCAGTACTGATTTCCCAAACTACGGTTGAAACCGGTGTACTATTGGCTGCTGCGGTAAGCGACATTGATCCTCCATCGCAACCACTTAAATCCAAAGGCTGCGTAGCAATGGTTGGAACTGATGCACCACCTTCACCACAGGCATAATCTCCAAAAGAACTGAGCGTTGCCGCAATGCTGGTAGCTGTTTTTGCCCCTACAGTTGGATAAGCCCATGAACTTGATCTCCTGCCCAGGATAAAATTGGAAAAAGATGCACCGGCATCTATATCTGCCGCATTGAAGTTAAAAGTAGCTGTATAGTTTGTAAGTGATACACCACTATTGGTTAATCTCCAGTAACGGTTTACATCTTTGGTTTCATCAATTGTTGAGGTGAGAATATTCGGATGTTCGCTACCGGTAGTACTACCTACAATAGAACCTGAAACCGTTACATTATTAAATGCTACGGATACAGGCGCATAAATAGAGGCGTCTCCTACTTCAAAAACCCTTGTAGGAGATCCGGTTGCTATGCCCAGTTGTAAATTTCCGTTTACATATTTACCTGCGCCGGCGCCGGTAATTGTTCCGGTTGTGCCAAGAATTATTTTGTAAACACCTGTAGTGATCCTTCCATTGGTGAATGCCAGGGCGCCTGCTCCTCCCGTTATATTTACGTCGGCACTATTTAAAGTGAGGCCGGCACTGTTATTCATTCCGAGGTTGTAAAAAGATGTAGCTGTAGATCCGGAAATATTCTGCGCTGCACTACCATTAAATGTTACGGTTCCGGTTCCGGGGGTAAATCCGGTGCCGTTGTTAATCCAGTCGCCACCAACATTAATAGCTAATGCCGTTCCGGCTGCGAATGTACCTGCAGTGATGGTTAAGGTTCCGTTGAGGTTTAAAGTTGTAGTAGATCCGGCAATATTTAACTGCTGACCGGATTTATTGATTGTTATATTATTGAATGTTTGTGAAGCTGCTGTTCCGTTAATGTTTTGTGCTCCTGTTGTTTTGCTGAAAGTAACGGTGCTGCTGTTTGGCGTAAAAGTTCCGCCGTTATTGGTCCAGTCGCCAGAAGGTAAATTAATAGCGGTTATTGTTCCGGCAGCGAATGTACCTGCAGTAAGCGTTACATTTCCATAAATATCAAGTGAAGTGGTAGATCCAGCTCCATTCAACTGCTGCCCTGCTTTATTTACAATTACATTGTAGAAAGATTGCGATGCAGCAGTTCCATTGATATTCTGTGCGCCTGTTGTACTGTTAAAGGTAACTGTTGATGTGCCATAAGTAAATGTACCTCCATTGTTCGTCCAGTTTCCACCAATATTGATGGTTGGGGCTGTCCCATAATTAAACGTTCCGGCGGTAAGCGTCATGGAACCATTTAAATTTAAAGTGTTCGCAGATCCTGATACATTCAGTTGCTGACCAGTTTTATTTACGTTTATATTATTAAATGTGTGAGATGAAACAGTTCCTGTAATACTTTGGGCTGCCGTGGTATTACTGAAAGTTACTGTTCCTGAACCGGGTGTAAAAGTGGCCCCGTTATTAATCCAGTTCCCCCCTGCCATATTGATATTAGTAACCGTACCTGCAGCCAGTGTGCCGGCTGTTAAGGTCATAGTTCCATAAACATTTACTGTTGTGGTTGATCCTGCACCGTTTAATTGCTGACCAGTTTTGTTTACAACGATATTATAAAACGACTGGCTGGCTGCAGTACCGTTAATATTTTGGGCTGCTGTAATGCTATTGAAAGTAACCGTTGAAGTGCCATAAGTGAAAGTAGCACCATTGTTAGTCCAGTTGCCGCCAACATTTATACTTGCTGCTGTACCTGCACTAAATATCCCGGAGCTAAGTGTTATGGTACCATTTGCATTTAAAGTACTGGTTGACCCTCCTACACTTAAAGTTTGAGCAGTTTTTGTAACTGTAACGTTATTAAATGTTTGAGAAATCGCAGTACCATTAATTTGCTGACTACTGCTGGTGTTATTGAAATTCACCGTTCCGCTTCCTGGCGTAAATGTAGCACCGTTATTTGTCCAGTCTCCCGCAATATTTATAGTGGTGGCAGTACCAGCAGCAAAAGATCCCGCCGTAAGCAGGAGGTCGTCATTTAGTACTAAGGTATTAGTAGAACCTGCAACACTTAACGTTCGGCCAACTTTATTGACGGTAACATCGTAAAAAGTCTGACTAGCTGCGGTTCCCATAATGTTCTGATCGGCCGACGTGTTGGCAAAATTTACAACACCGCTGCCAGGCGTGAACGTTCCGCCATTATTTACCCAGTCGCCGCCATTCATATTAATAGTAGTTGCTGTTCCGGCGTCAAGCGTACCGGCAGTTAAGGTTACCGTACCGCCAATATTTAAAGTGGCTGTAGAACCACCCACAGTAACCTGCCTGCCGGATTTATTAACCGTTAGGTGGTAGAACGACTGCGAGGTTGATGACCCGTTAATATTTTCGTTAGCGGTAACTGTATTAAAATTAACCATCCCGGTACCTGGTGTAAATACGCCCTGGTTATTCGTCCAGCTTCCGCCCACATTAAACGTTCTCGAAGTTGCGGCATAATCCACCGTATTAATGAGCGTACCTGAGGCTGAGATCACCACATCATTGGTTACAGTATAATTTGCAGTAGTTCCTGTAATTGACGCAGTACCAGTTGAAATCGTTAAATTATTATTAACTGTAAAAGGGGCGGAAAAATCAACTGTATTTCCGGATGCCGTTTTATTAACAGTGAGGTTATAAAAAGTATATCCACCGCTCATGGTTTGAGTACTGGCGGTATTACAATTCACCGTACTAGTACTACAGGTAAACGTTCCACCGGTCAAATCTCCACCAATGTTTAAAGTTCCTGCACCCGTAAATGTAAACGCATTTGAAGTTCCGGAACCATTCATTGTAATATTACCGGTAACATTAATTGTTCCGGTTGAAGCCGTAATTGAACAGGTTCCTAAGGTCGGAGCACCCATGGTAATACTGGCGCAACTAAGTGTGCCGCTACCCACCCCGATGGTTTTGGTTTGAGCCGAAGTAGTTGCATTAATAGTTATAGCATTAGTTACTGTAAGACTATTAGAACCTGTAATAGTAACCGGATTAGACCCGTTACCACCATTTATTGTAAACGACTTACACACAGCCGCTGTATTTACATTGAGCGTTTTATTGTTAAGCACAACTACATCTTCGGAAGCTGTAGGCATATGGCCGAGCGACCACCTGGTACCATCAGTCCAACTGTTTGTACCACCGCCGTTCCATTGATTGGTTTGTGAAAACACTGTTGATGTTGCAATCAACATGGTTAACAGGATGGCAAAAGAAATAACGTGAGACTTCTTCGGATTGCGGGGTTGAAGATGCAGATTTCCGGTACTTCCAAATGTAATAAAAGCATTGAAAGGTTTACTCAATAAACTCAAAGGTAAATTGGTTTTCATGATTGAATTTTAGGATATTGGTGTAAGTTTAACTTGATATCTAACGGTTTAGAATCCAAATTATTATGAGAATGAAAATATTTTAGTGGTGATACGCAATAAATTTTACCGGATATAAATTTTTATATTAATCACACAAATAATTGATTCTCAATATTTTTTAAAAATAATTTTAAATTCTAGTTTATAAAAAAGACCCCGTCCGGGGCCTTTTCGATTCGTGTATATGTCAGGGAAATTAGGGCGAATTAAGCAAGTGGATTGATTGTAGCTGAGCCGGAAGTACAAATCCAATCCGGGTCATAGTCATCTGAATCCTCTGAAGAAAGCCTTGTTCCAGGCTCCGATTCTGTGATGGTAAATTCGTTTGACACTGCAAAACTTAATGTACCGGATGTTGCCATCAGTTTCTTGGTTCCCACCAGGTCTAGTTTCAAATCTGAATAAAAAGCAACGCCACCAGTAAACTGTACCGAAACTGTACCCCCAAGAGAACCAGTTCCGGCAGATAATTTAATTTTTACTTTTTGGCCTTCAGCAATACCGTTTGAAGTAATATTCCCAAACTGATCCTGGGCAACGATCACCGGCTGCTGTTCGAATACAACACCTGCGGTAGAAGCAACAGGTTTATTAGAAAAAGCGAGTTTAGTAGCCATACCTCCCACCTGTGAGCAGGTAAAAAAAGAGGTGCCGGTTACCAACTTGCTGGCATTCACTATACCTTTCATCATTGCCGTTCCGGGATTAGCTGCTGTTCTGCAGATACTCACCTCCTGGTGTATTACTCTTCCGTCTGTAGCTTGTATTTCAACTCCTGAAATATTGATTACATCAGTTGAACGGGTGGCAACCACCATCAATTTCACAATGATATTTACAGGTGTAACAGTAATAAAAGCAGCTTTAATGTCTTTCCCGTTACAATAAACTTTGCCTGCATTTTTATTAAAAACCCATCCGGCAGGCGCCGATAAAACAAGGGTTTTGAATTTACCTCCGGTTGAAGAAAAGTCGTTTGCGTTTGTTTCAGCTATTACAATAGTACCAATATTTGTGAAAGAAGGATTTGCAGCATTTGCAGCATTGTCGGCTGAAATTTCCATTCCCGGGTTGGTTACTGTTACAATTACCCCAGCCTTAACAGATACACTTATCAAACCAACCGTTACAAAACAGAGCAGGCTTTTTGCTATTTTTTGAAGAAGTAAACCTCTATTCATATCCTTAAAATTTAAATAATTAGCGATTGTTAATTAGATTTAAATTCTATGTGCGAGGTCATCGAAGGATTGACAGAAATGAAGTTTTTGGAACTAAGTTTCAGTGGATTAATGCTACCGGGAAGACAAATTAATTTAGGGAAAGTGCCAACACGGGGCATTTCACAAAAGATAAAGAATGAGGGGAATTTCTTAAGATTTGGGGAAAGTCTTTTGTAGTATTAATACTACAGTGCAAATATTGACAAAATAATTTGAAATTGCAAGACAGTAATGAAAAAAAAATCAAAAGAGGTTATTTTTTCCTTTAAATAAATTTTAATTTTTTGATTTTCAGTTCATTAACAAGATTAAATAAAATAAATTTCTCAAAAAGTATCAGCCACTTTTTTGCGTTTCTTTTTGCTATAATCAAAATTTGATAACCCGATGATGGAAAGCTTAGCGTTGGGGATTGAGGAATAACAAGGCAAAAAAACGAATTGGGTGAAATTGCAAAGTTCAGTGATGGAATCATTATGGGAAGAATGCGAATTAATTTACACGTAGCTAGTGTAATATAATAAAGTTCACACCGCTGGAAATTGTTAATAATGCAGAAGGATTAATAAAAAGGCTGTTAATGGTTGTGTTTGCATGTATAACGACTGTTCCCTCATCTATCATTACATTTGACGCAGGCCCCGGTACGCCACAACTCCAATTTTGCGGATCTTCCCATGAAGTGCTAACTGTGCCCAGCCACCTGTCGGTTGTTGTATTGATATTTATGGTTACCGTAGAATCGCAACCTGCTACGGATGTGTAAGCATAAGTATAAACACCTCCGCTGGTATAAACATGCCCATTAAAAGTATAAGGTAGTTGAGCCGGACAAATTTCGAGATTAGTTGTACTGTTAGTGGGTGGCACAATAGAGAGCTGTAATGTTAGCATGGAATCGCAACCTGCAACATTTACCAAGGTATCCAAGTAAGTACCCGGACTGAATATATTAAGACCATTAAAAAGATAAGGCAGATTGTTGGCACATGCAGTAACAAAAATGGAAGAAAAAGTGGGAGTGCCTGCGGAGAATATCGTTGCCTGGGATGAGCCTGAGTCTCCATTATCATCGGTAACCAGGATATTATATAACCCAGGTGCCAGGTTTGCAAACACAGGCGATGTACTGAAGGTAGATCCAGCATTGATTGAATATTGATAGGTTCCCGGAGCTAATGTAGTAATGGTTAAAGTTCCGTCATGACTGTTTGAACAACTGGCTGCTGATGTTGACACGGAAAAAAGAATGGTAGAAAAAGCACAAATGGGAATAAATATGGTGAGGAGGGTAAAAACCATTAACTTTTTCATATTCAAATATATCATTTGCTTTTTTTATAATGCTCAGAATTTTGGTGCACCTGCCTTAACCTGAAAGCATTTTCCTGATATCTTTCATACTGCAACAACGCCGAAAATTGTAAGTAGAAAAAGATATTTAAATGAATTGCCCCAAATATGTTGTTTGTCAATTTATTTACTGTAAAACCGTATCCGTTCGGTATTTATTTGAATTTAAAAATAAGGAACCGAAAACCTGGTGAGTTTAGCCCCTTCAACGGGAAATAAACAAAAAAAAATACCAAAGTCTCCAAATAAAAATGCCTCATTAAATGAGGCATTTTGTGGAAGTTGACGGGATCGAACCGCCGACCCTCTGCTTGTAAGGCAGATGCTCTAAACCAGCTGAGCTAAACTTCCTTATTTTGGGAGGGCAAAGATAAGGGTTAAATGATTCTAACAAAATATTTTATGCAAAAAACATAGCTTTTTATCAGGCAATACAACGATTATTTTTTTGAAAGCACCACCTGCTCGTTATAAAACGCCTTCAGCTTCTCCACATCTTTATTCCACTGTTCGAATTTACTTTTTGATAAACGGGAGTTCTTAATAATAATTGATTTGCTGTACAAAATCTTTCCGGGTTGCTGCGTAATGGTAGTCACAAATTCGTAATCATCGTTTTTCACTGTTACTACCGGCGGCAATGAAGTTACGGTGTAACCGGCGGGGATGGCTAATTGCACCTCTAAACGGACTTGAGATTTAAAACTGAACCAATAATCGTGCGTTCTTTCTTTGAGATCAAAAATAAAATCTCCGAATTCTTTCCTGAAATCAAGGTCTATATACAAATCATTCCCGAATGATGAGACTGCATTGCTGTGTTTCATTGCATAACTAACACTTAAAGGCTTATCATAGTCGGTTAAATCCGATGTAACGAAATCCGTAATGCTGTAATTCTTGTTATTTTCGCTGAGGTAACGCATAAATGCATCGTTACTTTTGTCTTTTTTTATCGTATTCAATTCACTGATCAAATATTCTTTCTCCTCTCCTTTCCATTCGCACTGAACATTGCCTTTTACATCTGTTCCATCTATGGTAATGGTAACTTTTTCTGTGCTGATGTTCTGGGTATTATCGGCTACCGGCACTTTTGTACGAATGTATTTTTCGCCGTTTTCAATCAATACATCCCTGCCCTGTATACGTTCGGCATATTCATTAAAAGCGATATAATTTTCCGTTGCATCAAGGAAATAGGTTTTTCCTTTATATAGCAATGCACAGATCATGTGATTATCAACAGCAATCGACGGTGTTGAATAATCATACGCAATATGATTGGTGCCGATCCAGCATAACCTTGCATCAAATCCCAATGCTTTCAGAAAATCCCTGGTTAGATGTGCCATGCCTTTGCAATCTCCGTATTTCTTCCGCAACACTTCTTCCGATTTTTCCGGTTTAAACCCTGCAATCCCATCTTCAAATGCGATGTAGCGGATGTTATCGTGCATCCAGTAATAGATCTTCTTAATCTTATCGAGATCAGTAGTTGCTGCTTTTGTAATTTCCTCTGCCTTAGCTTTTACCACTTCGTTCGGGCCTGTTAAATCTTTAGTGAGTGAATGATACCAGGCATACTGATCATCAAGGGTATTAAAATAAGTAATCTTTCCTTCCGGCTGATTTGCATATTTACACAACACCAGCAGGTGCGGTTCGGTGTAAGATGGCCCGGGGCTGTTCCGCTCCGTTTCTCTTGCCGCTATATTCTTTATTTCATAGGTTATGATATCTGCATCCAGGGATTGATCATACACTGTTTTTTTACTGATATCCCTTCCTTCAAAATTCATTTCTTTTAATTCAACTCCTATCGATTTGGGGATTGTTACCGATACCGTTTTATTCTCCACCAGGTAACCATCGCTGAAATAAACAGTTGTAAAGTAACGGGGGTCACTAACTGTTTTTTCAAAATACACTTCACTGGTAGTTCCCTTTTTTTCAAGCGGAAGCGAAAAGTAACAGATGTGTGCATCTGAATAAAAAATATTATCTACAGAATAGTAATCATATTTCGGAGTGATATATCTTGCTTTGCTTCCATCAACAAAGGTTTTCACCTCATCAATGCTGGTTTTATCATCATAAAATTCAACAACAGGGATTGACGTTCTTGTATTAATGCATTTATAAGTTGTTGTTATCTGTTGCTTCACCTTTACGCCTGCTTCTTTTTTACTGTATTCAAAATTGTAATATTCTTTTGCGTTGGAGATAACAATGTTGCTGTCTTTTTCCATCGCTGCAGATGCGAGGCTAATGCCCAGGGATATAACAAAGGCCAATAAATATTTATACGTCATGTATTATGTAAATGCTGGTGAGTAATAGTAGCCGGATTAAAGTAAAAATAATAAAATTGCGCTAATACAAACCTGGCTGTTTTCTGTCTTTTTAAATATCAAAGCCGATCCCCTGCATTTAATCTTATAAACCTCAACATTTAGCCTGCTTTTTTAAGTTTTACAGAAGGCGCTATTCGATTTTTTTCTATTTTTGCCTTTTATGGCAACACAATCATCATATAATCCTTTTGTTTCCCCGGAAGAAGACCAGGACCTGCTCGTGGAAGAGCAATCGATGTATAGCCTTGTTGTATGGAACGACGAAGTGAATACATTCGACTGGGTTATTGAAACATTGATCGAAGTTTGCGGCCATAGCCAGGAACAGGCCGAACAATGTGCCATGTTTATTCACTACAAAGGAAAATATGCGGTTAAGAATGGTTCCTACAAAACATTAAAACCTAAATGCGACGCCATTACAGAGCGATCCATTGGTGCCACGATAGAAATACTTGCTTAACCCTTCGCCCCTTTTTTTTACATTTTTTTACGGAAGTATAATTTTCTTTTCCGGGTTTGCTTCTGCATAAGCATATAAACTGTTTCTGATAAAATCATTATCTGCATAAGGTTGCAGTTTTTCTTTCAGTTCATTGATGTTATTGATCTCCTGTGAAACAGGTACATAACCCATTCCCCAGAAATTCCCTCTTTCCATAAGCAGATACAGCTTTTCTTCACTGTTGTTACCCTCATCTACAATGGCAAAAGTTTGAAGTTGTTCTTCAAGTGCCGTCATCGCTTGTTTTACCTTGCTGTTATATACCGGCGGCGCATCAAGGAATTCAATATCTTTTTTACTAAGTGCAGATTTATCGAGGTTGCATAGTTTCTGATGCAATCCGAATTCATCGGCCATTTTTCGTAATAGCACCAATCCTTCATGCAATAAATTGAAATTGTATAAAGAAGGAAAATTCTTCTTTCGTTTATCTATTGCCAATCGCAGGTAACCCTTATTATCTTCATAACAGTACAAACCAAATTGCTGCATGGGTTGCTTCTGACTGTAATTGTATTTTGGCCAAAGCCTTTTAATTTCCGTACTCTCCAAAACCAGTGCATGTAATTCCGATACGCAGTTTTTATACGTAATACTGTTTACATGTCTCAGAAAATGCTGACGTTTTCTTTCTGCATCATTGTGCGTAAAATGACTGCTGACCCTTTTTTTCAGGTTGATTGCTTTACCAACGTATATTATTTTTCCTTTGCTATCGTGAAAATAATATACACCCGGACCGGAAGGTAGTTGTTCGATTTGCTGTTTATCGATTTGAATTGGCAACCATTGTTCTGATGATGATTTTTTCAGCATTGCATCAATTACCGGCTGCCCGTTATTTTGTAGGATTTTATCAAAAACTGCAACGGTTGCAGTGGCGTCACCATCGGCCCTGTGCCGGTTTTCAATAGAGATGCCAAGGCTGCGGCAAAGATTACCCAGGCTGTAAGAAGGAAGTCCTTTAAACAGTTTTCGGCTAAGCCTTACCGTACATAATTTTTTGGTATTGAGCTCATAGCCACTTAGTTTGCAATGATGTTTCAGGAACGAATAGTCGAAGTTTACGTTGTGCGCTACAAAAACACATTCCTTCAATAAGCTGTGGATAGTTTCAGCCAGTTCTTCAAAGGTTGGAGCGCTGTCTGTCATCTCATTGCTGATCCCTGTGAGTGCCGTGATGTATAGCGGTAATTTACGTTCGGGGTTAATGAGCGACTGAAAATGTTTTACCACCCGATTTCCATCATGGATATGAATGGCAATTTCTGTAATGGCATGCGCCGCTGCATGACCACCGGTTGTTTCTATATCAACGATTGCGTACACGACTAAAAAAAATTGAACTGCAAAATACTAACTTATTTAGTTGGAAGGAAATTATTTGACTAACCAGGCGATTGCAGCTTATCGATTAGCGGATTAGGAGATTGCTGGTTAAAAAATCACGGTTCATTTAGTAACTTCGCCCACTTTAGAAAAGAAGAATACACATGGAACTGAGCAAAAATTTTGAGCCGCAAGGGATTGAAAAAAAATGGTATCAGCATTGGCTGGATAAGCAATATTTTAAAAGCACTGTAGACGAACGGGAGCCTTATACCATAGTTATGCCACCGCCGAATGTAACCGGTGTGTTGCACATGGGACATTGTTTGAACAACACGATACAGGACATCCTGATCCGCAACGCCCGCATGCAGGGTAAGAATGCCTGTTGGGTACCCGGTACTGATCACGCATCTATTGCAACAGAAGCCAAAGTTGTGGCGATGTTAAGAGAGCAGGGCATTTCAAAATCATCTTTATCCAGGGATGAATTTTTACAGTACGCATGGCAATGGAAAGAGAAATATGGAGGAATAATTTTACAACAATTAAAGAAACTGGGTTTTAGTTTGGATTGGGATCGTACTACGTTTACGATGGACAAAGATTACTATGATTCTGTAATAAAGGTTTTTGTTGAGTTGCATAAAAAAGGAATCATCTATCGTGGAAAAAGGATGATCAATTGGGACGTAAAAGCGCTAACAGCACTCAGTGATGAAGAAGTGATCAGGAAAGAAACAAAGCAAAAGTTATATCATCTGAAGTATTCTATTGAGAATGGGAACGGTGAACAAATTACGATTGCAACGGTGCGCCCGGAAACGATTATGGGAGATTCAGCCATAGCCGTTCACCCGGCAGATGAACGGTACAAGCATTTACATGGAAAATTTGCGCTGGTTCCATTGATCAACCGCCGGATACCGATTATTACCGATGAATATGTAACGATGGAATTTGGAACAGGTGCATTGAAAGTTACACCTGCCCACGACATGAATGATAACCAACTCGGGCAAAAACATGGACTCGAAGTAATCGATATTTTTAATGAAGACGGAACACTGAATGCAGATGCGCAGATTTATATTGGATTGGATCGGTTTGAAGCGAGGAAGAAAATTGCTATTGAATTAGAGGAAAAAGGTTATCTCGACAAAACCGAAGATTATACCAGTGAAGTAGGCTATAGTGAACGCACAAACGCAGTTGTTGAACCTCGTTTAAGTTTGCAATGGTGGGTAAGTATGAAAGACCTGGCAACGCCGGCTTTGCGATCGGTGATGGAGGAAGAAATAAAATTCTATCCTGGCAAGTTTAAGAATCTGTACCGGCACTGGATGGAAAATATTAAAGACTGGTGCATTAGCAGGCAATTGTGGTGGGGACATAGAATTCCGGCTTGGTATGATGCGGAAGGAAGATATGTTGTTGCGGAAAATGAAAAGATGGCAATGGAGAAGTTTGCTGCTGAACATGGAATTTCACCATCACATTTGAAACAGGATGAGGATTGTTTAGACACCTGGTTCTCCTCCTGGCTATGGCCATTTGAAGTGTTTAAAGGATATTCTAACCCGGGCAATGAAGATATTCGATACTACTATCCTACCAACACACTGGTAACCGCACCGGAAATTATTTTCTTTTGGGTAGCAAGAATGATCATGGCCGGTTATGAGTATATGAATGAAAAGCCATTTGAAGCGGTGTATTTTACAGGCATTGTGCGTGACAAGCAGGGAAGAAAAATGAGTAAGAGCCTGGGTAATTCGCCAGACTTACTGGGATTGATTGATCAATACGGTGCAGATGCCACCAGGTTTGGAATTATGATAGCATCGCCTGCAGGAAACGATATTTTATTTGATGAATCTGCGCTGGAACAGGGAAGGAATTTCAACAACAAGATGTGGAATGCCCTGAAGTTGGTAAAGATGTGGGAAGCCCGCAAGTCACCGGCTGATTCCGGGCGTATTATAGAAAATGGCTTTGCAGTAGAATGGTTCGGCAACCGTTTAAATGAAGTGAAAGCGGAAGTAGAAATGCTGATGGCGCAATTTAAATTAAGTGAGGCGTTGAAGACGATTTATTCATTGATATGGGATGATTTCTGTAGCTGGTATCTGGAATGGGTGAAACCCGGTTTTGAACAGCCTGTTGATGCTGCGGTTTATCAACAAACAATAAATTTCTTCTCTGAACTGATGCATTTGCTTCATCCGTTTATGCCGTTTATTACAGAAGAGATTTATCATTTATTGGAAAGCAGGTCTGAAGATCTTTGCATAAAACAATCTGTAGCTGCAAAATCAACGGATGCTGCGGTACTGGAAAAAGGTAAATTATTAAAAGATATCATTACCGGTTTGAGAGACGTGCGGAATAAGCAGCAAATCAAACCAAAAGAAACAATTGGTTTATTTATAGATACCCGGCATCAGCAGGTATATACCGCTATTGAAGATATTTTAAGTAAGCAGGTAAATGCCAATTCAATTGCTTTTACAGATGTTGTTGTAGCGGATACGCTATCTACTGTTATCGGGAAAGATAAATTTTATATTAAAACGGAACAGCCTTTACATAAAGGCAATCAAAAATCTGAACTTGAAAAAGAACTTACACACTTAAAGGGTTTCCTGATGACCGTTGAGAAGAAACTGGGCAATGAAAAATTTGTAGCGAATGCAAAGCCAGAAGTGCTGGCTTTAGAACAAAAAAAGAAAGCTGATGCAGAAACGAAGATAAAAGTAATAGAAGAAAGTCTGGCTGCATTATAACTGAGTTTCTTCATTTTCGAATCTTCACATTACAAACAGTGAATCGGTGGGAATTTATTTATACCATCGATTCACTGATTTTTTTTATTGCATAGATAAATAATCCAATCAGAAATCATCATTCACAAACAGGTGCACATTTTTGTTTATGTTAAAGTGACCGTTTCCATTCTTTTCTTTTGTAGATTCGTTTTCAAATAACTATTCCATGCGAATTATTATACGCCTGCTTTTTTTATCATTCAGTTTGTTCATCACATTATCAACCTTTTCGCAGGTAAAGAAACCAGCTCCAAAAAGCAATGAAACCTTGTATGCAAAAAAATTCAAGCCGCCGAAATTGCATACCATGCTGGATAAATACAAGGATTCAACGTCGATAAGTGTAGAGGAAGCTTTACGGATCATCGACTTACCTTTAACCATACATGATGACAAGAATACTGCCTATACAATTTCTTCATACCAGTTTTTATACAGAAAAAAAGGTGTAACGGAAGATGAAGCCGGCAATCTTAGTCCAACGTCTACCATTTCTTCCGATCGTTTTAAAGTATCTCCGCTCCCGCCACTATGGATAAATATTATTAAAGAACAGGTGAAGTCGGGAGAAGAATTTTATTTTTTTGATGTAATTGCAAAAGACAGCCATGGAAAGGTTATGTATGCGTCTAACCTGAAACTTATGATCCGTTAATTATGTTAGAGGTCAGGAATGCAGGAGTTGAATCTATTGGGATCATTCATTCCCTTGCGCATGCAATTTGGCCGGATGCTTATTCGGCTATCTTATCCAGTGATCAATTGAATTATATGCTGGAGTTGATTTACAATGAAGCATCGTTAACCAGGCAAATCCAGGATTTACAACATGAGTTTATCATTGCTTACGAATCAGAAACTCCAATCGGGTTTGCCTCTTTTTCACCAAAAACACCTGGAGATCTTTCAGTATTCCATCTCAATAAACTTTACGTATTAACAACTGTTCAGGGAAAAGGCATTGGGAAATTCCTGTTGGACACGGTAATAAAAAAAACAAAACTTTACGGCGCTACACAGCTCGAATTAAACGTAAACCGGTATAATAAAGCTTTGCATTTCTACCAGAAAAGTGGGTTTACTATCATTAAGAAGGAAGACATAGATATCGGGGGAGGATATTTTATGAATGATTATATCATGCGGGCATCGCTGTAAAATTAAAACAACCAGATTTTGGGGTAAAAAAAATGAATAAACAGTTGATTTTCAAAGCCTATGGAGATGACATCTAGATGTCTTCCAGATGGATTCGAGATGGATGCCAGATGTCATCGAGATGTATTCAAGATGTATTCCTGATGTCATCCAGTTGACATCAGGATGTAAACTCGATGCCATCAACATGCTTTCCAGATGTATTCACTAATTACTTTCAATGCATTCCCGATGCCCCCTTCCCCGTACCATCATCTCACCCTCACCAAACCAATTGATGCGTTTGCTTTATAATCCCCATTACAAAAACACTCTGCACATTGCCCACATTTTCAAGCTGGCTTAAACGGTTCACATGAAAATCGTAGTAGCTGTCCATATTTTCTTCTACCACCTTCAGCATAAAATCAAACTGCCCGGAAATATTATAGCATTCAATTACTTCATTGAGCGAATTGATCGCCTTTATAAATTTCACGCCTGCACTGCGGTTGTGCTCTTTCAAACTCACATAACAAATCACCATCAACCCTTTCTTAATTTTTGTGTGATCAACCAATGCCGCATATTGTTTGATCACACCATTTTGTTCCAACCGCTTAATCCGTTCATGAACCGGCGTGGTACTCAGGTGTATTTTCGTGGATATCTCCTTCACTGTTATACGTGCATTTTCCTGTAACAATTTAAGTATCGCAAGGTCCATTTTATCAAGCGAAGGAACAGCAATAGCCGTTTGTTCTTTTTGAGTGCTCTTTTTCATAACAAACATTGTATTTATCCTACAAAATATTAAATAATTATGATTTTATCCTGAATATTTAATTGTTTATGGAATGTAATACTATAAAAACTATTTTTGTTGTCTAAATCAATTAAATATGTCTACAATATCAGAAAAAGCAATCGACTTCAACCTTGCTTACAAGGTTAAAGATATGAGCCTCGCAGAATGGGGCCGCAAGGAAATCATGCTCGCCGAAGCAGAAATGCCAGGATTAATGGCCATCCGTAAAGAATATGGCGCCAGCCAGCCACTGAAAGGTGCTCGCATCGCCGGTTGTTTGCACATGACCATACAAACTGCCGTGTTAATCGAAACATTGGTTGCCCTGGGCGCTGAAGTTAAATGGAGCAGTTGCAATATCTTCTCAACGCAGGACCAGGCCGCTGCTGCTATCGCTGCCGCAGGTATTGGTGTTTATGCATGGAAAGGTCAAACCCAGGAAGAAGCAGACTGGTGCATCGAACAAACATTGTTCTTCGGTGGTGCCGACAAACCTTTAAACATGATCCTTGATGATGGTGGTGATTTAACCAACATGGTTTTTGATAAATATCCCGAACTGATCGCAAACATCCGCGGATTAAGCGAAGAAACCACAACTGGTGTACATCGTTTATACGAGCGCATGACAAATGGTACTTTACCGATCCCGGCCATCAATGTAAACGATTCTGTAACCAAATCTAAATTCGATAACAAATACGGCTGCAAAGAATCACTCGTAGATTCCATCCGTCGTGCTACAGATGTTATGCTTGCCGGTAAAGTTGCTGTTGTAGGTGGATACGGCGACGTTGGTAAAGGTTCTGCTGCTTCATTACAAGGCGCAGGTTGTCGTGTAATCGTTACCGAAATTGATCCTATCTGTGCGCTTCAGGCTGCAATGGACGGATTTGAAGTTAAAAAAATGATCGATGCAGTTAAAGAAGCAGACATCGTTGTTACAGCCAGCGGTTGCCGCGACCTGATCACTGCAGATCACTTTAAACTGATGAAAGATAAAGCCATCGTTTGTAACATCGGTCACTTCGATATCGAAATCGACATGGCATGGTTAAACAAAAATTATGGTTCCACTAAAAATACCATCAAACCACAGGTAGACCTGTACACCATCGATGGAAAAGACATCATCATTCTTGCTGAAGGCCGCCTGGTAAACCTCGGTTGCGCTACCGGTCACCCAAGCTTTGTAATGAGTAATTCATTCACCAACCAAACGCTTGCACAAATTGAATTGTGGACAAACAGCAAGAATTACGAAAACAAGGTGTATGTACTTCCTAAACACCTCGATGAAAAAGTTGCCCGTTTGCACCTTGCGAAAATCGGTGTGGTACTCGAAGAATTAACACCTGCTCAATCTGAATACTTAGGTATTTCAAAAGAAGGTCCGTTTAAATCAGACATGTATCGTTATTAATTTCTTAATAACGGCTCCAATAAAAAACCCGCTTCATTTGAGGCGGGTTTTGTTTTTTCCCCGGCAGCAGTAACACTGCCTATCTTCAGTGGCGTCGCACACTTCTGCATTCATTCATAACTCAACAGCCTCAATATAACAGTTACGCATACACTAAAACAATCTGTTCTATTGCCAGGATTTATTTTCTAATTCCGGGCAAGGCTACATTTCTTCTTCAAAATATATTTTATAAAACTTTTTCCCATGCTCGTCCACTCCTTTTTCAATCAAATCCCGCCGGCCATGGATATAGATATGAAAATTCTTATCCAGTTTTAACACCGACTTAAAAAATTTCTGTTGCTTCTTCACAGCAGCCAGGTTAATATCAAACTCATCTTCTATTTCATACCTGCCTGCCGCTTCAAAATTCTTTTTGTATTCCCTGAAACTATCAATGATCTCCGGCTGGCTGATCACTTCCGAGGCAAATTCATCTATATTAAACTGTTCGTGTGTTTTAAAGTAATCCATACTCCGGTTCATCAGTTCCAACTGGTCACTTTTTGCTGCTACAAATTTCTCCGGGAATTCATTCGTGGCAAATTGCTTACACAATGCAAGATATTTGTCGGTATGATGATAGCTGTCTGTAACAGGCTGCACCTGTAAAAAATCATTCACCCAATATTGTGCATCCTGGTTTCTATTGGTATGATCAATCACACATACCTTATACCCTTCCGAAGCATTCGTTTTAAAAATGATACAGGCTTTGTCGGGCTTGTTGATGTTCACCCCATCTTCCTGGATCACTTCCAGGCTCTCCCCATGTTCAAAAATTTTAAGGAATGTTTCTTTGCTCTCCGATTTATATATCCCAACTGCCCGCACATAATCATTTTCGAAAGGAACATTGTCCAGCATCACCACACACAATTCTCCTTCTTTCACTTTTACATGCGTTGATTTACTATACAGGAATTGTGCAATACGGTTGCTATTTTCAATAAAGGCGTCCTTGTCTTTAAAAATAGCTGCTGCATAATTATACACTTCATTCAGGGCAAGATCATGCAGGTGTGTGAAACAATACAATTCATGTTCATTGATTGCTCCAAGAAAATATTTTACCAGCAACCGGCGAACGATATCATCGTTTAACGTGAGTGTATTCAGCGAAAGTTTTAATGCTTCTCCCCTTGTTGGATTACCCACCTTATGCACAATGGCTCTTACTATATTTACGTTTTCAATTCCTGTCATGCCGCAAAAGTAAGGGCGCACCATGACAACAGCGCAGGCCTGCACTATTTATTTTAAACCGTTTCTGCATCCATCCGCTATCAAATAAAAAACAGCCCCAAAAGGAGCTGTTTTTTTTACAGATATTTGGTAAGACCTTAAGCGATCGTTACATCTTTTGATAAATAAATATCCTGGATGGTATTCAGAATTTTCACGCCTTCATCCATTGGTTTCTGGAATGATTTTCTTCCTGAGATCAAACCTGTTCCGCCTGCTCTTTTATTAATCAATGCTGTTAATGCTGCTTCTTTCAAGTCAGAATCCCCTGCAGATGCACCACCTGAATTGATCAATCCTGCCCTGCCCATGTAACAGTTAGCTACCTGGTAACGACACAAATCAATCGGGTTATCAGAAGACAAATCTGAATACATTCTCTTATCCAGTTTACCATAGCTGCTGCTTCCGGTATTCAAAGCTTTAAAACCACCATTGTTCTCCGGCAATTTTTGTTTGATAATATCTGCCTGGATAGTTGCACCGAGGTGGTTGGCCTGGCCGGTCAGATCCGCAGACACATGATAATCCACCCCATCTTTTTTAAAGGCAGAATTTCTCAGGTAACACCAAAGAATGGTTCCCATTCCAAGTTCGTGTGCTTCGGCAAATGCTTTTGCTACTTCCACAATTTGTTTACCTGCATTTTCTGAACCAAAATATATGGTAGCCCCAACAGCCGCCGCTCCCAGGTTCCATGCTTCTCTAACCGTTCCATACATTATCTGGTCAGCCTGGTTTGGATACGTTAATAATTCATTATGATTGATCTTAACTACAAACGGAATTTTATGTGCATATTTCCTGGCAGTCATTCCCAATACGCCATAAGTTGTGGCCACTGCATTACAACCACCTTCGATAGCCAGTTTAATAATATTTTCAGGATCAAAATAAATCGGGTTTGGTGCGAAAGATGCACCGGCACTGTGTTCAATGCCCTGGTCTACCGGCAAAATCGACATGTAACCTGTACCTGCCAGCCTTCCCGTGTTATAAATTCTTCCGAGGCTGTTTAAAGTAGGCACATTTCTGTCGGAAACACCAAATACATTATCTAAGAAATCCGGAGAAGGTAAAACCAGATTTTCTTTCGGAATAGTCTTACACTTATGTTCCAGTAAACCTTCATTTTCCTTCCCTATAAGGGATACAATTTTGTCATATTTCATATATCGCTTTTTTTAAAGATTAAATTTACGCTTAATTCGTTTTTCAGAATCTTGTTTTTCAATTTTAATTTCTATCCTGCTTTTGCCATAACGCTTCTGAATGAATATGAATTCCACTTAAAATTCATTCATTGTTTTAATTGTTCTTTTTTGTTTCGCCAAAAAAGAACGAAAAAAGGCGACCCGGAATCGATTACGGCCCGATTCCGGGTTGATTCCCTGATTAAACTTTTGTACTACTGTAAATTCAACTTTTGTTCCCTGATTGTTGAATACAGCACATTATGCATTCATTATAAGCTAACTTCTACTAAAGCATGATATTGTTTGTTGCTAATCGCTCTCAACTCACAGCTTCTAACTCCATTCGGGTGCAAATAAAAACGTTTATGCATTAAATTCAAAAGAAAATGGCCGAATTCAATTTAATTTTTGCATGGAAGCATAGTGGATACGAATAATTTCCGCTGTATAAACTTAAGTTGGCATGGTACGGCTCCCCTTTTTTAAAATTAGTCCTCATCTTTGCAGAAATCGTATAGCATGACAAAACTTTCCGTTAACATCAACAAATTTGCAACCCTGCGCAACTCACGCGGGGGTAATAATCCAAACCTGGTGAAAGCTGCAATAGATATCGAGCGTTTTGGTGCAAACGGTATTACCGTACATCCACGCCCCGATGAACGGCACATACGTTACCAGGATGTGTATGATCTTAAAAAAGTAATCACTACCGAATTCAATATTGAAGGCAATCCCACAGAACAAAAATTCGTTGAACTGGTATTGGCTAATAAACCTACCCAGGTAACACTTGTACCCGATGCTCTGGGGCAACTTACCAGCAACCACGGCTGGAATACCGTTGAATATGCTGACTATCTTACGAACATTATTGCTGTGTTTAAAAACGCCGGCATCAGGGTATCCATATTTGTAGATCCTGATGCAGATATGGTAGCTGCAGCTAAACTAACGGGAACGGACAGGGTAGAATTGTACACAGAATCCTATGCGAAAGATTTTGCTGCAGGAAACAAAGAAAAAGCCATTGCTCCTTTTATTGCCGCTGCACAAAAAGCAAAGGAAGTAAACCTCGGTATTAATGCAGGTCATGATCTTGATTTACAAAACCTGAACTACTTCTGCAGGAATATTCCCGGATTATTAGAAGTGTCGATCGGCCATGCATTGGTTTGTGATGCGTTGTATTATGGACTGGAGAATGTAGTGCAGATGTATAAGAAACAATGCGAGGATGGGGTGACGGGATAACTAGCCGATTTGTATATGACGGATATAAATGTTTACCAGGCAATTTTTTCCTGGTGTTACGTATTGCAATTATGCCTTAATAATAAAAAGGTAATTTGGCTATTAAAAAAAACTTTGCGTTTCTTTCTGCCCAGGTGGGATTAATCTAAAAATCACTTTAGCAAACTTTCCAACTTACTCTCTAATGCAGCGCCCCGAAGATTTTTTGCAATCACGATTCCCGAAGGATCAACAAGAAAATTCTGCGGTATGCTTGATATCTGGAATTGCTGCGCCACGGAATTCTGCCAGAATTTTAAATCGCTCATATGCGTCCACGTTAGTCCGTCATCATTAATGGCTTTAATCCATGCCTCTTTGTTTTTATCCAGCGATACACCCAGTACCGTAAAATTCTTGTCTTTAAAACGATTGAAGGCATTCAATACATTCGGATTTTCCTGGCGGCACGGTCCGCACCAGCTTGCCCAAAAATCAACCAATACATATTTCCCTTTCAGCGAAGAAAGTTTTACCATCTTTCCTGAAGTATCCGGTTGTTCAAAATCCGGCAATGGCTTTCCAACCGGATTTCTTTTGGCTTCATCAACCATTTGCCCGATATAGGCACCAATTGGAGACGACTTCACTGTTTCTTCAAGATTGTTATACAACTGTTCCAGCAATACGTCATTCTTAGTAAGAAAATAGTTCCGGTAAATAGCCAGTGGCGCTACATAAGAACCCTTATATTTCTTTGCAAATTCCTCCGTAATTACAGCGGCTTTATTTACTGCGTCTGCATCGGAATGTTCCTGTTCATTGAATAGTTTCTGATACGGACCTATCTGCTTATTAAACGCAATAAAATCATCATTGGTAGGAGATCCTTTTACAACTGCCTGGTCAATCGCATCTTTATTTCCCGTAATCGTGATCACGCTGTTATCAATAAACATCGTAATATACGGACCTGTTTTATTGAATGAGATCAGTTTAACATCCGGGTAAGAGAGTTTACCTGTAAAACTAAATTTTCCATTGCTGATCGTTGTTGTTAATTCCGGCTGACCATTTTGCCCGTTCAGTAAATCTACCGGGGTCCCGTCTGCAAAACCTGTCATCGTACCGTTAATGGTATAACTATCGGCTGCAGGTTTAGGCGCTTCCACAACTTTCGCCTTCGTAACTTTCTTTGCTTTAACCTGCGCAAAACCTGCAAAAGGAATCAGCATCAGTACCAGGAAATATTTCTTCATTACAAATGATTTTATCTTGCTAAACAACAGCTATGCAATTTAATTTGTTTTCGGGTTTTTACCTAACCATTACTGAAATTTGGAAGTAGCTTTACAATTTTTTGTTTTGTTTTAACCCATGCATAAATTGTAATATCAGCGACATATCCTTATTTCCCGGTTCCTTCTCAAAATGACTGTTAATGTCTACCGCAAAAAAATCGGGATGTTTGTAACTATTGATCAATGCTGCATCTTCCGGGCGAATGCCGCCGCCAAGAAAAAACGGTTTTTCAATTTTTGCCCCGCCTATCTTTTTCCAGTCGAATTTTTTTCCTTCACTACCCACCCCTTTTTTGGGTGCTTTATCAAACAGGTAATAATCACACACTTCATCAAAAGGTTTAATCATTTTATCAATCGCATTTGCATCTTCATCTCCTATCCTGAATGTTTTAATTACTTCCAGTTCTGCAGAAATGCCTTCACACAATTCCGGTGACTCCTCTCCATGAAACTGTACAAGGTCGAGTTCATAATCCTCAACGGCTTTCATAATTTCATCATACGATGCATTTTTAAAAATACCTACAGTTTTAATATCGAGATCAGCTTTTTTAATTGCCTTCTTGTCAAAATTATCTACCGCATATCTGGGCGAAGGTTTATAAAATATCAGCCCGGCAAAATCTACATTCAACCCGTCGAGTTGTTGCAACTGTTTCATATTCGTAATGCCACTTACTTTAACGTTCATATTTGTTTGTTTGATTGATTGGATTAAATAAAGATAGAATAATTGAAATTGATAATACGGATTTATGCCTGCAGCCAGTTGCGTATGATTTGCTCACCACAGGGCGTTAATATACTTTCAGGATGAAACTGAACAGACTGCACATCATATTTTGTATGCTGCATGGCCATAACATTTCCGTTCATGTCTTCGGCAGTAATAGCTAATGAAGAGGGCAACTCCTGCCTGTTCACAACCCAGCTATGATATCTGCCAACAATTTCTACAGGGGAAAGTCCTTTAAACAGGTTTGCATTTGCATCAGTTATTTTCATTTCGGTAGCTACGCCATGAAATACTTCTTCCAGGTTTACCAGTGATCCTCCAAACGCTTCTGCAATTGCCTGGTGACCTAAACAAACGCCCAGTATGGATTTGCCTGCCGCATATTCTTTTATCAATGGAATCAGTAACCCGGCTTCAACAGGCAAACCCGGCCCCGGCGATAAAATAATCTTATCATATGCCTTTACTGCTTCAAGTGAAATGCTGTCGTTAAGAAATACATCCACTTTTGTATGCAGTATTTTTTCAACCAGGTGAACAAGGTTGTAGGTAAATGAATCATAATTATCGAACACGAGGATCTTCAATGCTAAAAAAATTACGGCTGCAAGTTAAGGGATGAACGTAACAAGGAATACAAACTGCTGCTTTGCTTTTGTGTGGCGGTATTGAATTTTATTTTTTCAACAAATATGGCAATTGGCATTTATTTTTGGAGATGGAAATTTTAACCAATATCGAACATGGAAGGGGTGCATTTTATATTGAGTTGAACAATGAGCGGCTTGCGGAAATGGACTTTACCCTTTCTCTTCATACACTTACGATCCTGCACACGGAAGTGAGTGAACAATTGCAGGGACAACAAATCGGGAAGCGGCTCGTTGCATTTGCCGCCGATTATGCAAGAGCAAACCAGCTAAAAATTATTCCTTTATGCCCTTATGCCAATGCTGTTTTTAAAAAGAATCATGATGCGTATGCAGATGTACTGGCCTGAGATTTTTAAGAACCCGTTAACCAAATTACCGCAGCTAACGATCATCTTTGCAGCATGAATACAACAGGTTTACTTATCGCCATCGGAATAGCCATTTCTCCCGGTATCAAAGCGCAGAAGGTAGATAGCATTTATGTTCATTTGTATACTGACAGTCTTAAAAAAGGAACCTACAATTACATCAATATAGACGGTCGTTTACAGAATGGCAGATACATTCCACTCGATACTACCCTGCTTGTTTTTTCCAGTTCTCATGGAAAATTTACCGGCAACACCCTGTGGATTGAACCTGACACAAAAGAAGAAAAAGTTGCCATTGAAGTAATGCTTAAAAATAATCCTGCTGTAAAAAAAGCTTTTACATTGTTCATTAAGAAAAAAGAAGACGGCCCTTTATTGCAGGAAGCAGATATACGCCAACATAAACAAACAGGCAACAGGAAAAATTAAGTTCTTCCCGCAATTAAAAAAGGTTGACACGAAACGGTCAACCTTTTTTAATTTGATTATGTTTAATGCTTACGCAAACTTTTTTGCATCTTCCAGGAATTTCGCCAGCCCTATATCTGTGAGTGGATGTTTAAGTAATCCAAGAATAGAATCTAACGGGCAGGTGCAAACGTCGGCACCGGCTTCTGCACATTTAATGATGTGATTTGGATTGCGGATAGATGCTGCCAGGATTTCGGTTTCAAATCCCTGAACAGAATAGATCTGGCGCAACTGGTGAATGAGTTCCATGCCATCCCAGCCACTGTCATCAATTCTTCCAATAAACGGCGACACATAGGTTGCTCCCGCTTTCGCCGCCAGTATGGCCTGGCCTGCAGAAAATACCAATGTGCAATTTGTTTTGATACCATTTTCCGTAAACCATTTGATGGCTTTGATACCATCTTTGATCATCGGAACTTTTACAACTATATTTTCATGAATGGCTGCCAGTTTTTTTCCCTCAGCAATAATGCCATCAACATCTGTTGAAATTACTTCCGCACTAATGTCACCATCTACCATTTCACAGATATCCTTGTAATGTTTCATCACTGCTTCCTGTCCTTTAATACCTTCTTTAGCCATTAAAGACGGATTGGTGGTAACGCCATCCAGTATCCCGAGGTCGTTAGCTTCTTTAATTTGGGCGAGGTTGGCTGTATCGATAAAGAATTTCATAAAAATGTACAATTTAAGATGTGAGGAGAATGATGAAATCGTTACAATTTCGCGGGCAAAGATAGGATTTGAGGCAGTAAGAAAGTAAAAATTTACTTACAAAATACACCTGGAAAAAGTATTGACCAGCCCCAATAAAAAACGGCAAGTTACTTACATCGCACCGCTCAACCATCTACCCTTGCTACCTTCCGGTCCTGGGGGAGTTCAACAGGAGCTGGTCGTATAAGACTTGCCGGGCGCAAATATAGGGCATCCATTCCAAAATTTGAAAATGAATGAGGAATAAAAAAAGAATGTGCAGGATTATGTACACGGGCTAATGCCGTTGTACCAAAAAAACCGCGGCTAGAAACTAAACCCGGGTTTATCGGTACGGGAATCAATATTGGCAATACCAATTAACTGGTCGCTGCGATCTGTAAATGATTTATAGTAAACAAGTATGGTATACGCATTTTCCGTTTCGTAGTAATTTCCCTCCAGTTCAGTTCTCACTGACGGATTATTCTTATCAACGAGTATGTAGGTATAATTGTAGTACCCCTGCTTTAAATAAGCTTTGCATTCGTATTTGTAAGTATCCGGATTGTAGGTCATTTTCCATTTATCCGAAAAATCGTAACCGGTAAAACCGCCGGCGAGGTAGAGATCTTTGTTCGGGTATGCGGTACCGTCAACCTGGGCGAACGTAAAATAAACGGTAGCATAATCTCCCTGCCAGAAAGGATTTATAGACTCATACGTTGTTATCGCATACGAACCGTTCAGATCAGCAAAATAAATATACCGTTGCCCCGAACGATCCATATCCGTTTTAAGATATATATCCGTAAATGTTTTTGTTCTTACGGAATGATCCACCCGGTCGCTTTCCAGGCTAAAACTCCTGAGATCAAGCCATCGCCATTCCTTACCTGCCGGGAACACGCCGATATTTTCTGCTGTATAATCCAATACGTCTCCCCTTACAAATGTTGGTACAATATCGCGTTGAGCAATATCCCACCTGTTGTTTTGCAGGATCACCACTTTCACCTGTTGTGCTGCGCTAAAAGTATTGATGCCTTTTATATTAATATTAAAACGGATTTTCTGATGTGAATTGAATTTATCTGGTGTAAAAGGCTGCACCACTGCTGCAGACACTGCTGCTTTTTGTTCAACAACCAGCAACTGTTTGGTAAAGGCAAGTTTGGATGTATCTGCATCAAGAAAAACTTTCAGCAGGTAATTGCCAGATTTAATCGGGGCCGAATTCCTGTCGGGCAAAAAAGCCTGGTAATGCGTGTAGCGGGTAAGCGCAAGAGAAGAATACCGGTATGTTGAAATGCGGTTTTGTGTAAATCCTTTTAAATAATCAAACGGGCTTAGGTTAACGGGGTTCCAGTTATAATCGCACAAAACAAAAGTGTAATAGTAACTTTTTACATTTCCATCAAGATCATCAAAATCGAGTTCAAGTTGTCCGCCGCTGTTTAATACAAATACGGGCATGCTTTGCTGGTTGCCATAGGTAAACAACTGAGCCGTTTGTATATTGGGCATATATACTTTTTCTACCTGCTGTGCAGAAACGGAAATCCCTGTAATTACATTAATCAAAAGGAGAACCACTATGCGAATGATGCGGAAGAAATTCATTTAGTAGCTGAATTAATTTACTTTTGAAAGATAACAAATATACTGCGATTGGATGTATCCTTATTTATAGCGAAACGAATTGCCTCAGTAAGCCAGAAAACATTTTCCCGTTTTATCATACGACTGGCAGTTAGCGCAACTGCGTTGAGCGTAGCCGTTATGATTGTTGCATTGAGTTTTGTGAACGGGTTTCAGTCGGTAATCAGCAATAAAGTATTCAGCTTTTCCGGGCATATACGGGTGCAGCAGGATCGTGGTGATGCCGGTACCATCGGGGAAGAAACGCCTATATCGACAAATGATAGCGTGGAACACTTCATTCGAACGGTTCCCGAAGTAAAAACCATTGAACGATATGCTACCAAATCTGCCCTGCTCAAATTTGAAGGCGGCATCGAAAGTGTTTTACTTAAAGGTATAGACAGCAGCTTTTCTTTCAACCGCCTGCAATCGTTTTTACGTGAAGGAAAATGGCTTTCCTTTCAAGACAGTGGATACAGCAAACAAATTAATATCAGCAGTTATACCGCTAAACAATTAAACCTGCACGTTGGCGACAGCATGGTGGTATTTTTTTTCCGGCCTGATAAAAGTTATACGGCACGGCGGCTAACCGTTACCGGTATTTTTAAAACAGGTATTGAAGAATATGATAAAAAATTTGCAATCTGTGATATCAACTTAATCAGGAGACTGAACAACTGGGCACCCGATCAAATTGGCGGCTACGAAATATTCTTAAAGGATTACCACCTTACCGATGCGATGGCTGGGAAAATCAATGAAGAACTTCCGCAGTCATGGTATAGCAGGAGCATCAGGGACATTTATCCGAATATATTCGACTGGCTTGGGTTGCAGGGACAGATCAAATCGATCCTCCTGGGTATTATGATGATCGTTGCAGCCGTAAATCTTATCACCTGCCTCATTATTCTTGTACTGGAAAGAACCAGCATGACGGGCATTTTAAAAGCAGTAGGTGCTTCCGACTGGAAATTGCAGAAAATATTTTTATACAATACCATTTTAATTGCCATCACCGGCATCATTGCAGGAACGCTCCTGGGTTTGGGGATTTGCTGGATACAACAGGCTACCGGTTTTATTAAACTCAACGAAGAAGCCTATTACATGAGCACGGCCAGCGCTGAAATAATCTGGTGGCAGATCGTTTTGGTAGATGTTATTACGCTTGCGGTTTGTTTTGCAACATTAATAGTGCCTACCCTGCTTATTAAAAAAGTAAACCCGGTTAAGGCAATACAATTCCGTTAGATAATATTTTAATTGCTAACTGCGTAGAGAATTATGGCTGCAGCTACGGCTGCATTGAGCGATTCTGCCTTTCCCAGTTTGGGGATGGTAATTTTTTCGTCTGCTGATTCAATAACGTCTTTACTGATCCCTTTCGATTCGTTGCCGATGATAATGATGCATTCTTTGGTTGATGACATTTCTTTCAACGGTTTTCCATTGAGTGTGGCCGCAAATTTTTTAATACCTTTATTTTCCTGCAGCCATTGAAGGATATCTGTGTAAACTACATTTACTCTGCCCAGGCTGGCCATTGTACTTTGCACAACTTTAGGATTGTACATATCTACGGTATTAGCAGAACAAATAATATTTTCTATTCCAAACCAATCGGCTGTTCTGATGATGGTGCCGAAATTGCCGGGATCCTGGATATCATCCAGCACAAGGGTTGTTTTGTTTTTACAGGAGATGGATGATACAGGTTTTCTTTTTCCAAACACCGCTACTACATTATTGGCAGTGGTATAATGGGCAATTTTTTCCAGTTCAAAATCTTTTATGATGGTAAGACAGGGTTGCATTGATGCCACGATTGCCGCATCAAGCCCATCCACCCAGGATTGCAATGCAAATACTGCCTTAACCGAAAAATCATTACTCAACAGCAATTCGGTAACAAGTTTTGGGCCTTCTGCTACAAATACATTGTATTCGTCTCTGAATTTTTTGTGCTGTAAACTTTGGATATATTTGATGGTGGATTTGCTAAACATCGCCCGATTATTTATGCCTGGAATTAAGCTGAATGATAAAAACCTCTTTTTACTCAGTATATTTTGTTGGCTTATCTTTTTATCTTCCTGTGCGCCTTTTGTAAGAAATGCACCGAAAGGACAAGCATTTTTATACGAGAACAGGTTCGAAGTTAAGGGAGGAAATCTTACAAAATCACAAAAGGGAGCGATTAAACAACGGATAGCGGCGCAACTCGATGATAGTTCCACCTTAAAGAAGAAAGACAAATATATATTTCTTCATTACGTTGTAAAGCCCCCGGTGTACGACAGTAATGCAACGATCCGTTCTGCAAAAGATATGAAGTCATCGCTGTTTCATATTGGTTATTACAATGCAACGGTTACGTTTAATACTGATACCATAAAGAAGAACAATGGACACCAGCAACGCATTCGTGTTACGTACACAGCCGAGCCAGGTCCTCCAACCATCATTGATACCGTTCGTTATTCGCTGAAGCAAAATGAATTTCAATCCATAGCGCTTTCCTCGAAGGCAGATGCATTCCTTAAAGAAAATGATATCATTAGTAAAGCAGGTGTACTATCAGAAATAAACAGGCTGGTAGATAGTTTTAGAAATAATGGTTATTATAAATTCACTGCATCCGAATTGCGGGTAAGGGGCGATACTACCATTGAAGCACTCACATCTGTAACTGAAGATCCTTTTGAACAACTTCGATTACTCACGCTGGCACAGGAGAAAAAAGATTCACCTAAAATAAAAATAGCTGTTGTGCTGGTGCCGCCGGCCGATTCATCAAAACTCAGCAAATTCTATATTCATAAAGTATTTGTTTTGTCTGATTTCAGGGCCGGTGATAATTTTTCTGATACATCGGTACCGGAAAGAAAAAACAGGAATTTTACAGAACGGTATCATGAAAGATTGTTCCGAACAAGGTTGCTTACGAGATCAATCACCCTAAAGCCTGGTGATCTTTACAGGCAAACGGAATATTCCAACACTTTGTATAATCTTTCGAAATTAGGTGTTTGGCAGAATGTAAATATCCAGATGATAGAAGTGCCGGGCGACAGTAGTTTCATTGATGTGATCATAGAATTGATACCGGCAAAGAAATTTGGTTTCCAGGCAGCACTGGAAGCCAGTTATTCTGCATCCACCAATGCATCCAGTGTTGTATCCGGAAATCTTTTTGGTATCTCCGGCAACCTTTCTTTACTAAACCGGAACCTGGCCAAAGAAGGCATTCGCATGACGCATAATATCCGTGCCGGTATCGAACTCAACAATAATACCCGTGGATCTAAAAGCCAGTTGATCAATTCTAACGAGCTCGGGTACACGAATACAATTGCTTTGCCGCTGATCTTAAATCCGTTCAGAATTTTTGTAAGTCGTGATAACAGGCAGAATAACAACAACCAGAATTCCATTTTCATGAAACAAGTGCCCGGCGAAACTTTTGTGAGCACAGATCTTTCCTATAACAACCGGTTGAACCTGTTTAATCTCCAATCATTCGGTTTCAACTTTGGGTACACGATCGCTAATAAACAAACAATAAAGAAACCAAAATGGAACTGGACCATTCGTCCGCTTTTTCTCGGCTTCAGCAATTTGTACAATGAAACAGACAGCTTCCGGAATATTTTAAAAGAATACCCTTTCCTGCGTTATTCCTATAACACCGCCTTTGTAATGGGAACCGGTGTAAGTGTTTATAAAATAAAATTCAATACTTACCATCCCAATAGTGAATTAAAAGAACGTTCTATCCGCATTAATGCAGAAGAATCGGGCGTTACCTGGGGAAGGATCCCGGTGATGGAAAAATACAAACGTAATTATGTGAAAGCTGATGTGGAGTACAGGTACACGGTAAAATATAAAAAAACGGCGCTGGCTTATCGCTTTTTCCTTGGGGCCGGCTTACCACTGCTTGGCTCCGACAGCAACCGAACCCTTCCGTTCTTTAAACAATATTATGGCGGAGGTAGTATGAGCATGCGTGGCTGGCCGGTAAGAGGAATTGGTCCCGGTGGCCGACCGGCAATTCCATTCAGCTCTAACAAAACAATTTTTAACGATCGCACAGGTGATATGCAGATAGAAACCAATTTTGAATACCGGTACGATATTGCACGCATCATTCCCAATGCACTTACGTTAAGAGGCGCTTTATTTGTAGATGCAGGAAATATCTGGAATGTACGCAATACCAAAACAGATGGCACGGCCGACAGTTCCCAATTCCTCTTTAATAAGGCACCATTAAAACAATTATACCAGCAATTGGGATTATCGGCAGGCACCGGTTTCCGCCTTGATTTCAATTACCTGGTTTTACGTTTCGATCTTGGCTTCCGCTTTAAAAGACCAGAACGTTACTATATCAATGACGGATGGAAAGCACCTTCAATTGGCTTCAACGATGCGCTGAAAAAAATATTTACCCGTGGGGCCAACCAGGAATACCGCAAATGGAGATATGAGAATTTTAATTTTACCATAGGTATCGGGTATGCCTTCTAATACAATTTACCGTACCTGTTGAGTGTAAAAAACCGCATTACATTTTCAGTAAAAGAAAGTCTTCCATCGTTTGTGCCGATGACACGTTGAATGTACCGATGCGTGTTCTGCGCAATGCACCCAGGTAAGCGCCACATCCCAACACTGCACCAAAATCGTGTGCCACACTTCGTATATACGTTCCCGTAGAACATACGATCCGGAAGGAAACAACCGGCAGTTCCACAGCCGTGATCTCAAATTCCTTAATAAAAATGGTACGGGCTTTTAATTCAACTTCTTCTCCCCTTCTTGCCAGTTCGTATAGCGGAGTACCGGCTTTTTTTATGGCAGAATAAATCGGCGGAAATTGTTGAATTTCACCGGTAAAAGATTTTACAGCTTCATGAATGGCTTCAATGGTTACCGATGAAATATCTTTATGCTGTTCCGGTTCGCTCTCAAGATCGTATGTTGGCGTAACAGCACCCAGTGTAAAAGAACCCGTGTACTCTTTTTCCGCCGCCATGTATTCATTGATCTTTTTGGTAAACTTTCCTGTACATACGATCAGCAAACCGCTAGCCAGCGGATCTAATGTTCCTGCGTGCCCAACTTTTTTTATCCTGATCCGGTTCCTGATTTTTCTTACCACATCAAATGAGGTCCAGTGTAATGGCTTATCTATTAAAATCACCCGACCTTCTTCAAACTGTTTTCTTTGTTCCTCGCTGATGGCTGGCAGCGGAATACGTTCTTCCACCCTGCTTTCTTCGCCGGATATTTTCTCTTTATGCTTACGCCAGTAAGAACCTTTTTGTGACAATGATTTTTTTTGCGAATGTACTTTAAATAGCCTGTTTTGTTTTCAGTTCAAGATATTTATTTACCGTATTTACGGTTAGCTGTTCGGGTGTAGTGAGCATGGAAAGAATGCCATACTTCTGCAATTCTTTTACAACCAGCTTTTTTTCGAAGACGAATTTTTCTGCAATGGTTTTAATGTAAATATCTTCTTTATTAAATGCGGTTGCATGCGACAATTTACTAAGTTCAGTATTTTCAAAAAAAACAACCAGCAACAAATGATGTTTGGCAATAAGGCGCAGGTAGTTTACCTGGCGGCGTAAACCATTGAGCGATTCAAAATTTGTGTACAGGATCAGCAAACTCCTTTGTTTGATCTTTTTTCGTACCTGCATATACAACATTTCAAAATCACTTTCCAGGAATGCGGTTTGCTGCTTATATAAAACCTGCAGGATATTTTCCCTTTGTATCAATTTGCGATCGGCTGCTATTACTGTACCCATTTTATCAGCAAAGGTTACAAGCCCGATCTTATCCTGCTTTTTCAGGCAAACATTACTCAACACCAGCGTACTGTTAATGGCATAATCGAGTAAGGTTAGCCCCGCAAAAGGCATCTTCATCAATCTTCCTTTATCTATAATACAATACACCTGCTGTGAACGTTCATCGGTATAATTGTTAACCATCAGCATGCCTCTTCTTGCCGTTGCTTTCCAGTTAAGGTTTCGTATATCGTCGCCCGTTACATAATCCTTTATTTGTTCAAACTCCATACTCTGCCCGATCTTTCTCATGCGTTTGCTCCCCTGTTCATTTACGAGCGTAGCATCACTTAACAACTGGTATTTTCTCAATTGCAGAAAAGACGGATACACAGCAATGGCCTGGCTGGTTTCTGCCTCAAAACGACGCTGGATGAGTCCGAGCCTGGAAGAAATAAACATCAGGGTATTGCCAAATTCATACACTCCTCTTTCTTTCGGGGTAACGGAGTAGCTTACCTGCTTCTCTTCTGCAGGTAACAAAGAACGTTTCAGTATAAAATCTCTTGCCTGGAATTGCTCCGGCAGCTCATCTATTATTTCTGCTTCAACATAAAACTTCATCCGGCTTTTGATCTTCAGCACAATTTTATTTTCATCACCGTTGCTCAAACGATCGCTCACAATCCTTTTTACTATTGGTGATTTAGCAATGATAAACAGGAAGAAATAGTCAATAATGGCCAGGATAAAACAACCACCCATGATAATTTTTACAACCGGCAGCAATGCAGGAAAAAAGAATGCGAAAATGAATAATAAAACACATACTCCTCCAACGATGTAAAACCGTAGCGGGAAAAATAAATCACCGATATATTTCCTGAAAAAATTCAATGTTCTTTAATTCGTTGTTGTATTGAATAACCTGTTGCTATCATACATTACATTACCTGGGCACTTCTGCCGATTTTACTATTTCGCCGATCAGATCATCAGCAGTTACACCTTCCATTTCTTTTTCGGGCGTTAGCATAATGCGGTGACGAAGTACATGTGGCGCCATTTCAATGATATCTTCCGGTATAACAAAATCGCGGCCCCTGGTGGCAGCAAGTGCTTTGGAAGATTTCAGTAATGCAAGAGAAGCCCTGGGGCTGGCACCAAGAAATAAAGAAGCTGAATTCCTGGTTTCGTTGATCACATGTGCAATGTATTCGAGCAGGCGTGTTTCTATTTTCACCTCCTGTATAATATTCCGGAAGCGATGTAATGCCTGGGCCGTTATCATTTTATTTACCTGTTGCAACATTTCCTGTTGCGTTTTGCCTTGTTGCTGTTGAAGAATTAAAATTTCTTCCTGTAACGTGGGATAACCAACCTGCAGTTTAAAAAGGAAACGATCGAGTTGCGCTTCGGGCAAACGATAAGTTCCTTCCTGCTCAATTGGATTTTGTGTGGCAAGCACAATGAAAGGATAATCCATCGGGTAGGTATGGCCATCAACGGTAACCTGGCGTTCTTCCATTACTTCAAACAAGGCCGCCTGCGTTTTTGCCGGAGCCCTGTTAATTTCATCAATGAGTACAATATTGCTGAATACCGGCCCCGGTTTAAAATTAAAACTGCCTTCTTTCGGATTAAACACGGCGGTTCCAATAACGTCGCTTGGCATCATATCAGGTGTAAACTGCAAACGGGAAAACCGCACATCGGTAATTTTAGCTACCAGTTTTGCAACGAGCGTTTTAGCCACACCCGGCACACCTTCGATGAGTATGTGCCCATCGCATAACATACCGATCAGTAACAGGTCAATTAATTCCTGCTGGCCAACAATTACTTTGGCTATTTCGGTACGGATAACGGAGAGCGCTTCATTGAGTTCTGTTATCTGTGAACGTTCTTCATAAAAATGTTGTTCCATTATTTCCTGGTTTTATAAAATTGTTGAATCTGGTCGTTCAATGCCAGCAACTGAACATCATCCAGTGTTGCTGATTTTCCGGCATCATCTATTGTACGATACAGGGATGTGGTTAGTTCCAATGACACACCGCTTTTCCTGCTGAGCGATCTGATAAATTCATCACTGCCTGTATGACCGTACAAAAAGTAATTGGTTCGTACAAACTCATTGAAATATGTGATCATTTTATCTGCAATGTTTTTATTATCGTTTTGCTGAAAATAAAGACGGGCAATTGTTTCCGTGAAAGATACCGAACTATTTACATTGGGTGTAACCTGCCGGATAACCTTTTGTTTCCTTTTTATACCAAACAAAATAAATATGCCCAGCAGCAATACCGTAACCCAGAATGCACCTGCAAGCGGCGGATTGTTCAGGATGGCTTCCAAACCTGAATATGAATTGGTTTTTGGATTTTTGGGAGCACCCGAATAATCGTTCCAGTAAATATGTTCGGGATACTGGATGGATACCTGCAGCAGATCCTGCAAATAACGATAGTTATTATCTTTTAAAAGAAAGTAGTTACTGAAAGCCCGCGGATCAGTATGTAAGATCATCTTTCCTTTACCCCAGAAAAATACAATACAGTTCGGCTCATCATTACCGTTATACCCGAGCACACTGGAGTAAATGCTGTTGATAGCAGAAAAGGAACTACTGAACGGAAGGAAATAATAACTGAATTTACTCCTGGTAGTGTCCAGGTCGGCTGTTAACTTCACGGCTGTTTGCCGGAGGAATGGAACGGCAATTTGCGTCACTGCATCTTCTTTAACCGTACAATAAATTTTTTCAAGCAGTACGCTATCAAAGTGACCGGCACTCAGGAAAAAAGTATTGCCTTTGTACACATAGTCGAGCAGTTCATCCGCCTCCCTATCTTTTAATGTGAAGGAGCGGCAAATATAAAAGTACAATGAAGATTTATCGGAAGCCATCATGCCCGATTCATCATCGAACAGTGTATTGATTTTTCTTACATAGTTATCCGGGAAACTATTTTGAAGCAACCTGAAAGCTATGTTTCCACCAAAGGGATTGGTATCGTTGCTGCGGTATGTTTCCCGCAGATCAGGCAATCGTGTTTTACTTGTACAATTGCTCAGCAGGCATACAACCAACAACATCCATATATAGCGATTGCCTTTCTTCAACGTTATACTTTATTGAGAAATGATTGATATTTTTTTTCCACCTGCTCATACTGATCCTTTACAAGATCGATGTGTCCATACCATACATATTCATAATCGAGTACCAGCGATGCGAAGGATTGCTTTTTATCTGCTTTTATTTCCTGCACATAGCGGTAATTCGTTTTATCCGTTTCATATTGTATGTAACCTCTTTCTGCCAGCAGCCTTAGTGTTTTAAGAAACAGGAACCGAACAGCCATGCGGTAATCGCCTTTTGTGTACGACTGGCGGATCATGGCATCATAGTCTGCAGGATCCGTCATTTCTTTTGTTATTTCCCCGGATTCTTTTACCACAGCGTCCGTTTTATTTTTGGTAAACAATCCCTGGCTTACAAAAAGTTTATACACAATAAACAGCAATACCATAATGATCACCGCCCATAAAATAAACTGCACCACAGCCGAGTCAAAAAAAAGTTGCAATGGCGACGGCGCTTTCCTGGAAGTATTAATCACTTCTCGTTCCATTTCCGCCTTCTCCGCCTCTTTCAATAAACTATCAAGATTTTTTATGTAGGCGAATTTGCGATCGGCTTTCCATGCCTGTATAGAATCGGGTGAGATAAAAATATCATTGCGGTACAACACGTTTTCTTCGGCATTCTTATTTTCTTCCGTACCATTATTGTTATCCTGTGCTTTCGCAATGAAAAAAAGCTGGCAGGAAAAAATAAGAAGCAATAAAGTTTTAATAACGCTACGCATTCGATTCATTTAACCTGCTGACAATATTATTTTGCTGTAGAAGCTTTCCTCTTTTACTTAAACGAATGGGCAATATGATAAAGTACCAGGTGATGAGAAACAGAGAAGCAATCAATATCAGTACACTCGCCCATACCGGCATCCCCGTATTGTTTTTTTCAAAAGCATTGCTCATCAGGCGGGTGATATAACTTTCCAGGAAAGCAGCAATGATAAAGAATGGGATAAGGCTCAGCAGAATTTTTGCGGCATCTTTCGCTCCTTTCTTAAAGGATTCCATTCTTGTGAATGTTCCCGGGAATAAAATTCCGCAGGCGAGTACAAATCCTGCTGTTCCTGCTATGATGATGGATGAAATTTCAATGGTGCCGTGAATCCAGATCACAAGGATAGATTTCATTCCCAACCCATGTGAAAAGAACAGGTATTGAAAACTGCCGAGAATCAATCCGTTTACCCATAACAGGTATAAAGTATAAAACCCAATGGTAAATCCACCAATAAACACCTGGAAAGAAACGAATATGTTGTTGAAGGCAATGCGAACGAACATATCGAATGATGAACTCTTGCTGTACACGCCAAAGGGATCGCCCTCTGCAATTCGTTTTTCGGTAGCCGCTACATAATCTTCACCCAGCGCCGCACGTACGAACACCGGATCTTCCATAGATGAAAAATAACCGATGATCACAAACAGGATGAATAAAGACGCGGTGAATAAAAATACCCGGTGGTGTTTGCGGAATAAAACCGGGAGTTCGTATTTCCAGAATTGGAATATGCGACTGTATTTTTCTTTTTTGTTTATATATATATTCTGGTAGATGGAAGCGGCTATGCCATTTATCCAACGGGTTACTTTGCTTTTAGGATAAAAAGTTTTTGCGTACGAGAGGTCATCGATGAGCGTGATGAAACGTTCTGCTGTTTCATCCGGGCTATCGGTTTGCTGATGCTGGTAAGTTTTCCACTTCTCTGCATTCTTCTTTATAAACATTGCTTCCCTCATGGATGTTTATAGTGGCTCTACCTGGTTTGATGTATGAAAAAAAATATTGTATTCATTCTACTGATCATTCTCTTACAATTTGCTTCATTTTTACTTAATAAAAAAATATCGTTTCATAACTGCAAACGTTTTTAATACAGGTTTTCAAATTGCGGTGATTTCCATTCTTAAAAGGCACTTCCGGGTATATCGTTAATTTTTCCATTTTCACTTTTTACTTTTTTCCTCGCCGGTAATGTTTGTAAATTGCAATACATGTCTATCATCACTATCAACACGGCATTCAATATTGATCTGGAGTTTGAGATCGCCGCTTTTCACAAGCGATTATTTGCATACCTGATCGATTTAACCATACTGGTTGCCTACCGGATGGGCATGGCTTATTTTTTATCGGAAACATTATCCTTGTGGTACTACGATAACATGGCTATTTATTTGTTGGTATTGAGTGTGCCGATGATATTTTATTCGCTTGCCTGTGAATTGTGGTTCAACGGACAAACGGTAGGAAAAAAAATAATGTCGATACGGGTAATTAGTTTGAATGGAGAAGAACCTGCATTCGGACAATACCTCCTGCGCTGGATCACAAAATTTTTCGAATGGCCATTGGTGATCGGCTCCGTATTTCGTTACAGTCAGCCATTGATCTCCTTTATCATCATCACCGGCTTTTTAGGAATTGCAGTTGTAATTTCTATCACAGCTACCAAAAAAAATCAGCGGCTTGGCGACCTGGCTGCCGGCACCGTGATCGTAGATACCAAAACAGTGCTGGGTGTAGAAGATACCGTTTTCATGGATGTAAAAATGCAGGACTACCAGCCCTTATTCCCGGAGGTAATGCGATTGAGTGACGGCGATATCAATACGATTAAGAATGTGCTCACGCAGGCAAAAAAAACTAAGAATGAAGATATGTGTTACCGCGTGGAAGCAAAAGTAAAACAGGTGCTGGGCATACAATCCGGTTTATTACCTGTACAATTTTTAGAAAAATTACTTGAAGATTATAATTATCTCGCTACTAAAGAATAACTACTTGTTATCATGCTGCGCCAAAACCTGCCATAAATATGATGAGCACTGCCAACGCAACAATTACCAGCGCAATGATGAGTAATATACCGGTGATCTGGAAATAAGTTGCCAGTTTCGACATACCGTAATTGAAATGGCCCTGGTCTGTTGTTGTAAGTCCCTTTTTAATATTGGTTGCTGCATTCAGCAAAGTAATGTTCAATAATAATGAAATGCCTGCGGTAACCAGGAATCCAAATATTCTTCCGCCCTGGTTGGTATTGTTTAGTGTTGGATCGCCCAAATCCGGCGCTTTTATTGAAAAAGTATTGTAAGCAGAAATGGCCAGACTGATAAATCCAACAATTGCACTGATAAAAGCCCATTGAGCCACCGAAGCAATATTGGTTTTACTGTTCTCCTGTAAACTGAGTTCGGGTAGTATGCTATTTTCTTCCATACAAAGGATTTAAAAGAGACTGATAATAGATGATAACAAAAAGAGTATTGATACTACGGTTGATACAATGAAAAATATTTTCAAAGAATTGAAACCGGTGTTAAATGATTCCTGGTCTTCGGTAAGCAATGCCGTTTTAATTTTTGCAGAGAAATTGTATAGGAAATAATAAACGAAACCGATAGCACCGCAAATAACAAATATTACCGCAGCAAAAATTCCTGCCGGGAAATCTTTAAAGAAACGTGCTTTATCAGAAGGAAGTTTATGAATGAGTTGTTCGAATACAGAACTTGCCATAATGCCCAGGATAATGAATATAATACAGAAAATGAAAACCGTTATGGCAATAAACTTCGACCATTTAACGGAAGCGCCAAGGCTTTGACGAAGGTCTGAGTCGGCCTGTAAATTCAGATCAGATAACTGGTCTGTTTGATGTTCCTGCATAACTAAAGTATTATCCTACGAATTTGGATTAATTTTAATACCCGACCAAAATAAGTTTGATCATTGCGCTAAAAACAAAAGGTCATACAAATTGTGTATGACCTTTGAATTCAAAAAGATTGATTTATTTAATAAGCTCTTGCAAACAACACCCTTTGCGTACTTGGCTTACCGGTTAGAATGCATGTTCCGGTTTCCTGTTTGTTGTTGAGCGGTATGCAACGAATGGTTGCTTTCGTTTGCTCCTTGATCTTTTCTTCGGTTTCACCGGTTCCGTCCCAATGTGCTGAAACAAACCCTGCTTTTTCATCGAGTATCTGTACAAACTCATCCCAGGTATTCGCTTCCCTGATGTTCTCATTTCGAAATGCGAGGGCTTTGTTGTAGATGTTCACCTGTATATCATCGAGCATGTTTTTAATCGTTGTTGATAATCCATCAAACGACAACGATTGTTTCTCTTTTGTATCTCTTCTCGCTACTTCAGCTACGTTGTTTTCAATATCACGCAATCCCATAGCAACCCTTACCGGAACTCCTTTTAATTCGTATTCAGCAAATTTCCATCCCGGTCTTGCATGATCACTATTGTCGTATTTTACCCTGATGCCCATCGATTTCAATTCCTGCATCAGCGAATTTGCCTTCGCATCTATTGTTGCTTTGCTTTCTTCACCTTTATAAATCGGTACAATCACCACCTGCATTGGAGCAATTTTTGGCGGCATCACTAATCCCTGGTCGTCGCTATGAGCCATAATCAATGCACCGATCAACCTGGTAGATACACCCCAGCTTGTTGCCCACACATATTCGAGTTTATTTTCTTTATTGAGAAACTGCACGTTGAATGCTTTGGCGAAATTTTGTCCGAGAAAATGCGAAGTACCAGCCTGCAGTGCTTTACCATCCTGCATTAAAGCTTCAATGCAATAGGTATCTTCTGCTCCTGCAAAACGTTCATTGGCAGATTTAACGCCTTTGATCACCGGAACCGCCATGTATTGTTCTACAAAGTCAGCATATACATCCAGCATTTGTACTGTTTCAGCTATTGCTTCTTCTTTCGTTGCGTGTGCTGTATGTCCTTCCTGCCATAAAAATTCGGCAGTACGCAAAAACAAACGAGTACGCATCTCCCACCTCACTACATTTGCCCATTGATTGATGAGGATCGGCAGGTCGCGGTAAGATTGTATCCAACCTTTGTAGGTATTCCAGATGATGGCTTCGCTTGTTGGACGAATGATCAGTTCTTCTTCCAGTTTTGCTTCCGGATCCACCATCAGTTTGCCCTTATTGGCTTCGTCTGTTTTTAAACGGTAATGAGTAACGATGGCACATTCTTTTGCAAAGCCTTCAGCATTTTTTTCTTCAGCTTCAAATAAACTTTTCGGAACGAACAGGGGGAAATAAGCATTCACGTGCCCGGTGTCTTTAAACATTTTATCAAGTTGATCCCTCATGTTTTCCCAGAGTGCATAACCATAAGGTTTAATTACCATGCATCCTCTTACGGCTGAATAATCTGCCAGTCCGCCTTTAATTACGAGATCATTGTACCATTGCGAATAATCTGTTGCCCTTGCTGTAAGTTCTTTACTCATTTGAAGTGTGTATTTAAAATGTATTTTTTATCTCAAAGTGTTTGGTATTTTTTCGCTGGCTTCACTGGGTTCGATGTTTGTAAACAAATAAAAAAATACGTTCTGTAAATATTATTCATTTATACCCTGTATTACCAAGCACCATGGGCAAAATCTTTGCACTGTGTTAACAGCAAATCACCCCGCATCTTTGTCTTATCCATGTTAACTTTACAATATATTCCATTCGCTCAATATCCTCTCTAAAACTGCACAAAAGTAGTAACTTCAATGTATAATCTTTTTAATCGTTTTGTATGAACATTAAAATTTTACTTTTTACCATCTTCATCTCAACGATGATTGGTTGCAGCAGCAGCTATAAAACCGGTCAAACGCCCGATGATCTTTATTACTCTCCTGCCAAAGCAGTTGTTCATACCACTGAATCAACAGTAAAAAAAGACGATGATCGTTATGTGCGCAGCAGTTATACAGACCGGCAGATACTGATGAGCATTCACGACAGGCGCTGGCGTTACTTCAACGATGATTACGATGCCTATTACGATCCATACCGTTACGGTTATAATTGCGGCTATTATTACAACCCGTATTATTATCCATCACCGGTTTATTTTACCGGCGTAACCTTTGTTAATCCAAAGAACAGTGTTCCAAGAATGGCGAACCTGGGCAGCTACAATTATTCCAATATGGTTGTTGTAAATCCGAAAAACGGCTACACTACACAGGTAAGAGCCTATCGCCCGTATAACAACAGCAACTCCAATAGCAATTACAACAGGCAGGTACTTGTACCAACAACCACACCGGCTTATAACAATACCCAGCCGAGATCTTACGATAATTCTATCAATAATACCCGTACGTACAGCCCAACGCCCAATAGCAGTTCAGGTTCTTCATCGGGAAGCAGTTCCGGAAGTTCCGGGGCCCCGGTATCCAGGCCATCTCGAGGTGGTAAATAATCAAATCCTCATTGAAGAAATTTTTATTCCAGGGTAGTACATTGAATTATGAAAAAGACTTTACTTTTTATTTTTATTGCCATACAGGTTAATGTTTTTGCACAGGTGCCGGAAGATGCCATTCGGTATAGCTGGTATCCGCAAAATGCTACCGCACGCATTATGGCAGTTGGAGGCGTAATGGGTTCTGTGGGAGGTGATATTACGGCATCGTATGTTAACCCGGCCGGACTTGGATTTTTCAAAACGAATGAGTGGGTATTGTCTCCCGGGTTTTCGTTCAGCAACAACAAAGCAAACTTCAGGCAGGCGCAAACGTTAGGAAACAAAAATTCATTTTCTTTTGGTCCCAGTGGCGTGATCTTCGGCTTCCCTTCTTCGGTTAAGGAAAACAAGAGCAATGCAATCAGTATTGCCATTAACCAGACGGCAAATTTCAACAACGAAGTTCATTACAAAGGGTTGAATAATTACAGTTCATTCAGTGAACAATTTGCAGAGGAACTGGCTAAAAGTGGCTTACCTGTTTCAGATTTTTTATATACCAACTCCAGCGCACCGTATTCCATTGCACCCGCCTGGAATTCTTATACCATCGATACCGTGTATGTGAATGGCGTATTGCAGGTAAGGGCTGCACCGGAAAAAATACTGGATGCAGGCCAGGCAATACAGCAGGAGATGATCAGAAAAACGAAGGGTGGCATGTATGAACTCGCATTGGCATTTGCCGATAACGTAAATGAAAAATGGATGTGGGGCGTGGCACTCGGAATCCCTTTCATTAATTATAGCAGCAATACAACTTTCCTGGAAAACGACACCTCCAATAATCGTTTCAACGGATTTCAGTCGTCTGGTTACTACGACCAGTTTAAAACAACCGGCTTCGGCGCCAATATTAAACTCGGACTTATCTACCGCCCGAAAGAATACATACGGTTAGGGTTAGCCGTACATACACCTACATGGATGTCGCTGCGTGACAAACGCACTACCGATTTTACCACGATTGTTGAATCAGATACCGGCAGAATTGACAGTTATACGGAACATTCAACGAGCTATACCAATGGAGAACCAGGCGTGTCGAGGTATTTCCAGTCGTCTTCCTGGAAAGCAATACTAAGTGCATCATATGTATTCAGGGAAGTTCAGGATACAAGAAAGCAGCGGGCTTTTATTTCTGCAGATATTGAATACATCAATCACCGGGCAAGCCGATTCAGCAGCGACAATGAAGAGCCTACAGAAAATGAACTCGCCTATTTTAAAACACTGAACAAAGTAGTAAAACAGGAATTCAAAGGAACATTTAATTTCAAATTGGGTGGAGAAGTGAAGTTCAATACATTTATGACGCGGCTGGGTGTTGCCTATTATGGCAGTCCGTATAAAGACAAATCCCTTAAAGGAAATTATACTTTACTCAGCGGTGGAATCGGCTATCGCAACAAAGGCTATTTTATTGATCTTACCTATATCTACAATGTAAAGAAGGATGTGAACTTTCCGTATCGTTTACAGGACAGGGCCAATACTTTTGCCACACTCAAACAACAGCAGGGAAATATCGTGATGAGTTTCGGTTGTAAGTTTTAGATTTTGCAGGAGTGTAGTACGTATCCGAATGAATATTTATATATGCAGGGCTGAGCACCTGCTCAAATGTTGTTTTCCAGTTTACTTTTTATCACTTCCATTACCGTTGAAATTTCGGGGGCACAAAACAGCATGTCTGCATCTTTTTTAAACCAGGTAAGTTGCCGTTTTGCATAGTGGCGGGTATTTTGTTTAATAAGTTCGATGGCCCTGCCCAACTCAATTTTGTGATCAAAATAATCAAAGAGTTCTGAGTAGCCAACAGTTTGTAAGGCATTCAATTGCTTGTATGGGATTAATGATGCTACTTCGGCTACCAGCCCGGCCGCCAGCATTTGTTCTACTCTTTCATTGATGCGCTGGTATAATATTTCTCTCGGCAGATCAAGCCCGATTTTAATAATGCGGAAGTTTCGTTTCTTTTTTTCATGACTGCGATAGGAAGTAATAGACCGGCCCGTTGCCATTACCACTTCCAGTGCACGCATCATTCTTTGAGGGTTATGCATTTCACCGGAATTGGAAAATCGGGGATCCAGTTCTTTTAATGCATTTTCGAGAAACACGATTCCGTCCCGATCATAAGATGCAATAATTTCTTTGCGGATAGCAGGATCTGCAGGCGGAATTTTATCCAGCCCTTCACAAAACGCTTTAATATACAAACCCGTACCGCCTACCATTATGGCGATATCTTTTTCTGCAAATATTTCATTCACTGCATCCAGTGCATATGTTTCAAAATCTGCTGCTGAAAAATCTTCAGTGATGGAAACGGTATCTATGAAGTAATGTTTGATGGAGGCCAGTTCACCGGCAGAAGGTTTGGCTACGCCGATATTCAGTTCTTTATAACACTGGCGGCTATCCGCAGAAATGATGGATGTGGAAAAATGTTTCGCAACTTCAATGGCGATAGCAGTTTTACCAACAGCGGTAGGACCGGCAATAATGATACAGGTTTTTTGCATGATTGCAGGAGTTTGTACAGAACACCAGGCAATTTTATTTTGGATGAATTGTTATGAAAACAAGATCTGTATTAGCCTGGAATAAAATACGGTGCATTTGGCATTCCGGGCTCAATTAAGCAAGACTGATTAAAATTCATCGTTTGATTCATCTGCCACCACATCATCTTCGCCTTCCGATTCAGTTTCATCTCCTTCTTCTCCATAACCTTCCCTCATGGCATCGGGTTGCAGGTCGTATTTTTCTTCCATTTCTGCCAGTCGACTATCGATCAAACCTTTAGTACCATATTGTGAAGGAGCAATTCCTTCTGTTCTTACACAGGCTGGATAGGTGAGTTTTTTATTTTCTTCTTTGTCAACATGGATCAGTTCCACCATGAAATGCCAGTTCTTATTGAAATCGTATTCGTACACAAATTTCTGGTTGGGATCTTTGATCTCGCTGCCGATATTTACTTCATTCATGAGCAATGGCTCTGCCTTATATTCCTTATCATATTTTTCAAGGGAAATCTCACGGCCACGCTGCCAGTTATCATTGCTCCTGTAAAAAGTTGCTTTATGCTTATTGTCGAATTCGTAGCTTTTTAAAATAGCCAGGTGCAGGTCGTGAAATGATTGGGTGTGCCTGATAGCGATGTCACGATAAATGCTTTCGTCTTCCTCCCAGTATATTCTGAATTTTAATATTGCCATGGGGTAAAAATAAGGCTTTTTGTTGGAAATGATTTTAACCGGAACATTAGATTTGATGACAATAACAGCAGTAAGACTGAAAGCTGCACTAAGCCGGATGTTGCTATAAAAGAAATGATCAGCGTAGTGGTTCTCCGAGCCCTTTTGGTGTAATGGCAATCATTTATTATGCATATGCAGCTACTGCATTTTCACAATCCCAAGTTCTCTCGCCTTACCCATCATAAATGCGTGGGCTGCATCATATTCATTCGGGATAAGACCATCTAATATAGCTTCTCGTATAGCATTTTTTATTTCACCAACTATTCGCCCGGGGGGTAATAAAAATTCTTCCATGATCATCTCACCCGTTATGGGCGGTTGCCAGTTACGTACATGATCTTTTGCTTCTACTTCTGCGCAACGTTTTAATACCAGCTCAAAGTTTTCGAGGTAGCGTTTTACTTTTTGTTTGTTTTTGGAAGTGATGTCGGCGTTGCACAACAGCATCAGTGATTCGAGGTCTTCGCCTGCATCAAAAATCAATCTTCGTATAGCGGAGTCAGTTATATTTTCTTTAGTTAAACTAATTGGCCGCAGGTGCATCTCTACCATCTTTCGCACAAATTTCATTTTTTCATTTTGCGGTAATTTGAGTTGCGTAAATATTTTCGGAACCATCTTCGCTCCTACCACTTCATGTCCGTGGAAAGTCCACCCATGACCTTCTTCAAATTTTTTAGTTGCCGGCTTTGCAATATCATGTAACACTGCAGCCCATCTTAGCCAGAGATCATTGGTGTTTTTTGAAATATTATCTACCACCTGCAACGTGTGATAAAAATTATCTTTGTGCCCCTTTCCATCAATGTATTCTGCACCGGCCAGTGCCACCATTTGCGGAAAGATCAGTTGCAGTAACCCGGATTTGTACAACAGGTCAAATCCAACGGAAGGTTTTACACTTAATAGTATCTTATTCAGTTCATCCGCAATTCTTTCCCTGCTCACAATTTTTATACGATCTGCATTTTTAGTAATTGCGGCAAATGTTCCTGCTTCAATAGTGAATCCGAGTTGAGTGGCAAAACGAATCGCCCTCATCATACGCAACGGATCATCACTAAAAGTTTCGGAAGGCTCAAGTGGTGTTTTTATGATTTTATTCTCCAGGTCTTTGATGCCGTTAAACGGATCTATCAGTGTACCATAATCGCTTTTATTTAAACTAACAGCCAATGCATTAATGGTAAAATCTCTCCGGTTCTGATCGTCTTCAATTGTACCTGATTGAACAGCGGGTTTACGGCTGTCGAAATTGTAACTTTCTTTCCTGGCACCAACAAACTCTATTTCAATTTCACCCGAAAACGAAGAAGCGGGTAATTGACCGGCATCTAATTTTATCTGCGCTGTACCGAAGGTTTTGAAAAAATTTACGGGAGGCATGCGGTCAAATTGTTCCGCAGTTTTGTGGGCCAATGCAATGCCATCTCCCACACAAACAATATCTATATCCTTTGTTTCCCGGCCCAATATTTTATCTCTCACAAATCCGCCGATAACATAGCATTCCGTATGCAAAGTTTCTGCTGCAAGTGCAATCCTGTTTAATATGTGTAATTCGGCAATAGTGCAGTTAATATCCATCCTGCGGCAAAAATAAGGTTTACATAAATTCGGGCGATGAAAACAACGGCACAGGGTTTTGTTTACCAACCATCAGCCTGTCCTGGTCATGAAACCGCACCCCGGCCCTCTCCAAAAGAGAGGGGGATGATTCGGGTACATTTTTACATTTATCAATTAACAATATTTCATGTAATATGTGCAATTCGTGTGAACTCACTCCGCATTCAGCATTCAGCATTCAACATTCAACATTCAACATTCATCTCCTTCGGCACCAAACTTGACAATAATAACTTCCCTTAAAAAAAACAGAATTACTGACTAATTTTGTCATATTGACTTCTAATGATCAAACATGAGTAAAATAAACTATTTGCAGGGCACGGAAGAAGAAATGGAATTTATGCCGATCATTCCGCTAACCGAAGAAGACGAAGCAAACGCAGACGCACAGGCCATTCCAAATGAATTACCGATTCTCCCTTTAAGAAATACCGTTTTGTTTCCGGGTGTGGTAATCCCCATTACCGTCGGAAGAGATAAGAGTATCAAGGCTGTGGCAGATGCTTATAAGGCTGACAAATTGGTAGGTGTGGTAGCACAAAAAGACAGTACCGTTGAAGAGCCCACTGTAAGCGACCTGGAAGATATTGGCACCGTTGCAAAAATTGTAAAGATGATCAAAATGCCTGATGGTGGCACCACGATTATCATACAGGGAAGAAGAAGATTTAAGATAGAAGAAATAACAACGGATGACCCGTATTTTAAAGCGGTGATTAAAGTGCTCGATGAAGAAAATATGAGTGGTGATCCGGATTTTGATGCCATGGTGGGCAGTATTAAAGACCTTGCCGGGCAGATTGTAGGCTTGTCGCCCAACCTTCCAAGTGAAGCTGCCATCATTTTGAAGAATATTGAAAATCCGTCTTTCTTAATCCACTTTGTAAGCAGTAATTTAAACAGCGATATCAAGCAAAAACAAAAATTACTGGAGATCAGCAACCTGAAAGCAAGAGCCGAACTGCTGATGAGCCTCATGCATACCGAACTACAGTACGCAGAATTAAAAAACAAGGTTACCAATAAAACGAGGGCCGAACTGGATAAGCAGCAACGCGATTATTTTTTGCAGCAGCAAATGAAAGCCATTAAAGATGAGTTAGGCGGAGATAATTTTGCTGAAGTAAAGGAAATGCAGAAGAAGGCCGAAAGCAAAAAATGGCCGGCGGCTGCTAAAGAAATGTTCCTGAAGGGCATTGAAAAACTGGAACGGATGCATCCATCCACACCGGATTATTCAGTTGTATATAATCATCTAGACCTGTTACTTGATCTTCCCTGGGATGAATGCACTGAAGATTTATACGACCTTAAAAAAGCAAAAAAAATTCTTGATCACGATCATTATGGAATGAACCGTATCAAGGAACGCATACTTGAATACCTCGCCGTTTTAAAATTGAAAGGTGATATGAAAAGCCCGATACTTTGTTTCATCGGCCCCCCGGGAATTGGTAAAACAAGTTTGGGAAAAAGTATCGCATCGGCCATTAGCAGAAAATATGTTCGGGTAAGCCTGGGCGGATTGCATGATGAGAGTGAAATACGGGGTCATCGCAAAACATATATCGGGGCCATGCCGGGAAGAATTATACAATCGATTCGTAAGGTTAAATCGAGCAACCCGGTGATGATACTGGATGAGATTGATAAGATCGGCAGTGACCATCGCGGCGATCCTTCTTCTGCATTGCTCGAGGTTTTGGATCCTGAGCAAAACAATACTTTTTATGATAATTACCTTGAACTGGAATACGATCTGAGTAAAGTATTGTTCATTGCCACAGCGAATAATATCAGCAGTATTCAACCGGCGTTGCGTGACAGGTTAGAGATCATCGACCTTAGTGGATACGCCATTGAAGAAAAAATTGAGATCGCTAAACGACACCTGCTTCCTAAACAAAAAGAAATGCATGGGTTAAAACCCGACAGCTTTAAGATAAGCGATGCAGTTCTGGAAAAAGTAATTGCTGATTATACGAGAGAAAGCGGTGTACGGGAACTGGATCGCCAACTGGCAAGCATCATGCGTTTCCAGGCGAAAGAGCTGGTACTAAAAAATAAACTGAAGCCTACCATTACCATAAATGATGTTGAAAAAATTCTGGGCAAACCAAAATACAGCAACGAATTGTATAAGATGGCAAATATGCCTGGTGTGGCTGTTGGTTTAGCATGGACATACGTTGGCGGTGATATTTTATTTATTGAAACGCAGCTCAGCGAAGGAAAAGGCGAATTGAAACTTACCGGTAACCTCGGTAATGTAATGAAAGAAAGTGCCAGCACGGCATTTACCTGGCTGGAGGCCAACTGTAAAAAACTGGGATTAACGGTTGATATTTTTAATAAAAAAGATGCACATATACATATTCCCGAAGGCGCAACGCCCAAAGATGGTCCGAGTGCCGGCATAACCATGATGTGTGCCCTTGCCAGTGCATTTACGGGAAGGAAAATTAAGCCTTACCTGGCTATGACGGGTGAAATTACCTTACGTGGACAAGTGCTGCCGGTGGGTGGCATTAAGGAAAAAGTATTGGCAGCCAAACGTTCGGGTATAAAAGAAATTATTATGTGCTGGCAGAATGAAAAAGATGTTTCTGAAATTAACCCGCAATTCATCAGCGGCATTAAATTTCATTATGTTAAAACAATGCAACAGGTACTGGATATAGCCTTAACTTAAAAAAATCACCCTACACAGCAAACCTTTGAATGAGTGTTTACGTATTTCATTACAGATACAACTAATTCATGTTGGTTGTTTTAAGGGTTAAAGAAAATCCCCCTGATTCTTCAGGGGGAATTTTTTTATAATCAGTTAGCCAGTGAGTGAGGTTGTTGATGGGCAGTTTTATTGGCCGGTCAAACAAGTAGCTAATTAGCTCCTTTTGCTTTCTCCATCCAGTCTTTTTCCTTTTCCGTAGTGAGTGCCTGTATTACGCCTATAAAAAATAACAAAGCCATATTGCCCGCCAGGAAGTAGAAATTATACACATAGTAATTGCCGATCTCATGATAAAAATGCCTGAAAAACGAAACCATGTCTATCGCTAAAAATGCACACCACGTGAGTAATACCGCCGAAAACAAGAGATAAGAAAACAGCCGCACAGGTTTGGAAGGATGCGTGGTTGTTCGTTTAAAAAATACAATATACGCGGTTACAAAAATTGCCGGTGGCACCATCAGCAGGAACAACATGTACACATAGGTAAACCAGGGAATATAACTCAGCAGTCCGAAGAACAATTTTATTCCCAACAGCAACAAAATAAAAAAAACGATGAAGCCGATGAAGCTGAAAAAAAGTGTTGCAAATAGGCGAAAGTATTTTCCCTGGTCGTTCATGTGGCAAAGGTAGCTGAAAGTATTTAGTCGGCATTAGCAATATAGCAGCAAGCTTAACGCTTTATGTTGTCAGCAACGAGCCAAATTTTTGCACATGCTTACTCCGATATCAATTAACCAGCCGATCTAAAAATCTTCACAGCTCACCGCTAAAAATAACTCAAATTCGTTTTAGGTGTAAGCGCCAGCAAAGATTCATACATCAGTTTCACTGTGTTTTCAATATCATTTTTATGCAACATTTCAACCGTGGTATGCATGTAGCGTAAGGGTATTGAAATAAGAACTGAAGGACAACCGTCGTTTGCATAGGCAAAAGATTCAGTATCGGTACCGGTGCTGCGGCTAACGGTTCGTAACTGGAATGGAACTTTGTTTTTTGTTGCAACATCCTGAACAAAATTGAGCAGTTTATTGTGAACTGCCGGTCCGTAACATAAAGAAGGTCCTTTACCGCAGACACATTCCCCTTCAATTATTTTATTGATCATAGGAGTACTGCTGTCGTGCGTTACATCGGTTACAATAGCCACATTTGGTTTAATGCGGCGGGCGATCATTTCGGCACCACGCAAACCTATTTCTTCCTGAACAGCGTTAACGATATACAATCCAAAGGGCAGTTTCTTTTTATTTGCTTTTAATAATCTTGCAACTTCTGCAATCATAAATCCGCCGATGCGGTTATCGAAAGCCCGCCCGATCAGGTAATCATGCGCCAGTTCATCATAGCCATCTTCATAAGTAGCAACAGCGCCAATGTGAATACCGAGCGCTTCAACTTCTTTCTTATTGCGTGCGCCGCAATCGAGAAACAGGTTATCAACTTTAGGTGAGGGTTCTTTTGTATCTGCGTTGTTCAACCGGGTATGAATGGCCGGCCATCCGAACACAGCTTTTACAATGCCTTTTTTTCCGTGAATGCGTACACGCATAGAAGGTGCGATCTGGTGATCCACTCCACCGTTGCGTTTCAGATATATCAATCCTTCAGGCGAGATATAATTTACAAACCAGCTTATTTCATCGGCATGAGCTTCAATTACCACTTTAAACGGATGCGTTGGATTGATAACGCCAACTGCAGTTCCGTAAGGATCGGTAAAGGTTTCATCCACATAAGGGCGGAGATAATGTAACCATAACTTTTGTCCGCTGCTCTCAAAACCTGTGGGGGATGCGTTATTAATATAGTCTCGTAAAAATGTGTAAGATGATTCGGGTAGAGAACGTTTTGTCTTTGTAGCTTTTGCCATATTTGATTGTTTAAAAAACAAATTAACTAAATACTTGCGATAAAACTTGCCAATGCTGAAAACAACATCAATCCATCAACTAAAAAATAGTAGAAAAAGTAACCTTGTTTTTTTAGAGACAGCCTGTACACCAACAGCGTTACAATTCCCATTAGCAAAAAGGAGATGATCTGTGGAATATCATCAAAATAATACCTCAGGAAAACGCCACATAAGAGGTACAATACAAAAACAACAGTCATGATTACTGCAAGTGTTTTTTTACTTACGTCGGTAGCAAGGCTGCTCAAAGAATGGATCTTATCTACATGCACATCCCTTGAATCAAAAATGATACACAACATCAGCATAAATAAAAACCTGGCAGTGAATAATAAAGTAACAGCCAGTGTTTCAGTTGCCAGTACTTCGTGAGCAGGAATAACCACGGTTACATACGTCCAGGTAAAAGCCAGCAATATTGTTTTCAGGAATCCGGCTTTTTGAATAAACCGCCATTGTTTTACGGGCCATAACGGTACACTATAGAGGATAGTAAGCAATACGGCTATGAGCACATAAGGAATTAATTGTTGTTCATTGAAAAGGCAAAGGAGAAAACCTGCAGATGCAATGAACAATAAAATAGTATTGGATAGCTGAACTTGTAAGAATTGAAATATGTTTTTCCGGGAAGAGAATCTGTATTTACTGATCAGCCAGTAAAAATTATAACTGCTGAGCGTTGAAAAAAAAAGTAAGCCGTAGGTATAATCATGCGGTGTAATGTGCAGGAGCAGGAATGTCTGGAAACACAATGCAACCGCACATATCGAAATAAAAATAGAATGAGACAGGATGAACTGAAGCCATTTCATTACTGGCATTGTTGAAATACCGGATCACCGGTTACAATAGTGTTGCTTTTATTTTTTGCAAAGTCTGTTACATAGATTTCATAATACATGGTATCTACACGGCCGGGAGGATTTGAGGTAAAACATCCACCGAGCCTTCCAACAGATGCTGTGATATCGGCTTTAAGATTTTTCTTTATAGAAGCGCCGCTGATATCGGGGAAAGGCAAACTATCAATTTGGCCTGTAAGTAAATTTTTCAAATGAATATAGGCAGTGTCGCCGAGATCACCTTCCGCATCTGTAATAGAAAATACCACTGCCGGGGATACAGCGCCCACACTATTATCAAAAAAATTTGTGGTAAGTGATTTATATTTTATTTGCGGTGCGCTCGTGTATTTATCTTTTTTGCAGGATGTGAAAAACAGCATCACCACCAGTATTGCAATAACTACTCTCATCAGTTTACAATTATATTTCAAATTTACTGATTGAAAATGATATATCAATCTTAAATAAAAGACGCAATTTTACAAGGATTATGCAGCCTGAATTATCCAAAACAGTAATAAAAAATAACATCTTCACCTGCACTACCGGCAATTTTGAAAGCCGGGCCATACAGGTATTCAATTTTCAATACCTGAATAACAACCTGTACAGGCAATTTTGTGAAGCCATTCATGTAGATCCTGCTACGGTTACCCGTATTGAAAGAATTCCTTATTTACCCATCAGCTTTTTTAAAACACAAAAAGTTGTTTCCGTTACAGAAGAATGCCCATTGTTTTTTGAAAGCAGCGGTACTACAGGAAGCATCAACAGCCGCCATTATGTGTTCGATGTTGAATTATACAAGGAGAGTTTCATGAAAGGCTTTGAATTATTTTATGGGGATGTGAAAAAATATTGTGTGATCGGATTACTGCCCTCCTATCTCGAACGCCAACATTCTTCATTGGTATTTATGGTGAATGACCTGATACAAAAAAGCAATCACCCTCACAGCGGCTTTTACCTGTATGATACCAATAAACTCCAACAGGTATTGCAGGAAAATGAAAACAACCGGCAGCCAACATTGCTGATCGGTGTTACGTATGCCCTGCTTGATTTTGCCGCTACACACCCGATGAACCTAAAACATTGTATAGTGATGGAAACGGGAGGAATGAAAGGACGCAGGAAAGAACTTACAAGAGAACAGGTTCATGAGGAACTTAAGAGGAAACTCGGCTTAAACCAGATTCATTCAGAATATGGGATGACGGAATTGTTATCCCAGGCCTATGCTACTGCTGATGGCATTTTTAAATGCCCGCCCTGGATGAAAATAATGTTAAGAGCAGAAGATGATCCATTTGAATGTATAACGGCAACGCTTAAAGGTAAGAATCCTGTAACGGGTGTTATCAATGTTATTGACCTGGCCAACTTGTATAGTTGTTCGTTTATTGCAACAGATGATGTTGGAAAATTGTACCCCGATGGAAGTTTTGAAGTATTGGGCAGATTGGATAACAGCGATACCAGGGGTTGTGGATTGATGGTATTGTAACACACCGAGATGACAGCAAGCGTACATCTTGCTGACTTCCAGAGTTCATCCTGATGCCATCCTGATGACATCCTGAATACATCTTGAGTACAACCAGATGACAGGTTTCAACTACCAATAAGGGACTAGATAGCGGTGGTAGCCGCTTTTTTAGTTTTTATAGGTTTTTTAGTTCTTTCATTTACAATTATTTATTCAAGGATTCAACTACCAATAAGGGAGTAAGAGTAAATAATTGATTATGAAAAAGAATAAACAAAAACTAATAGCATTTTGTCTTTTGATAATACCAATATTAATAGCACTCAAAGCCAAATAGAAACAATACAACGTAGGAAGTTTGGTGAATACCCTAGTGACGAATGGTTAGAGCAATATAAGAGAACCGGATATATGGGTGCAAATATCCTTACTGCCAAAGAGGAAGCAGAATATACAAAACAAGCGAAAGTATTTGTAGCAGAAGTTACTGGTACTTTACTATCGTCTGTAAATAAACAATAGTAAAAGTTCCTACGGGGGCTGAATTTGGGTTAGCTGGTTTTTGGATAGAAAGTAAATTACCAAATGGTTGCCAACCGGCTCCTATTTTTTGAGTAACTAAAGTTTGAAGCAGACCAGTATTATCTGCTACAACAATATCATAATTTACAATTTTCATTTTTTAATTTTTAATATTAATAATATGGGATCAATTAAAGTTTATTTTAAAAGATTATTATTCGCCTTAATTGGACAAACTATTATTCCTGACGATAATGAGATACCGTATAATAATCCAGTAATAGGTACGTCTAATTAGGTTGGTATATGTATAATCAAGGCGCAAATATAAAAAATGAAAAAGATAAAGCAGAAGCATTAAATGATTTGGAATTGTTTAAAAAACAAAAAAAGTTTGCCCTTGATAATAATAAGGTTGAAAAATATATTTTAACCGAAAAAGAAAGATTAGAAACTTTAGAATTATTAAAAAATACTAGCACTAGGATTTGTAAGATTTTAGGATTTCCCGAAGAATGAAATGTTGGCTATTTATATTCTTTTTTTATTCAGGATGCTTGGGTTCTAAGCCTCACAAAACTTGTTTACAAGGCAAATTCCCTATTGACACGGTAGTTAGAAAGTTAATGATACTTACTCCGATAGCAGATTCAATTGGAACTCTTAAATCTGACATCTTTCTTAATTGAAAATATATCCTGAAAATATCCGCTAGTATAATTAGAATCCGCACCCCATCCTCCACTATGAAGGCAACCAATTAATTTCCATTTTAAAGAGTAATCCTGAAAAAATACAGGGGCACCGGAATAACCATCTAAATGGCTATCCTTGACAAATTCAGTCAAAAAAATAATTCTTTCGGTATTGATGTTATATTTTGAAATGTAATTTGATTTATCTGCGTCTATAAAAAATTGACTGTAACTAAGAGTAAGATTTTGTGTTATTGCATCTAGGGGATTTTGTGTGGGATATGCTTGCCTGGGATAACCTACAATTTTTAATCTAAGAGGTTTGAATGTTTTTGAAGGGATTAAATTTTCTAATGTATTTATTACTTTTTTTAATACAGTATCTACTTCAATTACCATATAATCATTGTGATCGCATATAGATGTATCTTTTGTAATTCTTACATCAAGAGGATAATATTTCCTGATTTTAAGATTAATAAACATTGTATCTGGATAAATTGAATTTTTTGTTTCCCCATCGCATCCAGTTAAACAATGCTTAGCGGTGATAAAGAAAAGTCTATTGTTATCAGAAATAAAAAATCCTGTTCCGTAGTACCTACCTTTTGCACAATCGCCTACAATGCTATAACTATATTTATCTAAAGAATCAATATTATCCTGTGAGTATGCGGGAATTGAAAATAATACTCCTAAAAGTACAATCGTAGATTTAATCATTTTTTAGCCTTACTATTTTTAACAGGAGTATTTAAAGCCAGTTTAAGTAACTGATCGGGAGTAAGGTTAGTTTTAACCGTTATTTCGTTGGTGGGATTTACTTTCTTTTTTTTGACTGCTTTTGCCATTGGTTAAAATTAAGTAATTTTAAGCCTATGCCAAACGAGGATATTCGTCTAATTATAGAAATAAAAAATAAGCAGCCATTAGAATTAATGGAATTAACTAAATCATTGATTGCGTTAGGTAGTCAATTTAATAGTTATGTGTTTTAATTCGCCAACGCTTCTTTTGCCGACACACATTTTAGCACTTTCGCTGGACACATAACCTTGACACAAAAGAGCTAAAATCTTGCTGGGCGACAGAAACAAGGGGAAGTAGGCCTATTTATACAACAATATTGACTTTCAAACGTTTATATAATATTCTAAATAACTTAGCAATCAGACTTTTGCTAAAAAGTAACTTATAATTTACTAAAGTATCATAATTGATACCTATCTTGCAAATTGAAAGCAAATCACAACATGAACACTATAGAAGCAAATATCGAAATTACAAGAACAGGCGATAAACTTGTTTCAATTTCAGTTTCAATGCCAGTTTGGAGCAAAGAATCTGAATTTGACGGGAATATTCATGTTCAATTACCATTGCTAAACATAGATACCATAGCAAGTGATGAGAAAGATGCCGAATTTGCAATAAAAGAAGCAATTCAATCTTTCTGCATTGCTTCTGAAAAATTTGGTGAAGGTGTTGAAAAAGAGTTGCAAGCATTGGGTTGGAAACAAGTTGACCAAGATGGTAATCATATTTTAGGTTTCTGCGTATCAGAAACTGACGAACTTTTGGACAGGCTTTTACAAACGGGCGACAACTATATTAATCCTAAATTAGAAATCGCAGAAGAATCAGTATATGCCTGACCCGTTTTATCCAGAAGTTGACTTCTCTTTTATCGAGCAACATTTAAAAGCCACTGAAAAGTTTGAGGGCTATTTCTCTGTTGGACAAACAAAAACTTTTGTACTTAAAGGTCCGCAAGCCATTCATAAAAGAACTATACGAATTAGAGAGTTATCTCCTGGTAAAGTTTGTTATGAACAAGCTACTGGACTTGCAGCGAGGTTCGGATTTATGGGCGCTTTGTTAGCATGGTTTGAAGCTAATAAAAACTGGAAAGAAGGTGGGTATAAAGAACCGTAACCAAAAAATTCAGTATCAACTTCCCCTTATTTCAAAGAACTACTGGCTCGACAAAAGCCCCACACATTTACAAAGGCACACAAGCCCCAACACGATAGCAAACCTTTGTAAAAGAGTGTTGCTTGCAGACGCTTCCAAAACCCTCGACACAATTAAAACCATTCCGTTCGACAAATCCGCCAGCACATTACATGGGGTTTGGCGTTATTGGGGCTTGACCTTGAAACTTCAACTTCAGCAACATAGCATCTTTAGTTCCGGCTGACGAATAACTATTTGGCTTTTTGTTGTTAACTTCATCAGCAGTAATTCTATTGGGCAGCAGTACCGGGCGGACGACTTTCAAATCCCACAACAACGCCAAGCCCTGAACGTTAGCCGTTTATAAAATAACTGAATTGTATGAAACTTTTGAATTAGATTAAGCATAAACCCACTGAAAACCACCCGCATTTTTTCTAATTCCCGCAGCAACCCTAGCAATACTTGCTTTATTTATTCCTGTTGCAATTGATGCTTCTTTAATGCTATCAAACTTCGCTACTATTTCCCCGTTTAACATTTGATAAACAGGTTTTATTCGTGTAATAGCCTTTGTTACCTGATTGTTGTTTTCTGTTCCTACAGGCTGCGTTAATGCCTTCCATGTCAAACGTCCTTCGGTTAATTTCAGGCTATAAATAAACCTTTGCATATCCGGTACTTTTCTTAGGTTGTACCTGAACATTGTTTCATCACAATAGCGGCTTAAATGCTTTGGAGTTACTTGGTGATATATTCCATAGATAGAACGTTTTAAAAGGCTAAATGCGCCTTCTATTGTGTTTGTATGGATAGTTTTATCCCTCACATATTCATTCATACTGTGGTTTACTACTTCATGCCCTGAATAGTGTGGGGCAACTGTTTGGTAAGCGGGTAAGCTATCTGTTATCAGTACTGCATCATTATCTACATTGTTCATAATAGCCGGTACAAAGCCTGTCATGTTATTTGCTTTTCCCACTGGTATTAGTTTTAAATTACCGCCTCTTTCAATCATTCCCATTACCATTGTTTTATGGTTGTTGGTTCCTTCTTCCCTGGCCTTCTTTCTTTTTGTTTTACTCATATTCCCAACCTTACCGCCGATATATACTTCATCTATTTCTACAATGTTATCTAGTTTAATATTCTCTTTTAATCGTAACATTTCCCGTATGCGGTGCAGCATAAACCACGCATTCTTTTGTGCTATTTGCAAATCCCTGCCTAATTGATAACTACTAATTCCTTTCTTATGTGAACTAACTAAATAGATTCCTACCAGCCATTTAGAAAGGGGAATATTGCTTGCTTCCATAATTGTCCCTACGGTTACTGAAAACTTCTTAAAACAGGCTTTATCGCTGCATTTATAGCGTTTCCCTCCCTCAATAGTATAACACCTTCCACAACCACAATAAGGGCATACAGCCTTCCCATTTTCCCAACGCTGCTGCGCTACATATTCCCTGCATTGTTGCTCTGTAGGCATTGACTTAATTAACTCGATTAGATTTTTAAACATGATAGTAAAAGTTTAAATTGTAGTAGTTTCAAAACAACCGTTTATGGAAAAAAATATAGAAATTAAAGAAATTACATTTGAAGATTCAAAGCAGTTTTGGATAATTTTAAAAGAAAAATTTCCTGATCTATGGAATAAATTAGTGGGTAATAAAATATTTGCTGATGGTAAAATGGGGGCTTTCCAGCCCGCTACTATGCCAGATTGGGAGTATGAGATATTTACCAGATTTTTAAACTTATGGCAAATAAAAAATGAATTTTTGCAAACGGCTCCCGATGAAATTATTGTATATCGAAGTAGAACAGAACGAGAACCTATAAGAATACAGGATATTGAAAGCATAAAACCTATGGATAATGAGTATTGCATGATAATTTTGAAAGGTTCTAATATGGAAACTAAAAAAGTAATGGAGCCTTACGATAATTTAGTTATGAGATGGAAAATTTTTTCGGATACCCAAAAACTTCCATAGCATATAAAAAGGAATGTAATAAAGGGGATAAGTGAGTCAGGTAGGCATGTTTTAATTCTCCTTTATACAAATATGTTATTTGATAATTAAAATCTCCCTTTTTCTTTTTTATTATTTTAATATCACTCACATCCTTTAAATAACCTTCTATATTAAACCAAACCTTACGATTTAATATTGCATTTTCTTCCATACTTCCTTCCCCATAAAATAAAAAAGGAGATACTGTGTAAGTACCCCGTTGTTCAGACAGGCTTAATTTAGAGTAATTTCATTTGTAAATTGTTTTTTATGCCATTCATCAGGCGTTAAATTATTGAGTGATTCATGTGGTCTTCGTACATTGTATTCAATCATCCATTCTTCC
>JAFDXE010000029.1 GCA_018268085.1 Bacteroidota bacterium
AGCAGATTGAATTCATAATTAAAATTCGTATAACCTCATCCCGGCCCTCTCCAAAGGAGAGAGAGATTGATCCTTCAATGATTGGAATTAGTTAAGGGGTAAACGTGCGTGTGCATCTACTACCAGCAGTTCCCATTCATCATTCACAATTCATCATTCATCATTCATAATTCATCATTCATAATTCAATTACACCCTGTGATAATCCCCCTTCCACTCTTTAATCGCTTCTTTGATTTGTTTGGGAGATAAATTTTCTTTAACTGCCCTGTGCGTTAAATCAACAAATTCATTATTGGAGGCAAAGCGAAGTGCGACAACCTGGCCGATGGTAAGTTTAGGATCTGGTAAATTTCCGGTGATAGCGAAATAACGAAGCGATTCTTCCGCACGAATGGCCCTGTCCTGCGCTTTTAATGCAAATGCACGGGCATACCACGCAAGTAACAATAATACAACGCCAATGATGAGGAACATTGCCGGCACCCATACGTAGCGGAAATTAAATACATAACTCTTATACAATCGTATGCCTGCCGCAACAATGAGTAACAGAATTAAAGAAAAGGCAACGTAATGAAACATCGGTACAAGCCGGGTGTGGTTCTTATAATTTTGCTCCTGCATAACAGTTAGTTTGGTTGGTTACTAAATTACTTTAAAATATCAAGAAGCTTCCAGATTTTTTCCCTGGCTGTAGCTGGACTGCCATCGAAATTGTTTACAATAAAAGAGAAACAATATTCTTTCCCTCTCGCTGATGTTACATACCCTGCATACGAACGCACACCACCGATATAACCATCTTTCATTTTAATATTGTTCATTTCCGGCAATGCGTTATAAAAAGAAGAAAACCAGGATTGCTTTTTTGCATACTGTAGTATTGCAACCAATGAAGCGGTGGTTAAACGATTTGCAGGCGACAATCCACTACCATCAATAATTTTCAACGATGATTTTTCAATACCTTTTGAAGCCCAGAATTCACGAATGATATGTACACCGCTATCGGTAGATCCGATCCCTGCTTTGTTATAAGCGATCGTTTTCACAAATGCTTCCCCGAACAGGTTCACGCTTTTTTTCAGAAACCAGTAATTAATACTATCTAACGGTGGCGAAACAATACTATCTGCAATGGTAACGGCATTGGAAGCTATTTGCCGGGGAAAGATATCCATTGAGCTTCCATCAACGATACGTACTTCCTTATTTTCCAGGTAAGTTTGTAATCCTTTCAAAAATACATCGGTTGGATCTGGCATTGAACCCGAAATGCTGAAGCTTTTTTGGTTGGGAGGAATGGTTCCCGTTGCATATCCTTCTTTGCCATAAGGTGCAGCATAGATCCAGGCGTTATCGCCACTCCCCTGTTTTCCGGCCGTAATAAAATTTTTAAAGGAAAAGGTTGCCGAAGTCGGATCAAATGAACTGATCTTCGTTGTGCTTCCTTCTTCCCCGGATTGTAATGAAATGCTGTATTGGTTTTCATTCCAGTTTACCAATGAAGCGCCCGCTCCAAAATAATTCCCGATATCCTGCCATACCCAGCCATCGGGTATAGACTGGTAGGGATAATTTTTTGCAGCCATCACAACCCCGGCACGCAATGCCGTTACATTATTTTTCTTTAGTGCATTCCAGATACGATCATACACGTCGTTCATTTGTGTTTGCTTCCAGCGTTTGCTGCCCAGCGTAGGATCGCCGGAAGGTTCTATCACCAGGCGGGCAGAATCTCCTTGCAACATTCCGATACGGGTTGTGTACGTGTACGATTTTCCCAGCAATTCGAATGCGGCAGCACTGGTTACAATTTTCTGGCAACTGGCGGGCGCCAATCCTTTTTGTCCGTTCAGATCAAAAATTACATTGCCCGTTTTTCCGTCTGTAACATACAGGCTGATGATGCTGTGCCTGAATTGTGCATCCTGTTCTAACAATGTTATTGCCCGCTGTAATTTTTCTTTTACATCCTGTGCATAAGAAAACTGCGCAATTACCACACTTATAATTAAAAGAATTGTTCTCATGATTGGTTTTAACTTGCATAAAATTAATGAAACTGTTGCTGATCCCGTTTATGGGTAAACAGCAGTCATTTCTTCAACACAACCGAACACATTACACATGGTAAAAGTATCTATCATAACAATCGGGGATGAATTATTGATCGGGCAGGTAATTGATACCAACAGCGCCTGGATTGCCCAGCAATTAAACAAGATAGGCATCCCGGTTAAACGTCGTGTAGCCGTTGGCGATATTGCCACAGATATTGAAACTGCATTGAATGAAGAAAGCAAACATGCTGACGTAATACTGATCACCGGCGGCCTCGGACCAACAGCAGACGATATCACCAAACCCCTGCTGTGTAAATACTTCAATGGAAAAATGATAGTGAATGAAGAGGCGCTTGCCAATGTACGGTATCTTTTTGAAGACGTATTTAAGCGTCCGCTCACTGAAAGGAATATCAAACAAGCGGAGGTTCCCGATACCTGCACCGTTATACAGAACAAAAGAGGAACGGCTCCCGGGATGTTATTTGAAAAAAACGGGAAATTTTATATCAGCATGCCCGGCGTGCCGCATGAGATGAAAGGGATGATTGAAAACGATGTGATTCCATTCCTGGTAAAGGAGTTTAATGTTGCACATATTGCGCACCGCACTTTAACCACTTTCGGTATCGGAGAATCGATGATTGCCGATAAGATCATTGAATTTGAAAGTGCCCTGCCTGCAGCCGTTCGACTGGCGTATTTACCTAATTACGGAATGGTTCGGCTCAGGCTTACGGCTACCGGTTTACACAAAGAAGAAACCGAAAATGAGATCGATCATTATTTCTTACTGTTGCAGCAACAGGTGAAGGATCATATCATCACCAATAAAGATGAGCCGATGGAAAAAATTATTGCCGGCTTATTGCTGGAAAGAAAAAAAACAATGTGTACGGCGGAGAGTTGTTCGGGCGGTTACATCGCTCATCTGGTAACCTCCATTCCCGGATCTTCTGCTTTTTATGATGGAAGCGTGGTGAGTTATTCCTACAAAGCAAAAGAAGACCTGCTGGGTGTGGATGAAAAATTATTATTGGATAATGGTGCCGTAAGCGAAGAAGTGGTGATCGAAATGGCCAATGGTGCTTTACGGAAAATCGGTTCCGACTATGCCATTGCCGTAAGCGGCATCATGGGCCCCGATGGCGGAACACCCGATAAACCTGTTGGTACGGTATGGATCGCCGTTGGCTCCCGGAAAAAAGTACGGGCAAAAAAGCTTCATTTCAGGTTTGAGCGGAAACTCAACATCGAATTAACGGCCGTAAATGCATTGAACTTGCTCCGACAGTTCATTATAGAAGAAGGATAACCCATAAATCGCCTTTATTTATAGTTCATAATTTCAAATTACTGGTTTCTAATTCCTGTATCGTTCCTTTTTTCTTCCTTACATTTGCCATTATTTTCAAATTTCAATAAATCTTTTTTGCTATATGAGTTCAGTTGATTTGATAATGCCCAAACTCGGAGAAAGTATCATGGAAGCCACTATTTTAAAATGGCATAAAAAGCCAGGCGATAGTGTTGCTATGGATGAAACCATTCTGGATATTGCTACGGATAAAGTGGACAGCGAAGTTCCTTCCACCGCAGCAGGTGTTATCGAAGAAATATTATTCAAGGAAAATGATGTGGTGCCCATAGGCACGGTGATAGCAAAAATTAAAACAGGTGCCGGCAGTTCAACCGGCCAGTCTTCGTCTCCTGCCCCTAAACGTGAGTACGAAGAAGCTAAAGTTGTAGAGGAAATACCCTATACTCCTGCAGCAGCACCGGCAGCTACAAACGGCAATAAAAATGCAATCCGGTTTTATTCACCACTGGTATTGAACATCGCACAGAGCGAAGGTATCAGCATGACCGAACTGGAAAATATTCCGGGAACCGGCCAGGACGGTCGCGTAAGCAAAAAAGACATCTTACAATACGTTGCCAACAGAAGTGTGGGTCATAAACCTTCCGCCATCAGCCAGCCTCCTGCGGTACAACAGGAACCGGTGGCCGCAAGAGAAAACCAACAGGTAGCCGTAGCCGCTTCTTCACCTGCAGTTACCAGCTATAGTGGAAACGTTGAAATAATTGAAATGGACAGGATGCGTAAACTGATCGCCAAACACATGGTAGACAGTAAGCACACCAGTCCGCATGTAACCAGCTTTGCCGAATGCGATGTTACCAATCTCGTTTTGTGGAGAGACAAAGTGAAGAAAGAATTTGAAAAAAGAGAAGGCGAAAAAATCACCTTTACACCTTTGTTCATTGAAGCCATTGTAAAGAGCATTAAGAAATACCCGATGCTCAGCAGTTCGGTAGATGGCGATAAGATCATTATAAAAAAAGACCTGAACATTGGAATGGCAACTGCATTGCCAAGCGGGAATTTAATTGTACCGGTTATTAAAAATGCCGACCAGTTAAACCTGGTAGGATTAACCAAACAGGTGAATGGGCTCGCAAATGCAGCAAGAAACAACAAACTGAAACCAGACGATACCATGGGTGGTACATTCACCCTTACCAATGTAGGTACATTCGGCAGTATCATGGGCACACCAATTATCAATCAACCGCAGGTAGCGATCATGGCTGTTGGTGCTATTAAAAAACGACCAATGGTGATTGAAACGCCACAGGGAGATACAATTGGTATCAGGCACATGATGTATATTTCATTGAGCTACGATCACCGGATCATCGACGGCGCATTGGGTTCTACTTTCCTGAATGCAGTTGCAAAAGAACTGGAGAATTTTGATATAAACCGGGGAATTTAATTTGGTAATGTGGTGATTGGATTATGCGGTGATTTATTGATTTGCAGATTTGGTGATGGGAACCTCCAATCAATGTTTTTGCCACAAAGACGCTAAGGCAGAAAGAAATACTAAGATATATTTACTTTGTATCAACTGGTACCTTTCAATGCAATGACTGTTTAAGGATTACACGCTGTGAAACTCCGTGTAATCCTTTGTGAACACTCTGTGGTAAAAAAATCATCAATAATTTTTCACCGCGGTTCTTATCACGGAATCTTTCTGTGCTAACGTAAGCCTGTTGTATTGAAACAACGCCCCTTCCCAATCACCATAATTTGGATTAGGTAACACGATAAAACGATTTCCAAAATCTGCTACGGAAGCATTGGTATTCTGCAACCGCTCTTCAAAATTCTTCTTATCAAACAGGTTGCTGAAATCAGCCAGGTTATCTCCCATCAGCATTACAATTTCATGCGTAGCGGCAACCGCTTGTCGCCTCACTTCTTTACTGGATGTTGTTTGTTTAGGCAGGAAATGTGTGTCATCTGCATTGGGAAAATAATACTGTTGTAAGTTCTTTAATGTGGAAGCTCTTTCTTTTTCGTCGCGGTTTGTGATATAAAAAACTTCAACACCCTTCGTTGCCGCATAACGTAAAAATGCAACAGCACCCGGCACCGTATCGGCTGTAGCCTTACTCGTCCATTCCATCCAGGATGCAGGTTCATAATCTTTGCCCTGTAATCCCTGGTGTACCGCATACGGACTATTATCTAAAACCGTTTCATCAATATCTGTTATTATGGCAAGTGGTTTTGAAGAAGCAGGCTTGTAGGCATCCAATCGCAGTTTAGCAATATTGAAAGCCTGCAAACATAAGGCCCTGTATTCAGCAGCTTTTTGCTGGTATAATGCAGTAAATATTTTTCCATCCGGAACAATTCCGTTACCGGTATTGTTAACAGCAGAATTGATATGCGTTGATTTACAGGAAAAAATAAAAACCGTTGCAACAAGAATGATTCTTTTCATTATAAACTGATAAAGTGAAAAACAATTGTAAGCCTGCACAATGTTATTAATTTTTAGCCACACCACGACAGAACAGCATTGAAAATATTAAATTACAGGATGATGATATGGAAAGTTCACAGGCGATTGACATGGCTCACCCGGGTTGTATTACTATTAGTTGTGTTGTATGGTTTACATGCCTGCAACGAAAAAATATACAAGGGTAATATCAAAAAAACTTCAGCGGCGAGGGAGGCATTAACACCTACGGATACTTTCATTCGAAACCAATTGAAAGGAATTGATTTTACCGCACAAGGAAATGAACCAGCAACATGGAAGCTTTCGCTCGACTTTGAACGAAATTTCATTTTCAAACCTTCCGACAGCCGCACATTGATAACCTCTGCTTCAGTTGCCGATACACAAACGGGAAAGATCATATACGCTACACAAACCGATGATGGCCCAATGAAAATTATTGTGTACAGCGAACAATGCAGTAGCATGGCGAACGAACCCGTATCTGTAAGAACAGAAGTGTACCTGAACAATAAGCAATATCGTGGTTGCGGCAAATACCTCTATGATTTCTTATTGAACGATATTTGGGAACTGCAACAAAAAGATGATAAAGAAATTCCGAAAGCTGATTACAAAAAGCAATTGCCCCGGATAGAGTTCGATTTGGTTCAGCATAAAATGATGGGGTATGATGGATGCAATAACATACAGGCAGCCATAACCATCAACGGTAACCATATTAATTTTTCTTCCATAAACGGTGTGGGAAATAATTGTGCAACATCAACAATTTTTGCCGGCAAAATCAGCAACCGCACTATAGATTATACGATCAAAGATGACCTGCTTACACTCTACCTCATTGATGACAGTAAATTAATCTTTAAAAAAGTTCAATAATAACAACATTGCCCGGTTGAATTACTTGCATATTATCTGCAGAGTCTTGAAAAACGCTCTTTGTTTGAAACATCGAATAAGATGGTGCAGCAAACTCGAAAAGCGGTTTTATATTCTTTACCTGATGATATTAAAGCTGATAAACAAAGCGGCTACAAACAACATCGCCAGTCCGCTTAAAAAAAACACGTCGGCTATTTTTTCCAGCTTTGCATTTTTCTTTTCTGTATTGCCCCTTATTGAAAGAAATGACAACACACAACTGGTCATGAACATGGTAATGGCGATCATCGCAATTTCATCGAGCAGTGTTGCTTCTTTTAAATTAAATACACGGATTGAAGTAAGTACAATAAAGCACAATCCAAGCAGGTTGGAAGATGCGTTCAGTACATGTGGTGATTTGTCTCTCTGGTCTGGCATTTTATTTTTACATAAATTTTTATCCGGCGATGCAAACAGGCTGGTGCCGTATGGGGAAATTACAGGAGTTGGCAATAAAACACCTTTTATGCGCTTCTGCATGTAGTGCATTGGCTTTGTCAATTAAGTGTGCATCCGTAATGGTTACGGCCGGATGCAAAACAGCCTCTGTAAAATGTCCGCCGGTTGATGATTCAACCATAATTCCCGTTGCCTCATCAGCATAATCCGTTACAACAATGCCATTATCGGCACATAAATGAAGGAACCACAACATGTGGCAGGATGACAGTGACATCAGTAGAAATTCTTCCGGGTTATATTTAGAAGCATCACCGTTAAATGCAGGATCTGAAGATGCGTGGATATCGGGTTTATTAACTACCGAAACAGTGTGGCTTCGATCATAGCCTTTGTACGTTCGTGTTCCTTCACCCCGGTTACCCGTCCACGTTATGGTTGTTTTATAATTGTGTTGTTTAGACATGTTCCAAAATTTTGATTGACTGGCTCAAGAGTAAAATACTAAAATTCTTCTTTCCCTTTCTCCCCTACAAACCAGTGTTCTTTATTTTTAAACAGCACATTGAATGTGGTAAGCGATCCGTAGATCCTGGTGATGTATTGCTGGAGGTTCACTTTATCTTCATCGGATAACTGCTTATGAGCATTGATCTGTTGTTCCATAACCCGTAGCCTGTCGCGGAGCATTACTATTTTATGAAAGAATACATCAATGGGCACTTCTTTTGGCTTCTGTGTTTTGTCGGCAGGTTGTAACAACATCATACCCCCGATCCAGCGATCTCCCAATGGTACTACTTCCGACATCCCACCCCAGAGACGCAGTATTTTTAAAAGGGATCTTTCTATATCCGACGTTGTTTCCAGTTCTGTTGTAACATTGGCCGGAATGATTTCGTCGAGCTTGGGGTCTGTTTTGTCTATTTCTTTTATTCCGCTATCGATAAATGAAATGATATATGTTGCATAGCGCACGCCTACGATTACACCAGGGCCGAATTGTGTGTGTTGTAACCTTGTTCCGATGCCGAGTACTAGTTCTTCCATATTGTAAATAGTTTTTTCAAATGTAAATATCTTTTCAGAAGAATGGATTTTGGGAAAGATAGTTTTTTGAAAGCTGCCGGAAGGTGCGCAGACAATTGCGGAGAACTGTTGAACTATGCGGTATGTTCCGCTATGCACCCGGCTGAAGTGTGCGACGCCACTGAAGCTGATAATTGTTGTGTAGTTGGGACAAAAATTATAGCTGCCATTCGTTATAATAAGCCATTGATTAAATAACTTTAGCCAATGAAGCACGCTACTACATTTGTTTTGCTTTTTGCATTACTATTTCCCGGTTTTTACACAAACGCACAGGTTCAAACAGCATCAGTTCCAAACAATCTTACCCGGATTGAAACCAAAGAAGGCACCTGGCTGTTTAGCATGTACCCAAAAGATATTATCAAGGCAACTTTTATTCCCATCGGCAGCGAAAGAAATGAGCAGCTATCCGATGCCGTTATTGCAAAGCCCGTTATAGAAAAAGCAACGATGCAACAATTCAGCGATCGTAAAAATTATTCCTGGAGCAATGGCACTTCTGTAGATGTTACGGAGAACGGATTGCTTTTTCATATATCCGGAGGCAAGGTTATTTCTTTACAAAGTAGTTTTTACAACAACGACAACAGGGGTTTTCGTTTTTCATTAACAAACGGAGAAAAAATATTCGGAACAGGCGAACGCAGTATTTCTTTGAACAGGCGGGGTTACCGGTTAAACCTTAACAATGCACCGGCCTATGGTTACAGCTTAAATGCAGAGGCCTTAAATTTTAGTGTTCCATTTATCCTTTCGAGTGAATTATATGCGATCTTCTTCGATAATCCTTCAAAAGGATATTTGGATATAGGCAAAACCGATCCATCCGTACTTGAGTATGGTGTTAGCAGTGGGGAACTATCGTTTTACATCATTCCCGGTGCAGCTTACGAATCGGTTTTGGAAGCATACCAATCACTCGTGGGTACGGCACCGTTACCTCCTCGCTGGTCGATGGGAAACCTTATGAGCAGGTTTGGATACAGCAGTGAAAAACAAACAAAAGAGATCATTGCTGCGATGAAAAAAGACAGTGTGCCTTTTGACGCCGTTGTTTTTGATTTGTTCTGGTTTGGCGATAGTATAAAAAATACAATGGGCAATCTTTCCTGGGTAAATAAGAAAGCATGGCCTGATCCAAAAAAAATGATCGCAGATTTTAAACGCCAGCATATTCGTACCATTTTAATTACTGAACCTTTTGTATTAAAAACTTCTTTGAATTACGAACAATCGAAACACCTGTTGGCTGTTGATAGTACCGGCAATCCTTACACGCTCCAGGAATTTTATTTTGGTAAAGGCGGTATCATCGATATTTTCCGGAAAGATGCACAGCAATGGTTTTATTCCAAATACAAAGCGCAGATGGATATCGGCGTAACGGGCTGGTGGGGCGATTTGGGAGAACCGGAAAAACATCCGGCAGATGTGTATCATAACCTGAAAGATATCGGGTTCAACCGGAAATTTGCAGCAGACGAAGTGCATAATATTTACGGGCATTACTGGAGTAAGATGCTGGCTGAAAATTTCAGAAGAGATTATCCATCGCAAAGATTGTTTCATTTAAACCGCAGCGGATATGCCGGTACACCGCGTTACAGTAGTTTTCCCTGGAGCGGAGATGTGAGCAGAAGCTGGGACGGGTTGAAAAGCCAGTTGCCCCTGATACAGGGCATGAGCATCAGCGGCATTCCTTATATACACAGCGATGCAGGTGGATTTGCCGGTGGTGAAGGAGACTGGGAATTGTATGTACGCTGGTTACAGTTTGCTGCTTTCACGCCCATTTATCGTCCGCATGGAACAGCATTAGGTGTTATTGAACCTGCAGTTAAAGATATTCCAAGTGAAGCGGCATTGTGGCCCGAACCAACGAGAACGCGTGCCCGAAATGCGGCAGTACTTCGTTATCAATGGCTGCCTTACAATTACACACTTACGTATTTACAGGCTACAAAAGGAAAACCACTCATTACGCCGATGTTCTTTCAAAACCGGAACGACAGCAACCTCTATAAAGCCGCCGACCAATATATGTGGGGCGATGAAGTAATGGTAGTTCCTATTATTGAAAGGGCACAAAAGGCAAGAACGTTTTATGTTCCGTTCGGTAAATGGACGAACCTAAGTAACATGCAAACCTTCGTTGGCCCGCGGTGGGTTACCGACAGCAGCATTAATTATGAAGCGATACCTGTACTGGCAAAAGAAGGAAGTTTCATTCCGTTTATGCCAGGGCTGATGAGTACAGATGACTATAGTAAAGGAATACTTACGGTGTTATATAATCCGTCTGCACAGCCGAGCAGTTATACATTGTATGAAGATGATGGCAGTGATGCAAATGCGCTGAAAAATAAACAGTTTGAAATTACCAGTTTCCATTGTGACGGGATGAAACAATCGAGCACGTTTACGATTACCAGCAATGGCGGACGGTATAAAGGACGTGTTGAAAACAGGAAGATGATTATTGCCATTACCAACATGAAACAAGGCCCTACTTCAGTTACAATTGACGGGAAAAAAATTGCGGTTGATAAAATGTGGCGTGCCGACAACAAATCAATTAATATACCTGTGGTATTTCAACACAGGAAAACAATTATCCAGGTAAACTTTTAGAAATATTATCATGACAAACAGGAAATTTCTTACCACCTGCCTACTGAGCGGGTTTGCTGCAGGAACGGTATATGCACAGGATCCGATTTTCAGGAATAGTGCGTTTGAAGTATATAAAGACAAAATTGTTCAGGGAAATTATACTGCAAAAATTTTATCTGCTAAGCATATTGTTTCCAATTATCAAAGTCCGGCAAATGAATTCATCAGCCCGGTGATCAATTTCAAATTCAGTATAAACAGGAAAGACAATGAAATGCGGCCGGGCGTGAATCATTCGTTTGCCTGTTTACCGGTGAATGGTGTTTGTGAAACGCCGGTGATAAAATTCGGAACACAGTATGTGGATGACCGGAAAGTTCCGGAGAAAACTTTCCTGGCGCCTGATACAAAACTCATCATTAAAGTAGATATGCGTGAGGTGCTTGCTGCATTAAAGAAAGATGGATTTTATACCACATTCAACGGTGAAAAAATATATGCGCAGGATTTTAAAGAGCTGTATGTGGCCGGGGAAACAGAACCGATGGTTTGGGATTTTGACAATCTTCATAACAGGCCGCAGTTGGAAATGAAAGATCCCGATGGTGACGGCATTTATGAAGCAACGATGCTGGTTAATGAACAGAAAAAAGAAAAAGACCTGGCAACAGACTGGAAATTATCTAAAGACATTTCAGCCTTTCCGCAATATAAATCCGGTTTCCCGGTATCGGATGCGATCTATAATATGTCGCTCGAAGAAATGCAACGTGCTATTGAGCCAGACAGTACATTCAGAACAGGAAAAGAATGGGCAGGCGTGTGGACAAGGGATATCAGTTACAGCATCATTTTATCGATGGCCTACCTGCAGCCTAAGGTGGCAAAATACAGCCTGATGAGAAAAGTGAAGAACGGGAAGATCATACAGGATACTGGTACCGGTGGCGCATACCCGAACTCTACCGACAGGATGATCTGGGCAAATGCAGCCTGGGAATTATACAAAGCTACCGGCGACAAAGACTGGCTGCAACAGTCGTACAGCATAATCAAAAATTCAGTAGATGATGATTTGCTGAATGCACATGATAAGGTAACCGGTATGGTAAGAGGTGAATCGTCTTTTCTGGATTGGAGAGAACAAACCTATCCTAAATGGATGCAGCCAGCCGACATTTTTGAATCTGAATGCCTGGGAACAAATGCTGTTCATTACCAGGCGAGCAAGGTATTGTCTGAAATGGCTACGCTGCTGAATAAAAAAGAGGATGCTGAAAAATATGCTGCGGTAGCACAGCGGATAAAAGATGGCATCAACCAACACTTATGGATAGCCGAAAAAGGATATTACGGCCAGTATGTGTATGGAAGTAATTTCCGGAGTTTGTCGGAAAAATCGGAAGCACTGGGAGAAGCGCTCACGGTGATATTCGGCATTGCCGATGATAACCGGAAAAAACTGGTGGTTAGTAAAACACCTGTTACTGCCTTTGGTATTTCATGTATTTATCCGCAAATTGAAAACATACCACCTTATCACAATGATGCGGTATGGCCATTTGTTCAATCTTACTGGGCACAGGCGGCAGCAAAAGCCGGTAATGAAAATGCGGTGCTGGCCAGTATTGCAGCTATTTATCGCCCTGCAGCGATGTTCTTAACCAATAAAGAAAATTTTGTGGCAACCAATGGCGACTACAAAGGCACGGTGATCAACTCCAGCAATATGTTGTGGAGTTTGGCCGGTAACATCAGCCTGGTTCATAAAATTTTATTTGGCATTGAATTTAAAGCAGACCGGTTAGAGTTTCATCCGTTTATACCGTATGCATTCAATGGAAAACGCATCCTGGATAATTTCAGTTATCGCAACGCCATTTTAAATATACAGGTGGAAGGATACGGAAACAGCATCCGACAGTTTATACTGGATGGAAAAATTATTACCGAACCTATTGTGCCGGCAACTTTAACAGGCAAACATTCCATAAAAATTGTGATGGCCAATAATAAGCTAACCGTGCAGGTTAATGAAGTTGCGAATCATACAGCGCCCGGATACCCGGAATGCATGTTAAAGGGTAGCCTGCTGGTATGGACTGCTCAGAAAAATGCGGCTGCTTATAAAGTTTTAAAAAACGGCAAGGAAGTAATTCGCACAAATAAAATGAGTACAACTGTTGAAACAGATGCGTATGCAGAATACCAGGTAATTGCAATGGACAAAGAGGGGTATGAATCTTTTGCCAGCGAGCCGGCAGTTGTAATGGGTAAAAATGTGATTAACATAGAAATGGAAACAGTAGCTGCAAAAGCCGGTTATGATTACAAAGGTTTTTCCGGAGACGGATTTGTGGAGATCAGTAAAGACAAAAATCTGCAGCTTAGCATTCCCGTTAGTATTCCTGAAGACGGGCTGTATGCTATCCGGTTTCGGTATTCAAACGGAAATGGACCGAAGAATACCGAGAATAAATGTGCCATTCGCACTGTAAAAGAAAACGGTACTTTTATTGGTACTGTAATTTTTCCGCAGCGTGGGCCCGATGAATGGTCGAACTGGGGACTTAGTAATCCGGTTCAGCAAACCTTAACCAAAGGCGATCATGTAATAAGTTTATCGTTTGAGCCTGCCAATGAAAATATGAATGGGGAAATAAACCAGGCGATGATTGATATGGTGAGCGTAGTAAAGATTAAGTAATGTGGAATTAAAGCTTGCCTTTACGGTTTAACGTTAAAACATACCGGCTACAAAATCCAAAAGCTCAACCTTGTACAAAGCAATTGTTACTTAATTATCGCATGGACTTATCAGTTCATCAGCGAAATGCTTTTGCAACTGGTTAAACGCTTTGTGTTCTTTTCAGCCAATGCGCCTTAGCGGCAAAAGCTTTGTACGCAGCGGTAAAACCACCTAAAATACAAAGGCTGATCATCGCTGACCAGCCTTTATTTTAACCAAAACAAAACGATTAATCGATTCTCATCGATTGAGTATTTTCATTTAAAGTAATTGTGTACGTTCCGGCAACAGCAGGCGTTTTAAAGTTATCGCCACCTTCCCATTTGATTCCTCTCGGAGATCCAACAGACTGGCTTTGTCCGCTATTGTCTTCATAGTCGAATGCACCCCATGCATTTCCTGCAAGGAATTTAATATCCTTATTGGCAAGAAGATCAACTGTGATAGTCCACACACCATTTCCTGAGTACGTCATTTGCGGAGAAGCTGCAGGGTCCCATGCGTTAACGCCGTTGATACCATCTCCCACCAAACGCATTTCGCTTGCGCCCATGAACTGGTAAGTTACATTGTCTCTGTTACGTCCATCCCAGATTGCCCTGTAAGCACCTGAAGAAGGTGGGTTGCTGAAGTTGCCACCGTTTATTTCTACAGTGCTTCCGCTTGGGCCAGAAGAACCATAACTTCTTGTTTCATCAACCGCATTACTACCATTGTTCCATGCATCGTTGTCGATCATTTTCCATCCGTCAACAGTAAAATCAGTTACGCCGATGAAAAGGTTGGTTCCTGCATTTGCCATTGCATAAGTAGGGAAAACGTTTGGCGGATTCCAGCCGGCGCCGGTTGCACCACCTACAAATCCCATTCTGCCTTGTGTAATATTGTATTCCATGGTACCAACGTTAATGGTTATACGATACCATCCTGCTGCGCCAACACTGAGGTTACCACCTCCCGGAGACAGCACACCAGCACCGCCGGAACCGTAGTTGATGCTCCATGATTGTCCTTGTGTGAATTTAAATTCTGCATTTGCAGGCAAATAGATATAGATGTAATACATGTTATTCAATAAACCTGAACGCTGGTCCCTGATCAGTTCTGGTGCAGATGAAGGATCCCAGTCGTTACCGTTACCGGTTGAGGCCTGGTAACCACCCGGCATATAGAATCGTAAAATAGAAACATAGCTTTGGATCTGGATGGTAACCGCATTTGAGTATGCAATTGCGCCCAATGCAGTTACAGCTTTGATCCTGTATTCAACTGAACCCTGCGCTCCCATTACAATACCGGAGTTGATTGCAGTCTGGTTCATTTGATCCTGTGTAAGCGTTTTTGTATACATGTTATCTCCTACCGGAATTTCATTAACTGTTCCGAATCCACCGCCTGCAATATCGTACTGTATAGTGTAAGTAACTGTACCACTGTAACCCGTAAACGAAGCTGTCCAGTCAAATGTTTCAACCGGGTCGTTTGCAGTTGGCAGGCTCAACACTACATTATTGTCGGAGTTGGTAAGCACAGAAGGATCATTGAATGCGCTTACTGAAAGACTGATCTCATTTGAATAATATCTTTCGTTATTGTTTCCGTAGGAAGAAGCGATTCTTACTTTAAGATTGTAAGGCTGGCCAACTGTGTAACCGTAATTGAGGAGGATATTGTTCAATTCACGACCGGTGATAGAAGTTGTGTAACCGGCCATAATTTCCTTTTTGGTTGCACGCATGTAATCACCACCTGCTGAATCTATCTCCAATACAAATTTGTAATTGGAGGAATCAGTAGCATAATTAGGATTTGTCCAGTTAAAGGTAACTACTGCATTGGTAGAATCTGCCTGAGTTGGCACAACTGTAGTTGTAGAACTCGTAAGGGAAACAGCATTCCCGTTATTATAATGCGGAAGCGGATCTACTTTGCTACAGGCAGCAAAGAATGATACCATTGCCAGGCAAACAGTTAAGTATTTTAAAATTTGTTTCATTTTTTTTCTTTTTGATAATTTGTAAGGTTACCCTTTAGTATTGATTATTGTTTTTCAACAGTGTATTTTCCTGTTTTAAAATCAAATGTTAGTTTATACAAACCGCTGTCATCGGGTCCTGGAATATCTGCATTGTAAAAACTATTACCGCCATTGTATCCAAATTCCCCGGTTGTTTTATACCCGGCAGCGGTATTGTCATGAACTGCATATTTATTACTCCATGAACCATTTTCCGGTAGTAAAAGGTAATATTGTCCGCCAGTTAGATTAACTGTTAACTCGTATTTAGTTACATCTACCTGCGTGAACGTTTGTTCTGCCAGGTTAGCTGAAGGAATTGGATTGCTCCATCCGCCCGGAGAGGCGCTTCCTACCAGGTACAGGTTACCGGTAGTTGGTACCGGAACCGCAACATCAAGATAAGGAGTTACTCCATTGATGCGGATTGGATCTGAATACACAGGAAGGTTATCATTTCTTAATACAGCTTTGATTCTTACTTCAATATCATGCGGTACATCTACTTCTAATCCGTTTAAACCGATGTGCGCCAATGACCTGTTTAAAACAGAATCGTTTAAGTCAATGCCAAGGTCTTTTGAAATGATGATATCACTTGTATTATCGGGCGTTCCAAAATTTGCACCGGCCAAATCAAATTGAAGGTAATAGGTTACATCCTGGGAACTTATGCCTGTAGTAAACTGGTACTCAGGATTTGTCCATGAAAATGTTACCGCATGTTGTAATGCTGTTGCTTTGGTTAACAAAATCGGGCCTGCAGTAGAAGCACTCAGTTCCGGTTTTGAAGCACCCAGGTAATTCACCCTGTTTTCATCTTTTTTGCAGGAAGCCAGCGAAGCGACAACCAGCGAAAGAGTGATAATATTCTGAATTATTTTTTTCATTTTGTTTCTGTTTTGTATTTGCAATTAATAACCGGGATTTTGAACCAGGTTTGAATTTGTATTCATATCTGAATCAGGGATCGGGAATAATTTTCTGTATTCAGGTACACCGGTTCCATTAGGAGCGCCCGCTTTCCAAGGCCAAACGTAACTACCTTCTACAAATTTGTTAAACCTGATCAGATCACTTCTTCTGAAACCTTCCCAATACAGTTCCCTGGATCTTTCGTCTAAAATAAAATCCAATGTTAATGATCCCAATGTAATATTTCCGTTAGTGTTGCCATAGGCTCTTTTACGAATATCATTTACAAGATTAAGTGCAATATTCATATCTCCTGCACCTCCCCGCAATACAGCTTCAGCATAGATAAGATTCATTTCTGCACTTCTGAAAATAGGGAAATCAATATCTGCAAAATCACCACTGGATCCGATATTTCCGGCTTTAGTTATATTTCTGTATTTAGTAACTGCAAAACCTTCACGGAAACTTGGAGCAGGATCTGCACTTAAATTAATGCTTTGATTTGTTGTGAAGAACTGGGCACGGTGATCTAATGCACCCGTATAATCCGGAAATTTATTCGGAAGGCTACTGGTCGTTCTGATTCCTCCCCAGCCTGAATTAACGCCAAATAACGATGATGGCATATCTCCTCCAACAGGTGCGTGCGTGAGGAATGTTGTACCTCCAAAGTTTTTGGTTTTTAATCCATCGTAATTTATTGTCATTATAAATTCACTCGTGTTGGTATTATTATCTGCCAGCATCAATTCCCTGTAATCAGGAATTAATACAAAACCGTCGGCCAGTGTTTTATTTGCATAATCAGCAGCTTCAGTCCACCTCGGTGTATTTGTATATACTTCTGCATTTAAATAAACGCGGGCAAGCAAAGCGGTAACGGCAGACCGTGTAGATCGGCCATATTCATTTGAGATGGGCATTTTTCCTTCCAGATCTTTTAGTTCTCCCACTATGTAATCGAATAAGTCGGCTCTTTTAATTTGTTTTGGCAGCGCACCACCCACTTCATCTTTTTCGGTTACGAAGGGCACGTTTCCAAACAAGTCGATTAAGACAGAATATTGATACGCTCTTAAAAATCTCGCTTCCAAAGCATAGTTTTTAATGGTTTCAGCTTCTGTACCGGTAATGCCACGAGCCGCAACTTTAGCATCAGTTGATTGCCTGATAAATTCGTTGGCGAGCGTTATCTGGTAAAAAGAACGATAATACAAACCCTTTGAAATTACGTTGTCGGGAGTCCATGCCATGTTATGGAAGAAGTGAATTCCCGGATCGTTCCAAAGTGATACAACTACTGCTTCATCTGTGCTAATTTCCTGTACCCACCAGTATAAACGAAGGAAGTCTGATGTACCTTCGTCAATTCCTCCTACGTCTCCACACTGGCTACATGGAGTAGCTGGACCAATATTCCCTGTTAAAGCGAAGCTTGCATACACTTTGGCAAGTGCGCTTTGATAACCTGAGAACGTAGAATACTGAACTTCTGTTGTTACTCCGTTAGTAGGCTCCCTGTCCAGGTCTTTAGTACAGGAAGCGAGCATTCCAATACTGAGCAGGCAAACCGCAGTTTTTAAAATATATTTTTTCATTAGTTTGATTTTAATAATTATATACGTTTGATTACAGATCAAGGTTTAAACCTATTACATAAGTTCTTGGTCTTGGATAAAAATTATTATCTATACCACTTGAAATTTCAGGATCCAATCCTTTATAGTTCGTAATTACAAACACATTTTGAATGCTAAAGTTTGCTCTCAGATTCGATTTTGAATGACAGATCCGTCCGAAGTTGTATCCAATATTCAAGTTATCCATTCTCAGGAAAGACGCATTCTGGATGTAATAATCTGAAAGATAAGCCGCCTTTGTTCCGGTAAAATTGGTAGACAATAAGCTTTTAAGTCCATTATTGATAAAATCGGAATGATCGAGAACGGCCGATCTTGTACCATTACCTGCTTCTACCTGGTTGTAAACGTAGTTACCAAGTTGTGCACGCATGGCTATACCTGCATTCCATCTTTTATAGGTTACACTCGAAGAAAGACCAAAGAAAGCATCTGGATCTGCATGTTTATATCTGTACAGGTCTTTGGCATTGATCACCCCATCCCTGTTTAAATCTTCAAACAATCCTTCAATTGCATTTCCTTTATCATCATATACCTGTTTGTACACATAGTATGAATTTCTTGGGAAATTTACCGTGTTGATTGCTGCTTTAGATCCGGTTCCCAAACCAATATCAACAGTTGGAACTCCGATAAAGTTTGGATCGTCGGAAATAGTGAGTTTGGTAATCTTGTTTTTGTTATAAGCGCCATTAACAGTTACATTCCAGGTGAGGTCTTTTTTCTTAATTACATCAAGGCTTAACGTCAATTCCACTCCCCTGTTTTCCATACTTCCTACGTTGGCTACGATTTTGTTGGTGAAGTTTGAACCGGCAGACTGATCAACCTGGTTAAGCAGATCGGTAGTTTTCTTTAAATAAAATTCTGCAGTACCGGTTAGCCTTCCATCAAACAATCCAAAATCCAATCCGATGTTTGATGTTGCTGTTTGTTCCCATTTTCTGTTTGGATAATATCCACCGGGTCTTGCAACAGTATAAAATGTATTTCCCAACTGGTACAATGCAGCGTTGTCTCCAAAGGTGTAAAATGATTTATAATCATATAAACCGATACCATCCTGCTGACCGGTAACACCATATCCCAATCTTAGTTTCATGTCGGAGAAGGTTTTGCTGTTTTTCAAAAATCCTTCTTCCTTTATTCGCCATGCTAAAGCAACAGAAGGGAATGTTCCCCAATGATTTTCTTTACTGAACCTGGAAGAGCCATCCCTTCTGACAGTTGCTGTTAACAGGTATTTATCAGACAAAGAAAAATTTAACCTGGCATAATAAGAAATCAGCGTAAACTGTGGTTCGTCATAGTTGTATTGACGGCGCTTGGTAATGGTACCATCAGAAGTTTTATCATCAAAATAATAAACGGTTGTTCTGAAATCATTGTAAGAATATCCGGCTATAAGATCTAATTTTCCATTAATAGATTTCAGGTCTTTATTATATCCAAGATAAAATTCCATTAGTTTATTTAATCTTTTCTCATGATATTGAGAAGATACACCGCCATGATAGATTGCAGTACCGGAATCAAAGAAAGAACGGTAGCTTAATGCTGAACTATCATTGATAAAGTTACTTCCATAACCATCAGCTACATCGTAACCCAGGTTCAGGTTTGCCCTGAGTGAAGGGAAGAATGGTAATTTATAATCAAAAACAACGTTGCCAATACTTCTCTTAGAAGTTCCTTCGTTATTTTGTTCTTCCAGCATACTTACAGGATTTTTTGGCGACAGTCCGGCCAGTCCTGTTGGCGTATTGGTAGCCTTTAACCATTGGAAGTATCCGTTATACCTGTTACTGTTCACCCTGATCGGCTTCGTTGGATCAAATATTACGGCAGTTCCGATTGCTCCTTCGTTTGCATACACCGACTCAGTTTGAGAGCCTTTTAGGTTCAGGTCTACTTTCAGGTTATTCTTTAAAAATCTTGGACTTATATTAATACCGGCTGAAGCCCTATGCAATTCGCTGGTCCTGAGAATACCTTTCTGATCGAGGTGACCAAGAGAAATGCGGTATGGAACTTTGTGCCATGTACCACTTAAACTAAGGTTGTTATCATAGCTGATTGCAGTTTGGTAAATTTCTTTCTGCCAGTCGGTATTGGATGCTGCCAGCAAGTTAAGCTGATCTGCAGTTCCTTCTTTTCTAACGTAACGGGTAAATTCATCAGCATTCATAACGTCTACTGTTTTTGGAATACTCGCAATAGACATTTGCGTATTGAAATTTATTTTCATTTTGCCTGCAGTTCCCCTTTTAGTAGTAATGATAATTACACCATTTGAGGCTCTTGATCCATAAATTGCGGCTGCAGATGCGTCCTTCAGTATATTGAAACTTTCGATGTCATTTGGATTTATGAGCGATAGCGCATTGGGTGCGCCAGCTATGTTGTCGTTGGAAAGAGGCACTCCATCAATAACAATAAGCGGATCATTACTTGCATTCAGTGATGCCCCGCCACGAATGCGGATTGTACTTCCTGCACCCGGTGCACCGCCATTTGAAATTACGGAAACGCCCGCAACCTTACCGGCAATCAATTGCTCCGGAGTTGTAATGGCTCCTTTTTGAAAATCTTTTGAAGTAACAACGGTTACAGCACCCGTAAGATCTTTCTTTTTAGCAGTACCGTAACCTACTACAACAACCTCATTGAGTTGCTGATTTTTTTCAGTAAGTGCAACGGTAGCGGCTGTTCCGCTGGTAACAGAGATCTCCTGTGTTCCATATCCAACAGAACTTAGTACAAGCGTTGCCGTTGGTGTTGGTGAAGTAATTTTAAAGGTTCCGTCAGCAGCAGTTTGCGTAGTGGTTTTGGTTCCTTTAATCGTAACATTTACACCCTGTACAGGCGCCCCTTTAGAATCTGTTACTGTTCCGGTAAGACTGTTCTGCGCTTTGGAAACAAAGGAGATCAGCACTAACAGAAAGAATACCGGTAAAATTTTGGGGATTTTTTCAATAGCTTTTTTCATAAACAATCAATTAACGGTTTTGGTAGTTACTGCAAATGTGTAAAATTTACACAAAGTAGGCCTTTTTTTTTAAATTAAAATTTTATGTTAATAATAATAGCTCCCATTTTAATGCAACATTCAACAAGCTGAAATGTTTAGAAATCTATACCGATCCACTTCTTATTTCTCTTCTCATATTTACTGTAATTGAACTTGTATAGTTTGCCCGGGCGATGCGGAACATTCTCTTCTATTTCATCCAGGTCGATCAGGAAATCCATTGCAAAGAACTTCTTCCTGAAATTCCGGCGATCGAGTTTTACACCCAGGATTGCTTCGTATAAATTCTGCAATTCCCTAAGTGAAAACTTGTTCGGCAGCAAACTAAAACCGAGTGGATGCTCCTGTACTCTCTTCTGCAATCTTGTATAACAGGTATCAAATATTTCCTGGTGATCAAAGGCCAGGTCGGTTACGCTGTCCACATCGTGCCAGTGTAGTTCGTTGTCCAGTATTTTAAGTTTATGATGTTGAATATTGATGAGTGAATAATATGCAACCGACACCACTCTGCCGCCCGGGTGACGATTGATGCTGCCGAACGTATGCACCTGCTCCAGGTAAAGATGATCCAAACCCGTTCGTTGTTTTAATATCCGGTAAGCTGCAGAATCAATATCTTCTTCCGGTTTCACGAGGTCGCCCAACAATGACCACTTGCTTTGAAACTTCTTCATATCAGAACGGATGAGTAACACTTTCAACTTATTTTCGTCGAAACCGAAAATCACGCAGTCAACCGACAAAGCAATCTTATTGGTGCTTTGTACCTCCGACTGAACAATCTTCAGCGTTTTTACATTCTTGCTATTTGAATTTCCATCGGGCATAAAAGTCATAATTTGAATTTTATAGTTTATATGGCTCAAAAATTTCAGTTATCAACTACTGAATTACTTTCCTTTCACAATCCTGATACTTTGCTTTTGCTGCGAAGTAGTAATGGTTAATACATAGATACCGGTTGCCAGTTTAGCTGTTTCCGGAACGGCAATAACGTTATTACCTACCTGAACAGTGACGGCTTTTCTCAATAATTGCTTTCCGCTAACATCAGTTATTACCAATGAAGCGTTGTCTTTTAATGCCGATTCTATGGTCACAGTCAATGCTTCACGGAAAGGATTCGGACTCACTTCTATGAATGCTCCATTTTTTGAAACGCTTATGCGTACAACAGCACTGTAAGTAAAGTCGCCATTGCTATTCACCATTTTTAAACGATAGTAATAAACCGGGGCCTTAACCAAACTGATATCATCAGTGTAGGTATAAGCACTGCTATTGTTTGCTTTGGTAGTATTGATGGCTGTAAATTCAGTTCCATTTACACTGCGTTGCAGTTCGTAATAATCCAGGTTTTCTTCATTGTTCACCGTCCAGGTGAGCAGATTTTTATTTTCATTGTTTCTGCCATTAAAGCTGGTAACCGTTAACGGTAGTACCACAAACTGGTTGGTGTACACATGGTATTCACCGGGTTGCAGCGTAAACGACTGGCTGCCGCCTGTTGCATTTATCGTTGTCCCATTAAGATAGTCGTACCAGGTTCCTGCAACAGGAAATGTAACAGAACCTGTTTGTGCAACCACATCAAAATTTCCGATAACGGCAAGGTGTGTGGTTCCCACATCCAGTTTCAGCCATTTGAAAGCGCCACTTAAATCACGGGTGATGTTATTAGAAATAAATAGCGGGCTGTACACCGGGTTCCGGCGAAGATGCATCATGGCCGACCATACATGATACAGATTATTCCTGTTCGCATTTTGAAAATAGCTCCAGGTAATCGGTTTTGGATCTGTACGACAATTCGTATTGATCGTTGCATTCTGGCAGAAATTAATAGTGTAATCATAACCCAATTCGCCGAACTGCCAGATCATTTTCGGTCCTGGTTGTGCAAAGAAAAACGTACCACACAATTCCATCCGCTTCAGCGCAGTTGCGAGCGATTTAATATTGTAACTGCCACTGATGTTTCCAAACTGGAGATTTTTATACATCAGTCTTTCTTCATCATGACTTTCCATATAAGTAACCAGGTAAGGATTGGCCCAGCCTCTTGCAACGGACAACCCATTATCGAAGTTCCAATCCGTTGAATATCCCATTGAAGCCTGGTTGTAATTGTAATTCATATTTCCCCAAAGCATAAAACCGTAATTAGACAATTCAGTTTCTTCTGAGTTGTCTGCAAAATGTTCAAGTATTGCATAAGAACCCGGGGATTTCAGTTGCAGGGTGTCATAATATCTTTTCCAGATGGCAATACGACTTGCATCATAAGCGCTCCAGGAAGATACATTGCAATTGTTTCCGCTGGCATCGCAGGTTTGCGTTTGCGTGAATCCCTTTGATAAGTCGAAACGGAATCCATCTATTTTATAATTAACCAGCCAATGCTCTACTACCCTGCTAACGAATGCCCTGGTAGCAAGACTTTCGTGATTCATATCATACCCCACATTGTATGCATGTTTGGGAACAGGATTAAACCATGGGTTGCTGGCTGACGGACGATTATTTGCCGCGTCCCAATACAATTGTACCATCGGTGATAAACCAAATGAATGGTTTAACGCTATGTCCATTACAACGGCGATTCCCCTTGAGTGACAGGAATCCACAAAACGTTTCATGGTATTGGCAGGGCCATAATATTTATCTGCTGCGAAATAAAAATCGGGATTGTATCCCCAGCTATTGTTTCCTTCAAATTCATTCACCGGCATTAGTTCAATCACATTTATACCAAGAGATTTGATATAATTGAGGGTGTCTGTTAATGTATTCCAATCATGCTTTGCAATAAAATCTCTCAGCAACATTTCATAGATAAGTGTATTTCGTTTATCAGGTCTTGTAAAAGAGGTATTATGCCAGTTATATGGAGTTTGACCCGTTTGCAAAATACTTACCACACCTGCCGTTTGCAGCGGGTAAGGTTTAAGGTTAGCATAGGTTGCAGCAGTGATGTATTGATCGTTGTACGGATCCTGAACTTTCTCTGCATAAGGGTCAGCAATTTTCAGTGTACCGTCTACAATGTATTGAAATGAATATTCTGTTCCGGCGGTTAAACCTGTAAGGTGAATCCACCAGCGGTTACCATCAGGCGTTTTGTACATTTGGTAAGTGCTTTGTTCTACCCAGTTGCTTCCGGGCAGATCACCAATTACGCCTACCCTGGTTTTGCCTGGTGCATACAATACCAGTGTTGCTCCTGTTGGTGTAGCGTCGTAATTAATACCATCTCTTACACCTGCCGGCAATGGCGAAGTAACTACAGAGCCTGCAACAAAAAACTGTATGGTATCTCTTTTAGTAGTTGTTCCATCAAATGCTTCTACCACAAGAACCTGGTTTCCACTAGCGGTAATGGTTGGTGTTGCTGAAATGGTTGTTCCGGATGGAACGGTTTGTATCACCGATCCGTTGAAATACAATTTTAGCTGGGCTGTATTATTGGATACGCCTGTCATCGCCACGGTATTCCCTACAACCTTTGTAATGGTTTCCGGCTGGGGAATATAGGTTGGCTGCATAAGCGGAACGGTAAACCTTGTTGCCAGTGCTGTAGTGTACACTGGTATATACATATCTGCACCGGATGCATTTCGTTGTACCTGGGATCCGGATCCATTCCTGAACAGGATAGCAATTTTCTTAATGGTTTCTGAACCATTTGAAATTCCAAAGAAAGTTCTAAGTCCGCCTGTAATCGTAAATGACCATTTATTACCTCCGAGCGAAGTACAGTTAGCTGCTGCTGTTGTACTGCCCCAGGTAAATTTCGAATATTTCCAGTCAGATGAACTTGAACTTAAATTCGTGATCACCCCGATGTGCACATATACATCTGTTGTTGTTGCATAATTCATCAAACCCTGGTTGCCTTTGGTTGCATCAACCGTAATCACAAACGGAGTAGTACTCTCCTGGGCAAAATTCGGAGTCCATGAAAGCAGTTGGGAAAAGGATGGTGAAGTGAGTAAGATTACCCCAAAAAAGAGTAAAAATTTTTTCATCGCAAACAATTTAATGTGTAAAATACACACATTTGCCATATTACGATCATTTGTGTAAAATAATTTTTGTAAAAACCCTTACCGGTTCAACAATTCAGCGAATTTGACTGTATTAATATTCCTATGAAAAACAGGCTGTTTTGCAGAAATATTTTGCCAGTTTTTTTATTATTGTACTTTTAGCAAAGTGTATTTTTTACACAATTACCATTACTAATCAATAAACGATTGCCATGTCATCTACCACCGCCTGGGTAAAACCGAAACTTAGTTTGTCGCAAATCATTAATATGAGTGTTGGTTTTTTCGGGATCCAGTTTGGCTGGGACCTGCAGCGGGCCAACATGGGCCCGATATATGAACACCTGCATGCCAATGCCGATGAGATACCTTTTCTTTTTCTTGCTGCACCCTTAACAGGTTTGATTGTGCAGCCCATCATAGGCTACATGAGTGATCGTACCTGGAGTCCCACTTTCGGCAGAAGACGCCCTTATTTCATGATCGGCGCCATTATGAGCACTATTGCACTTATACTAATGCCGCACAGCAGTGTGTTATGGATGGCTGCAGGCTTACTGTGGATCATGGATGTATTTGGCAATGTGGCTATGGAACCTTTCCGTGCATTTGTTGCCGATAAATTAAATGAAGACCAGCGCACCCAGGGTTTTGTAATGCAAAGCCTCATGATTGGTCTCGGTGGAAGTATTGCTTCAGCATTGCCATGGATGATGACGAATTTACTGGACATGAAAAGCACAGCCGAACCGGGGGTCATACCTGATAATGTAAAATGGAGTTTCTATATAGGTGCATTTTTCTTTCTCAGTGCCGTAATGTACACCGTGTTTACCTCAAAAGAATATCCGCCACCAGACCTTGGATTTAAAGACAAGGTGAAAGAATCGCACCGTGGATTTGGTGGCGGTGTGAAAGAAATTTTAGAAGCCATTGCCAATATGCCTCAAAGAATGAAAGTATTGTCGCTGGTGCAATTTTTTACCTGGCCCGGGTTGTTCCTGATGTGGTTTTTCTATAATACAGCAGTAGCCAGGAATATTTTTCATGCTACCAGTGAAACAGATCCGCTATACGGACAGGGAACAAACTTCGGCGGATTGACGCTGGCCTATTATAACGTAGTAACATTTGCATTTGCCTTTGTACTTCCATCAATAGCCAAAGCATTGGGCAGAAAACTAACGCATTCTATTTGCCTGGCCTGCGGCGCCATTGGCCTGATCAGTGTAGCCTGGGTTGAAAACAAATACATGTTGTATGGTTGCATGACCGGTGTTGGCATTGCATGGGCGAGTATCCTGTCGATGCCGTATGCCATGCTGAGTGGCGTATTGCCGGAAGACAAGATTGGCGTGTACATGGGAATATTTAATTTCTTCATCGTGCTTCCTGAAATCATAGCTTCACTTGGCTTTGGATGGATCATGAAAAATGTGCTGCACAACGATCGGCTTGCTGCTGTACAAATTGGCGGCGTATTGATGATCATCGCTGCTATCATTTGTTATTTCCTCATTAAAGAAAAAGACCAACAATGAAAAAAATCGCAGGATTCTTAATCTGTATTGCTTTTACTGCACATTCATTTGCGCAGTCATCTGTAAAAGCATATCCTACACATTGGTGGACGGGAATGAAATGGAACAAAGTGCAGGTGATGTTGCATGGAAAAGATATCGGTAAAAAAACAATTGACATACTGCCTTATGCAGGAATCAACCTGTTGAAAATAAATAAAGTTGAAAACCCTAACTATGTATTTGCAGATATTGAAATCAGCAGCAGCGCCAAACCGGGCAAGTTAAGTTTTACAGAAGCAGTTTCCAGTGAAATAAGTAAGATCATCGTTGAATTCAACATTAAATCACGCCGTAATGCCCCCGGAACTGAATTTGCACAAGGTGTTACTTCAAAAGATTTTATTTATCTCATAATGCCCGACAGGTTCAGCAATGGAGATGAATCGAATGACAGAATTCCGGGTATGAGAGATCAGACTTTAAACCGGGATACTGTTTTCAACAGGCATGGCGGCGATCTGAAAGGTATTCAAAATCATTTGGGCTACCTCGATGACCTGGGCATAACTACGCTGTGGCTCAACCCCGTTATTATTAATGATATGCCCGATCGTACCGAGCACGGTTATGCATTCACCGATCATTATACCATTGATCCGCGGTTGGGCGGTGAAAAAGCTTACCATGAATTAATTGATGCAGCGCATAAAAAAGGGATGAAGATCATACAGGATGCCGTGTACAACCATGTAGGCCTGTATCATATTACTGTCCAGGATCCCCCGATGAAAGACTGGCTGAATCAATGGCCGGTATATACGAATACACACTATAAAGATCAAACCATTTTTGATCCGTATGCCAGTATGGATCAAAGAAAAATTATGTCTGACGGCTGGTTCACCAAACAAATGCCCGACCTGAATGAGAACAATCCCTATGTTGCAAATTTCTTAATTCAACATGCATTGTGGACTATAGAAGAATTCGGAATTGACGGCTGGAGGATTGATACTTATGCCTACAACGACCTGGTTTTTATGAACCGTTGTAACAAAGCTATCACCGACGAATACCCGAAAGTTACTTCATTCGGTGAAACCTGGGTGCATGGTGTAATTAACCAGAGTTACTTTTGTGAAAACAATTTTGATATCCCTTTCAAAAGCAACTTAAACGGTGCCTGCGATTTTCAATTGTTATGGGGAATTACAGATGCACTTACAAAAGATTTCGGATGGGATGATGGCGTTACAAAATTGTACACAACATTGTCGCAGGATTTTGTTTACAAAGATCCCACAAGAAATGTAGTATTCCTCGATAATCACGATATGTCGCGTTTCTATTCTGTAGTTAATGAGAATATGGATAAATATTTGTCGGGCCTCTCCTGGTTATTAACAACGAGAGGAATTCCCCAAATATATTATGGTGATGAAATTGTAACGCCCGGTACCACATCACCCAGCGATGGATACGTTAGGCTCGATTTCCCGGGTGGCTGGAAAAGCGATCCTGCAAACAAATTTACCATACAGGGAAGAACACAAAAAGACCAGGAAATTTTTCAGCATCTCGCCACACTCGCAAATTTCCGCAAAGGATCATCGGCACTCACAACCGGGAAACTGATGCAGTATTTTCCCGAAGATGGCGTGTATGTTTATTTCAGGTATGACGACAGGCAAACAATAATGGTGGTAATGAATACTGCTAAAGAAGAAAAGAAAATAAATATGTCAAAATACACAGAACGCACAAAAGAATTTACACAATACAAAGATGTGATCACTAAATCTGTTGGCCCGTTAAACGATTTCTCTCTCGGTTCATATAAAACAGTTGTATATGAATTGCTGAGGTAAATGAACCAGCGTTATGGAAATAGTGATGAATACAGGAATCAATTGCAAATTATTTTATCGGATACATCAATATACATACATTAGTCGCATGAAAAAAACAGCTTCACTTTTTATCGTTTCGTTAATCGCATTACATTCATTTGCTCAAACAAAAACGATTGGCAACGGCCACCCGGCATGGAGTGCCCAGAGTAATATTTATGAAGTAAACCTTCGCCAGTATTCACAGGCTGGTACGATAAAAGAATTTGAAAAAAGTTTACTGCGACTAAGGAAAATGGGAGTGGATATTTTATGGTTTATGCCGCTGACGCCAATTGGAGTTTCAGACAGGAAGATGACCAGTTCAGATTTAGGTAGCTATTATTCAGTAAGAAATTACACTGCAGTAAATGAAGAGTTCGGAACATTACAGGATTTTAAATCCCTTGTAAAAAAAGCGCATGCCATGGGCTTTAAAGTAATTACCGACTGGGTAGCCAACCACTCAGCAACGGATAACCACTGGGTGAAAGATCATCCGAATTTCTACGTTAAAGATTCAACGGGTAAAATTGTATCGCCGTTCGACTGGACTGATACCTACAAATTGAATTATCAGGATCCTGAATTGAGGGATTCAATGAAAGCAGCGATGAAGTTCTGGCTAACACAAACCGGTATCGATGGTTTCAGGTGCGATGTGGCGGAAGAAGTACCGGCTGATTTCTGGAAAGACTGCATTAGTTCCCTTAGAAAGATTAAAAATGTTTTCATGCTGGCAGAAGGTGAAAAGCCCTGGCTGCATGAAGCAGGATTTGATGAAACGTATGCATGGAGCCTTATGGGAATTATGTCGGATGTATATAAAGGCACAAAGTCGGTAGCCCAGTTTGATTCTGTTTTAAACCATAACATCAAAGCATATCCGAAAAATGCATATCGCATGTATTTTACCAGCAACCACGACGAGAATAGCTGGAACGGAACCGAGTTTGAAAAATACGGAGATGCCTATAAAACCTTTGCGGTGTTTACTCAAACGATGTTCCAGAGTGTACCTTTAATATATAGCGGGCAGGAAATACCAAACAAAAAAAGACTGAAATTTTTTGTAAAAGACCCGATCGAATGGAATGGTTTTGCGATGGCACCATTTTATAAAACATTACTTTCACTTCGTAAAACATCGCCTGCTTTGGCTGCAGATGCTTCGTACAGGAGACTTGCAACTTCCAACGATGAATCCGTTTTTTCTTATGTGCGTGAAAAAAATGGCCGCAAGGTAATCGTGATCCTTAACTTATCAGGCAAAGAACAAAAATTTACTATTGCAGACAAATCAATTTCCGGTATGCCTTACAATGTATTCCTGGCGCAAAAAGAAAAACTGGATACAAAACACCGCTTTTCTATTGAACCCTGGGGATATGTGCTATATGATTTCAGATAAGAGAAGATATGATTAACTGGCGTAAAGATGACTGAATAAAACGTTCTGCATTTTTACGCCAACCTGCCTTCATGCCTGTTTATTGCTAAACATGTACCCTGTAAGTTACTCCGGTATCAACAACGCCAGCTTTTCTATAAATTCCTTCCTGCTTATCATTTCCGCACCTAAACTCAACAAATGATCGGTTTTCTGCTGGCAATCGATCAGCTCAATTCCGCTTTCCTTTAATTGCTGCACAAAAAGGATAAAAGCAAACTTACTGGCATTGTTCATTTTACTGAACATACTCTCTCCAAAAAATACTTTTCCAATCTGAACCCCATACAAACCTCCAACCAACTTTCCATTAAACCAGGCTTCCGCACTGTGTGCAAATCCCTTTTTATGCAAATTTGTATAAGCCACTATCATCTCTTGCTGGATCCAGGTGCCAGGTCCGTAGCTGCGTTCTACTTCCCGGCATTGCCGCATTACCGTTTCAAAACAAACATCTGTAGTAAAACTAAACTGCTGCTCACGAATAACCTTCTGCATGCTTTTGCTGATGTGTAGTTTTTCCGGGAATAAAACACACCTGGGATCAGGGCTCCACCAACACACCGGTTCATCTTCATTGTACCAGGGGAAAATGCCACTACGGTAAGCCGTTAGTAACCATTCTTCCGTTAGCTCACCTCCTATTGCAAGCAATCCATCTTCATCCGCTTCTTCTACCGGTGGAAATTTTATTCGTGAGGATAGGATGTTCATGCTGCTACGTTTGATGCCTGGCTGTAAACCGAATAATTTATAATGACAAATAAATGAGCCTGGCCTCGATTATAATTGTTGAATATTAAAAAGGCAAACCTGTAGTATTTGTCCCTGTAACGGGTGCTACAGCGGGAGAATATACCAACGCTGCCACTGCAAAGGAAATCACCGACACAATTATGCCCACCATAAAAACGGTGTACGCCAATCGCACCAGCCGGTATTTTCTGCCCAATACAACACCCAAATGATAAATATCCTGGATGATGGAAGTGTAGAGATAATCTGAATCTTTCATCATCGTACGCATCGCATCTTCGTATTCCTGCCAGCCCATATTATGAAAATTTCCAAAAAACAGGAGGTTCGTTTTTTTGTTTACGATATCTGCATTGTTAAACGTTCCGGCATTTACGATCGGGCGGGTGGCCAGTATTGCAATAACGATGGTTGTAACAGAGAATGCCAGGAAAATTATTGTTGGAATGGTGAGGTAAGGATCTGTTTGCAGCTTACGCAACAACACACCAAGAATAACAGAAATAATGATAGCATTTACAGAGATCAGGATATTGGCCTTGCTATCGGCCATATCGCTTAACTTAATATGATTGGAAGACGTAAGGCGAAGCATTGTTTGCATACCCTTGGTAGTGCCTTCCTTTTCCGTAATTTCATTTCGTTCTATAGCTATTTCGTAAACATCTTTATTGCCCTTCGCCAGTTTCTTTTTTAATTTTTTCTGGTTGGCTTTTTTCTCCTCTTTCAATTCCTCCTTACAATATGATGTATAAAATTCATGATCTTTTAATAACTGGAGTGTGCGCTCATCGAACTTTCTCCTCGACAAAGGAACTTCACTTGCATTTTGAAGTTCAGTAAAAACCAATTCATTTGTTTTCTTAAATTCTTTGGTTCCGAAATTAAACGTATCTGCATCACATAAAATTTCCTGTAATAAACCGGAAGGATTTCGTGGTAGCCGGGTAGCCATTATACAACCGGCAACCTCGTTTACAATATCAAACGGCATCTGCCTTTCCCTCGCAAATTGTTTCATCAATTCCACACTTTTTTCTTCATGTTCTGCAGGTGGTACAAACAAATAGCCGGTATCATGGAACCAGGCTGCCATATTTAATACGAATTGTTCCTGTTCGTTTAATTGGTAATTACCCGCTATCAATGCCGACTTATTTACAACATATTCTGTATGGTACAAATTATGAAACATCAGTTTGGGCGACTGGTGTTCCCTGAACATATTAATAACGTGTTGCTGTACTTCTGAACTCAGTGTATTTAAATCCATTTGATGTTAATAAGGATAAATAATATTACGATGTTAAAGTTAATTATTAAGTCCATTTAATAAATTCAAGCCCGCTATCTGCCGTTCCCGAACTATTCATGATGATTACTGCTCTCCGCCTTTTTTATTTTTCATCAGCAACAAAGTGGCAAACCCATCTTCCGACCATTCATTCGATATGATAAGATTACCCTCAGGCGTAAACGCAATTCCCTCGGGTTGCTTATATAAAACAGGATCCAGTTTATATACTTCTTTGAAATCGCCCTTTGCATCAAAAATCACAACGAGCTTTAAAATGGATGAAACAACATACAAATCCTTGTTTACCGGGTTTATGGCAGCAGCCGATGCTTTGAGGTGTTTATTGATGGCAAGTTTTTCTGCCACCGGAGCCATATTCAACGATAATGCAGTTTTGTAGGCAGGAACGCTATCAGAAATAGTATATAAAAAACGACTTACCGATTTTTTCGGATCAGCTTCGCAACTCTTGCACATCATCACCAGTGAAGCAGAATCTTTATCGTAATAAAGGCTTTCAAATTCATTTTCTCCTTTCAAAAAATCAGAAAAATTTGAACTACTTGTAATGATCTCATCTCCTTTAAATCGCACTTTTTCAATATCGCCATTACTTACCAGAACATAAAAAGTACTGTCAACTAAAACGAGGTCTTCGAAATCATGTTTTTTATCAAATTTCCACTGGCGTGTATTTCCGGGTTGTTTAAGCGGAATTTTATACAACCTGCCCTCTTCATCTACAATGGCAAATACACTTGTGTCTTTAGGATAATAAACGATTCCCGAAATCTCATTGAGTTCATCGCCCAGTTTAATCACTTTAGGATGAGCAAAATCATACATGGAAGAATCCTGGAAATTTTTATCCCCGTCGTTATACGTGCAGCTAACACTGCTAACAAAAAAAAAGAGTAAAAAAAATTCTATCCGGAACATGGTCAACTGTTAAAGTATTGTGCTGCTTGAACAGCAAACTGTTTACCAATAATTTTTCAATACAGGATCAGCCGGCTGCTGCTAATAATTTTCTTCAGCATCTTCAGCAATAAAACCCCAGGCTGTTTTTAAAGTTAACAAAGATTCGCCGGTTAATTGCGGGTGATCGTAGTGGCCGGCGTTGTTCTTTTGCCGGTAAGCTTCGTATAAGCTTACTGCGCAGGCAACGGAAATATTCAATGATTTAATAATTCCTACCTGCGGGATGATAAAATTACCGTCTGCCAGGCGGATAGTTTCCTCCGTAATGCCACCATGTTCATTGCCGAATACGAGTGCTACCGATTCAGTAAGATCCAGTTCATGCAAGCCAACGGCATCTTTATCGAGATGGGTTGTGTAGATCTTATTAAATTTTTTCCGTAGCGCATCAAAGCATGCTGCCGTATCCGTAAACTGGTGTATGGTTAACCATTTTGATGCGCTGGAACTGCTTTTAGCACCCCATTTTTTATGCCGGGAAATGGCGTTGTTCAAAATGTAAATATCCTGTACGCCCACTGCATCACAGGTACGCATTACTGCGGAAATATTATGCGGATCATGTACGTTTTCCAACACAACCGTTAAGCCGGGTTGTCTTTTATTTAATACATCGTTTAGTCGCTTTTCTCTTTCAGGTGTCATAATTGCGAAAATCGGTAAATGCGCTGTATTAACTACCTCTTATCAAAATATTTTTTACATCATTCAATCATTTCCTACATTTAGCGATAAAACATTTTTACATGAATAAACTGATTGTTGCTTCGTTATTGTGTGCCGGCCTGTATGCCTGCAACGATAGCAAAAAGGAAACTCAAACATCCAAACCCGATATTCTTGCCACCAATATCGACAGCACGGTAAAACCCGGAGACGATTTTTTCCTGTATGCCAATGGTGGCTGGATCAAAAGAAATCCTATTCCCGAATCTGAAAGCGGATGGGGAATCGGGAACCTGGTAGATGATGAAATTTATGCCCGCAAGCGACAATTGAATGAAGATGCAATTAAGAATAGGGATAAGGATAAAGTATCACAACAAATTGCTGATTTCTGGAAAAGCGGTATGGACTCAGCAGCAATAGACAAAGCAGGTATCACTCCTTTGCAAAATGATTTTAATACAGTGAATGCGATTACAAACACAGACCAGATGATCAATGTAATTGCAGACATGCATCGAAAAGGCGTTGGCGCTGCCTTTGGAAATTATATAGCCCAGGACGATAAGAACAGTGAACAGATGGCCGTAATCTTCGGGCAGGGCGGCTTGGGAATGCCCAACCGTGATTATTATTTCAATACCGACGAACGAACCCTGAAAGTAAAAGCTGTTTACAGGAATTACATGCTTAAAACCATTAAGCAAATGGCATCGGCAAATGAGGATGCTCAAAAAATAGCTGACGACATTTTTGCACTTGAAACCAAATTGGCAACAGCCAGCAGAAAACTTGCCGACCTGCGTGACCCATATAAAAATTACAATAAGATGAGTTGGGCAGACCTGGCTAAACTATCGGGTAATGTAAACTGGGCCGCTTATGCCAAACTAACGGGAGAGGATAAGGTAGATTCAGTGATTGTTGGACAACCTGAATTTTATTCGGCATTAAGCAAACTATTTAAAGAAACAAATATCGACACCTGGAAAAATTACCTCAAATTAAGGATGATTCAGGGACAGGCGAATTATCTCGACAAAACTACTTACGGTAATTATTTTGAATACAGGCAATCGTTAACTGGTGCAAAAGAACCAAGACCACGCTGGAAGAGAGTGCTCGATGCCGAAGAAGATGCCATTGGTGAAGCACTGGGTAAATTGTTTGCCCAGACTTATTTCAATGAAACAGCAAAGAAACGTTATAGCGATATTGTTGAGAATATCCGGGCTGCATATAAAGAACGCATTTCAAAGCTTTCATGGATGAGCGACAGCACCAAACAAAAAGCTTATGAAAAACTGGCTGCCATCACAAAAAAAGTTGGCTATCCTGATAAATGGAAAGACTTCAGTTCATTAAAAATTGACGACGGCCCCTGGGTATTGAATATGCAGCGTGCAGGAGAATGGTGGCATAACCATTCGGTAAGCAAACTGGGCAAACCGGTAGACAGAACGGAATGGGACATGACCCCACAAACCTATAATGCCTATTACAATCCAAGCAACAACGAAATTGTATTACCTGCAGGAATATTTGCAGTGCCGGGTTACCGCGATGAAGAACTGGATGATGCATTGGTGTATGGTTATGCGGCCGCATCTACTATTGGTCATGAGATCACCCATGGTTTCGATGACCAGGGTCGTCAATACGATGCAAAAGGTAATCTTACCGACTGGTGGAGTAAACACGATGCTGATGAATTTGGCAAGAGAGCACAAATGATCATCAGGCAATTCAACGAGTTTGTACCGGTTGATACCTTACATGTAAATGGCGAAGCTACACAGGGAGAAAATATTGCTGACCTTGGCGGATTGCTGTTAGGTATTGATGCATTTAAGAAAACAGACACCTACAAAAAGAATGAAAAAATTTCGGGCTTCACGCCGATGCAGCGCTATTTCCTTGGTTATGCACTGGGCTGGATGTACCAGATTAAAAAAGAGCGTTTAGCCAATCTCGTTATGACGGATGTTCATTCTCCGGCAAAAGAAAGAGTTAATGGCCCATTTGTGAACATACCTGAATTTTATGAAGCTTTTAATATTAAACCAGGCGATAAAATGTTTAGGCCCGATAGTTTGCGGGTAAGTATCTGGTAGAATAATTGAGTTAATTTAAAAATGAGGCTAACGGTAAAACGTTGGCCTTTTTTTGTGTAAGGAGATGAATGATTTGATAATACGAAGCTGTGATGATGTGCTGATGTAAACCAAACATACGTGTGGCAAATTGTATTTTCAGCTTCCCGGTAATAAGCAAATTCAACTGATCAATATATTCATTCATTTATCATCTCCACCCCTAACCCATATCCTTTTGAATAAATGATTTTACCGAAATCAAACGTAACGCCCCTGGCGATGTCTTCAGCCAATAAGAGCGGACCATCCATATCCACATAATCAAGTAAAGGCGCCAGTTGAGCAATGGCAGCAGTTCCAAGAGAACTCTCATTCATACAACCAACCATCACACGCATATCGAGTTCCCTTGCTTTTTGAATCATTCTTCTTGCAGGTGTAATGCCACTGCATTTGGTGAGTTTAATATTGATGCCGTGAAAATGATCTTTGCATTTGAGTACATCGGCTTCCTGTACACAGGCTTCATCTGCTATCAATGGCAAAACAGATTCCTTATACAGTACTTTCATTCCTTCCCAGTTATCTTTTGCCAGTGGCTGTTCAACCAATTCCACACCCAGCGCTTTCAGCAATGGAATTTTATGCATCGCCTGTTCCAACGTCCATGCAGCATTGGCATCCACCCTGAAAACAGCATTCGTTTCTTTACGCAATGCCGCTACCGTTTCTATATCTTGCTCCATGCCTACCTTAATTTTATAAATGGGCCAGGGGCGCTCTTTCATTTTCTGAATCATCACTTCTATGCTGTCGATGGCAATGGTATAATCTGAAACAGGTGCGTTATCGGTATCCAGGTTCCACATTTCATGCAACTGTTTTTTTTTCATCTTGCCATACAAATCCCATCCGGCCATATCCAATGCACAAACCAAAAATGAATTGTTGGGAAACAGGTGATGCAGGTAATGCCAGTAACGCTCCGGATCAGAAAATGAAAACTTCTCCAGGAAGATCCGCTTTGATTCCAGGTCATTAATCATTTGTTCTACCGGGATATGATAGTAGCTGATCGCCGGCGCTTCTCCATAACCTATGTAACCAAAGTAATCCAGTTCAACAACCAATGAGGGCTGATGCGTTTTTGTTCCCTTGGAAATGGTGAAAGGATAAGTGAAAGGGAGATTATATGATTTGTGGGTGATTTTCATTGCGGTGGGAGATTTGAGCTGTGAGATTTGAGCTATTAGTTATTAGTTATTAGCTAATAGTTGTTAGTTTTTAGCAATTGGCAGATAATGTTCAACTGCATTTTGTTTAACGGCCGGCTCCAACAATCATTCCCTTTAGTTCGTCTGAAAAAGTTTCATGTTCTAATAATGATTCCAGCGTGAGGTGCATGCGGTAGTTCCAGTAGTGGTTGGGATCAGCAGGAAGATTGATTCTTTCCTCAGCCGGATTTTCGCGGCGAAGACCGTTATCCATTCCCATTAAATCCTGCAGCAGAAATACACTCCACATGGCCGGCGACCATAGATGCTGTTTCACAATCTCCTTTGAAATCCACGGCTCACAATAAAAAGGTGCTGTTCCGTACTGGCCGAGTAATTTATTATAAAATTCCTGGGTATTGTTGCGATCTTCTTCCCACCATTCCCTTAATGTACTCATATCATGTGTAGAAGGTGTAACAACACACAAATAAGGAGCGTTCTTTGGATGAGTGAAATTATCTTTTGAGGTTTTCGGCATACGCTGAACCTGCAATGCCAGTATCTCTCTCGATTTCAAAACATCTTCTACCATATCGGGCACCATACCGAGGTCTTCTGCACATACCAGCATGTCGCTGCTTTTCTGAATGGCATCCAGTTTTGTTTGTGCTTCTTTATACCATAATTCGTTTTGATTCTGGAAGAAATATTTCCTGTACAGTTCTTCTATGATGTATTGTTCCTGGCCGTTCAGGTGTTTGAAGGAAGATGTTTCATGCATCGCAATCCTGAAATGATATTGATGCGGATGTTTTTCATCTTTTAATAAAATTACATTCGACAACAAATCAAACAAACCTTGTTTAACATGGTTATGTTCGGGATGGTTATTGAAATAAGATTCGAGTTTGCGTTGTGTGTTGTATTCCTCTTTGTAACCATTTCCGTAAAAGAATGTTTCTCTTACCCAGGATGTGTGTTCACCAAATGCCTGGTAAATAATATCATCAGTGAGATAAGGTTTACAGAACCGATCTTCATTAAAATTGATACCGGCCGTTTCAAAATCATAAGAATACAATGGATGCACCGGCATAAATCTTCCGAAGACACCTTCAATGGAATGCATTGGAATGCTCCAGATGCGGAAAAAGCCCAGCACATGATCAATCCTGATGGCATCGAAATAATTACTCATGTGCTCCATACGCTGCCGCCACCAGGCGTAATCGTTTTGCTGCATCAGTTCCCAATTGTAGGTAGGGAATCCCCAGTTTTGTCCTTTTACTGCAAAAGCATCCGGAGGTGCTCCTGCCTGCATATCCATGTGAAACAGGTGAGGATTCATCCAGGTATCTACACTAAATCTTCCCACGCCAATGGGCAGGTCGCCTTTGATGATAATATTGTTCTTATGTGCATAACTAACGGCATCCAGTAGCTGCAGGTGCAGGTGGTATTGTGTAAAATAATGCAATGCAATTTCATCGTAATGCGGTTGCTCCGGGCTTACAAATTCCTGCACGGCGTGTTCATCAAATACACCCAGTTCCGGCCAATTACTAAAATCGGCGGTATTGTATTTATCTCTTAAATAACAAAAAGCAGCATAAGGCACAAGCCATTCGCGGTTCAGGTCAAAAAAATCGAAGAAGCCAAAATCATCTTTAAATGAATGTTTGTCTTTTTCGTACAATTCCCTGATCGCTTCGTTCTTTATTTCGATGACGGATTCATAATCAAGTTGCGGCAATTCATTCAACTCTTTTATTTTTTCCAGCAGATCATCGGGAAATTCAAGCGATGCAGCAACAGCCAGCTTCTGAATATCCAGGAATACCGGGTGAAGGGCAAATGCTGAAATTGCAGAGTACGGGTAAGAATCCCTACGGTCATGGTTAGCTGTAGTATCGTTGATGGGTAACAACTGTATCATTTTGATACCTGTTGCCTTCGACCAGTCGGTTAATACATTCAGATCACTGAAATCACCTATGCCCCAGCTATTGTTTGATTTAAGGGCAGACAACTGCACATTCACTCCGGCTCCTTTCCATGCATGATCATTGAAATAGGTGAACTGGTGAATGAAACTCAGTTTTGGCTTATCGCCGGGATGCGTTAATACCCTGTTACTGCCTTGTTCGTAGGAAACAATTTTTTGCTGCTGCATATCGTACACGGCAAATTTGTATTCGATCGGGAAATTTTCTTTGGTAAGATTGAATTTCACCGACCAGCTATCCTGCTTTTTCTTCATAAAAACAGGCTTACCTGTTTCCCAGCTATGCATCTTTTTAGCCGAACCGGTAACACATAATACCAGGTGATCCGGCAGGTGCGAACACTGCACTTCAAAAATATGCGATGGATTTTTTACAACCGGCTCTTTGAGTTTTGGCTTTTGCTTTCCGAATACATTCTGGAACGGGCGGGATTGAAATGCTTTATTAAAAAACGGGATATTCTGCCAGTCGTCGAATACATTGATCTCCTTTTCATCGAGCTTTTTAAGCTGAATCGTCCTGGCTGTGCACAAATCCCTGGTATCCGGCTTGCCCTGCTCCTTCAGTATGTAATTATATTGAATGTTGTCTTTTTTGGAAAGTTCACTGGTATTAAAGCTTCCGTACCAGTATTCTTCGTTCAGGTACTGAAGCGGTACTTCTATATGTGCCTGTTTAGGAGAATGAATGTTTACAACAATCGATTGACCGTAAACCGTATTGTATTTTATATAAAAGTGAATAACCATGAACGCTGTTCTTTTTGGCTGGCAATTTAAACATAATAGAAGAAAAAGAAAATAATAAAACGTTTTGCTACAGGTATTTACCGGAATGTTCAAATTCAACTATACCGGTGTAATTATTTTCGTTAGCTGATCCATTTTCAAAAAGCGCATTTTGTTTTAACCGCACAACAGTGATCAAAACAAAAGATTCAATGAAAGATCGTTCGCAGTTTTTTTGTGAGCGCAATTTTTTTCTTTAAAAAAAAATCTGATAAATTATTATCTAACTTCTATATTTGCAAAAACATTTAAAGAATGGAAAAAGCAAAAAAATCTACCGGTCTTTACTGGATTTTATTTTTAGTTTCTGTAGGCGTTTTTTTCTGGGTGTACCAGATTGGCGGCGGATATTGTTCAATGATCTTACCATTCAATGTTACTTTCTTTGCCATGGCGCTCGACTTAATGTAAGTTTTACCTTAAAATAATCAAGCCCTCCGGTTTAATTACCGGAGGGCTTTTTATTTGCCGGCAGGTTTACTGCCTGTTGATGTTGATGATTAATAGTTGTGTTATCTCACGCTTCGGGCATGGCGGGTGCGACCGCTGGCTGCCTGGTCCATGGTAATGGATCTTGAGCACGACATCAATAACATACAAACACAGATAAGAGCGAGGATGGTTTTCATAAAAAATAATTTTGGTTAACGGATAATTAGTAAACGAAAAAGAGAACGTTGAAGTATGTGGAATGGCTCCCAAAACGAACGGCAAAATGTGTTCCGGGGTATGCCAGCCAGAATGTACATAACCATAAACCCGGTGGGTAATCATAAAAAAAGCCGCCCGGTATGATCGGACGGCTTTTACTATTCGTAAAGTGAATTATTTTACTTCTTCAAACTCAGCATCGGTTACATTTTCGGTACCGGCTCCGGCATTTCCTGGGCCTGCTCCGTCCTGTGGTCCTGCTTCTGCCCCTGGCTGTGCACCGGCTCCCTGCGTTGCCTTGTACATGTCTTCACTGGCTGCAGTCCATGCCGCATTCATCTCTGCCATGGCAGCATCAATTTGACTGATGTCTTGCGTTTTATGCGCTTCTTTTAATTTTGTAAGCGAAGCTTCAATCGGCGCTTTTTTATCAGCAGAAATCTTGTCGCCATATTCTTTTAATTGCTTTTCTGTCTGGAAAATAAGGCTGTCGGCCTGGTTCACTTTTTCCACTTTTTCTTTTGCGGCTTTATCAGAAGCTTCGTTAACCTTCGCTTCGTTTTTCATTCTTTCAATTTCTTCCTGGGTTAAACCACTACCCGATTCGATCCTGATCTTTTGTTCTTTTCCGGTACCCTTGTCTTTTGCAGTTACATGCAGAATACCATTGGCATCGATATCAAAAATCACTTCGATCTGCGGTACGCCACGTGGGGCCGGTGGAATTCCATCTAGGTTAAATATTCCCAGGGTTTTATTATCCTTAGCCATTGAACGTTCACCTTGCAATACATTGATCTGAACGCCGGGCTGATTATCGGAATAAGTAGAGAACACCTGTGATTTTTTGGTTGGAATGGTTGTGTTCGACTCAATCAACGGGGTCATTACACCACCTGCCGTTTCAATACCCAGTGTAAGCGGGGTTACGTCGAGCAGCAATACATCCTTAATTTCACCGGTAAGTACTGCACCCTGGATAGCGGCGCCGATGGCAACCACTTCATCGGGGTTAACCCCACGGTTAGGTTTTTTACCAAAGAATTTTTCTACGATCTCCTGTACTTTAGGAATACGACTGCTACCACCCACCAGGATCACTTCATCTATTTGTGAAGTAGATAAACCTGCATCTTTCAATGCCTGTTCGCAAGGCCTGATACAACGTTCGAATAATTTATCTGCCAGTGCTTCAAATTTTGCACGGGTTAATTTCTTTACAAGGTGTTTAGGTACTCCGTCAACGGCCGTGATATAGGGAAGATTGATTTCAGTCTCACTTCCGGAAGACAATTCAATTTTTGCTTTTTCAGCAGCGTCTTTCAAACGTTGCAATGCCATTGGATCTTTTCTTAAATCGATGGCTTCATCGTTTTTGAATTCATCTGCCAGCCAGTCCATGATAATTTTATCGAAATCATCACCACCGAGGTGTGTATCACCATTGGTAGATTTTACTTCAAACACGCCATCTCCCAATTCCAGTACAGAGATATCGAATGTTCCGCCCCCAAGGTCGAATACAGCGATCTTCTGATCTTTTCCTTTTTTATCTAATCCATAAGCCAGTGCGGCTGCGGTAGGTTCATTTACAATCCGGCGAACATTTAAGCCTGCAATTTCACCGGCTTCTTTGGTAGCCTGGCGCTGGGCGTCGTTAAAGTAGGCCGGAACGGTGATCACTGCCTCGTTTACTTCATGGCCAAGATAATCTTCGGCAGTTTTTTTCATTTTCTGCAAAACCATGGCACTGATCTCCTGTGGAGTGTACATTCTGCCATCTATGTCAATTCTAACGGTATTATTGTCACCTTTCACCACCTTATAACTCCAGTGTGAACTTTCTTCCGTTACTTCATCAAACCTGCGTCCCATAAAACGCTTTACACTCGAAATGGTGTTATGCGGATTGGTGATCGCCTGGCGTTTAGCGGGATCTCCCACTTTACGCTCGCCATTCTTCAAAAATGCAACTACTGACGGGGTTGTACGACGGCCCTCATCGTTTGCAATTACAACAGGTTCGTTTCCTTCCATAACAGAAACGCAACTGTTAGTGGTTCCAAGGTCAATTCCTATTATTTTAGCCATGATATATAATTTTAAATTTTATAATTTTCATGGTGAAAGTCAATGATTATGCCAATGGAAAAATGATGAAAAATTGGCAGACCGGTTATTCGGCATTCATGCAACCTTATCAGCATAATTGCGATCTTTGTATGAGCATCAACATAAAAAATTTATCATGAAGAAATTTTCCTTTTTAATCCTGGCTGCCTGTTGCCTGTTCTCCCTTAATGCCAATTGCCAGAAATATAAAACGGCTGATGATACGATCAAACTTAACAAAGAGTACCTGAAGCTGGTGGCCGACACCGCCGGGTTACGAAGAGAGATAGAAGAAGGCGAAACCGATTTGCAGAAATACCGTTCGGTGTATGAATCAAAACAAAAACTGGCGCTGGAGAGTGCTGAAGCGAGTAGTAAACAAGCCGACAAAGCTACTGATGGCGACACGAAACATGCTAAAAAGGCAAAAAAGCTGGCCGGTGATGCGTACGATGACAGGAAAAAAGCGGATGATGCAAAGGATGATATTAAAAAACAGGAAAAGAAACTGGCGAAACTCAATAAGCAACTAACGAAGAAAACGGAACGATTGCAGGAACTCGACAAGATGAAAACAGCCATTCTACAGCTTGATGCGCCAATTCCCCAATAGGACAGGTTGCCTTAGTTGCCGTTCATTCGGTTCATATCTTTTTTGGTAGTAAAAGTGAAATGCTTTTGCGTGAGATAACTTACCGTAATGAGGATGCATATTGTTAATACCTGGCTGATAAATGGCGGCCATTTCAACATTTCTACAAATACTTTCAGGAAGAAATAATTTAAAACCAGGTTCAGGAAGAAAGCAAGGAAATACCGGAATGCCTGGATATGCCCTCTTAAATTAGACGACACAAACACCACATATTTATTCAGGAGGAAGCCGATGATTAAAGAAATGGCTGAGGATAAAAACAGGGCGGCATTGTGTGGTTTAAAAGCCATGATTCCAAAGTCGAATATCCGGTGATCAAAGATATAATGCAGGCCCACCCAGTAATTCACCAATCCCAGCAATGCATTTGCTCCGCCGCAGGCCGCATACCTGAAGGTTTGTACGGGCATTATCCTTTTAAATGGAGGATAAAAAAAATCCAGGAAGCCAATGATGGAATGTTTCATTTTTGATCAGGCGCAAAACTAAGGGGAAGATGGGAATTGGCAAGGGGTTGGAAGCTGTGAGTTGTGAGCTGTGAGTTGTGAGCTGCGAGCTGTGAGCTGTGAGCTGCGAGTTTTTAGTTTTTAGTGTTTAGTTTATAGTTTTTAGTGTTTAGTGTTTAGTTTATAGTTTTTAGTGTTTAGTTTTTAGTGTTTAGTTTATAGCAAATGATTCCAATTCGTGTAAACTATGTAATACGTATAACCACAATTCAACATTCTTAATTCAGCATTCTTAATTCAGCATTCACAATTCAGCATTCATAATTCAGCATTCATAATTCAGCATTCATAATTCAGCATTCATAATTCATAATTAAGCATTCAGCATTCAGCATTCACCCTACCCATACAACTCCGCCCTCATCTCTTTCACCCTTGCATCTTCCAGGTATTCATCGTACGTCATCAGTTTATCGATCATACCCTTCGGTGTAATTTCTATGATCCTGTTGGCAACGGTTTGCATGAACTGGTGATCATGTGTGGTAAATAATACGATGCCGGGAAAAGAAATCATACCATCGTTAAATGAAATTATACTTTCCAGGTCGAGGTGGTTTGTAGGTTCATCCAGCATCACCACATTCGGGTTCTGCAGCATCATTTTACTTACCATGCAACGAACCTTTTCTCCTCCGCTCAACACATTCGTCTTCTTCAAAATCTCATCTCCGCTGAACAACATTTTTCCCAGAAACCCACGAAGAAAATCTTCATCCACATCTTTTGTATTTGGCGGCACAAACTGGCGCAGCCAATCCATGAGGTTATAACTGTTCCCTGTAAAATATTCTGTATTGTCGTTTGGAAGATAGGCCGTTGTTACCGTTGTTCCCCATTCGTAAGTTCCATCATCGGGTTTCATCCGGCCATTGATCACTTCAAAAAAAGTGGTGAGTGCCAGTGGATCGCGGCTCAAAAACGCAATCTTATCTCCTTTCTGAACATCAAATTTTATTTTGCTGAAAACCGTTTTGCCTTCAATTGTTTTGGAAAGATTCTCCACTTTCAGGATCTCATTTCCCACTTCCCTTTCCTGCTTAAAAATGATTCCGGGATATTTACGGTTGCTGGGCGTGATGTCTTCAAACACAAGTTTATCCAGCGCTTTTTTACGGGATGTAGCCTGTTTCGATTTGGATGCATTTGCACTAAAGCGGGCAATGAACTCAAGCAGATCCTTCTTCTTCTCTTCCATTTTCTTATTCTTATCCGTAGCCTGCCTTGCTGCCAACTGGGAACTTTCATACCAGAATGTATAGTTACCCGTATATACTTTGATCTTCTTTTTATCTACGTCGGCAACATGGGTACATACGGCATCCAGGAAGTGCCTGTCGTGACTCACCACCAACACAATATTTTCATAATCGGCAAGAAAGTTTTCGAGCCAGCTAATGGTTTCCACGTCGAGGTTATTGGTAGGCTCATCCAGTAACAGGATATCCGGGTTTCCGAATAAAGCCTGTGCCAGCAATACCCGCACTTTAATATTGGCGCTGATGTCTTTCATTAGCATCTGGTGTAACTCATCCAAAACACCCAACTCACTGAGCAGCGTAGCCGCATCGCTTTCGGCAGTATAACCGCCCATGTGTCCGAATTCTTCTTCCAGTTCACCGGCTTTAATGCCATCTGCTTCGGTAAAATCTTCCTTGGCATAAATCGCATCACGTTCATGCATTATTTTCCAGAGTTTCTGGTGTCCCATCATTACGGTATTCAGAACAGTATAGTCATCAAAGGCAAACTGGTTCTGGTTCAGCACAGCCATACGTTCGCCAGGCGTAATGTCTACGGTACCTTTATTGGGTTCAATTTCCCCGCTGAGTATTTTTAAAAAGGTTGATTTTCCTGCTCCATTGGCGCCAATGATGCCATAACAGTTCCCCTTTGTAAAATTGATATTTACTTCATCAAACAACACTCTTTTGCCGTAGGCGAGTGTAATATTATTTGCACTGATCATAGTATTTCTAAAAAGTGCGCAAAAGTAAGGAAGAAAGGGGGAATTATGCAGGGAGATTTTGGGTTGTTGCTGTGTAGGCTTATTGCAGTTAGCTGTTGGTTATTAACTGCTGATGGTTTGAGGATAGTTATTGGCTATCGTATGTATGCCTGTTATCATACGAAAGTGCATACCTGTGGCTGACTTCACTTCCTGTTCTGGTATGCCTTTCTGCTTTTGTGGCAAAAAACAATGGTAGCGATGAATGCTGAATGAGGAACCTAGCAAATACCTGCTTTGCCCTCCCGCTAACTTTCTATATTTGACACATGAAAAAAATTTTCTTTATCCTGGTAACCTTATTTAATACTGCGCTTGCACAGCAATATGAAAAACTGGTTGTGCATTTTGATTTTGATAAGGCCGAACTTTCAGAGGAAGCAAAAACAGACATTGATTCCCTGTTTAGCCGCCTGCAGGGAAAAGAAATTATTTCATTATCTGTTACGGGGCATTGCGATAGTAAAGGCAGCAATGCATACAACTACGCTTTGTCGAAGCAACGTGTACTTGCCGTAACAGGTTATGTACACAGCAAACATCATTTTACCGGAACAATGGTTACCAACGCTTATGGAGAAGATAAATTATTGAATGAAGATGTAACAGAAGACGACAGCAGGGCCAACAGGCGTGTAGAAATAATAGTAACAATAAAAACGCCCCGGCTTATTACCGGAATAGATAAAGCGGATAATGAAACAGAATCTAAGTCGCTTACAACAATGCTTGAAGATACCACGCTCAAAAAAGGAGATATCGTTCGCATTCCCAATCTTAAATTTTATAATCATTCCGACATCCTGCTGCCGAAATCAATGCCCACCCTGCAGGAATTGCTCAGCGTATTGCAAAAAAATCCGGCGATGAAAATCAGCATCGAAGGGCATATCTGCTGCACCCCATATAATAATAACCTTCCATTGGAACAACAGGCTAACTATGCAATATCTGTGATCAGGGCAAAAATGATTTACGATTACCTGATTAAAAATAACATCAGCGCCGAACGGATTTCCTACAAAGCATTCGGCAATAGCAAACCCATCTATCCTTATCCCGAACAATCCGAAGAGGAACGCAATGCTAACCGCAGGGTTGAGATCCGTATAATTGAAAAATAAACAGGCAACTACGATTCAGCATTCGTAAAGACCTCACCCCGGCCCTCTCCAAAGGAAAGGAAGAATGATTCGTATCCGTTTTGTCTTTCTTTAGTTAATAATAATTCGTGTCAACATAATTCAGCATTCAAAATTCAACATTCAGAATTCATCATTCATAATTCACAATTCAGAATTACTTTTGCAGCATGTCAATATTAAACAGCTTACAGAAAAGCACGATAGAAAGTTTACAGGTTTTATATCATCAAACATTCTCCGAAAAAGATTTCCAGGTAAACCAGACAAAACCTGAATTTGAAGGCGATTACACAGTGGTGATGTTTTCACTTGTAAAATCATTGAAACTATCGCCCGAAGTCATCGGCAACCAGTTGGGTGAACATCTTATAAAAACGTATCCTGAAATATTTTCAGCGTATAATATTATCAAAGGTTTTTTAAACCTTACCATTGCTGATGACTACTGGATGAATTTTCTGCAGCAGCATTACAATGATATTTGTTTTGGAAAACAGGCCATGAACAATAAAAAAGTAATGGTAGAATATTCTTCTCCCAACACCAATAAGCCGCTGCACCTGGGCCATTTGAGAAATAATTTTTTAGGATGGAGTGTTGCAGAAATCCTCGGGGCAAATGGAAATACTGTTTTAAAAAGCTGCATCGTAAACGACCGGGGAATTCACATCTGTAAAAGCATGATCGCCTGGCAACTTTTTGGCAATGGCGATACACCGCAAAGCACCGGCATAAAAGGAGATCATTTCGTTGGCGATTTCTACGTAAAATTTAACGACGAATATAAAAAACAGGTAAAGGAACTCGTTGCTAACGGTATGGCAGAGCCGGAGGCCGAAAAAGAAGCCCCGATCATGAAAGCTACGCAGCAAATGTTACAGGATTGGGAAGCCGGGAAACCAGACGTGATTGAACTCTGGAAGAAAATGAATGGCTGGGTGTATGAAGGATTTGATGTTACCTATAAAAGAATTGGCAGCGATTTCGATAAAATGTACTACGAGAGCAATACTTACCTGCTTGGCAAAGACATCGTTCAGCAGGGCCTCGAAAAGAATATTTTTATTCGCAAAGAAGATGGCAGCGTTTGGATTGACTTAACGGCAGACGGCCTTGACGAAAAGCTGGTGTTGAGAAAAGACGGCACATCCGTTTACATCACTCAGGATATCGGGCTGGCACAACAAAAATATGATGAGTACAAAATTGATAAAAGCATTCATGTTATAGGCGACGAACAAAACTATCACATGAAAGTGCTGCAACTCATTTGTAAAAAAATGGGACTTCCTTACGCAGATGATATTCATCACCTCAGTTACGGAATGGTAGAATTGCCAACCGGTAAAATGAAAAGCCGGGAAGGAACAGTTGTAGATGCCGACGACCTTGTAGATGAAATGGAAAAAGAAGCCGCAGCAAAAACGGAAGAATTGGGAAAGGTGAAAGATTTTTCTGAAGATGAATTGAAAGCACTCTATCATACCATTGGTTTGGGCGCACTGAAATTTTACCTGCTGAGGGTTGATCCGAAAAAGAAAATGATTTTTAATCCGGAAGAGAGCATCGACTTTCATGGATTTACCGGGCCGTTTATTCAATTCAATCATGCAAGGATCAGTTCAGTGCTAAGAAAAAATCCCATCAACAATGATCATACAACAGGAAACAGTTTTCTGCCGCTGGAGAAAGAACTGATTGTGTTGCTGGAAAAATATCCATCCGTAATTAAACAGGCTGGAGATGAATTGAATCCTTCTGCCATTGCGATTTACGTGTACACGATTGCAAAAACCTTTAGTTCATTTTATACCGAACATTCCATTGCTAATGCGGAATCAGAAGAGAAAAAACAATTGCGGTTGAAACTGGCAAACATGACGGCCATTGTAATTAAAAGCGGGATGCAGTTACTTGGCATAAATGTTCCCGACAGAATGTAACTTACAATTAATCTTAAAAATGAAAATTAATGTGTACTTTTAACACATTAACTGATCCTGCTTAAAACAAGTCCTGAACTATGGCGAGAAAAGTGACCAAGATAGGTGTATTAACCAGCGGTGGCGATAGCCCCGGAATGAATGCCTGTATTCGTGCCGTGGTACGTACGGGCATTTATAATGGCCTGGAAGTATTCGGCATTATGCGTGGATACAGCGGTATGGTGGAAGATGATATTGTTCCGATGACAACCAGGAGCGTTGCCAATATTATTCAACGCGGCGGCACCATTTTAAAAACAGCCCGATGCATGGAATTCCTCGAATATGAAGGAAGGAAAAAAGCATACGATAATCTTACAAAACGTGGTATAGACGGATTGGTTATTATCGGTGGCGACGGCAGTTTCAGGGGCGCACAAACATTCAGCAACGAATTTGATATTCCGTGTATCGGCTTACCGGGAACAATTGATAAAGACATCGCCGGAACTGATTTTACGATTGGTTTCGATACCGCAGTGAACACAGCCGTGGAAGCCATTGATAAAATCCGTGATACTGCGGATGCCCATGACCGTATGTTTATCATCGAAGTAATGGGACGGGATGCCGGTTACATAGCACTGCACAGCGGCGTAGCTACCGGAGCAGAAAATATCCTGATACCGGAAAAGAAAACAGACATCAATCACCTCATCCAGTCTCTGCTCGAAAAAGAAAAAAGAAAAAAACTGGTAAACCTCATCATCGTTGCTGAGGGAGAAGAATTCGGTGGTGCCAACGAATTATCAAAGATCATTAAAGGACAAATTCCTTCTTTGGAAGTACGGGTGTGTATTCTCGGGCATATTCAAAGAGGCGGCTCTCCTACCTGTATGGACAGGCTTATTGCCAGCCGTATGGGTTATCACGCAGTTGAATGTCTTGTAGAAGGAAAACACAATGTGTTTGTAGGAATTGTAAATAACAAAATGAACTACACACCAATTAATGAAGCCGTAAAAAAGAAACAACGGATAAATGAAGAATGGATGAAAATTGTGAAGATACTGGCAACCTAGTTGAAAATAATTAGTAACTATTTTCAAGTTTTTAATCCTGCCTTCTACACCAATATTAAATCAGAAACATTTCTTTAAATTAAATCTCAATAATAAAAACAGGTTGCAAAGTTCAGTTCTTCTTGAAACTCATAAATAATAACTAGCAACCCAAATTTAACACATGCGCAAAAACATCAGCAAATACCTCCACACCCAAATGGATAAGGAAGCAGGTATTGCTCACTCCCAGAAAAGAACAAAAATTGTAGCAACTGTTGGCCCGGCCTGTGATACCTATGAAGGATTACTCGGATTGGTGAAGGCTGGTGTAAATGTGTTTCGTTTAAACTTCTCTCACGGTACGCATGAAGATAAAAAAGCAGTAATTGAAAATATCCGTAAGATCATTAAAACGGAACCGTATAATATTGCCATCCTGGGAGACCTGCAGGGACCTAAACTGCGGGTGGGTGAAATAGAAAACGGCAAAATAGAATTAAAAGAAGGAGATGAATTTATTTTCACCACCGAAAAAATGGTGGGCACGAAAGAAAAAATATACGTTTCATACAGCAACCTCACTACCGATGTAAAAAAAGGTGAAAGAATTTTCCTGGATGATGGAAAGATGGAGGTAGAGGTAATTGATATACTGAACAATACCGAAATAAAAGTGCGTGTAACCCTTGGCGGTATCCTGTTACCGAAGAAGGGCGTAAACCTTCCCGACAGTGCATTAACCATGCCTTCCCTTACCGAAAAAGACCTGCTCGACCTTGAGTTCATACTTGAACAGAAAATTGATTGGGTAGCACTTTCATTTGTACGGAAGGCGATCGACATCATTGCACTGAAAAAACTTATTAAAGCCGGCGATAGCAAAATGAAGGTTATTGCAAAAATTGAAATGCCGGAAGCTTTGAAAAACCTGAGAGATATCATTGTTGAAAGCGATGGTGTAATGGTAGCCCGTGGCGACCTGGGGGTTGAGATTCCCATTGAACAGGTTCCGGTTATGCAGAAAGACATTATCCGCAAATGCATGCACCGTGCAAAACCGGTAATTGTAGCAACGCAGATGATGGAAAGTATGATTGACCGTACCAAACCAAACCGCAGTGAGGTTACTGATGTTGCCAATGCCGTGCTGGAAGGTGCAGATGCCGTAATGCTGAGTGGCGAAACCGCCATGGGCAACTATCCGTCACTGGTAGTTGAAACCATGAGCAAGATTATTTTACAAGTTGAAAAATCGATGTATGATTTTAACCGGGATGATATCCTGGCACCTCAGCCACATTCTCCCTCTTTTTTAAGCGATGCCATATGTTACAGCGCCTGTAAACTGGCTGCAGATTCACATGCCAATGCGCTGATTGGTATGACGCAAAGTGGTTATACCGGTTTTATGCTAAGCAGCTACCGCCCTAAATGTCCTTTATATATTTTCAGTAAAGAAAGAACCCTGATCAGTCAGCTCTCTTTGAGCTGGGGCGTACGTGCCTTTTATTATGCAGAAGAAGAAAGCCTGGATGATATTATTTTCGACCAGATCAATATCCTGAAAGAAAGAGGATTTTTAAAACAAGGCGACGTGGTGGTAAATACCGGAAGTACGCCTGTAGAACATCATTTACCAACGAATATTATTAAGATTACGAAAGTGGAATGATGAATTGTGAATGATGAATGCTGAATTATGAATTGTGAATTGTAGAAGATCGCTTTTAATTGAGTTATTTACTACGGCATTCAATTCAGCATTCATAATTTGCCCTTCCTTATGTCCAACTGCAGATAACTACGCCAGCTATCACATTTCCCAGTATGGTATATGTACCATTGATCAGGTGCAAACCCAAAGGCCTTTTTTCATACAAGTAGGAAATGCTTATGGCAGCAGCGCCGATGCAAACGCCAACGAGCAGGCCTAATTTTAAACCACTCATCCAACCCTCCAGTTCCAGCCTGGATCTTAGTACAGCTATCGCCGTACTGCTGATAAACATAAGCACGAAAGATGACAACATGATAATGCCCATTCCTTTTTTAGCAGCAGGATCAGCGGCATTAACTTTCGTGTAGGCAATCCATTTAGCAGCGAACAAAATTTTTGAATACCACAATGCGCCCAGGAAAAAATATCCCAACGCTCCGCAGAAAACTGCCAGCCAGTTAATGTAATCAAGAAAGGAAATATTCATAAGTGTATTTTTTTTGAGAAAATGTTTTGGCGGTGAACAACTTTGAGCCTTAAGGTATGAGTTATTAGTTTTTAGTTATGAGTTTTGAGCCTTGAGAACTGAGTTTTAAAACGTTTCCTGAATAGCATGCATGATTCAGTATTCACAATTAATCATTCTGCATTCACAATTCATAATTCATCATTCATAATTCACAATTCATAATTCAGCCTTCATATACTCCTCCAGCCGCTTCCTCGCTCCTTTCGTAATCCGATGTTGAAACCATCGGTTCCATCCAAGTAACCATCCGCTGAACCCTAGCGCCTGCATACACCATTTATGCAAACTAAATCCATCACTGTGCTCTATAATTTTCCCGTCGGCTATCCGCATAAATGCTTTTGCTTTGTTGATCACCCGTCTTCCCGTTTTTGAAAATGTATAGGAAGCTATCCACTCACAAGTATAGTATTCATCATCCAGTTTCACAATATTGCTATACTGCAGTTCAAAATCTTTAGCATTTGCACACAACATTTTCCACATCGAGCGTACCTGTTTTCCCTGTAATAAAGTAAATGCCGGATCAAAAAATATGATATCGTCACTGTAACAACTGATCATCGCCGCAGCATCCAGCCGCTGAAACGCTGCATAAAAATTACTGATCAGCTCCTCGTTCCTGTCCATAACGTTTAGTGATTTTGTTTCGTTAAATTTAGACTTTTAAAATGATCCAATTTATATGCAACGAATAATATTATTTGCAGTTACAGTGTTGATGACGTTAACTGTTCATTGCCAGGTTACCGAAAAAGCAGACGTCAACTTCGTAAAAGACAATTTTACAAAAATAGATACCATGATCCGCATGAGAGATGGTATTAAACTCTATACCGTAATTTATATCCCCAAAGATAAAAGTGAAAAATATCCTTTCCTGATGGAACGGACGCCTTATTCTTCGGCTCCCTACGGCGATAGTAATTATTCAAAACGCATTGGCCCGAATCCAACTTTGATGAAAGAGAAATATATTTTCGTTTACCAGGATGTCAGGGGAAGATACAGGAGCGAAGGCATCAACCTTGAAGTAACGCCGATCATCCCCAACAAAAAAAATAAAAATGAAGTGGATGAATGCAGTGATACCTATGATACGGTTGACTGGCTATTAAAAAACATCAGCAATAACAACGGTCGCGTAGGAGTATATGGAATTTCATACCCTGGTTTTTATGCAGTTACCTCATTGCCTGGTGCGCATCCGGCAATTAAAGCTGTTAGTCCGCAGGCGCCGGTTACCGATGAATTCATTGGAGATGATGTTAACCACAGGGGCGCTTTCTTTTTAATGGATAATTTCAATTTTATGAATTATTTCGGGAAGGAAAGAACTGGTCCTACAGAAGACTATGGTTCCGTTTTTAAAATGAACAGCAAAGACATGTACCAGTTCTTCCTGCAATTGGGCCCGGTTAAAAATTCCCAGTCGGAAAAATATTTCAACAATAAAACAACTATCTGGAACGAATACCTGCTGCACGACACGTATGACGATTACTGGAAAGCAAGAAATACCCGGCCACATCTGAAAAATATTGCCATCCCCACATTAGTAGTTGGTGGATGGTTTGATGCGGAAGACTTGTTTGGTGCATTGGAAACGTATAAAGCAATTGAAAACGGGAATCCTGCCAACAATAACCGACTGGTAATGGGTCCGTGGACGCATGGCGCATGGGAAAGCAGCAACTGGAACCAGTTTGCATCCTATGACTTTGGCAGTAATACCAGTAAAACATTCCAGGATTCGCTTGAAACAGGTTTTTTCAATTATTACCTGAAAGACAAAGGCAATTTTAATATCGGGGAAGCTACTGTTTTTGAAACCGGTTCCAACAAATGGAAATCCTATACAAGCTGGCCGCCGCAAAACGTTCAAAAAGTGCCCGTGTACCTTGGAGCCAAACAGCAACTGCTGTTTAAAAAAGATGCATCAGTTAATGGCTTTGATGAATACCTCAGCGATCCGAACAAACCAGTGCCCTATACCAATGGCATTTACGGCTACAGGAACAATGATTATATGGTGGAAGACCAGCGCTTTGCTGCCGTAAGACCAGATGTACTGGTATATGAAACAGATGTACTGACAGAAAACGTAACCCTTGCCGGAAGCATACTGGCTGATCTTCGTGTAAGCATTACCGGTACCGATGCTGATTTTGTAGTAAAATTAATTGATGTACTGCCTGACAATGAGCCCAATTTCCGCAATGCTCCAAAAGGATTCCAGATGGCCGGATACCAGCGCCTCGTTAGGGCTGAAGTACTAAGAGGAAAATTCAGGAACAGCTATGAAAAACCGGAACCCTTCGAACCCGGCAAAATTACCAGCCTTCAATTAGAACTGAATGATGTAGCCCATACATTCCGTAAAGGACATAAAATGATGATACAGGTTCAAAGTAGCTGGTTCCCGCTTGTTGACAGGAACCCACAGAAATTTATACGAATACCGGATGCAACGGAAAATGATTTTCAAAAAGCAACCATCAGGATCTACCATGATGCACAAAATGAAAGTAAAATTGTTTTACCTGTATTACTGGATTAAAATGTGTTGAAGAACCGTTACGATTACTATACTAAATCAGCATTTCATGATTGAATTGAAAAATACTTCCCTGCTTCGTTGTTCCATTTTATTTTTAATGATCAGTTGCAGTTTGTACCTGGATGCACAGGTTACTATTGTGCCTGCGCCGGTTTCTGTAAAGATGAGTAAGGGAGAATTTACTATAACTCCCCAAACAACTTTTATACTGGAAGGCAGTAACCTCGAAAATTCAGTAGCCTTCTTCAATGATTACCTGCAAAAAAATTATGGTTTTCAATTGAAAACTTCCGGTAAACATAGTAAGGGAAATTCCATTGTATTGAACTATGAACGATTGGATAAAAATATTCCGGGCGCATATAACCTGCAGGTAAACGGAAAAGAAATTTACATAGCAGGTGATAACGAAGAAGGCGTTTTTTATGGCATTCAGACGTTGATTCAGTTACTACCAATTAAAAAAAGCAGCTCATTAAACATACCGCAGTTATCAATAGAAGATTATCCCCGATTTGAATACAGGGGCATGCACCTGGATGTAGCAAGACATATATTTTCGGCAGACTATGTAAAAAAGTACATCGACTGGCTGGCACTACACAAAATCAATAAGTTTCACTGGCATTTAACAGATGACCAGGGATGGCGGATAGAAATCAAAAAATACCCCAAACTAACGGAAACCGGTAGCTGCAGGAACCAGACGCTGGTGGGCAGGTATGGCAGTGATACATATGACGGCACACCTTATTGCGGCTATTATACCCAGGAACAGGTGAAAGAAATTGTACAGTATGCCGCCAAAAGATATATAACAGTGATCCCGGAAATTGATATTCCCGGCCATACCGTGGCAGCACTTACCTCCTACCCTTATCTCGGCTGCAGCAAAGGACCTTATAAAGTGATGGAAACATGGGGTGTATCTCCGGATGTATTGTGCGCAGGTAATGACAGCACCTACACTTTTGTTGAAAATGTTTTGGATGAAGTGATGAAATTATTCCCTGCTCCCTATATCCATATCGGCGGAGATGAGTGCCCGAAAGAAAACTGGAAGACCTGCCCGGTGTGCCAGAAAAAAATCAGGGACGAACAACTGAAGGATGAACATGAACTGCAATCTTATTTCACCAAACGCATAGAAAAATTTGTAAACAGCAAAGGCAAAAAAATAATTGGCTGGGATGAGATCCTGGAAGGAGGCCTGGCGCCGAATGCTGTGATCATGAGCTGGCGGGGTGAAGCCGGTGGCATTGCTGCTGCCAGGCAAAATCATTATGTGATCATGACGCCGGAAAATCCGCTGTACATTAATCATTCGCAAACACGCAATGAAGATTCGGTAACACAAGGCCAGTACAATCCCATTGAAAATGTATATAACTATGATCCGGTACCAAAGGAATTAACGGTACAACAGGCAAAATATATCATGGGCGCACAGGGAAATATGTGGTCGGAATACCTCGACAATGAAAAAAAACTGGAGTACATGTTGTTTCCGCGTTTGGCAGCCGTGGCAGAAGTATTGTGGACGGCGAAGCAAAATAAAAACTGGAATGAATTTGAAAAACGATTACCGGCTATCCTTAACCGTTATGCATTTCAGGGCATCAATTACAGTACGGCGTATTACGACCTGCAGCCTTCTGTAACACAAATAAGCAATGGTATAATCGGCTGGAAACTGGACGCAAGAAAACAAGACGGTCATATCATTTATGTAACCGACAGCACGATGAATGCAACGAAAACATACAGCGGCCCGGTAATGATCGACAAAACCGGGAACTATGGGGCAGCGTTAACCGATAACGATAATAAAATTGTAAGTAACTGGGTATGGCAGCATTTTAACCTCAACCTGGCAACAGGAAAGCCCATACGTTTAATAACCCCACCCAATAAAAATTATTCCGTTGGAGGATCATTTTCGCTGGTAGATGGCATACAGAATGAAAAGGGCATGTTGCGTTCTGCACAGTTTTTAGGATTTAATGGAAAAGATATGGAAGCGGTGATAGACCTGGGAGCTGAACAAACCATCTCCGAAATCGTACTGCATGCATTTGAACAGAAAGGGAGCTGGATTTACAAACCTGCTGCTGTTAGTTTTTTCAGCAGCAACGATGGCATTAATTTTCAACCTATAGAAGTACCGGTAATTGTAGCAGGAACAAAAAACCTGTTATATTCTGCACTAACGACAACACGTACACGCTATATTAAAGTACTCGCTAAAAACAATGGAATTATAGCAACAGGTGAACCCGGCGCAGGCAATCCTTCCTGGTTGTTTGCAGATGAGATTGAAGTAAAATAAATTCCCGGAACGCTCTTATGAACAAAACCGAAAAATTACAGAAGCGATTCAAAACCATCAGCATAGTTTTATTTGCTGCTTCCTTAACCCAAAAATGTTACTGCACTACTACCGGTTGTGCCGATTCGATAATGGTTGTATTGCTCGGTTGGGCAGGTATTTTTTCCGGTGGTGCGGCTTTAAGCTGGCTGGCTAATCCGCTGCTTATAATGTCGTGGATCACACAAAAAAAGAAATTAAAAGTATCGATGTTCCTGTCTATGCTTGCTTTTTTGTTCACTCTTTCCTTCCTTATGTTCAATGAAGTACCGGATAATGAAGCCGGTGGTAAACATCCCATCACGCATCTTAAGGTAGGTTACTGGATTTGGGTTTCAGCAGCTTTTATTATGATGATTGGCAACTACACATTGCAATACATGGAAAATGTAAAGCAGTATAAGCAGCGGATGGCAAACGGGGAAGATCAAAACAGGCA